>NZ_JBBOZM010000001.1:0-675000 GCF_038008625.1 Paenibacillus sp. FSL L8-0470
AAGGTTCCTGAAGCATTTACGCTGTAAATGCCCGTTTGGTGGCGATAGCGGAGGGGTTCCACGCGTACCCATCCCGAACACGACCGTTAAGCCCTCCAGCGCCGATGGTACTTGGACCGAAGGGTCCTGGGAGAGTAGGACGCCGCCAAGCACACAAAGCCATTGTTGAGTTTCTCAACAGTGGCTTTTTTGTTATTTAGAGTGTAAGAGATAGGTATAGAGGAGCATATATATATAAAACGCTTACAATGGAGTGACATTTTTGTTACCGAAGCCACAGCAGATCAAAGTATAATAGAAAAGTGCAAATATTAAGAAGAACCTTAATACGAATGAACTACTGATAAATTCTAAATTTGAATTTTCTTGCGTCTTTAGATGCATGGTAGAGGTAAGGAGGATTTAAGGTATGAAGCGAACCCGGCCCATGTGGATATTATTTATTGTTTCTATAGTTTGTGTAATGCTGGTTGGTTGCGGTACGAAAGAGCCTGCCTGGGATGCCTTTGAGGGTGCGCTTAACGAAAAAAGCTTTCCGGTACCTAAGGACGCCAGCTCTCCTGATCGGACCACTACCAATGTCGCTATGGATTATGTTCGTTATTCATTGCCCGGACTTAAAGAAAAGGATGGCGTAGCAGAGCCTTATTTGGAAGCCATCAAGGCTTGGGGATGGGAAGAACAACAGGATGATGACTCAGGAAGCTCGCGAGTCTTTGAAAAGGATGGACTCACAGTTCACCTAACGATCCATGATGACTATTTCGTTGTGATGATTCCGAAGGAGAAGAAAACATAGTTAAAGAGCTGGAGAGTAAATAAATAACCGCCGTCTATTAGGACGGCGGTTATTTATTGTAGTGTGAGCATTTCATAGCTGTATGTATGTGGCTTGTTGATTACTGAGAGTAATAAGAAACATCAGTGGATGTGAACTTAAGCATACCATTTTTCTCTTCACGATTTAGTCTCAGCAGCGTATAAAGACGGGGGAAGAGCACCCATAGATGACAGATGATCAAGGATACTGTAAATGCCGGCGGAGACCATACAATAAACAGCGCGGCGATGCACAGGCCGATCCAAAAGTTATGCATCTGCACTTTACGGAAGATACCATAGCTGATGTATTGATCAGGCATATAACCAAGCCATGGCAGGCGATAGGATAATCTCCACCGCTTGGCGATGGGATGCCCGGTAATGACCAGAACTGACCGCGAGATTACATATTGAATCCATATCACAACAGGTGCGGCAATAATCATGAACAGGATACTCCACCAGGAAAGGAACACTGTTTCCAGCACTACGAAAAAGAGGGGGAGCGCAATATATATCCGCAGCTTAACAGGCGTGAGATTAATCTTTTTGATAAGCTTGTATTGATAGAATGTGGCTGCGCCTTTGGTGTTAGGTTCCATAAAGAAAGGTTTGACCTCCTCACTTAGTTCTCATGTTACTAATATCGGCGAATGACAGCAATTTATTAAACTTCAGCATCAGGTTCACCTTTAGACAAATGACGGAATATATATATTATAAGCCTTGAAGGATAGGAAAAAACTATGAAAGGGTTTAAAATGATAGAAGGTGTAACATACTGTTCTTAAAAGAGTCAAGGTGGGATGGTAATGGAACAGCAACCCGGACAGCCCTGCATCATTTGCGGACAAGTGAAAGAGGAAGGTATTGTGATTGTCTCGCATTTCATTTGTGAGGATTGTGAGAGTGAAATGGTGCATACAGAGGCGGAAGATGCCAAATACCGTTTTTTTATTGGACGGATGAAGAAGATCGGATTGCAGAAGAACGCTTGAGCAGAACACAGGTATGGAATGAAGATGGGGTAAAAAGAGCAGGCGGTGGTTATGTGTCGCGTTGGCTGCATAAGAAGGCTTCAATATAACGGCTTCCCCGTCTTAAAGGGCGGGAGGAGCCGTTTTGTTGTTGTGAAGAGGCTTTTGTCCAGAATAATAGGCGTTTGCACATATTTGCGTTAAAATAGAAGGTAACCCCCAGGGAAGGAATAGATCATGAACAATTTACAGCCTGGCAGGGCACCTGTATACGAAATGTTGGAACAATATAGAGTAAAGGGTAATATATCTTATCATGTGCCGGGCCATAAGAATGGTGAGGCCTATAGCGGATTCGGGGGCGCAGGATATCTAAATGAGATCATGAAATACGATGTCACAGAGATTTCCGGAACAGATGACCTTCATCATCCTGAAGGGGTGATTAAGGAAGCACAGGAGCTGGCAGCGGACTGTTTTGGGGCGGAAGAGAGTTTTTTTCTCGTTGGCGGCAGCACTGCCGGTAATCTTGCCCTCATCCTGACGGTATGCCCCCAGCCGGGGATGACCATGATTCTGCAGCGCAATGTGCATAAATCGGTCATTCATGGACTAATGCTGGCAGGTGTCCAGGCAGTTTTTCTGGAGCCGCTGCTGGATACGGACAGCGGCCTTGCGGTCGCTCCTGCGGCTGAGACGGTGCAGGCTGCCTTGGCAGCCTACCCGGAAGCCGCAGCTGTGCTGGTCACCATGCCGAATTACTACGGCATGGGCAGCGACCTGGCGCCCCTCGCTCAGATCTGTCACGACAGCGGTGTTCCGCTGCTGGTTGACGAGGCGCATGGGGCGCACTACGGACAGCACCCCGAGCTGCCGGCCGGGGCGCTAATGTGCGGCGCGGACGGCGTAGTGCAGTCCACGCACAAGATGCTGCCCGCGCTCACCATGGGTGCCATGCTGCATGTGCAGGGCCCGCGGCTTGACCGCACCCTGCTTAGGCAGCGGCTCGCGATGGTGCAGAGCTCCAGCCCATCCTACCCCGTGATGGCTTCGCTCGATCTGGCCCGGCGGCTGGTGCACAGCCAGCGCGCAAATGCCTTCACGGCGGGGCTCGCCGCCGTAGACGTCCTGCGGCACGGCCTGGCGCAGCTGCCGCGTTATGGGCTGCTGCAGCCAGCGGTGCCGCTGCAGCCTTCCGGCGGTGCAGGCGCAGCCGCCGGCACGGGAACGCCGCCGCATAGCGGGGCGGCGTACAGCATGCAGGACCCCTTCAAGGCCGTCATTTATGACGCCGCCGGGGGCCTGGGGGGCTTCGAGCTGCAGCGCAGGCTCGAGGAGAAGGGCATCGTGCCGGAGATGAGCGATGCCCGGCACGTAGTGCTGGCCTTCAGCCTCGGCTCGAAGGCAGAAGATGCGGCAGCGCTGCTGTGCGCGCTGCAGGAGATTGGTGCGGACATGCCATGCCCGGTGCCGCAGGCATCTGGGGCTGCTGCTGGTCCGGCATCTGCGGTTTTTAAGGCTGCTGCGGACCAAGCACCTGCAGCAGCCTTCACTGACAGTCAGGCAGAGGGAAGCATAACTCCTCACAACAATAATTCCACGTGGAACAATTTCCCCACGTCTCTGATTTCTGATCCGGTTCCGTTTTCATTGCAGCCGGTGCTTGAAAGTGAAACAGAAAGCGTCCGCTTAGAATATAGTATAGGAAGAGTGGCGGCAGAGATGGTTATTCCTTATCCGCCGGGCATTCCACTGCTCTATCCGGGCGAAGCAATAACCGAAGCTATATGCAGCCGGCTGAGTGGTCTCAGTAAAGGCGGAGCCAAATTTCAGGCCTGCGCTGATCCGGTATTACAGCATATCAAGGTATACAACATTCAGAAGGGCGGAGAAGTATAAGTGGCACGAGAAGGTTTCTTCATTACTTTGGAGGGAGGCGATGGCTCGGGAAAAACAACAGTACTGGGCCGGGTGGCGGCATATTTGCAGAATCACTCCATGCCCTACCGGATTACGCGTGAACCCGGGGGGATTGAAATCGCCGAGAAGATCCGATCCATCATTCTGGATCCCGCCCATACTGCTATGGATGCCCGGACGGAAGCGCTGCTGTATGCAGCGGCAAGAAGCCAGCATCTGGCGGAAGTAGTTGAGCCTGCACTCAAGGACGGGATTACCGTGCTTTGTGACCGGTTCGTAGACAGCAGTCTCGTGTATCAGGGTTATGCGAGAGGACTTGGCATTGAAGAGGTCCGGAGCATTAACCGCTTTGCTATTGGGAACCGGATGCCGGATCTAACCTTTTATCTGGATGTGGACCCGCAGGTGGGGCTGTCACGGATCGCTGCCAATCAGGAACGGGAAGTGAACCGCCTTGATTTGGAAAACATGGCTTTTCACCAAAAGGTTCGTGAAGGGTATCAGCTCGTTATTGCATCAGATCCCCAGCGGATTGTTGTCCTTGATGCCAATCGTCCGATTCATATGGTTGAACAGGATATCGTTCGTACGCTGAAGGAGCGCATTTTAAAGGATTTTTAGCGCGCTTTGTCTAATATTACTTAGGTGTGAACTTATCACATCACCTTTGGAGAGGTAACACTCCAATGTATCGCCTACAAAACTTTTAGGAGGGAACGAAGATGAACTTAATCATCGCAATTATCCAGGATAAAGACAGTAACCGGTTGTCCAGTGAGCTGGTCAAGGCAAACTTCCGTGCAACCAAGCTGGCCAGTACAGGCGGATTTCTACGCGCAGGGAATACCACATTTATGATTGGTGTAGACGATACTCAGGTAGATGCTGTACTTAGTGTTATCCGAAATAGCTGCAAGGTGCGTGAGCAGCTTGTTACTCCGGTAACTCCTATGAGCGGTACGACGGATTCATATTTACCACTTCCTGTAGAGGTACAGGTAGGCGGAGCAACAGTATTCGTGCTTCCTGTTGATCGTTTTGAGCATTATTGAGCATAATACCGGTGCAATCCCATGATAAGGACGGTAGATACCTTTGAAAATCAATCCGGGCTACAGGCCCCTAAAAAGCGAGCTGCCGACTAACGAAGAAGGTAGAAGGCCCGTTCAGCAAAAATCATTCACTGATGTATTCCATCAGCAGGGTGAACAGAAAACGATAGATGAGCTTAACCGCCAGATTAAAGATATCCAGCAGCAGGGCGATCGGCTATCCAAATCCATGACGGTCCGCGAGCTGGCGATTTACCGCAATATGATCAAAAAGTTTCTGGAGGAGACTGCGCGCCGCGGAGTCATTCTGAAGGATACGAAGGGCTGGGACCGTCGCGGCAGGAGTAAAAGGTATAAACTGCTGGAGGAGATCGATGCCGCGCTGCTGAACTTGGCGGATGACTTGCTGGAAAGTGAGCATGGCCGTATTGATCTGCTGGGACGGGTTGGAGAGATCCGCGGAATGCTGATTAATCTTGCTTTTTAAAAGAGTTGGAGGAATTTATGCCTTTTCATGATATATTAGGCCAGGAGGATGCCAAACGCCTGCTGCAAAATGCATTGCGCAAAGAAGCGGTCAGTCATGCCTATCTGTTCACCGGACCTTCCGGGAGCGGACAAATGAAGACAGCACTGATGTTCGCGCAAGCCATATTTTGCACCGTACTCCAGGACGATGCCTGTGGTGAATGCCTGGAATGCCGCAAGGTTGAGCATGGCAACCATCCGGATTTAACCCTGCTGAAGCCCGAAGGGGCAAGTCTTAAGATCGATCAGATCCGTGAGCTGCAGCGTGTTTTTTCTTACCGATCGGAAGGAATTAACCCGAAGGTTTATATTATAGAAGGAGCGGATAAAATGACGGTGCAAGCCGCCAACAGTCTGCTCAAATTTTTGGAGGAGCCACCTGCTCCGGCAGTAGGCATTTTAATCTCCGATAATAGCAGTTCCCTGCTACCAACGATTCAGTCAAGGACTCAGCGTATTCCGTTTAGCCCGCTGCATCCGGATATTATGCTCCAGGCGTTATCCGGCGAGGGGGTTCCTGTGCCGCTAGCCCGGTGTGCAGTATCGCTGACTTCAGGTCTTGATGGCTGCAGGGAACTTTTGGCACAGAATTGGTTTGCAGAAATGAGAAATCTAGTGTTACAATTAGCTAAGGAGTCTTTGGGCAAAGGCAGCACTGCGGTAGCAACCGTAGGGCAGAAGCTGTTCAAGGCCGGGCTCGGTGAACATTTGGATATTCTTTTCAGCATGTTCCATCTTTGGTTTAAAGATATGCTTTACTTCCTGTACCGAAGACACGAAAGCATCGTTTTCATAGATCAGTTAGACTTTATTTCCAGACATGCCCGTCAGCGGAGTACGGAACAATGGGTGGCTTATATGGAATTCGCGGCGGAGAGCAAGCGGAGGCTCCGGTCCAATGCCAATGCCCAACTGTGTCTGGAGCAGTTCTTAATCCGACTGGAAAGTTAAAGGGTTAGTTATGATATATCCTCTATATGTCGCTTCAGCCTGGAAGTATGGGTTTAACGGATAAGGAAGGACAAGCATGGATCATCAGAGAGCGGACTTGCTTAAGGGTTCCTTTACCGGCAAACAAGGGGGTTAATTTTTGTACAGCGTAGTAGGTGTCCGCTTCAAAAAAGCGGGTAAAATATATTATTTTGATCCGCTTGATTTCCCGATTGAACGCGATCAATGCGTTATTGTTGAGACGGCAAGAGGGGTTGAATACGGTAGAGTTGTCGTTGGCAAAAAAGAGGTGCAGGAAGCGGATGTTGTATTGCCTCTCAAGAAGGTCATGCGTATTGCCGGAGAAACCGACGCACGTGTGGTTGAAGAGAACAAAGGTGCAGCCAAGGAAGCTTTTACCACCTGTTTAAATAAAATTCGCGATCATGGGCTCAAAATGAAGCTAGTGGATGTGGAGTTCACGTTTGACCGCAATAAGATTATTTTTTATTTCACTGCCGAGGGACGCGTCGATTTCCGCGAATTGGTCAAGGACCTGGCAAGTATTTTCCGTACCCGGATCGAGCTGCGGCAGATTGGTGTGCGTGATGAGGCTAAGATGCTGGGTGGTCTGGGGCCTTGCGGACGAGTATTGTGCTGCTCCTCCTGGCTTGGAGATTTCGAGCCGGTGTCGATCAAGATGGCTAAGGATCAGAACCTTTCGCTTAATCCGACAAAGATCTCGGGTTTGTGCGGACGGCTGATGTGTTGCCTGAAGTTTGAGCATGATAATTACGAAAGCACGAAGGAAGAAATGCCGGCGGTAGGCAAGATTGTCGTAACCTCACTCGGTGACGGCAAGGTGGTAGGAATTAATGCCGGAACCCGCACGGTTCATGTACAGCTGTTTGAAGTGGGCAAAGTTAAGGAACTTCCAATGGATGATGTTGTCGTCAAGTAAACCATATAAGGTTACTTTCGGGGTGGAAACTTGGAGAAGATAAATATATTTGCACACATGCAGGAGATGGAAGCGCAGATGGAAAGCATGCGCGCAAGTCTCGGAGATTGGAAACAGACGGTTAAGGAACTGATGGAAGCCAATCAAAGGCTTAGTCTGGAGAATGAACAGCTCCGCAAAATATTGAAGAGGGACGCACCTTTGGACCCTGCCGTTGATACTGCGGAGGCGGAAGCTCTTTTGGCCGCCAGAGAGGGAACAGAAGAGGTAGTTGGGGAAGGTTATGACAATCTGGCCCGGCTGTATCATGAAGGCTTTCACATCTGCAATGTCTATTTCGGCCATTTGCGCACAGAAGGTGATTGTCTGTTCTGTCTTTCTTTTCTTAATAAATGAGGATATCCAGCCGTAGGAGATTTACGCCTACGGTTTTTTTTGAATTTAAGGGCGTAGACTGATGAAAGAAAGGCACAGGCTCAGGCAAAACTAAGCGTATGCTTCCGAAGCGAGTTTTGTTTCGCAGGATTTCATTGAAGTATATGCTCAGGCAAAACTAAGTCTATGCTTACGAAGCGAATTTTGTTTCGAAGAATTTCATTGAAGCATAGGCTCAACAAAACTTTTAGGAGATTACAATGACGAATTTTTCTAACGAAATACCTGTTCCTCTACTGCTGCCAACGGAGCGGGTGGATGATTTATTGACTCATGATCTGCGGATTATTCAGAGTGATGAAGTGTTCAGCTTCTCAATGGATGCCGTACTGCTGGCCCGGTTTGCGGGTATACCGCCACGCGGCAGAGTACTTGATCTTTGTACTGGCAATGGAGTTATTCCGATACTGCTCACTACACGAACCAAAGCTTCTATAGAAGGTATTGAAATTCAGCCGCGTCTGGCGGATATGGCACGCCGTAGTGTAGCCTTAAATGGACTGCAGGAGCGGATTAAGATACATGAAGGGGATTTACGCGAACTGCATAATGATGCTGGATACGGTGTATACGATGCGATTACCGTTAATCCGCCGTACATGCCGCTTAACGGAAGCGATCTCAAGTTGAATACACATCAGGCGATGGCCCGCCATGAGCTTGGCTGCACGCTGGAAGAGGTGATTCAGGCATGTGTAAGACTGGTTCGCACCGGAGGCAAGGTAAGTATGGTACACAAGCCACAGCGTCTGGTAGATATTATCAGCCTGATGAGACAAAACAGACTGGAGCCGAAGCTGATTCGTTTCGTGCATCCAAGAGCACATTTGGAAGCCAATATGGTATTGATTGAAGCTGCACGCGATGGAAAGCCTGAGGTGCGTTTACAACCGCCGCTGATCGTATATAATGAGGACAATCAATACTGTCCAGAAATTATGGATATTTATTATGGAAACAAAGAGGGTAAATGATGACTATAACATGCCAAAGCAGCTTTCAAAACAACAATGATGGAATTAAACCGCCAGGATGCGGTTGTCTTTATCTGGTCGCTACGCCAATCGGCAATCTGGAGGATATGACTTACCGTGCAGTCCGCACTTTAAAAGAATGTGATATTATTGCCGCCGAGGATACAAGACAGACGCGTAAGTTACTGAGCCATTTTGAAATTACGCCTTCCATGCTGTTCAGCTATCATGAGCATAATAAGGCTGCCAGTGGACCGGAACTGATCCGCTATATAATAGAAGGTAAAAATTTGGCGCTTGTCAGCGACGCCGGTCTGCCGGCAATTTCCGACCCTGGAGCAGATCTTGTAGCATTGGCTGTCAGCCACCATATTCCGGTCATTCCAATTCCCGGAGCTAACGCGGCTTTGTCAGCTTTGATTGCCTCCGGCTTGCCGACTACAAGCTTTACCTTTGTCGGGTTCCTGCCCAGGGAGCGTAAGGATATCCGTAGTGTATTATCCGCTGTTCGTTCTGTGCAGGGGACTTTGCTGTTTTATGAATCTCCGCACCGGGTAGCCAAAACCTTGGTTCATCTGCAGGAGGCATTCGGCAACCGCCGGGTGGTGCTGGCCCGTGAACTGACGAAGCGTTATGAGGAGTTTCTGCGCGGCACGATTGAGGAATGTTCTGCTTGGCTGGCCGAACATCCGCCGCTTGGCGAATATGTAATCGTGGTTGAAGGGGAAAGCAAAGAAGAGGCTGAGATTGCTGAATCCTCCTGGTGGCGTGAGCTCAGCATTGAGCTGCATGTCGCTCACTATGAAAACGCAGGAATGGCACGGAAGGAAGCTATGAAAAAAGCCGCCGCAGACCGTGGCTTGGCCAAACGCGATATTTACAATGCATTGTTGGACAGGGAGTAAAGGGCGTTTGCCTCCGTAAGCGATTCCCGCAGGGAGAGCGGGCAAAAGCAGAAAAAGCAGCTCACCAGCCAGCAGCCAGTAACCGCTAAAGTCACTGGCCCGTGCCACCGTAAAGCGATTCCCGTAGGGAGAGCGGGCAAAAGCAGAAAAAGCAGCTCACCAGCCAGCAGCCAGTAACCGCTAAAGTCACTGGCCCGTGCTACCGTAAAGCGATTCCCGCAGGGAGAGCGGCTTTATCGCCCAACCGTTGCAGGGCAGCGCCTTCGCGCAGCCGCCATAGGCGCACGGCCTATGGCGAAATCCCTCGGATGGCAAGGCCCTGAGGGCGTGCCCGAAAGAGGGCCGGTCCACCGTCACAGTTACTCCTTTACGCGCGGCCACAAATTAGACAAGCTTCCGGGTGTCCAGAGGGCCGGGGCCCTTGGGGCCCTCCCTGTAGGGAGGGTTTGGGAGGGTAAAAAAGCATAAAAAATACCTCCCGCATCAACGGGAGGCCAAGGAGATATAAAAAGGTTAGAATTAACAATTTGATTAGTTCCTATTATAACCTATTTGTTCTAGTTTGTCACAGGGGTAGGGATAGCAGAAATGCATTCATGACAAACTATTTTTCCTTTGAAATAGGTTACATTCTCAGCATTGCCGCAGAAAATGCAAGCTGGCTCGTATTTTTTAAGCATGATCCGCTCACCGTCCACGTAAATTTCGAGCGCATCTTTTTCTCCAATGCCCAGGGTACGGCGCAATTCGATCGGAATAACAACCCGTCCAAGCTCATCTACTTTTCTTACAATTCCTGTTGATTTCATCATTACAATCGTTGCTCCTCTCAATGTTCAAAAGCGTCATTATTCGACATTGTTCACCGTTTTATGATATTTATAATACCAACCATTCCCAAAACAGTCAACCTTTTTTGAGGCTAATTTTAAGGAATTTTTTAATAAAACTTTTATATCGCCTACATTACACATAAATTCATACAAATGCAGATAAAATTAAATTGTCGATTTGTAAAACGATAAAATGACACAATTCGACAAAGTGCGACATAATTCATTATTATACTACCTATTACCTCTTATTTCTAATTATATTATTCGAAGGAGTTGAACACATGAAGCAACCGCTGACAGAAGAGAAGGTTTTCAAAGATCCGGTTCACAACTATATTCACGTGCAGGACACAATTATCTGGCGATTGATCAATACCAAGGAATTTCAGCGTCTGCGGCGCATCCGTCAGCTTGGCACCTCCTATCTAACCTTTCACGGTGCAGAGCATAGCCGATTTTCACACTCCCTGGGTGTCTACGAAATTACACGCCGTATCATTTCGCAGTTCGAGCGAAGCGGGTATAAGGATTGGATGCCGGAGGAGAGCCTGCTTACTCTATGTGCAGCGCTGCTGCATGATTTGGGGCATGGCCCGTTCTCCCATTCTATAGAAGAAGCCTTTGAAATGAACCATGAAGACTGGACCTGCCGGATCATTCTGGAGGACACGGAGATCACCGCGATTCTGCGGGATGTGGCAGAGGATTTTCCCGGCAAGGTAGCATCGGTAATCTCCAAAACTTATGAGCATGAAATTGTAGTCAACTTGGTTTCCGGCCCTCTGGATGCTGATCGCATGGATTATCTGCTCCGCGATGCATACTACACGGGAGTAAACTATGGGACGATTGATATTGACAGGATTCTAAGAATGCTGCGCCCATACCATGGAAGGGTAGTGGTTAAGGAGTCAGGGATGCACGCCATCGAGGATTACTTAATGTCGCGCTATCAAATGTACTGGCAGGTATATTTCCACCCGGTCACACGCAGTTCCGAAATCATTTTGCGGCAAATTTTCCGCAGAGCCAAAGAACTGTACCAGAGCGGTTATGAATTCCGGTTCATGATTGATCCTTTAGGTGATTTGTTCCGCGGAGAGGTCACGGTGGAGCAATATCTGCTGCTAGACGAAGCTATGATCCAGACCGCCTTCATGCAGTGGACTTTGGAGAAGGATGAGTTGTTAAGCGACTTGTGCAGCCGGTTTATTCATCGTAAACTGTATAAATATGTAGAGATGGAGAACCTTGATTCCGAGACGATTGACGAAATACGCCGCAGCTTTGCCGTGGCAGGGCTAGATGCCGATTATGATCTGGAAATTGATTTTCCAACAGATTTGCCCTATGATGTGTTTCGTCCGGGACAAGGCTTTGACAGCAAGCAGATTCTGCTGCTTGACCGCCATGACAAACTGAGGGAGATCTCTGAAGTTTCAGATATCGTACGCTCCATCAGCGGAATTCACCGCGGCCGTTATCACCTGTATTTTCCACAGGATAAGCTGCAGAAAGCCCTTCCAATGCTGCCTACTTCAATCGCAGAAATCTTTGCAAAGTAATCCAAAAATACTTGGAATTCATCATAGAAATTATGACAGAAAAGGGGATGTAACATGCAATTGTTCGACACGCACACCCATCTGGATGCTCCGCAATTCGACGAGGACCGCGAAAGGGTAATCGCCAATGCGCTCGAGGCAGGAGTTACCAAAATGATTAATATTGGCTTTAACAGGGAAACAATCCCAACGACCATGAAGCTTGCTGAAACCTATGACTATATTTATGCAGCCGTCGGCTGGCATCCGCAGGATGCCATAGACATGAGGGACGGTGATCTCGAGTGGATCGCCTCACTGTGCAGTCATAAAAAAGTAGTCGCCATCGGAGAAATTGGGTTGGATTACTATTGGGACACCTCTCCCAAAGAGGTACAGCATGAAGTGTTCCGCAAACAAATCGGACTAGCCCGTGAACTGAAAATGCCGATTTGTATTCATAACCGTGATGCTCATGAAGATGTGGTGCGTATTCTCCGTGAAGAGAAGGCTGATGAAATAGGCGGAGTGATGCACTCCTTCTCCGGAAGCTGGGAAATAGCCAAAATGTGCCTGGATTTAGGCTTTCACCTGTCCTTCGGCGGCCCGATTACATTCAAGAACGCCAGAGTGCCAAAAGAGGTGCTGGCCCAGACTCCGATGGACCGGCTGCTGATTGAAACGGACTCGCCTTATTTGACACCGCACCCTTTCCGGGGCAAGCGAAATGAGAGCGCACATGTGAGATTAGTAGCAGAGGCTGCCGCGGAAATAAAAGGGATTGATTTACAGGAATTGGCGGAAATTACGTACGCGAACGCACTGGAACGATTTGGAATTGTCTGAAATCGGGAGTAAAAGCGGTGAAAAATGAAGTATAGCCGATATATTAAACTTTTTTAATTTAAAAACGGCTGAATATTACAATATTTTAATCATTTTTTTGCGTAAACGTGGTTGAATCGTCCTTTACAACATGCATCAAAACAGGATATCATCTTTTCAGTGCAGTGAGCTGTTGTTACTGTGACAGTCACTGAATCATGGATCGTCTCGCTGAGTCTCCGTATGGAGAACGGGGGAACCAATAATGCCTGCCGCATGTCCGTACATAGAGTACAACACAGAAATGCCGCAGAATTTATTTGATTTCTTCACGTGGTCTTTGGGGTGAATTTGAGGGCAACCGCCGTGAGCGGGTGACCTAAGATAGGGCGTCTCTCTTATGCCCGAACCCGACAGCTAACCCCGTAAGCGCAAGTAAGAGAGGAAACCTCGTGCATAAACATTCCCGCGTATTCTGACATCCGGAGAAGCCACGAAAGAGTCCTCTGTGAACTCTTTTTTGGGCTTTTTTTGTTTTGAATAATGCGAATGTTCCCAGCATACTGTTATATAACAGGTATCTGGAGTAATTATGCCGGGCAGGCGATCCATGAGCAGGAAACGCTAAAGCAATGCGGGCGTATCCTGTTGCAATCTCAAACCTAGTTTCGTCAGCAATCATTCAGTCACCTTGATATACAACTTGACGACGGGGCTATGTAAGGAGGATGGAGAGAGTGGGCGTATTCCAACCAGAAGTATCCCATGATTCGCAATCATCCAGCAGGTCTTTCGCATTACGGTGGAAGCAAGTGAATCCTCGCTTACTTTCGCTTGCAGGTGCGGTATCAATCGTTATCGCGCTGCTCATTCTGCTGTACGTACACGGTCAGAGCAAGAAAGAGATATTTTTAGTAATAGACGGGAAAGTACAGACGCTGGAAACGCGCGAAGCGCTGCTCAGTGATGTGCTGGCTAAGGAACAAATTTCGCTGCAGCCGCATGATGAATTATCTATTGGCCTTAGTGATGAGATACAGGACGGCGACCGTGTCGTGATCAATCGTGCACAGAAGTTTAGTCTCACTGCGGATGGAGCAACAAAAACAATGTACACCACCGAAGACACTATCGGTGACGCCATTAGCAAACTGGGTTTAAGCCTGGAGAGCAGTGACAAAATATACCCTTCGCTTGACACCACAGTATCGGCCGGCATGGAAATTAAAATTGTCCGCATCAACAAGCAAATTGTAGAGCGGAAGCATAATTTGCCATTCCAGGTCATTAAGACCTCAGATCCTTCCCTGAACAAGGGGACCGTAAAAGTGGCACAGTTAGGCGCACCAGGCGTCATGGTCCAGCATATCGAGAAGGTCTACCAAGATGGAGAACTGGTCTCTATGCGCATGATTGGCAAGGAAGTACAGACGGTTACCAAACATAAAATTGTTTATGTTGGTACGAAGCCCCTGCCAAAGCCCGTTGTAGCTGCTGTGACAACTTCCAAAAAAAGTACGGCATCCAAAACAACCAAAGTTTCCGCAAAAAGCAGTAACGTCGTGCACAAGGCAGGCGTAGATTTCCAATACAAGAAGATGATCAAAAATGTGTCGATGACAGCCTATTCTTCGGAAGAGCCAGGCATTGGGACCCGCACGGCTTCTGGCACACGCGTAACAGAAGGCCGGACAATAGCTGTGGACCCGAATGTAATTCCTATCGGCTGGTGGGTGTACATTGAGGGATTAGGGTTTCGCCGAGCAGAGGATACCGGCGGTGCCATCAAAGGCAACAAGTTAGATGTTTATTACGATTCACTGAGCCATGCCCGTAATTTCGGCCGCAAGTCCCGGACTATTTATGTGATCGGTCCAGTGAAGCCGGAGTTGAATTAACGTGGTCCGCTTTTGCAAATTAACGGTTTATAAGCTATAGTGAGGGTAGCACTGACAGAACGGGCTGCCGCTCATCACTTATACATTCTTTAGCCAAAAAGAAGGGGAGCGAATCCTCTTCTTTTTGTGTTTTACAGGAAGGAGCAACGTGTATGATTAAGGAATTAATTGTGGTGGAAGGCAAGAGTGATACGGTTGCCGTCAAGCGGGCGGTGGAGGCCGATACGATAGAGACTGGCGGTTCAGCGGTAGACCGCAAGGTTATCGCCAAGATAGCGCTGGCAATGGAACGCAGAGGCGTGATCATCCTTACGGATCCCGATCATGCCGGCGAACGCATCCGCAAGATTGTTTCCTCCAAGGTGCCAGGCTGCAAGCATGCATTCATCCCGGAGAAGGATGCCACACGCAAGGGGGATATCGGTGTTGAGAATGCATCACCGGAAGCGATCCGTCATGCGCTGCAGCATGTACATACCTCCTTTGAGGGGGCCCCTGCCCTTATTGGGCTGGAGGATCTTATGGAGGCGGGCATGCTGGTGCATTCGCGAGCGGCTGAGCGCAGGATGGCGCTTGGCAACGTGCTTGGCATCGGGTATTGTAACGGCAAACAGCTATACAAGCGGCTGGCTATGTTTGGCATCACGCGGGAAGAATTCTCCGGAGCTCTCGCACAAATTGATCAGGGAGGCATTACCTCATGAGTGGCAATAACAAGATCTCATCGCCAGTACGGACCAAAGAAATTATTCAGCGCTACGGTTTTTCGTTCAAAAAAAGTCTGGGACAGAACTTTCTGATCGACCAGAATATCCTTGATAAAATAGTGGACGCAGCAGAATTAACTGACTCTGCGGGCGCCCTGGAGATTGGTCCGGGTATCGGAGCACTTACTGAACGGCTGGCCATGGCTGCGGGTGCGGTGACTGCTGTAGAGATCGACCGCAGACTGATTCCGATTCTGCGGGATGTACTGTCTCCGTACCCGCATGTCAAAATTCGCAATGATGATGTGCTGAAGGTAAACCTCCAGGAACTGTTCACAGAGGATTTTGCAACCGTCGACAAAGTAAGTGTGGTTGCCAACCTGCCGTATTATGTGACAACTCCTATACTGATGAAACTGCTGGAAGAGAAACTTCCGCTGGATAATATCGTGGTAATGATCCAGAAGGAGGTTGCTGAGCGTATGGCGGCTTCTCCGGGCGGCAAAGAATATGGAAGCCTCAGCATAGCCGTGCAGTACTACAGTGAGCCTGAGCTGGTCTGTATTGTGCCGCGTACGGTCTTCATCCCGCAGCCGAATGTGGAATCTGCTGTAATCCGGCTGAAGGTCAGAGAACGTCCTCCGGTGGATGTAGCTGATGAGAAGCATTTCTTTGAGGTGGTCCAGGCTTCCTTCACCCAGCGGCGTAAGACAATAGCAAACAATCTCAAGGCCCGCTTCTTCCCTGGAGAAGGCCGTGAACGCCTGGAGGCGCTGCTGGCTGAGGCTGGCATAGAGCCAACCCGCCGCGGGGAGACGCTGAGCCTTGCGGAGTACGCCCGGCTTAGCGCTGTGCTGCTGGCGGCAGGAATCGCCTAGAGTATGCAGCGTGAAACATCGCGCTTTATCTTTTGAAAATGCGGCTGTTGAAGAACCAACCATGACCTTTGCCCATACGATGGGGATAGAGGTGGTGTTGTCATGAATTTAGGAGACTTGGTCGTCCGCAAATCTTATGGTGGAGATGTAACTTTCCGGGTGGAGAACATCGTGCAGAGTGGAGCTGTAATCAAAGGCACAGAATTCCGCCTTTTGGCGGATGCTCCCCTGGACGACTTGGTTCAAGTGCCGCCTACCCGTATTACAGAACGGGGACAGCAGGCACAGATCAAAGCAAAGGAATCATTGACAAGGTTGCGTAAGGACCGTCAGGAACAGAGCCAGCGCAGCGGAGAAACTGTTGCCGGAGGCTGGCCGCAATCCCCCAAGGAGGCGGCTTATTTCGAGGTGCCGGGCAAAGTGCTGCATTTGGACGGCGATGCGCTTTATTTGAACAAAAGTCTTAGCTTGTATGAACAGCTGCGGATTCCCGCGGAAGGGCATCATGTTCATGAGTCCAAAATGGCGGAGACATTATACCGGCTTCTGCCTCGTGTGCGTCCGGATATCGTAGTTATAACTGGCCACGACGGGGTGCTGAAACAGCCGCATACTTATGATCTCTATAGTCTTAGCAGCTACAAAAATTCGCAGAACTTTGTGGCTGCTATTGGGGTTGCAAGGGAATATGAACGGAACTTTGATGCCCTGACCATTGTGGCGGGAGCCTGCCAGTCGCATTTTGAGGCACTGCTGGGGGCGGGGGCCAATTTTGCCAGCTCACCGGGGAGAATCCTGATTCATGCGCTGGATCCGGTCTATATAGCAGCCAAAGCCTCTTTTACCTCGATCCGTGACACTGTCAGTCTAGGCGATGTACTGAATCATACCATCAGCGGCAACCAGGGAATGGGCGGAATAGAGACACGCGGCAGCTTCCGGATTGGAATGCCTCGCCTGCAAAATCTTTCCGCGCTGAAAGTTACCCCGTCGGCGATATAGTATCATGGTCCCGGAAAAGCCGTACGCAATAATTTTCCAGAATGGCAGGAACAAAAAAAGGAAAGGATAAGCATAACGCTTTTCTTTTCCTTTTTTTGTTGTGGAAGCCGGACAGGCGGCGACAGCCTCCGGTATATTATTACCGATAACAAGGCGCCTCGGCCGGGAGTCTTTCGTTCTAAAAAAATTCCGTTGACAACTTTTTTGGCATCATCTATAATTATTTATTTGCTTTGACAATGTTTGTGAAAAGTTGTATAATGGACAAGGAAAGAGGTGGTCGTCAGGTAATGGCTAATAACGCGCTGTTGGAAATTAAACGCAGTCTCGAAGCTCACGTCGGTCATAAGATCACGTTGCGTGCAAACGGTGGACGTCGTAAGACCGTTGAACGCACCGGTGTCCTGGAAGAAACGTACCCTTCTGTATTTATTGTCAAACTGGATCAGGAGCAGCAAACCTTCAAGCGTGTCTCCTATAGCTATGCCGATATTCTTACGGAGTCTGTGGAGATCACAGTTTGCGAAGACGATGGGCAAATGCGAATTATGTATATTAAGGCTTAAGTGTTACGGACAGTCTCCTATGGGGGCTGTTTTTTGTTTTGTGAATATAACAACAGTGTGAACGGTTTCTTCGCGGGTTGAATGATCATTGCCCCGGTACAGCATACTAAAGGAGCAATAAGCTAATCATCTACTACCCTAAGGAGGAATTCCGCTAATGAGCCGCAGAAAACGAGGCATGATGTCGGAGGAACTGAAGACGGAATTGGCTAAGGAGCTTGGATTCTACGAAACGGTAGAGCGGGACGGCTGGGGTGGAATCCGGGCCCAGGATGCAGGGAATATGGTGAAGAGGGCGATTCAGCTTGCCGAGCAGGCTGCCCGGAAGTCTTAACCGCTTATGTGCTGAAAAATGGTAATAAAAAAGGGGAACCGTCCTTGCGGCGTTTCCCTTTTTGGCCTGTCCAAACTTTTGATAATGGACTTCGTTACAAGTTTCTCATATAATATGTTAAGTTGTTTTTACGGGAAAAGCTGAAGGTGGGTGAACGCCTTGAAAATGTATGAGAAAGCGCCGGCCAAGATCAATTTGATGCTGGATGTGCTTCACAAGCGGCCTGACGGATTTCACGAAGTGGAAATGATTATGACCATGGTGGATCTGGCGGACCGTTTGGAGCTATCAGAGATGAAGAGAGACTCGATTATTATATCAAGCCAGGCGGGATATATTCCGCTCGACGAGAAGAACCTTGCCTTTCAGGCTGCGAGGCTTATTAAAGACCGTTATAATGTGAAGAGCGGTGTACATATCCATCTGGACAAAAGAATTCCGGTCGCTGCCGGCCTTGCCGGCGGCAGCAGCGATGCGGCAGCAACGCTGCGCGGCCTGAACAGGCTCTGGCGCCTTGGTATCCCGGCGCAGGAGCTGCAGGAACTGGGCGCCGAGCTGGGCTCGGACGTGCCGTTCTGCGTCACAGGAGGCACTGCCCTGGCAACGGGGAGAGGCGAGCGGCTGACTCCGATTGAGAATCCGCCGCAGTGCTGGGTCGTCCTGGCGAAGCCACCGATTAATGTATCGACGGCTGAGGTGTACGGACGTGTACGGGCGAATGACATTGCGGTGCATCCGTCGGCAACGCGGATGCAGGAGGCCATTGCAGCGGGCGACTTCAACGCAGTCTGTGCGGGGCTAGGCAACGTTCTGGAGGATGTGACGCTGAAGCTCCATCCAGAGGTGCAGCAGCTGAAGGAAGCCATGATGAAGCTGGGTGCAGATGGAGTGCTGATGTCCGGCAGCGGACCGACCGTCTTCGGTCTGGTATCCAAACAGTCGAAGGTAGCCAGAATTTACAATGGACTGCGCGGATTCTGTAAGGAAGTTTACGCGGTACGTTCGCTGAGCTGAAGAGCTTCCAGAGAAACGGCTAGCAACTGTCAAAGGCAGAGCAGCCGTTTCTTCTTGTGTAAATCCGTACAAAAGTGATATTATTTTATAATAATATTCGGTTTTGGCGAGGAGCATTCCGTGAAAAAACTTAAAAGAAGCCAACGTTTGGTAGACATGACCCAATTTTTGCTTGAGAAACCGCATGACCTGCTGTCGCTGTCAACATTTGCAGACCGGTATGGTGCGGCAAAGTCATCCATCAGCGAAGATTTGGCTATTATAAAAGAAGTATTTGAAGGCGAAGGCATGGGTGAGCTGCAGACACTGGCCGGAGCGGCAGGCGGGGTGCGTTATATTCCTAGAATGCCAACAGAGATGGCGCTGGCTTTCGTTAACCGTTTGTGCGGACAGCTGGAGCAGAGCGACCGGATTCTGCCCGGTGGTTATTTATATATGTCTGACTTGCTGGGGCTGCCTTCTCTGATGGAACAGGCCGGAAAGATCATTGCAACGGCTTTCTACGGGGTAGAGATTGATGTAGTGATGACCGTGGAAACCAAAGGCATTCCGCTGGCTTATGCAACAGCTGCACAGCTTGGGCTGCCGGTGGTGCTGGTGCGCCGTGACCATCAGGTGACCGAGGGCTCTGCGGTTAGCATCAACTATGTATCGGGCTCGCACAAGAGCATACATACGATGTCGCTCTCGAGGCGGGCGCTGCGTGAGAAGTCGCGGGTGCTGATCGTGGATGATTTCATGAAGGCCGGCGGTACCGTACGCGGTATGGTCGATCTGCTTGGCGAGTTCAATGCCGAAGTGGCCGGTGTAGGTGTACTCGTGGAATCAGGTGCGGTGGAGACGGAAGAACGTCTTTTGCATGACTATGTATCTCTGGTGAAGCTGAATGAGGTGGATTCCAAGGTGCGGCGGATTTCAGCGTATCCGGGTAATTACTTCTCCTCCTGAGCTGGACAGTTACTTTGCGTTAAGAAACAGTAAAATGTCGAAATCGTAAGGGATTATTAGAAAACCCCGCGAATGGTGTCGAAATCAATGGTTGCGCAAAAATAATCTTCATTATCAGGCATTTTTTGGAATCAAAAAGAAGGAATTCGCTTTGCTGTGTGGAATTATACACCAAGTCTCTGATGGAAAAAGGTGGTGAACACACACATGCAAATTACGGATGTCAGACTCCGCCGCGTCAACTCTGAGGGGAGAATGAAAGCAATCGCATCCATTACAATCGACAACGAGTTTGTTGTTCATGACATTCGAGTCATCGACGGTAATAACGGGATGTTCGTTGCTATGCCCAGCAAGCGTACACCGGACGGCGAATTCCGCGATATCGCACACCCGATTTCTTCGGGAACACGCGAGAAGATTCAATCTGCGGTTCTGGCCGAGTACGATCGCGCCGCTACGGAAGAAGAAGAGGTCATCGAAGAGGGAGCTTAAGCCTTAAGCTGACTCTGATGTCCAGCTGCCCTCCCAGGGCGGCGTAAGGTCAAGCCGTTTTTAATTGGGGTTCGAAGAAAAGGGAACCATGCTCACATGGTTCTCTTTTCTTTTTTCCCGATATGAGATATATTCAGTAGTGAGCTCAAGAAGTGGGAGGTTGGCATTCTTGAAAAGAATGGCTGTTGTACTTGCCGCAGGTCAAGGCAAGCGCATGAAATCTAAATTATATAAAGTGCTGCACCCCGTCTGTGGCAAACCGATGGTAGGGCACGTACTTGATACAGTTAAAGCGACCGGAAGCCAGCGTACCGTCGTTATTGTCGGATATGGCGCAGAGCAAGTAAAAGCCCATATAGGCCAGGATGCGGAATATGTGCTGCAGGAAACCCAACTGGGTACCGGTCATGCCGTCAAACAGGCTAAGGATCTTATCGGCAGCGAGGAAGGCACAACCATCGTGATTTGCGGTGATACACCGCTGGTCATGGCGGAAACGCTGGAAGGGCTTATGACACTGCACGAAGGGCAGCATGCGGCAGCAACTGTACTGACTGCTGTGATGGATCAGCCTGCAGGCTATGGACGGGTTATCCGCGGGGAAGACGGCGGTGTACTGAAGATTGTGGAACAGAAGGATTGCACCGCTGAGGAAGCAGCTGTAGGCGAAATTAATACAGGTACCTATTGTTTTGATAATGCCAAGCTGTTCGCGGCGCTGGAGAAGGTCACCAACAGTAATAACCAGCAGGAATATTATTTAACAGATGTAATCGGCATACTCCGGGCACAGGGTGATATCGTTCTGGGATATCAGGCTCATGACGCTGCGGAGTCTATCGGCGTTAACGACCGTTTGGCTTTATCCGAAGCAGAAGGTTACATGCGCCAGCGCATCAACCGGCAGCATATGCTGAACGGTGTAACCATCATTGATCCGGCTTCCACCTATATAGGAGCCGATGTCATCATTGGATCAGATACCGTGTTATATCCGGGTACCCAGCTGAAAGGCAAAACCGTCATTGGTGAAGATTGCGTGATCGGGCCTTCCAGTGAAATCGAAGACTGCGTGATTATGGACGGCGCTGAGGTGAAGCATTCCGTACTGAATCAGGCACAAGTCGGCGCACGGACTACCGTTGGGCCTTTTGCCTATTTGCGTCCGGGCACTGTACTTGGTGAGGAAGTCAAAATAGGCGATTTCGTGGAAATTAAGAATGCAGTGATCGGCGACGGCTCCAAAGTATCGCATTTGAGCTATGTCGGCGATGCCGCTGTAGGTAAGAATGTAAATGTTGGCTGTGGTGCAATTACTGCCAATTATGACGGATTTAATAAATCCAAGACGACAATTGAAGATAATGCCTTCATCGGCAGCAATGTGAATCTGATTGCACCGGTCACCGTAGGCAAAGGCGCTTTTGTTGTTGCAGGGTCGACAATCACAAGATCTGTTTCGGAGAATGATTTGGCCATTGCCAGAGTAAGACAGGAGAACAAGCCGGGATATGCCGAGAAGATCCGCTCCCGGGCCAAAGCAAAGAAAGACCAGTCAAGTCAATCGTAAGGGCCACTGCCAAAGCGCCGGATAGAGCTGAGATCTCTTTACCGGCGCTGCTTGGAAGCTAAATTCCGTCACGGAGGGTTTATATTTTATGACTTATTGCGATTCCAAATTAAAGATTTTCACCTGTAACTCCAATCCTAAGCTGGCTAGTCAAATTGCTGATTATATCGGAATTCCGATGGGTGAATCACATACCACAAGCTTCAGCGACGGGGAGATTCAGGTCAAGCTGTCTGAGAGTGTCCGGGGCTGCCATGTCTATATCGTACAGTCGACTTGTGGTCCGGTTAACGACAATTTGATGGAGCTTCTGGTTATGGTAGACGCGCTCAAACGCGCTTCCGCGAAAAGCATCAATGTGGTTATTCCTTATTACGGATACGCTCGTCAAGACCGCAAGGCGCGTTCCCGTGATCCAATTACGGCCAAGCTGGTAGCGAACCTGATCGAAAAAGCAGGAGCTCACCGTGTTATCACGATGGACCTTCATGCCATGCAAATTCAAGGCTTCTTTGATATTCCGGTGGATCATCTGCTGGGTGTCCCGATTCTTGCCCAGTATTTCCGTTCGAAGCAGATCCAGAATCCGGTTGTGGTCTCCCCGGACCATGGGGGTGTTGTGCGGGCTAGAAAGCTTGCCGATTTCCTTAACGCACCTCTGGCGATCATCGACAAACGCCGTCCGGAACCCAATGTCAGCGAAGTCATGAATATTATCGGTAACATCGAAGGCAAAACAGCGATTCTGATCGATGATATTATCGACACGGCCGGAACGATTGTACTGGGAGCCAATGCCTTGATGGAAGGCGGCGTGAAGGAAGTTTATGCTTGCTGTACCCACCCGGTATTGTCTGGACCTGCGCATGAACGTCTGGAAAATTCACCAATCAAAGAAATTATCGTGACGGATACCATTCCAATCCGCAGCAGCAATCCGACCTCGAAGCTCAAAGTGTTGTCCGTGGCTCCACTTATGGGTGAGGCGATTATTCGTGTTCATGAGGAGCTGTCCATCAGCAAATTGTTCGAAATCGAATAGTATTCGGGTAGTGCTCTTGTAGTGATATGACTGCCGTTCCCGCCTATATTCAAAAAGGGTTACACCTCCGTAACGGAAGATGTAACCCTTGTCGGCGTGATGACCCCCAGCTTTGCTGCGGCATTAATACCCTGGCCGGGAGATAAAGGTGAACAGGCTGCGGTTGTAAAGAGTTCCTTGCAGCTCAACAAAGCCTTCATCCGCCGCTGTAACTACACCGATGGCTACGTGCACATTGTCTCTGTAAATTTCGACAGGCACAGCATATTGGATGTGGTACTGGAAATGGCGCTGAAGCGTTAAGATGTCGCCCTGATGTGGCATCGTTCATCACCTGTCTTTGGAGTAAAGTGGCCCTAGGCTGCTCTAGAAGTAAGCCTAATAAAATTCATTGTACCAAAAACGGAACTCTTCTGCTTAAGAGAACCGGATGGAAAGGATAGGCCATCATGAAATGGATTGTTGGACTCGGAAATCCGGGACCGCAGTACGCCAAAACCAGGCATAACGTCGGTTTTATGGCGCTTGACGAGCTAGCGGCCAGAAACGGAATCACCTTTAACCAGAATAAGTGCAAGTCCGTAATCGGTGAGGGCGTCATCGGGGGAGTCAAGACAGTTCTGATCAAACCCATGACCTTTATGAACCTGTCCGGAGAAGCGGTTCGTGCATATATGGAATATTATAAAGTGAATTTAGAGGATATGATCGTTGTCTATGATGATCTTGATACAGAAATCGGCAAAATCCGGCTGCGTTATCAGGGAAGTGCCGGAGGCCATAACGGAATCAAGTCGATCATACAGCATACAGGCACGCAAAGCTTCAACCGTGTGCGGATGGGGATCTCCCGTCCTGAACCGGGCTTTGCTATTGTAGATTATGTGCTTTCTACCTTTCCCAAGAAAGACGGAGACAGGCTGAAGACCATGATCCTGGATACCTGTGATGCCCTGGAGTTCAGCCTGCAGCATACCTTTGAACAGACCATGGCCAAATTCAATGGCTAGCCGCCCGCTCCCGCCGCATCTTTAGGCTAAATACGGCCGGGCCGGGGCATACTGAAGGGTATATACTAACTTCAGGAGGCATATAGATGGCAATACACTACGTATGCAGGCACTGCCGGACATTTCTGGGAAGCATCAATAGAAGTAATATCACAGAAGCGCAGCTTGGTCTGCATTCTTTGACCCCTGCGGAGCGCAGAGATATCATAGCGTATGATTCAGAAGGTGAGATCACGGTAAAGGTTACTTGCGATTACTGCAAACAGGCCTTGGAGAACAACCCTGAGCTCAGCCTGCTGTCCAGTCCGCTTCAGTAAGGTGGAAGCGCCTGTCTCTATCGTCATCCGCAAGCCTTGGCCTTATCGCTGAGGCTTGTTTTCAATTCTAATCATAATAGGTGCGGCGGCTTAGGCTGCTGTCAGCCTGTTCAGTAAGAGAGGTGTCTTTTGTTGTTACAAGGTCTTATAGAAGCTTTTTCCAAAGATCCTGATTTTCAGTCTGTCACCCGCGGTGTTGCCGTAGGGATGAAGGAGCAGCTAATATCAGGTTTGTCCGGTTCGGCCAGACAAATTATGCTGGCGGCGCTGCATGAAGAAACCGAACGGCCGCTGCTTATAGTCACCCATAATATGTTCTCGGCCCAGAAGATGGCTGAGGATTTGCAGGAAGCGCTTTCTCCGGATCGCGTGCTGCTTTACCCTGCCAATGAGCTGGTTGCCGCTGAAGCGGCTGTCTCCAGCCCTGAGACGCTCGCTCAGCGGATAGATGTCCTGACCAAATGTGCGCAGGGCTTCCGTGGCGTTGTGGTTGTGCCTTATTCCGGCGTCCGGCGTCTGCTTCCATCGCCGCATGTGATGGCAGAGGCACAATTAACCGTTTCACAGGATGGAACCCTCTCTCTCGATGATTTTCTAATGTCAATGATTATGATGGGTTATGAACGGGTTGAACGGGTAGAGAACCGCGGTGAGCTTAGTGTTCGGGGGGGCATTGTCGATTTCTATCCAATGACCTCTTCACTGGCTTATCGGGTAGAGCTGTTTGATGATGAGATCGATTCGATCCGAACCTTTGATCCTGCAGACCAGCGATCCATCGACAAGGTGCGCAGTGTGAAGATCACGCCGGCTAAGGAGATCATCGCAGACCAGTCCCGCCAGGATTCGGCAGCCTCTGAAGCGGCTGCGATGCTGGAACGCCAGCTTGAGAAAATGACCGACCGGCAGGCAAAGCTACGTTTGCGTGAGGAAATGGGCCGGGAGCTGGAGATGCTGCGGCAGGGCACCTATTTCCCTGAAGTCTATAAATATATCAGTCTGTTATATCCTGAACGCTGCCATTTATATGATTATATGGCACAGGATACTCTCCTTATTATGGATGAGCCGGCCAGACTGCTGGAAACGGCGAAACAGCTGGAGCGGGACGAGTCAGAATGGAACCTGCATTTGCTGCAGAACGGCAAGAATCTGCCTGATCTTCATCTTTCTGTAGATAATGAGGCTATCATGTACCGCCGCCCATTCCAGAGTCTGTTCATGTCGATTTTCCTGCGCCAGGTTCCACATATCCAGCCGCAGAACATCCTTGGATTTATCAGCCGCGGCATGCAGGATTTCCACGGCCAGATGAATGTGCTGAAATCGGAGATGGAGCGCTGGCATAAGTCGGGTGTGCAGGTCGTGATGCTGGCGAGCAGCGAGGAGCGGATGGAACGGGTCCGCCGGGTGCTGTACGATTATGGCATCGAAGAGCCTACTATTGTCCACGGGAATCTGGGCTCCGGTTTTGAGCTGCCTTCCATTCATCTTGCCGTGATCACTGAAGGAGAGATGTTCTCCCAGAAGCAGCGCAAGGCGCGCAAGGTTTCCAAAGGAATTGACAATGCAGAACGGATCAAGAGCTATACCGAGCTCAAAATCGGCGATTACGTGGTACATCAGAATCACGGTATCGGCAAATATATGGGGATTGGCACACTTGAGGTCAGCGGAATTCACCGGGATTATATGCATATTCTATATGCCGGTGGCGATAAGCTATCTGTACCGATTGACCAGATAGATCTGATTCAGAAATATGTCGGATCGGAAGATAAAGAACCGAAGGTATACAAGCTTGGCGGAAACGAGTGGACGCGAGTTACTAATAAAGTGCGTTCTTCTGTTCAGGATATCGCGGATGATCTGATTAAGCTGTACGCCGAACGCCAAAGTGCTCTGGGTTATGGTTTTGAGAAGGATACGCAGGAGCAGCGTGAATTCGAGGAAATGTTCCCGTATGACGAAACCCGAGATCAGCTGCGTGCTATCGAAGAGATCAAGAAGGATATGGAGCAGAACCGTCCGATGGACCGGCTGCTATGCGGAGACGTTGGCTATGGCAAGACGGAGGTGGCGATCCGGGCAGCCTTCAAATCAGCGATTGAAGGCAAGCAGGTTGCCGTGCTGGTGCCGACCACAATCCTCGCGCAGCAGCATTATGAAACCTTCCGTGAGCGGTTTGCCAATTATCCGCTGAACATTCAGGTGCTGAGCCGCTTCCGCAGCCGCAAAGAGCAGAATGAGACCATTAAGGGTGTCCGGCAGGGAACGGTAGATGTAGTAATCGGCACACACAGGCTGTTGTCGCAGGATATGGTCTTTAAGGATCTCGGTCTTTTAATTGTTGATGAAGAGCAGCGCTTTGGTGTAACCCATAAAGAAAAACTCAAGAAGCTCAAGACCAATGTCGATGTGCTCACCTTGACTGCAACGCCTATTCCACGGACCTTGCATATGTCGATGCTTGGCGTGCGGGATTTGTCAGTCATTGAGACACCACCGGAGAACCGCTTTCCCGTGCAGACGTATGTGGTTGAACATAGTCAGACGCTTACCCGGGAAGCGGTGGAACGTGAGCTGGCCCGTGGAGGACAGGTCTATTATCTTTATAACCGCGTTCAAGGCATTCAGGAAATGGCCGCCCAAATCTCCATGCTCGTTCCGGAAGCAAGGGTCGGCATTGGCCACGGCCAAATGTCGGAATCGGAGCTGGAGAAGACCATACTCGATTTCCTTGACGGAGAATACGATGTGCTGGTGAGCACAAGTATCATTGAGACTGGGGTGGATATTCCGAATGTCAATACGCTTATTGTCCATGATGCCGACAAAATGGGGCTATCGCAGCTCTATCAGCTGCGTGGACGTGTAGGACGCTCTAACCGGATTGCCTATGCCTATTTCACGTATCAGCGGGACAAGGTGCTGACTGAGGTCGCGGAGAAGCGCCTGCAATCCATCAAGGAATTTACGGAGCTTGGCTCCGGCTTCAAAATTGCCATGCGCGACCTTTCCATTCGCGGAGCGGGCAATCTGCTTGGTGCGGAGCAGCACGGGTTTATCGCTTCCGTCGGTTTCGACCTGTATTCGCAAATGCTGGCGGAAGAAATCCGTAAGCGTAAGGTCACTGTACTGGGAGAAGAGGATACTTCGCTGAAGCAGGGCAATACGGTCATTGATTTGTCAATTGATGCGTATCTTCCATCCGAGTATATCTACGACAGCATCCAGAAGATCGAAATTTACAAGAAGGTTGCGGCGGTTTCCACTTTTGAGGACGCTGGGGAATTGGAGGATGAACTGCTTGACCGCTTCGGAGAATTGCCGGAGGCCGTAGTCAATCTGCTGTCCGTAGCCCGTCTCAAGGTATATGGAAAGCTCTATGGATTGGAATCAATGATCCGTCGTGGTGACGATGTTTCGTTGAACTTCCATGAAGGGAGCACCGGGGCCTTTGATACGGCCAAGCTTGCCAAAGTTGGAAATAGCTTTGAAAGACGTGTACAATTTGATAGGGATGCAAAAGCCAGTATCCGCATCAAGTCGAAGGATCTTGACGATAAGGCGCTGCTTGATCTGTTAGAGCAGTTTCTGGCAGCGGCCAAACAGTCTCTAAAATTGAAGGGAGAACTACATGATGTCGTTAAATAAAACAAAATCCTGGAAAGTGCTGCTGGTCTCACTGGCAGCGGCTCTTTCTTTCTCTATGCTTTCTGCTTGCAGCAGCAACAACAATAATAAAAATAATAATGTAGCTGATGATAGCAGCACAGCGTACGCTACCTACAAAGGGGGAACCATTACTGAGAAGGAGTATGATATGGATACCCGTGTCATGAAATTCCTTTCCCCGCAGCAGGCCCAGTTCATGGAGCTTGATACCTTCAAGGAGTCGATTCTGAACCAGCAAGCGGCATTTGAATATCAGGTCGGCAAGGCAACCGATGAGGCCAAGAAGCAGGCAGAGAAGGAAGCAGACGTGCAGGTAAGTGAGCTTAAGACTCGTTTGGGCAACACTTTCGAAAGCGAACTGAAAGAGCAAAATTTAAAGGAATCCGATGTCCATGATTATATGGTACGTGTGCTTACGGTTTATCAGGATATGCTGCTAAAAACAACTGATGACGAAGTGAAGACGCACTTCGAAACGGTAAAGGGCGATTTCACCACGGCTACGCTGCGTCATGTATTGATTGGTTTGACCGGTGCTGACGGTAAGGAGCGTACAAAGGAAGACGCACTAAAGCTTGCCAATGAAGTAAAGGCTAAACTTGACGGTGGAGCGGACTTTGCTGAAATCGCCAAGCAATACACCGATGATACCGCGTCTAAGGAAGCTGGCGGCCAGCTGAAGGACGTATTGCTCGGCAATTATGTTGAAGAGTTCAAGGCAGCAGCGCAAACGCTGCCGCTGAATACAGTCAGTGAGCCGGTTCTTACCGTATTCGGGTATCATATTTTGAAGGTGGAGTCCCGTACGGAAGCAACCTTTGATAAGCTGACCGATGAACAGAAAGAGGCCGTGAAAAACTCAACGGCATCCCAGAAACTCGAGTCCTTCCTAGAGAATGATCTAGGACCTCTTGAGATCAAAATCAATCTGCCGAAAAGCTCCGCTGCTGCCTCTGAGTCCGGAACAAACAGCGGAACTAAAGCTACAGAAGCTCCAAGTGCCTCACCAGAGGCTACACAAGAAGCCAAATAAACCATTTGCACGGACAAGCCATCCTGACGCTTCAAAGCGAGGGATGGCTTTATTTTGTAAATTATAATGTATAATTATGTTAAAAATAGCACATAACGGGGAGGGGCGCGCCGGAAGTCTGCGGATTAAGGATATTTAATGTTATACCTTCCAGAGGATGTATAAGGAACTGGGAAGAGATGAATACTATGGTCAGATATTACGATAAATCACTGGGATTATCCATTCCCTTAATGGACAGTAGTTGGACCATACTTCTTAAGAAAGCGGGGCAACATGTGAAATGAAAGCTACTGGAATTGTACGTCGTATTGATGACCTCGGTCGAGTTGTTATCCCTAAAGAAATCAGACGCACACTACGTATTCGTGAAGGGGATCCGTTGGAAATTTTCGTCGATCGCGACGGTGAAGTCATACTGAAGAAGTATTCCCCCATTGGTGAGCTGGGCGATTTCGCCAAGGAATATGCAGAGTCGCTTTATGAAGGCACCGGGCATATTACAATGATTACTGACAGGGACACTTTTATCGCCCTTGCCGGAGGCTCCAAAAAGGATTATCTCGAGAAACAGGTGGGTGTGCTTCTGGAGAAGGTAATGGACAGCCGCAAGACCGTGCTCGAAACGAATGCAGGCAGCTATGACATCGGTAAAGATCATGCAGAATTAATATCGAGCTATGTAGCTGCTCCCATCATCTCAGGCGGGGACCCCATCGGTTGTGTAGTGCTGCTGAACAAGGATGATTCGGTAAAAATGGCGCAAATGGAAATCAAAATGGCCGAAACGGCAGCCGCTTTTCTGGGCAAGCAGATGGAGCAGTAACGTCTTTGATACTATGGACCCCGCTTTCCTTTTGGTATGATACAAAGGGAGGGCGGGGTTTTGACATTCCATTTTGGAAAAGATAAGAAGATGCGGATTGCAGAAAAATGCGGCCGTCCGTGTAAATGCAAGCAAAACCGTTTCTACTTACGCGCCTCCATGCGTTATAATATAGAAATTCATCCCATTATGGCAGTTATCGCTGTAGAAGCAGGTACTTTTATGAAATCTGGTACACAAGGCTCTAAATTACTGCAAGGCGCATTTATTCTCAGCGCAGCAGCCATTCTCTCCAAACTGATCGGTACGCTGCAGAAAATTCCGCTGCAAAATCTGGGGGGAGACGCCGTGTTCGGCATATACAACACGGTTAATCCCCTGTACACGATGCTTATAACGATAGCTATGCTGGGTCTGCCGTCTGCAATCGCCAGATTCGTGGCCGAGTCCTCGGCCGACAGAGATGAAAGCGAAGGCCGGAGGGTTCTGCTGCTGTCAGCGGCCATTACAGTCATCAGCGGCCTTGTGATCGGGGCCCTTGCCTATCTTGGGGCTCCGGTTATCGCCGGGTGGGTCGGCAACTCCCATGTCATTCCCGCGCTGCGCTGCAGCGCATTAGGGCTTGCTGTTGTTCCGCTTATGGCCGCATTGCGCGGTTATTTTCAGGGACTGCATAATATGGTCCCTACCGCGGTGTCGCAGGTTGTCGAGCAGTCGGTGCGGGTAGCTGTCATGATCGCACTGCTGCTGTATCTGACCGGGAAGGGAGCAGATGCGGCCACCATCGCGGCGGGTGCGCTGATTGGCTCGGCTGGCGGCGGAGCGGCCGGTCTGATTGTCATGCTGCTGTATTGGCAGAATTACCGCCGCCGTGTGAGCGTAGCGCAGCAGTCGGCTGAGCTGGCGATATCAGCTGCCGCTGAAACCGCCTGGACCCGGAGTTCTGCTGCGGACAATATCCGGGAGCAGACAGGAGCCAAGGCCCGCAAGCTGCTGGGCTATGGTATTCCAGTCATGCTCGGAACGCTGGCTATACCGCTTATCGGGCTGGTCGATGTATTTACCGTCCCCCGTTTGCTGTCGTCAACTGTCAGTGAAGCGGCGGCGATGGCGCAGTTCGGCATCTACAATCGCGGCCTGCCGCTTGTTCAGATGGTAACGATGCTGGCCACTTCGTTATCAGTGGTCTTCATCCCGGCACTCGCGGAGGCGAAGCACCGCGGAGATCTAGGGCTGATCCAGACCCGCTGCAGCCTGTCGCTGCGCTGGTTCTGGCTGCTGGGCCTGGCCGCTTCGGTTGGCCTGGCCGTCCTTGCAGAGCCGGTCAATGTGGCTCTGTACGGTGATGCTGCCGGCAGCGGCACGATGACCTGGCTGGCCTTTACCGCCGCTGGCGGTACGGTCAGCATCATCTCCTCCGCGCTGCTGCAGGGCCTGGGCGCCGTGCGCGCGCCGGCGATACATCTCTTGGCCGCCGCGGTGCTCAAGGCGGCCCTTAACCTGCTGCTGATTCCGCAGCAGGGCATTACCGGCGCAGCCATCGCCAGCGTGGCCGCACATCTCTTCGCAGCAGCGCTGAATGTGCTGCTGCTGTACCGTATGGGCCATCTGCGGCTGCGCTTCGCAGATGCCCTGGTGAAGCCCGCGCTGCTGCTCGCGGGCCTTGGCCTGGGCGCCGCAGCCGTAAGCCTCGGCGTTGGCAGTGCGGCCGCAGCCATCGGCTTCGGCGGCGGGCGTACCGCAGCCCTGGCGCAGAGCCTGCTCGGCGTGCTGGCAGGCTGCGCCGTCTTCGCGGCCGGCGCTGTTGCCCTGCGGCTGCTCAGCGAAAGCGAGCTGCGCCAGCTTCCGGGCTTTGGCCCGCAGCTTGCGGACAAGCTGAAGAAGCTGCGCCTGTTCCCTTAAGGCGCAGCTAGGGGTTCCAACCGTTATCTCTTAAGCATGAGATTACTATATTGCAGTACATACAAAGCTGCCTTAGCCTCAGCGGCAAGGCAGTGCAGAAGGAGTGGAGACAGGTATGAGCGCAACATTAACCGTGGTTGGCCTCGGTTCCGGCAATCCCGACCGGCTGACCCTGGGCATTATCAAGAAGCTGCAATCCGCATCCGCCGTTTATGTCCGGACCGCAGAGCATCCGGTGATGGCAGCTTTAACAGAGCTTGAAATAGCTTCCCAGTCCTTTGACGGGCTGTATGAATCGCTGTCCTCGTTTCCTGAGGTGTATGAAGCCATTACGGCGAAATTAATCGAGGAAGCGCGTTCCGCACCGCAGGGTACGGAAATTGTCTATGCCGTCCCGGGGCATCCCATGGTTGCAGAATCGGCGGTATCCCTGCTGCGGGAGCGCTGCCCGGGCGCGGGAGTAGAACTGCACATTCTCGGCGGGGAAAGCTTTCTCGATGAGGCATTCGTACGGCTTGGCTTCGACCCGATTGAAGGGTTTCAGCTTCTGGATGCTTCCGGTATCCGCAGTTCCCAGCTTCAGCCGGAGCTGCATACGCTGATCGGCCAGGTCTACGACAGCTTCACGGCTTCCGAAACCAAGCTCTGTCTGATGGATTGTTATCCGCCGGAGTATGAGGTAATCGTAGGACATGCTCTTGGAGTGGATAAGGAAGAACGTATTCTCCGGGTACCGCTGTATGAGCTGGACCGCCTGGAAGGGTACGGCAATCTCTCGCTGATTTATGTTCCGGCCAACCGCGCTGAAAGTGCACGAAAACGCACATTCGCCCGCTTACATGAAATTGTCGATACGTTGCGCAGTCCGGAAGGGTGTCCATGGGACCGGGAGCAGACGCATGAATCACTGCGCAAAAATCTGATTGAGGAAACCTATGAGGTTCTGGAAACGATTGATGAGGATGATCCGGACCATATGAAGGAAGAGCTGGGCGACCTGCTGCTGCAGATCCTGCTTCATTCCCAGATGGAGGAGGAGCAGGGCACCTTTAATGTCTATGATGTCATTGAAGGATTGAATGACAAGCTGATCTTCCGCCATCCGCATGTCTTCGGCGATAAGAATGCTGCAGATGCCGAGGAAGCGCTCCAGAACTGGGAGGGCATGAAGGCCGAGGAAAAACGGCTTAAAGGCGTAACACCGGAAGCAGAATCCGCGCTGAGTGGTGTTCCCCGTGATTTGCCTGCGCTGATGAAGGCCTACAAACTGCAGAAAAAGGCCTCAAAAGTAGGATTCGATTGGGACAACGTTGGCGATGTGCTGGCTAAAATCCGCGAAGAGGTTGATGAGCTTCAGGAGGCTATCGAATCCGGCGCACCGGCGGAGGAGCAAATGCTGGAGCTGGGGGATTTGCTGTTCGCCGCGACCAATGCTGCACGCTTCATCGGTGCGGACCCGGAAGAGGCGTTAACCCGTACCAACCGCAAGTTTGTATCTAGATTCCAATATATTGAGCAGCAGCTGCTAAGCCGGAACACCCGTCTATTGGACAGCAGTCTAGAAGAGATGGAAGCGTTGTGGCAGGAGGCAAAGGTCAAGGAGCAAAAAAATTGATTCTGAGCATCTCTAATATAGGCGTCGCTTTCCCAGCCTTTTGCAGTATAGGGGCTGCAGGAAGAGGCAATGATGTGAATGGGGCTTAACTCTCTGGTTTGGAATGCGGTGAGAGGTTTATAATGTAATAGTGCCTGAGCCTGGACTGCTCTCTTAATTTTTAAAAAATAGAGTGTTTGCGGCAGGAATTTCGGGCGGCATCCAGAATATCTTAAAGACGAAATGACGATTCGCGGCATATCCTAGCAGCTTATCGCGTTTCATTTATTTTTTTGTATCCTAGGAGGAACTTCAAATTATGAACAAGACAGATTTGGTAAACAACATTTCCGAAAAAAGCGGATTGGCAAAGAAAGATGTAGAAACCGTATTGAACGGCGTGCTGGGTGAAATTACAGATGCACTGTCCAAAGGCGATAAGGTCCAATTGATCGGCTTCGGTACTTTCGAAACCCGCAAACGTTCCGGCCGCACCGGCCGCAACCCGCAATCGGGCACACCTATTGAAATTCCTGAATCCACTGTACCGGCCTTCAAGGCTGGCAACAAGCTTAAAGAAGCCGTCAACTAATGCGCCTGGACAAATTCCTGAAGGTATCCCGTTTGATTAAGCGCCGCACTGTGGCCAAGGATGTGTCCGAACAGGGCCGGGTGCTGATTAATGGGAAGGAATCAAAACCGAGCAGTACGGTAAAGATCGGCGACGAGATTACAGTGCAATTCGGTCAAAAGCTAGTAACGGTCAAAGTGGAGAAACTGGTGGAAACGACCCGCAAGGATGAGGCCGCCGGCATGTATACGCTGCTCCGTGAAGAGCCTGTTGCCAAAAGCAACGGTCTCGACTGGTAAAAGCGCTGTAAGGATAAGCAGATCACAAGCAAGAGGGTGTTCCTGTAGCCAGAAGTGGCCGGAATACCCTCTTTGTTTTTAATAATAATAGAACTCTGTTGGCTTCGTGCAGGAGCTCTATCGGTCTTTTGAAATTCTAAAAGCCTCTGTTCTATAACCTCTTCTTCCACCATAGATTAGAAACAAGAAGGAGGGGTACATGCTATGATCGAGCCAGTCAAAGTCAATAAACAGCACGATCTGCACATGCGCAGTCGCAAGCAATTGGAGCTAACAGGCGTGCAGAATGTGGAGAGCTTCGACAGCGAGGAGTTTCTGCTACGTACGGAACTTGGCCATCTCACCATTCGCGGAAATCATTTACATATCAAGAATCTAAGTCTGGAGAATGGGCTTTTGTCTCTGGAGGGCAACGTCCATTCCCTGATTTACCTTGATCCCGGAGCGCAGAGTAAAAACAAAGGCATCCTCGGCAAACTGTTTAAATGAATCCCGCGATTCAGTGGATCACCCTGCTTTACATGATGCTGGCCGGCACAGCCATGGGACTGGCCTATGACAGCTACCGGGTGCTGTCGCTGAAATTAAGCTTTCCCAAATGGCTGAATGCGCTGCTGGATCTGCTGTATTGGATGTGGGCGGCACTCCTCGTCTTCCGGATGCTTTATGCCGGGAATCAGGGACAATTGAGGTTTTATGTCTTTCTTGGCCTCTTTCTAGGCGTATGGATTTATTTTTTACTCTTCAGTGTTACGGTGCGGCATTTTGTGGTAATGTTAATTCAGTCGATTCAGTATACGTGCAGGCTGCTATGGAGAGCTGTAGAAATCGTAATAGGCATGCCGCTTCGCTGGCTTTGGCGCCTCCTGAGGGGGACGCTGCTGCTCTTGTGCCGGATCCTGTTATTTATCCTGAAGCTGCTGCTGCGTCTAACGAAGCCAATTTGGGTACTTCCAGTAAGATGGATCTCTCCGTCTTTGTCCCGGCTCTATCACAGTGCCTGGATGGTGAGATTGTCTGAGTGGTTGACTGCATGGTGGAAACGCTGAGATTGAACTGGGGGTAGGCTGCATGAACAGATTTTCTGCAGAAGAGAAGAGTAGCAATAACAAAGGCTTGGCTGCAGGCGCGAAGAGAAGAAGATTCATATGGGCGGTCATGGTTACAGTTTTTTTTGGCTGGGCCGGTTATATTTTCTTTGCCCAGAGTGCGGCAATTGCGGACAAGAGTGAACAGCTGGCCAAGAAGCAGGCGAGCAGCGAGGGAGTTACGGCTTCTCTCAATCAACTGAAATACGAAGTGTCACGACTTAACGATGACGAGTATATCGGCCAATTGGCGCGTAAATGGTACAATATGTATCCGTTAGGGGAACAGCCTATTCGTCCCGAGCAATCAGGACAATAAAGCAGGCCAAAAGAGGCTTTCGCTGTGTTGCCTTGCTTTGCTCTTTACTGTATAATCAAATCACCGCAGACTGGATGGACTTTATATTCGTCTGTATATTTTTAAGGGAGGATCATTTTATTCTATGGCAATTGAAGTGGGCACCAAGTTAGAAGGCAAGGTGACAGGCATCACGCATTTCGGAGCATTTGTGGATCTGTCAGGAGGTGTCACAGGTCTCGTTCACATTTCGGAAATCGCCGATAACTACGTCAAGGATGTTAACGATCATTTAAAGATTGGTGATGTAGTAACTGTCAAGGTGATCAACGTTGACAAGGACGGCAAGATCGGGCTTTCCATCAAGCAGGCTGTAGATAAGCCGGCATCGGAAGTACGTCCCCCTAGAGCTCCAAGACCAGAACGTCCAAGCGGTGGAGACCGTTTCGGCGGCGGTGGCGGCAGTGGTGGAGGCGGCGGCGGTGGTGGTGGTTTCAATCGTGAACGGGGAGGGCGTCCATTCAAGCCTGCAGCCGGTAAACCTTCATTCGAGGATAAAATGTCACGCTTCCTGAAAGACAGCGAAGAACGGATATCTTCGATCAAGAAGAACACAGAAGGAAAGCGCGGAGGCCGTGGAGCCAAACGCGTATAATCTACTTGCACATCATAAATAACCGCAGGGGCTTTCGCCCTTGCGGTTTTTTTGTCGTTGCCCGGCAAATTGCCGACAGCATCTATCTCATTCTCACATAACACCAGAGCAATCGCTGACGAAAATCTGCCGCTGGCCTCTGCACAGTCTTGCGGCAATCCGATGGTCGAGTCTATCAATCCAATGCCCCGCATGGGATCGAGAGGCTTCGCGGGTGCTTTGTCGGGACAGGCTTTTTTGTCGGAAATTTTTTACAGTTCGCTCTCTGTTTCTGACAAACTTTCTTAAGACCCCCGCTATATAATGAGAACCATAAATTCTTAAACGGGTGGTGCAGAGGAATGGATAAAAGCAATGTGGTCAATTTGCCGGAGTGGACAAAAGCGGGAAGCAAAGACAAGGAGCAGAAGGAAGCCTGGGGCATGCGTCTAAAGAGCTGGGGTAGGAATCAACCGCTGCTTCAGTTTTTAACAGTGAAGAAATGGATGCTGCTGTTGAGCTTAATGGGCTTTATGCTGGGACGGGCAATGATTTTGGACGAGCTGTCACCCTTTGCTGTAGCTTACTTTGCTGTCATTGTGTTTATGCGTAAAGACTCCATACTTCCGGTGGCTGCAGCCACGATCCTCGGCAGTCTGTTCACCCCGTTCTCCGGAGCTGTAGTGATTGCCGCAGAGCTAATTATCTTCTACCTGCTGTACAAAGGTTTTGAGAGCTTCCAGCGGATTGATCTGTCCTATGCGCCGCTGATGGTATTTGTATCCTCATTTATGGTCGGACTGTTCCGGATTATTATGGGTCCCTCGATTGCCTGGTACCCGCTGATGATGTCGACACTTGATGCGCTGCTTGGCTTTGTGCTTACACTGGTATTTTTGCAGGCGCTTCCTTTGTTTACTTACAAGCAAAGGAGCCGGGTGCTGCGGAATGATGAAGTTCTCTGCTTGATTATTCTGCTGGCTTCCGTCATGACCGGCCTTGTGGGCTGGATCATAAACGGCTTGTCGCTGGAACATATTCTGTCACGCTTTCTTATTCTGTTGTTTGCTCTCGCCGGTGGAGCTCCGCTCGGTGCTGCCGTCGGGGTAGTCACCGGCCTGATCCTCAGCCTGGCTGATATCGGAGCCATTTATCAGATGAGTCTCCTGGCTTTCTCCGGAATGCTGGCCGGGATGATGCAGTCCGGGCGCAAAGGGGCAGTCTCGATCGGGATGCTGCTGGGCTCAACTATACTTTCGGTCTACTTCTTGGGCCCGGGTGATGTGATGGCTTCAACTTGGGAGACTTGCGCTGCCGTGCTGTTGTTTCTTCTAACACCAAAGGGGATTATTTCTGCCATCGCCAAATATGTGCCGGGCACACCGGATCACAGCCGGTCACAGCATGAATATGCCCGAAGAGTGAGAGATATTACAGCAGACCGGGTAACCCAGTTCTCGCAGGTATTCCAGCAGCTGTCGAGCAGCTTCGGGCAGATTCCCCGGGCTGGGGAAGCCGGTAAAAGTGAACGTGAAATGGAAGACTTCATGAGTACCGTAACTGAGGGTGCCTGCGCCGGCTGTATCCGGCGTTCGCATTGCTGGGACACGAAGTTTTATCAGACGTACAGGTATATGACAGATATGATGACGACCGTAGAAGAATGCCCGGACATCACCGCAGCCCAGCTTCCGCCCGAGTGGAGCCGGATTTGCGGCAAGACAGGGGAGGTGCTGGAAGTGATGAAGGGCCAGTATGAGCTATACCAGCATGATATGCGCTGGAAAAGACAAATATACGACAGCCGCCAATTTGTTGCCGAGCAGCTTTCGGGTGTATCTCAGGTGATGGAGGATCTGGCGAAGGAGATCAAACGTGAAGGCCAGGCAATGTACCGGCAGGAGGCCCAGATCCGTGAGGCGCTGGAGAAACTGGGGTTGTCCATTCATTCGATTGAGATTTTAAGCCTTGATCCCGGCCGGGTAGAAATAGAAGTGGTTCATGCTTATACCCGCGGCTTTGATGAGTGCCGCAAGATGGTTGCGCCGCTGTTATCCGATATTCTGGAGGAGAATATTGCAGTCGTGAGTGAAACCGCAGTGCATCCCCGCGAGGGACTGTCGATGGTCACCTTTGGATCTGCCAAAGCTTATGAGGTGAATACTGGAGTTGCGGGGGCAGCCAAGGGAGGCGATATGTTCTCCGGCGACAGCTTCAGCACCGTAGAGCTTGGAAATGGCACATTTGCTGTTTCCATCAGCGACGGGATGGGTAACGGAGAGCGTGCCCGGATGGAGAGCAGTGCCGCGTTATCTATGCTGGAAAAGCTGCTGCAGTCCGGTATGGACGAGAAGCTGGCGGTAAAGTCCGTAAATTCCATTCTGCTGCTGCGTTCTCCGGATGAGTTCTATGCGACGGTGGATATGGCGCTGATCGACCAGTATTCGGCGCATACTACTTTTATGAAAATCGCGTCTGCGCCTTCCTTTATCCGCAGGGGGAGCGAAGTCATCCCGATTACTTCGAGCAATCTTCCGATCGGAATCATAAAAGACATTGAGGTGGATCTGATCAGCATGCAGCTGCGTCCGGGTGATATTCTCATTATGATGACCGATGGTATTTATGATGCGCCCGGATATGCCGTTAATAAAGAAATATGGATGAAGCGGTTAATCCAGGAGCTGGAGGGAGATGATCCTCAGGATATGGCCGACAGCCTGCTGGAAAAGGTTATCCGTTATCAAGGCAATGAAATCCATGATGACATGACCATTATCGTCAGCCGGGTCGATCATTATCATCCGGAATGGTCCAGCCTGCATATGCCTGGCATCGGCCGGATGGAGCGGCCGCGCACGGTCAGCTAGTAAGGTAATCTATCATCTAACTCACGTTATTCTTTCGTGAGCTATATATGGAAGCAATGGAGTATCCTAATTCGGCGGGGCCTCATCTACTCCGCCGCCCTTTGCGCAGCCCCGTTTCAAAAGCCGCTGGCTCAGCGGCGTTCTTTTTCAGATTTCAAACATAACGTGAATCTATGGGACGGAGAGGAATTTTGGAGCTGGAGAAGCGTCAGCGTTCGCCTTTGTCCCCGGATTTGCACCATGTGGCCAATTCAATAAATCCGGGGACAACAGCGATCGGAAGCCCAAAAGTTCCTCGCAGTTCCCCGAGTTCACTATTGTTTTTATCTGAATATCTCCGCTAAGCGGCGTTTGAAATCTCTCAACCTTGGATATGCTAGAAACAGATAACAAGGCAAAGGGGAGTGAACGGTCATGAAGCAAATTCTGCTCATTACGGACGGATGTTCCAATGTGGGGGAGAGTCCGGTGATGGCTGCGGCGCATGCCCGGCAGGAGGGAATCACCGTTAACGTGGTTGGCGTGGTCGATTACGGAACCATTGGCGAGCTGGGAAGCCGGGAGATTTCCGATATTGCCAAAGCAGGGGGCGGACTGAGCCGGATTGTCGGAACGCCGCAGCTGGCGCAGACCATCCAGATGATGACCCGCAAAACTGTGGTTCAGACCATTCAGCAGGCGGTTAATAAAGAGGTAAAAAAAATACTCGGCGAAGGCTCGCTGGAAGAGCTGCCGCCGTTGAAACGTTCGCAGGTCGTTACCGTCGTAGATGAGCTGACAGAAACTTCGCCGCTGCGCATCGCACTGCTGATTGACGCAAGCGCAAGTATGAAGCCTAAACTGGGAGCCGTAGAGGATGCTATCCGTGATTTGGCCCTCAGCCTGGAAGCGCGGGAAGGAAGCAGTGAGATTTCCGTGTTCCATTTTCCCGGGCGCTCGAGCAGTGAGGAGGCCATGCTGGATATGGACTGGACGAGTAATGTGTCGCAGGTCCGCTCGCTGTTCTCCAAGCTGAAAATGAGGGGAGCCACGCCTACAGGTCCGGCTATTTTCAAGGTGCTCGAATATTACCGTTGTGATACACTGGATGAACACCGTGACCGCCTTCCGGGCAGGGATCACGATGAAAGAGAAGGGATGATTGGTGGGTATGTCGTCTAATCCGCCCTACCCTGCCGGTACCGTTATTAGCGGCAAATGGCGGGGGAACCGTTATGTCATTGAACGGATGCTGGGAAGAGGGGCCAATGGAACCGTATATCTCGTGCAAAGAGAAGGCAGACGGGAGCGGTATGCGCTCAAGATCGGAAACGATACGCTTGAGCTGCAGTCGGAAATCAACGTGCTGACCTCGCTGCAATCCTGCCGGAAGCGAAGTGAGTTTCGCGCCCGCCGTGAATCTACGCTGTCCTCTTACCTGCTGGAGTCGGATGATTTCAAAGATGGAGAGCATACCCCTTTTTATGTGATGCGCTACGTTGAAGGTAAACAGCTGCACCATTTTTTGGCTAAAAACGGGATCTCCTGGCTGGGTCTGGTTGGACTGAAGCTGTTAGAGAAGCTGCAGACGCTGCATGAATGCGGTTTTGTGTTTGGTGATCTCAAGCCCGAGAATGTAATGGTATCACATTACGGCGAAGCCGAACTGATCGACTATGGCGGCGCAAGTCCCATGGGACGCAGTGTGAAGCAATTTACCGAATGGCATGACCGGGGATTCTGGAATGCAGGCAGCCGTACCGGCGACGAGAATTATGATCTGTTTGCTTTTGCCGTTCTCTGCCTTCGTTTGCTTAATGAAGACGGGCTGAAAGCCGCTGCCCAGCAGCTGCCGCAGACAAGAAGCGTCGATGAACTGATTAAGCTGGCCAAAAGTTTGCCTGACAGGAAGCTCTCCTCTTGGCTGTGTCTTGCACTAAAAGGCGGATTTCCCGGTTCGGCGCAGGCTGCTGAGATCTGGAAGGTTCATATATACGGAACGCGCAAACAGCCGAAGGATGCCATGGCGACCCCGCGCTGGCTAAAAAGTGCATTTGGGTTATCGTTATTTGTGCTGGCTTTTACGATTTATTGGGTATTGCGTTTTTGATCTCATATATATACCGGAATGCTGGCCATGCCGGTCAAAGATTGTGTAAATGATAGGGCAAGAAAGGGAGCACCGTATGGAGCAAATGAATGAGCTTGTGGAATCCGTATTGGAGTCTGCAGCCGAGCACAGGCTGTGGGCGCCCCATGACACCATAGTAGTCGCAGTTTCCGGAGGGTCGGACTCTGTGGCTCTTTTGCGTATTCTGCATGAAATATCTGTGAACCGGATACCGCTAAAGCTGGTATGTGCCCATGTAAACCACGGGTTCAGGGCTGAGTCGGTTGAGGAGGCGGAGTTCGTCCGGCAAATGGCCGGGGAGCTGGGGGTGCCTTTTGAGCTGGCCGAATTTGATATCCCTTCCCTCGCCAAAGGCAGCGGGCTTGGCCCCGAGGGGACGGCACGCGAGAAACGATATCAGTTTCTGATCGAGACTGCGCACCGCTATGGCGCACGCTCTGTTGCGCTGGCACATCATGCCGATGATCAGGCGGAGACGGTGCTCATGCGCCTGTTGCGGGGCAGCGGACCTTCCGGTCTGGCCGGAATGCGCTGGAAGAGGACAGAAAAAAAGGTGGAACTCATCCGCCCCTTCCTGCGTATTAACAAAACGGCTCTTGTCGGGTTATGCCGGGATGAAGGGTTTCCCTATGCCGAAGATGCCAGCAATCTGCTGACCAAATATAAGCGGAATGTCATCCGGCTGGAGGTGCTGCCTTCACTGGAAAAGTACAACCCGAAAGTCAAACAGTCGCTTCTGCAATTGTCCGAAATTGTCGGAGCCGAAGATGAATTTATGGAGGCGAACGCAGCAAGATGCTTCGATGAGCTGGTTTTGATGAAGCATGGAAAATACACCTTTAAGAGAGCTTTGTTCGCGGCCATACCCTCCGCTTTACAACGGCGTTTGATTAAACTAATATTAAATTATCTGTCGGCGGATTCATCGACCCTGGATTTTTCCAAGATCGAGGCTGTACGCCGGGGAACGCTGCAGGAACACCCCACCGTATGGAGTTTGGATTTGGGTGGAGGTCTGATCTGTGCGCGGCAATATGATACAATTTTGTTCTCGTCCAAGCCTCCGCAGCGGAAGGTTAGTTATACATATCGGATGTCTTTGCCTGATTCCCGGCTTTTGCTGACGGAACTAGGAAAAGTAATGACGATGACGGTGCTGGAGAAAGAAACTTTTTTAGTACAGGGGGAGGACTATGGGAAGATGTCGGCTTGGTTTGACAGCGATGAGCTGGTCCTGCCGCTGACCATTCGTTCCCGATTGCCTGGAGATACCATAAGGGTTATGGGATTAAACGGAAGCAAAAAGGTAAAAGATATTTACATTGATGATAAAATACCTTCTTCCGAACGCTCTGAGATTCCCCTTGTTTGTGATGGTTTGGGCAATATCGTCTGGATTCCGGGCGTTAGGCGCTCGATGCATGCCGCAGTAGGGCGGCACACGGCCTCGGTTCTTCTCTTGTCTCTGGAGGATATGGAGCAGCACGAAGAAGCGTAATGGTCGAAGTTAGTCTTTCATAGTATAACTTAGGAGGTTCGCAAGTTGCAGAACGATATTCAGGAAATCTTGATCAGCGAAGAAGAAATCCAACAAAGAATCAGGGAGCTCGGCGCCCAGCTGAGCGCAGAATATGCAGGACGTACGCCATTGGTAATTTGTGTGCTGAAAGGCGCGTTTATCTTTATGGCGGATTTGGTTAAAGTCATTACAGTACCTGTTGAGATGGATTTCATGGCTGTATCCAGCTATGGAGCATCCACCAAATCTTCCGGTGTAGTCAAAATCATCAAAGATTTGGATGCGTCAGTTGAAGGACGCGATGTTCTGATCGTCGAAGACATCATCGACAGTGGTCTTACACTCAGTTATTTAATTGAAATGCTTCAAGGACGCAATGCTGCTTCCATTTCTGTGGTTACCCTGTTTGATAAACCGACAGGACGCACCGTTAATCTCGAAGCTGCCTATACCGGCTTTGTGATTCCTGACGCTTTCGTAGTCGGCTACGGACTCGACTATGCCGAGCTGTATCGGAACCTCCCTTACGTCGGTGTACTGAAGCCTGAAATTTATTCCAAATGAACTAATCGACAGCCTTAGATCCACGGATCAGATTTCCGGAGCACTGAGCATTTGAGGACTCTGGGCAGGCTATGGTACAATAACTTGAGCGTTGTGAGAGGAGGTAGGGGATGAATCGGTTCATCCGGAATTCTGGTTTTTATTTGATTTTATTTTTAGTCGTGGTGGGCATTGTCCAGTTTGTGAGCAATGGAAATGAATCCGCCGATTTCCCTAGATACGATGAGTTAAGGCAGGAATTGAAAGACAATAATGTGAAGAGTATGACGATTCAGTTTGAAGGCAATGCTTTTGCCGTTACTGGTGAATATAGAGAGCAGCCGTCAGATGCCAAATCGAAAAATTTCTCCACATTTGTTCCTCCTACAGACAAGGCTCTTGATGAGCTTATTGGGGCCAGCGACCTCAACGGTGTAGAGCTGGTTACGAAAAAAATGGAAGGTGACAGCATTTGGCTGACATTCCTTTCTTCCATCATTCCGCTGGTTATTATGTTCATCCTGTTCTTCTTCCTGTTCAATCAGGCACAGGGTGGCGGCGGCAAAGTAATGAATTTCGGCAAGAGCAAGGCCCGGTTATATAATGAAGAGAAGAAGAAAATCAGCTTTGAGGATGTTGCAGGGGCTGATGAAGAGAAGCAAGAGCTGGTGGAAGTCGTGGAATTCCTCAAGGATCCGCGTAAATTCGCAGCTGTTGGCGCGCGTATTCCTAAAGGGGTTCTCCTTGTAGGTCCTCCAGGGACCGGTAAAACCTTGCTGGCCCGCGCAGTTGCCGGTGAAGCAGGCGTTCCGTTCTTCAGTATTTCCGGTTCCGACTTTGTGGAAATGTTCGTGGGTGTCGGTGCTTCCCGTGTACGTGACTTGTTCGAAAATGCCAAGAAGAATGCACCATGTATCATCTTTATTGATGAGATCGATGCAGTGGGTCGTCAGCGCGGCGCCGGACTTGGTGGCGGACATGATGAACGCGAACAGACACTTAACCAATTGCTTGTAGAAATGGACGGTTTCGGCGGCAACGAAGGCATTATTATTGTCGCAGCTACCAACCGTGCAGATATACTTGACCCGGCATTGCTTCGTCCGGGACGTTTCGACCGTCAAATTACAGTTGACCGCCCAGATGTTAAAGGCCGTGAAGCTGTACTTAAAGTTCACTCCCGCAACAAGCCGCTTACGAAAGACGTAAGACTTGATGTTATCGCCAAACGCACTACCGGATTTACCGGTGCCGATCTGGAGAACCTGCTGAATGAAGCGGCTCTGCTCGCTGCACGCCGCAACCGCAAGGATATTACCATGCGTGAGGTAGATGAAGCGATTGACCGTGTAATTGTAGGTACCGAGAAACGCAGCCGCGTGATCAGCGACCGTGAGAAGCGTATTGTAGCTTACCACGAAGCCGGTCATACGATTGTGGGTTACTTCTTGGAGCATGCAGACATGGTTCACAAAGTTACGATTATCCCGCGCGGACGCGCAGGCGGATACGTCATTATGCTTCCTAAAGAAGACCGCATGCTTGTTACGAAGCAGGAATTGCTTGATAAAGTAACCGGACTCCTCGGTGGACGTGTTGCCGAAGAGATGTTCATCGGTGAAATCGGCACAGGCGCATACAGCGACTTCCAACAGGCTACGCGTATTGTCCGCAGCATGATTATGGAATACGGTATGAGTGATAAGCTGGGACCTATGCAGTTCGGTACATCCCAAGGCCAGGTCTTCCTGGGCCGCGATATCGGGCATGAGCAGAACTACAGTGATTCCATCGCTTATGAAATCGACCAGGAGATGCAGAACTTTATCCGTAGCAGCTATGAACGCTGCCGGGAGCTGCTTACCAAGCACTCCAAGGAAATGCACCTCATTGCCAACACCTTGCTTGAGAAAGAAACGCTGGAACTGGATCAGATTAGAGAATTGATCGAGCAAGGCTATCTGACTGAAGACGGTAAACCGGAAGAGACTCCGGGTGTGACACACGAAGCCGGTGAACCCGTTATTGATTCTATTGGTGATGTGCGTGTCCGCATTCAAGGCAAGGACGACACCTCTTCTACAATTCCTGATCTGACCAAGGATATTCCGAATAATCCGGAGTCCGGGGATGGAAATGATTCTAACGACGGCAATAAAGACGGCGGCGGAGGCCTCGTCTAAAGAGCCCCTAAACTGAATGAAGCTACGTAAGCTCGTCCGGAGAACCTTAAAGTTCTCCGGATTTTTTTCGCCTTTAGGCTTCCTACCGTACAGCTTGATCGACTCCCGGTTACATTGACAGAGGGTGGAACCTTGTGTACATTAGTGATTAAATATTAAATAAATGGATAACTATCTATAGCAGAGCTGAGTGGCTGTGCAGATCCGCAAGGAACATATAATCTATTCGAAAGTAGAGCCGGCGTACGCCGTGAAGAAATAAGGGGGAGAATTAACCGTGGAAGCTCTGGCGCTTGAGCGCAAGCAGGAACAAAATCGCGAACTTCGTGTGCGCCTCGAACAGCTGAAAAAAGAACGGAATGCAATCATTTTGGCTCATTATTATCAGCGTGATGAAATTCAGGAGGTTGCCGATTTTCGGGGGGACTCTTTTTTACTCGCTCAAAAAGCAGCGGAGACCGATGCAGAAGTGATCGTCTTCTGCGGTGTTCATTTCATGGGGGAAAGCGCTAAGATTCTGGCGCCTAACAAAACTGTGCTTATTCCTGATGAACGCGCCGGTTGTCCGATGGCCGATATGGTCAATGTGGATGGCTTGCGCAAGCTGAAAGCACAGCATCCAAATGCTAAAGTGGTGACTTATATCAACTCGTCGGCTGAAATTAAAGCAGAGACTGATATTTGCTGTACCTCTGCCAACGCTGTGAAGGTCATCGAATCACTCGATGCGGAAGAAATCATCTGGGTGCCGGATAAGAATCTGGGTCAATACGTCCAGGACCAGACGGGCAAGAAGCTGATTATCTGGGAAGGCTATTGCAACACTCATGATATGCTTACCGTTAAAGATGTAGTGGAAATGAAAGCGAAATATCCGGAAGCCGAGTTTGTGGTGCATCCGGAATGCCGCCCTGAAGTGGTTGCCATGGGCGATTATGTAGGCAGCACCACCTCGATTCTTGAATATTGCCGGAAATCGGACCGCCGGCAGTTCATTGTTGGGACAGAAGACGGTACCGGATACCAGCTCCGCTTGGATAGTCCGGATAAGGAATTCCATTTTGCAACGAAATTTCTAGTATGCCCTAATATGAAGGTCAATAATTTAAAGAAACTGGTCAAATGCCTGGAGACGATGAAGCCGCAGATTTACGTACCGCCTGCTGTCGCCGACAAAGCCAGAACTTCCCTAGAGCGCATGCTACAAGTCCGGTAGCATGCGCTACTCTTTCGTTGAAACAGGTGAAAAGCGGTCATGATTCCACAGTATTTGGTTGATTTCGACCTTCGCGAGCTTCCTACAATAAAGACGGATTGCATTGTTATCGGTTCAGGTATCGCCGGATTGTTCACGGCTATTAAAGCGAGTGAAGACCGGCATGTCATTATGATTACTAAGAAATCGCTGATGGAGAGTAATACAAGATATGCTCAGGGAGGAATTGCCGCTGTAATAGCCGAAGATGACTCTCCGGCATATCACCGGCAGGATACACTAATGGCTGGTGCAGGGCTCTGCTCCTCGGCTGCTGTTGATGTATTGGTGAATGAAGGACCGGGCGGGGTACATGAGCTGATCCGGCTCGGCACCGTATTTGACAAGGAAGATGGCATATTGGCTTTGACTCAAGAAGGAGCACACAGCCACCGCCGGATTCTGCATGCCAACGGGGATGCTACGGGCTTTGAAATTGTGCGTGCACTCTCTGAACAGGTTACTGAACATGACAATATAGAGGTATGGGATGATCATTATGTCATTGATCTCGTTACCGAGGGCGGCGAATGCCTTGGGGCACTGGTACAGCGGCCGGGTGGAGGAAGATTGTTCCTGCAGGCTGATGCAACGATTCTATGCTCCGGGGGGGCGGGACAATTGTACCGCTATACTACTAATCCGGAAGTTGCAACCGGAGACGGCGTAGCCATCGCTTACCGGGCCGGAGCCCATGTGCGCGACATGGAATTTATCCAATTCCATCCAACGGCGCTTAGTTATCCGGGAGCCCCGAGGTTTCTGATCTCGGAAGCGGTACGCGGCGAGGGCGCTGTGCTGCGCAATATCAATGGAGAGCGGTTCATGGAACGATATCACGAGCTGCTGGAACTGGCACCCCGCGATATCGTGGCCCGGGCCATTGTCAATGAGATGGAGCTGACCAAATCAACCTTTGTCTATTTGGATATTACGCATGAATCGGCCTATATGGTCAAACATCGTTTCCCCACGATATATGAGACATGTATGGGCTACGGACTGGATATTACAACGGACTGGATTCCCGTGGCTCCTGCTGCGCATTATATGATGGGGGGCATTAAGACCGATCTCAACGGAGAGAGCAATATCTCCCGTTTATTCGCCTGCGGTGAGGTGTCTTCCACCGGGGTACATGGCGCCAACCGCTTGGCTAGCAATTCTTTGTCTGAGGCCATTGTGTTCGGACGGCGGATTATTGAACGCATTCGCCAGCTTCCTCCGCTCCGGCGGGAGACGATTTCGGCAGGTAGTCAGCAAGGCCGTGTTGAGTCTCCTACACAAGCTATTGTGGAGCGGCGGCTTAAGCTGCAGAAGGTAATGGTCCGTTACGCCGGATTGCGGCGGAATGAAGAGATGTTGTCTAAGGGGCTGGAGGAATTGAAACGGCAGCTGCCGATTTTTGCTTCGGCGCTGACCAAACGTGAGGAGTACGAGTTCGCCAATATGCTGACCTGCTGCCTGCTGATTACGGAATCGGCTTTGGCGCGGGAGGAGAGCCGCGGAGCACATTACCGTGAAGACTATCCGCTGCGGAATGATGCAGAGTGGCAGAAGCATCTGCTCCAGATTCGCGAACTGGGAATAGTGGAGGAATTAAGTGATGATGTTTAATGGATATAATGAAGAGCTGGTACAGGCAATTAAAGGCTGGCTGCAGGAGGATGTCGGTTCCGGGGATATAACGACCCGTACGACGATACCTGCAGGCCATGAGTCCAAGGGTATTATTCACGCCAAAGAGGACGGCATTATCTGCGGAATCCCTGTAGCGGAGCTTGTGTTTGAGATTGTAGATCCGTCGCTTGTGTTCACGGCACTGGTGCAAGAAGGCCAGAGTGTGTCCAAGGGAACGGTCATCGCTGAAGTTGAAGGCAGCACGCATGCGATCCTCACGGGGGAACGGCTGGCACTTAATTTAATGCAGCGGTTGTCCGGCGTGGCTTCACGTACCGCCTCCTTCGTTCAGGAGCTTCATGGCTTGCCGACGCGTCTGGTGGATACGCGCAAGACAACACCCGGTCACCGGATGCTGGAGAAATACGCTGTACGGGTCGGTGGTGGAGCGAATCACCGGTTCGGATTATATGATGCGGTAATGATTAAGGACAACCACATCAAAGGCGCTGGCGGAATCCGTCAGGCTGTAGGACGTGCACGGGCTAATATTCCGCATACAATGACGATTGAAGTAGAGACGGAAAACCTTGAGCAGGTGGAGGAAGCACTTGTTGCCGGAGCCGATATCATCATGCTTGATAATATGTCTCCTGAGCTGATGAAGGAAGCTGTGAGAAGAATTAAGGCCAAATCGCCTCATGTCAAGACTGAAGCATCGGGTAATGTATCTTTGGAAACGGTTCGCCGTATCGCGGAGTCCGGCGTTGATGTAATTTCAGTGGGCCGTCTCACCTATTCTTTCTCCAGTCTGGATATCAGTCTGGATCTGAATGCGAAGAAGGAGGGCCCGCTGTCATGATGCTCGCCGTCGATATCGGCAATACCAATATTGTTCTCGGGGTGTACCGGCAGCGTGAGCTGCTGCACCATTTCAGGCTTAATACTGCACGCCAGTCCACTGTGGATGAGTATGGAGTTCTGATCCATAATCTATTCAGCATGTCGGGACTTTCGGTGAAGGATATCGAAGGGGTTATTATCTCCTCGGTAGTTCCGCCGCTTGTTCAGGTCATCGTGGAGATGTGTGTGAAATATATTGGCAAGGATCCGCTGCTGGTAGGTCCAGGAATCAAGACAGGGCTTAACCTGCGCTATGAGAATCCGCGTGAGGTAGGTGCTGACCGGATTGTTAATGCAGTTGCTGCCATTGAGCAATATAAATGTCCGCTAGTTGTTGTTGATTTCGGAACTGCGACTACCTTCGATTGCATTGACGCAGGTGCCAATTATCTTGGCGGGGCGATTGTGCCGGGACTCGGCATTTCTACGGAGGCTTTATATCAGCGGGCTTCCAAACTTCCGCGGATTGAGCTGGAGAAGCCGAAGAAGGTAATCGGACGGAACACAGTCCACGCTATGCAGGCAGGGATTATTTTCGGCTATGCCGGGCAGGTTGAAGGGATTGTAAGGCGCATTAAGCTGGAAATGAATGCGCCGGTGCTGAAGGTCATCGCTACGGGTGGACTTGCCCCGCTCATTGCCGGTGAAACGGATTGTATTGATGAAGTGAATCCAATGCTGACGCTGGAAGGTTTGCGTATTATTTATGACCGCAACAAATAAAATAAAGAAGCCTTAAAGGGCAGGAGATAGGAGGAGTATGCACCCGATGGATAACAAAAAGGACCGGCTGGTCCGGGGAACGGCGCTGAATGGCAGAGTCAGAGCTTTTGCTGTGCGCACGACAGCGCTGGTTGATGAATTGCGGCGCAGACATGATACGTATCCAACGGCTACAGCCGCACTGGGCCGTACAGTTACCGCTGCAGCCATGATGGGCGCAATGCTCAAAGGTCAGGAGAAACTCGCCGTAATGGTCAAAGGCAATGGACCGATCGGACAGATTACTGCAGAATCAAATGCTTTTGGAGAAGTACGCGGTTATGTGACCAACCCGCATGTTCATCTGCCGAGCAATAGTCTTGGCAAGCTGGATGTCGCAGGCGCCGTGGGTACGGAAGGGTTTATTGATATCAGTAAGGATTTAGGCATGAAGGAGCCTTACCGGGGAAGTGTGCCGATTATTTCCGGTGAGCTCGGAGATGATTTCACGTATTACTTTGCAGTTTCCGAACAAACACCGGCTGCGGTGGGTCTTGGTGTGCTGGTTGAAACCGATAACTCCGTGCGCGTAGCCGGGGGATTTATTGTACAACTGCTTCCAGGGCTTACGGATGAAGAGATCACCGAGATTGAGCGGGCGGTAGGGTCGCTGCCTTCAGTAACCGCTTTACTGGAAGAGGGGCTGGAACCCGAAGAGATGCTCCGTTATCTTTTACCGGATGCAGTGATTATGGATGAGCTGGATATCAAATTTGTCTGCCAATGCTCGCGTGAACGGGTGGAGCAGACACTGGTCAGCTTGGGTGAGAAAGAGCTGGAGCGTTTGATTGAAGAAGATGATCAGGCTGAGGTTGTCTGCCATTTTTGCAACGAGGCCTATGTTTTTAATAAGGATGAATTGCAGGTTATCCTGGATCAAGCGAAATCGTAGGGCTGAGGATGATGACAAGACAGGAGCGCGCGCTGCGCAATGCCGTTATTCTACTGGCTGTCGCGACTTTGATGCTCGGAGGTCTTTTATTCTGGAGTTTGCGGGCGATGTCCATTCTTAAAGGAGAGCCGGCGGACGGCGAGTCCTCGGACATCGCCTCTGCAGGAGGCCAACCGGTAACGGATCAAGCCTGGGTGGATGAACTCAAAAAAAAGTACGGTAATGATGTGCTGCTGGGCATGCTTAATCATATTGTAGTCGACAAAGAAGCCAAGGCTCTTGGTGTTGCTGTGACAGATGTGGAGATTGAGCAGGAATTGAAGCGCAGCATGACCGGTTACGGTTCGGAAGAGCAATACTATGCCCAGATGCAGTCGGAGCTGGGGCTTTCCCGTCAGGAAGTGCGTGAAGAAGCAGTGTATCGCCTGACTCTTCAGGCAGTTGCAACTGCAGGCATTACCATTACTGATGCGGAAATTGATAATTATTTAGAGGAGAATTCCGAGCGGTTCACACCGAGGAAAGAAATGCAGCTCTCGATAATCAAAGTGGCCACCTACAGCGAAGCTGAGCGTGTAATGGACCGGCTGGAGCAAGGAGAGGACTTTGCTGCACTTGCCAAGGAATTATCCATAGATGAGGAAAGCCGGGGACGAGGAGGCAGCATCGGAACCGTGGAAGAGGAGGATCCCTTTTGGCCGGAGGATCTGCTGAAGACGGCAGCGCAACTGGACGAAGGAGATATCGCAGGTCCCCTGCAGACGGGCGATGATTATGCCATTATCCGGCTGGAGAAAATGATTGATCCCAAAAGCCAGGATCAGACGGAAATCCGTGAGCAGGTTCGGCGGGAGCTGGCCCTGGAGCAGGCAGCTCCATTACAGCAGGTGGAGAGTGATTTGCGCGCTAAATATGATACAGCGATATATATTGACAACAGCCTGCAAGATTGATAATATGAAATTAAATGGAAAACCTACTGTTTTAGTCGGAAATAGATAGCGGCAGATCATATTTGACCGCGGAACAGCGCTATAACTTGGTGCTGCGGTGTTGAATCTCCTGGTGCACACCCGGAATTACAAGCTGAAGACTTATATATGTCACAAGTTATGCACCCATATATCATTTATCATTCCAAGGAGGTTTTTACATGGCTAAAGTCGTCAACAGTGTAACAGATTTGATCGGAGGCACACCGCTCGTTCGTCTCAATCGTATTGTTCCTGAAGGATCAGCGGAAATTTATTTGAAGCTGGAATACCAAAACCCGGGCTCCAGCGTTAAAGACCGCATTGCCCTCAGTATTGTAGAAGAGGCTGAGAAGGAAGGTCTTCTGAAACCAGGCGGCACGATTGTAGAAGCAACCAGCGGCAATACAGGTATTGGCCTTGCGCTTGTAGCTGCAGCCAAAGGTTATAAGGCTATTATTGTTATGCCGGAAACGATGAGCCTTGAGCGCCGCAATCTGCTGCGTGCTTACGGCGCAGAGCTGGTACTGACTCCAGGATCGGAAGGTATGAACGGTGCGGTTAAGAAGGCGGAGCAGATCTTAAGCGAGAACCCAAGCTTCTTCCTGGCTGAACAATTCAAGAACAAAGCCAACTTGAAAATCCACCTTGAAACAACCGGCCCGGAAATCGTGGAAGCCATTGAATCCATTGGTGGACCGCTGGATGCTTTCATCGCTGGTGTGGGTACAGGGGGAACTATCTCCGGGGCAGGTGAAGTGTTGAAGGGTCAATATCCTGATGTGAAGATTTATGCGGTAGAACCAGCTGCTTCGCCAATTCTGGCCGGCGGCAAACCGGGACCTCACAAAATTCAGGGGATTGGCGCAAACTTCATTCCTGAAATCCTCAACCAGGACATTTATGATGAGATCATTCACGTAGAGAATGATGAAGCATTTGAAACTGCCCGTCGCGTGGCTAAAGAGGAAGGCGTGTTGTCCGGTATTTCTTCCGGTGCAGCTGTATTCGCGGCTCTTAAAGTGGCTAAAGAACTGGGCGCAGGCAAAAAAGTGGTTGTGATCATCCCAAGTAACGGCGAACGCTATTTGAGCACACCACTGTATAACTTCGAAGCATAATTGCTGACTAAGCAAATAACTAAGAGTCCTCGCATCCGCTAAGACAGGGATAACGAAGGCTCTTTTTTGTGCATGATGAAAGATATAATCCTTCCTGTGCTTCCACAGCAGATGAGGCTGGAGTCAGTTGAAGCAGATTTTTTCAGAAAATCCATGGTTCAGGCTTTTCAAAGCAGCACGAAGTACAGTATACTGACAGGCAATAAACTTTAGATTGCTTAATGCAAGCAGCGCAGCTTCATAGAACTTAAGCGAATGCTTACGAAGCAAGTTTTGTTACGAAGCAAATTGAAGAAGTGCAGGGCTTCACAAAACTTTTAGGAGGATGGCTTTGGAAATCATAACGGCTTGGCAGGATTGGGAGCAGTGGGCACAAGAGGACTGGAGCCTCCTCCCTTTAATTATAAAATCACCGCAGGACAAGGAGGGCTTGCCCTCTTCCTGGATGAAGGCCTGGCAGCTGGCCTCCCCCTATTCAGTGGTGCTGGAGAGCGGGAAAGGCGGACGATACACATACTTGGGGTTGCAGCCCGTTTCAGTACTAAAAGGAAAAGGCGGGGATGCCGAGGTGCTCAGCTTGTCCCCGGAGGCAGCGGGAACGAATGAACCAGTACCGCAAGCTGTGGAGCTGCAGGGAGAGCCGCTGAAAGTGCTGCAAAACTGGATGAGCGGCTTCACTTCGCCCAAACTGCAGGTTGCCGGCCTGCCCCCGTTCCGTGGAGGCTGTGCGGGGTTCCTCAGCTATGATGTAGTCCGCTCTCTGGAGCAGCTCCCTGTGCTTGCCCAGGATGATCCCGAATTTCCGGACTATCTCTTCATGCGGCTGGAAGAGCTGTGGATCTATGATCATCTTGAGAACACGCTCTATTCCATCGTGCATGTGCCGGTTGCTGCGGCCAGCTCGTCTGAGCTTGCCGCTCTGAAGTCACTGTATCAAGACGCAACCGTCCGGGCAGAAGGAATGGTGGAACAGTGGCATCAGATCTGCTCTGCTCCCGGCCTGGAGGAAGACCGCGAAGAGGAACGTGGAATTATCGCTGCTGTTGAATCAAGCGCCGACCTGTCCGGTGAATGGCCAGGCATGACCTCTGCTTTCTCGCCCGGGCAATTCCAGCAGGCTGTGCTTCACGTTCAGGAATACATCCGCCAGGGCGATGTATTCCAGGTCAACCTGTCGCTGCGCAAGGAGGCGCAGCTGAATTCCTCGCCGGAGGATGTGTATGAATGGCTGCGCAAGCTCAACCCGTCCCCGTACATGGGGCTGCTTCGCTCGCCCGGCTTCGCTCTCTCCAGCGCTTCGCCGGAGCTGCTGGTCAAGCTGCACGGGGACAAGGTCAGTGCCCGCCCCATTGCCGGTACCCGGCGCAGGGGCCTGACTCCCGCGGAGGATGCCGCCATGGAGGCGGAGCTGCGCGGGAGCGAGAAGGAGACCGCCGAGCATATTATGCTTGTCGATCTGGAGAGAAACGACATCGGCCGGGTCGCGGCCTATGGATCGGTCAGCGTGCCGGAGCTGCTGACCGTGGAGCGATACTCGCATGTCATGCATCTCGTCTCGCAGGTCGAGGGCAGCATCGCCCCCGGCAAGGATGCTTATGATGTCATGGCCGCCTTGTTCCCCGGCGGTACCATTACCGGTGCACCCAAGGTGCGGACAATGGAAATCATCGAGGAGCTGGAGCCGGTACGGCGTGGTCCATATACTGGATCACTGGGCTGGATTGACTATAACGGTAATATGGAATTAAATATTATTATAAGAACACTGGCAGTGAAGGACGGAGTCGGTTATATTCAGACGGGCGCGGGTATTGTGATTGATTCGGATCCGTACCGCGAATACCGGGAATGCCATAATAAAGCCAAAGCGGTCGTGAAGGCGGTTCTCTGCAGTGAGCATCAGCAGGAATTGCGGACGACCGGCGGCGCCGAAGGGGGAGCAATACAATGATCTTGGTCATCGATAATTATGATTCCTTTACGTACAATCTGGTACAATACCTGGGGGAGCTGGGGGAAGAAGTGAAAGTATTCCGCAACGATGAAATCAGCATTCAGGAGATAGAGGCGCTGGCTCCGGACCATATTTTGATCTCTCCCGGACCTTGTACGCCGAACGAAGCCGGCATCAGTCTGGAAGTGCTGCAGCATTTTAAGGGGATCATACCGATCTTTGGAGTCTGTCTCGGACATCAGGCTATCGGACAGGCCTTTGGCGGCAATGTTATCCGTGCGGAGCGTCTGATGCATGGCAAAACATCGCCGATTCACCATCACGGCACATCCGTATTTGAAGGACTGGAATCTCCCATTACTGCAACCCGGTATCATTCTCTGATTGTAGAGCGTGAGAGTCTGCCGGAATGTCTGGAGATTACAGCCGAGACTGTGGAAGGCGAGATTATGGCGCTGCGCCATAAAGAGTACCCGATTGAAGGCGTGCAGTTCCACCCTGAATCGATCATTACGGATCATGGGCACATCATGCTGCGCAACTTTCTGAAACGGAGAGCCGGGGAAACGGCATGAAATATATAGGGCTCAACAATAGCGTAGTTGAGGCTAAAGACGCCGTGGTCTCCACCTTGGATCACGGTTTTTTATACGGTATGGGCTTGTTTGAAACCTTTCGCACCTATAACGGCGTCCCCTTCCTGCTGCGCCGTCATCTGGACAGACTGGCTGATGGCTGCAGGCAGCTAGGCATTCCATTTGTACCGGATGAAGCGTCCCTGCGGGACTGGATCACACGGGTGATGGACAAAAACGCACTAAAGGATGCCTATATACGGTATACAGTTACAGCCGGGGAAGACATTCTTGGTCTTCCGGCTGGTGACTATAGCCGCCCGAATCATTTGCTCTATATCAAAGAATTGCCGCGCCAGCCAGCCGCTCTCTACAGTGAAGGCAAAGGACTGCAGCTGTTGCAGCTGCGTCGTAATACCCCCGAAGGACCGGTAAGGCTGAAGTCACTCCACTATATGAACAATATACTGGCCAAACGGGAGCTTGCCGGATATGCCTCTGCGGCCGGCGGCACGGAAGGGCTTATGCTGACTGCAGAAGGGAACATTGCTGAGGGAATTGTGAGCAATATTTTTTTTATCTGCAATAAGGTGCTGCACACACCTGAACTGGCCACAGGCATCCTTCCGGGAATTACCCGGGAAATGGTCCTGAAGCTGGCTCCTGCCGCCGGACTCCGCGTGGAAGAGGGATTGTACCGCTGGGAACAGCTTCAGGCTGCCGATGAGGTGTTTCTCACCAATTCGGTGCAGGAGATTGTCCCGGTTACCACACTGTGGCACGGTGATGAGGCGCTGACTGTAGGCACAGGGCGCTGCGGGGCATACACGGGGCAATTGATTACTTTATACAGGGAAAGGATGGGAGAGCCGGTATGAGACCCGTAATCTATAAGCGGACCTACCGCTGGAACAACAGCGAGCTGATCCTTGGTGACCGGACGTTAATTATGGGCATTTTAAATGTAACCCCGGATTCCTTCTCTGATGGCGGACTATGGAATGAACCGGATCAAGCGGTAAGACATGCGCTGCAAATGGCTGCTGAAGGTGCCGATATTATCGATATAGGCGGAGAGTCAACCCGTCCCGGTCATCAACCGGTAAGCCTGGAAGAGGAGCTGGCCCGTGTACTGCCTGTTATTGAGAGCATTCACCGCGCTGCGCCTCAGTTGATATTATCCATAGATACCTATAAGGCGGAGGTGGCACGTCAGGCGATTCGGGCAGGGGCCCATATCATCAACGATATTTGGGGGTGCAAGGCTGATCCTGATATGGCGGCTGTGGCTGCTGAGGCAGACTGTCCGATTATTTTGATGCACAACCGCCACGACCGGAATTATCAGAATTTGGCCGCGGATATGGCAGCTGACCTCAATGGCAGCATCAGCCTGGCGCTCGAAGCCGGTGTGAAGCCGCATAATATCATCCTTGATCCAGGCATTGGCTTTGCCAAGGATTATGCGGAGAATTTGCAGGCGATGATGGTGCTGGATGAACTTACGATGCTGGGTTATCCCATGCTGCTTGCCACTTCCCGCAAAAAATTCATCCGTACCGTGCTGGACCTCCCGTCTGATGATGTGATGGAGGGAACCGCCGCTACCGTTGCATTCGGCATTGCCCAAGGCTGCCAGATTGTGCGGGTGCATGATGTGGCCACGATGAAACGTACCGTACTTATGTGTGATGCGATGCTCTATGCCGCCTCTCCGCGGGTGCATGAATAGATGGCTATTGCTGAACGAACTATTTTGTATTAGAAAGCAGGGATCAGGGTGGATAAAATGAAGCTGCACCGCATGGAGTATTATGGATATCATGGTGTGTTCGAAGAGGAACGCAAGCTTGGACAACGTTACTATATTGACCTGGAGCTGGAGCTTGATCTGCGGGGGGCTGGTCTTCAGGATGATCTGGACCAAACCGTAAATTACGCCGAAGTGCATGGGCTCGTCAAAAAAATTGTCGAAACAAAGTCCTTTAAGCTGATTGAAGCTTTGGCGGAACATATTGCATCCTCAGTACTGGACACTTATACTGTTATCAATGCAGTAACGGTCAAAGTGACTAAGCCGCATCCGCCGTTCGACATTCATTTTCAGGGAGTGACTGTAGAACTGCATAGAACGAGAAAGTGAGACAGGGCCCATGACTATACACTCCACCTCTGAGGGATCAGAGGCTTATATTGCTTTAGGGGCCAATTTGGGTGACCGCGAAGGCACCTTGAAGGAAGCTTTGAACAGGCTGGATCATTATGACGGGATTGAAGTTGTACGCTGCTCTAATGTATATGAGACAGAGCCTGTCGGCTATCTCGACCAGCCGCAGTTTTTGAATATGGCAGCCGCCCTCCGCACCACGCTTGGGCCGGAGAACTTGCTTCATGTGATGCTCGACATTGAAGCGCAGCTAGGCCGGGTTCGTGATATCCGTTATGGCCCGAGAACAGTGGATCTTGATTTATTATGGGTAGAAGGACAGAGCTATGATACGGCAGATTTAACGCTTCCGCATCCCCGGATGCTGGAACGGGCGTTTGTGCTGTTTCCGCTTAGTGACATCGTACTGCCGGATGAGGATTCTTCCGGACTCCGGGGAATCATTACAGCAGCGCTGCAGGATATAGACGGAAAGGAAGGAATGCGCTTGTGGACATCAAACGTATGGGAACGCGGGTCAGAGCATTCCGAAAGCTGAAAGGATACACCCAGCAAGAGTTGGCGGATTCTGTCGGAATTTCACTGGCTGTGCTAGGCGCAGCCGAAAGGGGAAACCGGCATTTGGAAGATAAAATTTTAAATAAAATTGCGGATGTTCTTGAGGTTTCAGTCGAAGAATTGACCAATCCCTCTACTTAGGAAGACGTCCATTCATTAAAAATGGAACTAAAGGAAGTGAAGAATTGTGCTGAAAATTGGCGGCATTGAAATGAAGAACCAGGTCGTTCTGGCTCCTATGGCCGGTGTATGCAATCCAGCGTTCCGGCTGATTGCAAAAGAATTCGGCACCGGCTTGGTATGTGCGGAAATGGTCAGTGACAAAGCTATTCTGCACGGTAATTCTCGTACGCGTGAGATGCTGTTCGTGGATGAACGGGAGAAGCCGCTTAGCCTGCAGATTTTTGGCGGAGACCGTAAGTCGCTCGTTGAGGCGGCCAAAGTTGTGGATAAGGAGACCAATGCCGATATTATCGACATTAATATGGGGTGTCCCGTACCGAAAGTAACAAAATGTGATGCCGGGGCCCGCTGGCTGCTGAATCCGGACAAAATCTATGAGATGGTCTCGGCGGTTGTAGAGGCCGTTGACAAGCCGGTTACCGTAAAAATGCGGATCGGCTGGGACAGCGAGCATATCTTTGTAGAAGAGAACGCCCGCGCAGTGGAACGTGCCGGAGGCCAGGCTGTCAGTGTGCATGGACGTACCCGTGAGCAGCTCTACACCGGCCATGCCGACTGGAAGTATATTAAAATGGCTAAAGAGGCTGTTTCGATCCCTGTCATCGGCAACGGCGATGTTAACACACCTGAGGATGCCCGGGCCATGCTGGATCAGACCGGCTGCGACGGGGTTATGATTGGACGCGGCGCGTTAGGTAATCCATGGATGCTGTACCGGACCATTCAATATTTGAGCACAGGTGAGCTGACGCCTGAACCGGGAGCGGAAGAGAAGATCAAAGTGGCGATTCTTCACATGGACCGTTTGGTGGCCCTTAAAGGCGAGGCGGTAGCGGTTCGTGAAATGCGCAAGCATCTAGCCTGGTATTTAAAAGGTCTTAAGGCTGCTGCCCGCGTAAAGGATGTCATTATGGAAGAAACCAAACGCGATGAAATGGTGCGGATCTTGAATGATTTTGTCGCACAGCTTAAAGATGAAGAAGAACAAGAGGGCCGTAATCCGTCTCTCTCGGCAGTTTAATCACCGTCTCCACTGGCTTTAAGAGATAACACCGGAACATTATATGGGGCGTCATTGACATTTTGTAGCGGTTCCAATATAATTTCACAGTATAAAATCGCCGTTACAGCAAGGGCAATGCAGCATGGAGGGTTCTTATCCCTCTGGATTCGCATATAGTATGGTGTTTTCAATAAATGTATACGACAGGAGAATCGGTTGAGATGAGCGATAAAGAAGTCATCCTTACGCCGGACGGACTTAAGCGTCTGGAAGAAGAACTGGAGACCCTCAAATCCGTGAAACGCCGCGAAGTGGCCGAACGGATTAAAGTGGCGATTGGCTACGGAGATATCAGCGAGAACTCCGAATATGAGGACGCGAAGAATGAACAGGCCTTTATCGAAGGGCGTATTATCACTTTGGAAAAAATGCTCCGCAACGCTCGCATCATCAATAGCGATGAGATCGTTACCGATGTGGTAAGTATCGGGGTTACTGTAAGCGTTGAAGATATGGAATATGGCGATGTGATGGAATACACAATCGTTGGTACAGCCGAATCCGATCCGCTTAACAATAAAATCTCCAATGAAAGCCCGGTAGGCAGAGCTATTATCGGTAAGAAAATCGGCACTGTTGTAGATGTTAGTGTACCTGCAGGAGTCATTCAATATAAAATTCTTGATATCCGAATGAAGTAATCTACAGGCGCTTTGCGCCTGTGAATAGACATGCTGCCCTCGCACAGAGAACTGCACTGCACTGGCAGAAGAAGGAACAGGGCCCGGAAAGCTTCCTTAGGGAAGCTTTTTTCTAAATAAAGAAGAGATATCGCCCGAAAAATATGGCTGAACACATATAGCTTATATTTTGTACTGGAACGGACTGCCCTCAATTATGGAGGTGGAGCCGTTTCTTCTTGTGTATATGACATGAGGCATTAGAGAGGATGAGGAACATGACTGAGGAAATGAATACCGTGGAAACCACGGAAAAAGAGCTTAGTGAGCTGTTGCAGATTCGCCGTGCTAAATTGGACGAGCTGCGGGCACTGGGAATTGACCCGTTTGGCAAAAAATATGACCGCACAGCAGGTGCCGGGGACCTTCTGGCTAAGTATGACGGACAAACAAAAGAGGAATTGGACGAGCTGGCTCTGGAAGTCAGCATTGCCGGTCGGATTATGGCTAAACGTGTCATGGGTAAGGCGAGTTTTGCCCACATTCAGGATCTTAGCGGCAAAATCCAAATTTATGTGCGCCAGGACAGCATCCCTGAGGCACAATACGCAGCCTTTAATGTTCTCGATTTAGGCGATATTATCGGAGTGCGCGGTATCGTGTTCAAAACAAAAACTGGCGAAACCTCTATTAAAGTGTCCAATCTTGAGGTTTTGTCCAAATCTCTGCTGCCGCTGCCTGAGAAGTATCATGGCCTGAAGGATGTTGAGCTGCGCTACCGCCAGCGTTATGTAGATCTGATCATTAACCCTGAAGTACAGCAGACCTTTATTGCCCGTTCGCGGATCATCCAGTCGATGCGCCGTTACCTGGATTCCCTTGGCTACCTTGAGGTTGAAACCCCAACACTTCATGCGATTGCCGGCGGAGCCGCTGCACGTCCGTTCATCACCTACCACAATACGCTGGATATGCAGCTGTATATGCGGATTGCGATTGAACTGCATCTGAAACGTCTGATTGTCGGCGGACTCGAAAAAGTTTATGAGATCGGCCGTGTATACCGCAATGAGGGCATTTCGACGCGTCATAATCCGGAGTTCACCATGATTGAGCTGTATGAGGCTTATGCCGACTACAAGGATATTATGCATTTGACCGAGAGCATGATCGCCCATATCGCCCAGGAGGTTCTTGGCAGCCAGAAGATCAACTATCAAGGCCAGGAAGTGGACCTCTCACCAGGATGGCGCCGTGTGACCATGGTTGACGCCGTTAAGGAAGTAACGGGTGTGGACTTTGGTGTTCAGATGACGGATGAGGAAGCACAAGCTTTGGCTAAGGAGCACCGTGTACCGGTTGAAAAACATATGACCTTCGGCCATATCCTGAATGCCTTCTTTGAGCAGTTTGTTGAGGAAACATTGATTCAGCCTACATTTGTAATGGGTCATCCGGTTGAAATCTCGCCGCTGGCCAAAAAGAACGATCAAGATCCGCGGTTTACCGACCGCTTTGAGCTATTTATCGTCGCACGCGAGCACGCGAATGCCTTTAGTGAGCTGAACGACCCGATTGACCAGCGTCAGCGCTTTGAAGCGCAGATTCAGGAGAAGGAGCAGGGCAATGATGAAGCCCATGAGATGGACGATGACTTCATCCGTGCTCTGGAATATGGTATGCCTCCTACAGGCGGACTGGGAATCGGTGTAGACCGTCTGATCATGCTGCTGACCAATGCTGCTTCAATTCGTGATGTTCTGTTGTTCCCGCATATGCGCAACAAGACTGAATAATTTCAATGTTTTATTTCACAGAGCCAAGGGCCGCTGTATTATACAGCAGTTCCTTGGGCACTGTGGGTTTAGAATTGGTGTAATGGACTACAGGGTATGCGGGAAGCGGTGTATCCAACCTAGTTTAAAATAATGCTTGCAATGCAGAACCATACATGATATATTCTATTTCTGGCCGCGAAACATCAACGCCTGGCTCGGAAAAGAAGTTAAAAAAAGAGCTTGCATTGATCGGCTGGATGTGATATATTATAAGAGTTGCTGGTGACGAGATAATCGGCACTGACAACGAGCTTGATCTTTGAAAACTGAACAACGAGTGAGTATGGAAATCACGTAAGTGAGATCCAAAAATTAGAGAATGTAAATTCTCGTCAGATGTTTCAAATTGAGCAATCGCTCTTTCTAAATACCAATTTGGAGAGTTTGATCCTGGCTCAGGACGAACGCTGGCGGCGTGCCTAATACATGCAAGTCGAGCGGAGTTATGAAGGAGCTTGCTCCGGAATAACTTAGCGGCGGACGGGTGAGTAACACGTAGGCAACCTACCTCTTTGACTGGGATAACTACCGGAAACGGTAGCTAATACCGGATAATTCCTTTGTCCACATGGACGGAGGATGAAAGGCGGAGCAATCTGCTACAAGGAGATGGGCCTGCGGCGCATTAGCTAGTTGGTGGGGTAACGGCTCACCAAGGCGACGATGCGTAGCCGACCTGAGAGGGTGAACGGCCACACTGGGACTGAGACACGGCCCAGACTCCTACGGGAGGCAGCAGTAGGGAATCTTCCGCAATGGGCGAAAGCCTGACGGAGCAACGCCGCGTGAGTGATGAAGGTTTTCGGATCGTAAAGCTCTGTTGCCAGGGAAGAACGTCCGGTAGAGTAACTGCTACCGGAGTGACGGTACCTGAGAAGAAAGCCCCGGCTAACTACGTGCCAGCAGCCGCGGTAATACGTAGGGGGCAAGCGTTGTCCGGAATTATTGGGCGTAAAGCGCGCGCAGGCGGCTATTTAAGTCTGGTGTTTAAACCTTGGGCTCAACCTGAGGTCGCACTGGAAACTGGGTGGCTTGAGTACAGAAGAGGAAAGTGGAATTCCACGTGTAGCGGTGAAATGCGTAGATATGTGGAGGAACACCAGTGGCGAAGGCGACTTTCTGGGCTGTAACTGACGCTGAGGCGCGAAAGCGTGGGGAGCAAACAGGATTAGATACCCTGGTAGTCCACGCCGTAAACGATGAGTGCTAGGTGTTAGGGGTTTCGATACCCTTGGTGCCGAAGTTAACACAGTAAGCACTCCGCCTGGGGAGTACGGTCGCAAGACTGAAACTCAAAGGAATTGACGGGGACCCGCACAAGCAGTGGAGTATGTGGTTTAATTCGAAGCAACGCGAAGAACCTTACCAGGTCTTGACATCCCTCTGAATCCACTAGAGATAGTGGCGGCCTTCGGGACAGAGGAGACAGGTGGTGCATGGTTGTCGTCAGCTCGTGTCGTGAGATGTTGGGTTAAGTCCCGCAACGAGCGCAACCCTTGACTTTAGTTGCCAGCAGGTAAGGCTGGGCACTCTAGAGTGACTGCCGGTGACAAACCGGAGGAAGGTGGGGATGACGTCAAATCATCATGCCCCTTATGACCTGGGCTACACACGTACTACAATGGCCGGTACAACGGGAAGCGAAGCCGCGAGGTGGAGCCAATCCCAGCAAAGCCGGTCTCAGTTCGGATTGCAGGCTGCAACTCGCCTGCATGAAGTCGGAATTGCTAGTAATCGCGGATCAGCATGCCGCGGTGAATACGTTCCCGGGTCTTGTACACACCGCCCGTCACACCACGAGAGTTTACAACACCCGAAGTCGGTGGGGTAACCCGCAAGGGAGCCAGCCGCCGAAGGTGGGGTAGATGATTGGGGTGAAGTCGTAACAAGGTAGCCGTATCGGAAGGTGCGGCTGGATCACCTCCTTTCTATGGAGAATCGTTTCCTGCAACGGAAACATTCAAATCGGAAGCTTAGCTTCCAAAACTCAGGTTTAGGCCTGTTACTCACTCGTTGGTCAGTTTTGAGAGTTTAAGCTCTCAAGTAATACCTTGATCCTTGAAAACTGGATACCGAAACGAATTTGCGTTTTAGAACATCTTTTAGCTGAAACTTGTGTGAACAAGTTTTAATTAATAGTGATACTAGCGATTTTCCTAACGGAAAACGCATTGGTTAAGCTAATAAGAGCACACGGAGGATGCCTAGGCGCCAGGAGCCGACGAAGGACGTGGCGAACAACGAAACTGCCTCGGGGAGCTGTAAGCAAGCTTTGATCCGGGGGTGTCCGAATGGGGAAACCCAGCTGTGGTAATTCGCAGTTACTTCTCTCTGAATACATAGGAGAGATAGAGGCAGACCAGGGGAACTGAAACATCTAAGTACCCTGAGGAAGAGAAAACAATAGTGATTCCGTCAGTAGCGGCGAGCGAACGCGGAACAGCCTAAACCAAGGGGCTTGCCCCTTGGGGTTGTGGGACGTCTCACATGGAGTTACAAAGGAATATGGTAGGTGAAGAGGTCTGGAAAGGCCCGCGATAGAGGTAAAAGCCCTGTAGCCTAAACTGTGTTCTCTCCGAGACGGATCCCGAGTAGTGCGGGGCACGTGAAACCCCGTATGAATCCAGCAGGACCATCTGCTAAGGCTAAATACTACCTGGCGACCGATAGTGAAACAGTACCGTGAGGGAAAGGTGAAAAGCACCCCGGAAGGGGAGTGAAATAGAACCTGAAACCGTGTGCTTACAAAAAGTCAGAGCCCGATCTAGGGGTGATGGCGTGCCTTTTGTAGAATGAACCGGCGAGTTACGTTTAACATGCAAGGTTAAGGTGAGAAGCCGGAGCCGCAGCGAAAGCGAGTCTGAATAGGGCGACTTAAGTATGTGGACGTAGACCCGAAACCGTGTGATCTACCCCTGTCCAGGGTGAAGGTGCGGTAACACGCACTGGAGGCCCGAACCCACGTATGTTGAAAAATGCGGGGATGAGGTGGGGGTAGCGGAGAAATTCCAATCGAACTCGGAGATAGCTGGTTCTCCCCGAAATAGCTTTAGGGCTAGCCTCGGTGAATGGAGTGGTGGAGGTAGAGCACTGATTGGGTGCGGGGCCCGCAAGGGTTACCAAGCTCAGTCAAACTCCGAATGCCATTAACTTCTTGCCGGGAGTCAGACAGTGAGTGCTAAGATCCATTGTCAAAAGGGAAACAGCCCAGACCATCAGCTAAGGTCCCCAAGTGTGTGTTAAGTGGGAAAGGATGTGGAGTTGCACAGACAACCAGGATGTTGGCTTAGAAGCAGCCACCATTGAAAGAGTGCGTAATAGCTCACTGGTCGAGTGACTCTGCGCCGAAAATGTAACGGGGCTAAACACACCACCGAAGCTATGGCTAGATGCTTTGCATCTGGGGTAGGGGAGCGTTGTATGTGGGTTGAAGGTGTACCGTAAGGAGCGCTGGACAGCATACAAGTGAGAATGCCGGTATGAGTAACGAAAAGATCAGTGAGAATCTGATCCGCCGAAAGCCCAAGGTTTCCTGAGGAAGGCTCGTCCGCTCAGGGTAAGTCGGGACCTAAGGCGAGGCCGAAAGGCGTAGTCGAAGGACAACAGTTTGAAATTACTGTACCACCGTAATCCGCTATGAGCGATGGGGTGACGCAGGAGGGTAGTGACGCGGACTGATGGATGTCCGTCTAAGCAGTGAGGCTGGTGTGTAGGCAAATCCGCACACCGTTAAGGCTGGGCTGTGATGGGGAGCGAAAATTATAGTAGCGAAGGTCATGATCTCACACTGCCAAGAAAAGCCTCTAGCCAGGAGAAGGTGCCCGTACCGCAAACCGACACAGGTAGGCGAGAAGAGAATTCTAAGGCGCGCGGAAGAACTCTCGTTAAGGAACTCGGCAAAATGACCCCGTAACTTCGGGAGAAGGGGTGCCTCGGTAGGGTGAATAGCCCGAGGGGGCCGCAGTGAAAAGGCCCAAGCGACTGTTTAGCAAAAACACAGGTCTGTGCGAAGCCGCAAGGCGAAGTATACGGGCTGACGCCTGCCCGGTGCTGGAAGGTTAAGGGGAGCGGTTAGGAGTAATCCGAAGCTGTGAACCGAAGCCCCAGTAAACGGCGGCCGTAACTATAACGGTCCTAAGGTAGCGAAATTCCTTGTCAGGTAAATTCTGACCCGCACGAATGGCGTAACGACTTGGGCGCTGTCTCAACGAGAGATCCGGTGAAATTTTAATACCTGTGAAGATGCAGGTTACCCGCGACAAGACGGAAAGACCCCATGGAGCTTTACTGCAGCTTGATATTGAATTTGGGTACGATCTGTACAGGATAGGTGGGAGCCGTAGAGGCAGGAGCGCAAGCTTCTGCGGAGGCGCCGTTGGGATACCACCCTGATCGTATCTAGGTTCTAACCTGGTACCCTAATCGGGTACGGGGACCGTGTCAGGCGGGCAGTTTGACTGGGGCGGTCGCCTCCTAAAGAGTAACGGAGGCGTTCAAAGGTTCCCTCAGAATGGTTGGAAATCATTCGAAGAGTGCAAAGGCATAAGGGAGCTTGACTGCGAGACCTACAAGTCGAGCAGGGACGAAAGTCGGACTTAGTGATCCGGTGGTACCGCATGGAAGGGCCATCGCTCAACGGATAAAAGCTACCCTGGGGATAACAGGCTTATCTCCCCCAAGAGTCCACATCGACGGGGAGGTTTGGCACCTCGATGTCGGCTCATCGCATCCTGGGGCTGAAGTAGGTCCCAAGGGTTGGGCTGTTCGCCCATTAAAGCGGTACGCGAGCTGGGTTCAGAACGTCGTGAGACAGTTCGGTCCCTATCTGTCGTGGGCGCAGGAAATTTGAGAGGAGCTGTCCTTAGTACGAGAGGACCGGGATGGACGTACCGCTGGTGCATCAGTTGTTCCGCCAGGAGCATGGCTGAGTAGCTACGTACGGACGGGATAAGCGCTGAAAGCATCTAAGCGTGAAGCCCCCCTCAAGATGAGATTTCCCAATTAGTAAGACCCCTTGAAGACGACGAGGTAGATAGGTTGGAGGTGGAAGTGCAGCAATGCATGGAGCTGACCAATACTAATCGGTCGAGGGCTTATCCAACAACTTAAGACGCAGATTCGTTTCGGATTCAGTTTTCAGGAATTAAGGTTCCTGAAGCATTTACGCTGTAAATGCCCGTTTGGTGGCGATAGCGGAGGGGTTCCACGCGTACCCATCCCGAACACGACCGTTAAGCCCTCCAGCGCCGATGGTACTTGGACCGAAGGGTCCTGGGAGAGTAGGACGCCGCCAAGCACACAAAGCCATTGTTGAGTTTCTCAACAGTGGCTTTTTTGTTGGATTAAAGTGCAAATGATGGTAGCAAAAGCAATATATAGGCTAATTTTGCTCACTGAAACAACGAATGCACATATAAAATAAATGGATTCATACGGAGATAATGTCCACTGGATACGGACTTTCGTCCAAGAATTCGCTTACCCGGTGACCGTTTTCCGATTCCCTCCTCCGATGATGTAATATTCTTGACAGGCCAAAAACCCTTTGCTAAGATGGCAATAATATATTTTTGGACAAGCATCTCAAACCTTAATTGAAGATACGGATATGTATAACTTCGCTGTTTAGTTCGGTGTCTATCGGATATGGACTTCAAACCGGAGTTTCTTCATTTATAAAGTTTGTGGGCGGTTAGAATAAAGATAATCGAGGAGGAATGACCCAGGTGTGGGAAGATAAGTTTGGTAAAGAAGGTTTGACGTTTGACGATGTGCTGTTGGTGCCGCGCAAATCCGAGGTACTGCCGAAGGAAGTGGATCTTGCCACGGTACTGAGCAAAAATGTGAAGCTGAATATCCCTCTGATGAGTGCAGGCATGGATACAGTCACAGAAGCAGCTATGGCGATTGCAATCGCCCGCGAGGGAGGCATTGGCATTATTCATAAGAATATGTCAGTGGAGCAGCAGGCTGAAGAAGTAGACCGCGTAAAGCGCTCCGAGAGCGGTGTTATTACTAATCCCTTTTCTCTAACGCCAGAACACTGGGTCTCCGACGCTGAAGTCCTAATGGGTAAATACCGTATTTCCGGAGTACCTATCGTTGATGAAAGCAACAAGCTGGTTGGGATTCTGACCAATAGAGATCTGCGTTTCATCCATGATTTTAATATTCAAATTAAAGAAGTGATGACCCATGAGAATCTGGTCACTGCTGCGGTTGGGACTACTCTCCAGGAAGCAGAAGGTATCCTTCAACGCCATAAGATCGAGAAACTGCCGCTTGTAGATGAGAACAACATTCTTAAAGGTCTGATCACGATTAAAGATATAGAAAAAGCAATTCAATTCCCGAACGGAGCAAAAGATGCTCACGGCCGTCTGCTGGTAGGTGCGGCAATTGGTATTTCCAAAGATACTTTTGAACGTACAGAGGCGTTAGTGAAAGCCGGCGTGGATCTGATTACAGTAGATTCCGCACACGGACATCATATTAATATTATTGATGCTGTCCGCAAATTGCGTGAACTGTACCCGGATCTTACGATTGTTGCCGGTAACGTGGCAACCGGAGACGCAACCCGTGAATTGATTGAAGCTGGCGCTTCTGTAGTCAAAGTGGGTATTGGACCAGGATCAATTTGTACCACACGCGTAATTGCCGGTATCGGTGTTCCGCAAATTACGGCCATTTACGACTGTGCAACGGTTGCCCGTGAGTACGGCATTCCGATTATTGCTGACGGGGGTATCAAATATTCCGGTGAGGTTACCAAAGCAATTGCTGCGGGAGCATCTGCGGTTATGATGGGAAGCCTGTTCGCCGGAACGGAAGAAAGCCCGGGCGAATCCGAGATTTACCAAGGACGTAAATTCAAGGTATACCGCGGCATGGGCAGTATGAGCGCCATGAAGCAGGGCAGTAAAGACCGTTACTTCCAGGATGATGACAAGAAGCTTGTTCCAGAAGGTATTGAAGGTAGAGTCGCATTCAAAGGTTCTCTCTCCGATACAGTTCATCAGCTGATCGGCGGGCTTCGTTCTGGCATGGGGTATTGTGGAACGAAGACACTGGAGGAACTGCGCAATGATACATCTTTCATCCGGATTACAGGAGCCGGATTGCGCGAAAGTCACCCTCATGATGTACAAATCACCAAGGAAGCTCCCAACTATTCCCTATAATTAGGCGGTTTCGATAAATTACGGACAGACAGGACTAAATTCGTCCTGTCTGTCTTTTTTTGCAGGTACCCCTGTGTTAGAATAGAACAAGCAATGGATATGAGGATCAAAAGGAGAGTAGTAATCATTGAAGCACAAGCGGAAATTTAGCAGTAAACAATTTGTAATTAAGACAGCGACAGTAGGTCTGCTTTTAAATATGTTAGCTTCTCCAGTACATTCGGTGTTCGCTGATGAAGTGAAGACACCGGCAACGACAGAAAAGGGTACTGCCGCTGGCACTACTGCGGCGAAAGCTGCAGTCAAGATTCCTAATATAGAATCACTGAAGCTCGAAGTAGATTCGGCAGTGTTGATCGAACCCACTACAGGCGAGGTTCTTTTGTCCCTGAATGCCGATAAGCCTCTGCCTCCGGCAAGCATGACGAAGATGATGACCGAATATCTGGTTGCAGATGCCGTGAAGAATGGCCAGATTTCCTGGGATCAGAAAGTAGTTGTTCAGGAAAATGCCTCCAAGCAGATCGGCTCGCGTATTTTTTTGGCTGAAGGCGATGAACATACGGTAAGAGAGCTATACATAGCGATGGCCGTTGGTTCTGCTAATGATGCCACCGTAGCGTTGGCTGAGCTTGTTTCGTCATCGGAGCAGGAATTTGTAGCTCTAATGAATGAAACTGCAAAGAAGATGGGAATGAAGACGGCTTACTTTATCAATTCTACCGGTCTTGACCGTGCCGATATGCCAGCTAAGTTCCAGCCCAAAGTCGATCGTGAAACCGTAATGTCAGCCATGGACGCAGCGATTCTTGCCAAATATATCGTAACGGACCACCCTGATTTCACAGAATTCACAACCATTCAGTCTTATAAGTTCCGTCAACGGGATGACAAACCGATGGTTAACTACAACTGGATGCTGGAAGCGAACAAGGATATCGCCAACTTTAAGGCATACGCTTATCCCGGCCTTGACGGGCTGAAGACAGGACATACCAACAATGCCGGCAACTGTTTCACTGGTACGGCTGTTCGCGACGGCATGCGGCTGATCAGTGTCGTTATGGGCGCCAACTCGGAAGCACACCGTTTCACAGAAACCAAGAAAGTACTTGATTTTGGCTTTAATAATTTCGAAATCAAACAGGTAGTGGCCCCTAAAGCCGTGATTGCCGGCAATGAAACAGTGCCCGTGCAAAAAGGCAAAAAGAAAGATGTGTCCATCGTTACCGATGCCGGAGTTACTTTTATCGTGCCTAAAGGAACGGTTGCACCACAGATTAACACGGCGGTTGCGGTTAATGATGCAGCAACACTGGTAGCCCCAATTGCCAATGCTTCCAAAGTGGGCAAGGTTACTTACTCCTACAAGGTTGAAGGCATGTCTCAGGTTCAGGAGAAAACGGTCAATCTGATTACCGCAGAGGAAGCGGAGAAGGCTGGCTGGTTCAAGCTGCTGATGAGAGCAATAGGCGATTTTTTCAGCGATTTGTTTACAGGAATTAAGAACCTGTTCTAGGGCAGTAATGTCTGGTGCAGTGAATAATTCGAGTAAATAGGTTGTATATATAGCCGCCTTGCGGTAAAGTGGCAAGTTAGATAAGATCAATCGGGAGGCTTGAATCATGGAAACTGGAACATCGCGAGTTAAAAGAGGCATGGCAGAAATGCAAAAAGGCGGCGTCATTATGGACGTCATGAATGCAGAGCAAGCGAAAATTGCCGAGGCTGCGGGTGCAGTAGCTGTAATGGCTCTGGAACGTGTACCCTCTGATATCCGCGCAGCAGGCGGTGTAGCCCGGATGGCTGATCCTACAATCGTAGAAGAAGTTATCAAAGTGGTGAGCATTCCCGTTATGGCCAAAGCCCGTATCGGTCATTATGTAGAAGCGAAGGTTCTTGAATCTCTGGGCGTAGATTATTTGGATGAAAGCGAAGTGCTCACGCCTGCCGATGAAGTATTCCATATCAACAAACGTGAGTTTACAGTCCCTTTTGTCTGCGGAGCGAAAGATCTGGGTGAAGCGCTGCGCCGCATTAATGAAGGAGCTTCGATGATCCGTACTAAGGGTGAACCGGGAACGGGCAACATCGTGGAAGCCGTACGCCATATGCGTTTTATCAACAGCCAGATCCGCAAGGTAACCAACTTGTCCAAAGACGAGCTTTTTCACGAAGCTAAGACTTTAGGTGTTCCTTACGAGCTGCTGCTTGAAGTTCACGAGCTCGGCAAGCTGCCGGTTGTTAACTTTGCCGCAGGGGGTGTAGCTACTCCGGCTGATGCAGCCTTGATGATGCATCTTGGTGCGGATGGCGTATTCGTCGGTTCCGGTATATTCAAATCGGACAACCCCGAGAAATTCGCCCGTGCGATTGTAGAGGCAACTACTCACTTCACTGACTATAAACTGATCGCTGAAGTATCCAAGAACCTTGGCACGCCAATGAAGGGGATTGATATCGCAACTCTGAGTCCGGCTGAACGTATGTCGGAGCGCGGCCTTTAATAGAGAGAAGGTTGTCCGGATGAAAATAGGAGTGTTGGCGCTTCAAGGCGCCGTAACAGAACATATTGTCAGTATAGAGAAGGCTGGGGCTGAGGGCCTGCCCATCAAGCGTGTAGAGCAGCTGGATGAGGTCCAGGGGCTCATTATACCTGGTGGAGAAAGTACAACGATAGGCAAGCTGATGCGCAAGTATGGCTTCATAGAAGCGATACGCGATTTTGCAGGCTTGGGCAAGCCTATTTTTGGAACATGTGCCGGCATGATTGTACTGGCGAAGAGAATCGCCGGCGGTGAGCCCGGACATCTCGAACTGATGGACATTACCGTTGCCCGGAATGCCTTTGGCCGCCAGCGGGAAAGTTTTGAATGTGATCTGAAGGTTAAAGGGATAGATGAGCCGGTGCGTGCCGTCTTTATCCGTGCTCCTCTTATTAATGAGACGGGTCCGAATGTGGATGTGCTCACGGTTTACAAGGATGAGATTGTAACTGCGCGTGAAGGCAATCTGCTGGTCTCCTCCTTTCATCCGGAACTGACAGAAGATTACCGGCTGCACCAGTATTTTGCCGATATGGTAGAGGCAAGCCTGGCAGCCAAACAATAGAACTGCATATAAGAACATTCTGACTCTTTCAGTGCTGCAAAACAGCAATTTGAAAGAGTTTAGGCTGTTTTCAGGAGGGAAACTTTGTGCTAGATGTAAAAGTATTGCGCAGTGATTACGCAAAGGTAGAAGAGGCGCTTAACAAACGCGGTAAATCGCTCGATTTGATCGCCGGATTTCCGCAGCTGGATCTGCGCCGCCGTGAGCTGCTGCAAGAGACAGAGGGTTTGAAGAACCGCCGGAATATTGTTTCCGGTGATGTTGCTAAGAAGAAGAAAAACGGCGAACCGGCTGATGATTTAATTGCAGAGATGCGGACCGTTTCTGACCGCATTAAAGAACTCGATGATGAAGTGCGTGTTCTGGAGACTCAGATTGACGAACTGACGATGAGTATTCCGAACATTCCGCATGAATCTGTACCAGTAGGTAAATCCGAGGAAGAGAATGTTGAATTGCGCCGCTGGTCGCAGCCAAGAGAATTCGGATTTACACCAAAATCACATTGGGAGCTGGCACAACAGCTGGATATCATTGATTTTGAAGCTGCTGCTAAGGTAACCGGCTCCAGATTTGTTTTCTATAAGGGACTTGGAGCGCGTCTTGAACGTGCCCTGATTAACTTTATGATGGACCTTCACAGTGGAGAGCATAATTATGAAGAAATGCTGCCGCCGTATATCGTCAACAAGGATAGCTTATATGGTACAGGCCAGCTTCCGAAGTTTGAAGAGGATCTGTTCAAGTTGCGGGATACAGAGTACTACTTAATTCCTACGGCTGAAGTCCCGGTGACGAATTATTATCGTGAGGAGATTTTGACAGCGGCAGACCTACCCAAATATCATGTCGCTTACAGCTCCTGTTTCCGTTCTGAAGCAGGGTCGGCAGGACGTGATACCCGCGGACTTATCCGCCAGCACCAGTTCAACAAGGTGGAGCTGGTGAAGCTCACCACCCCTGAGACCTCGTATGAGGAGCTTGAGAAGATGACTGCGGATGCTGAGCGTGTACTGCAGCTTCTGGGGCTGCCATACCGTGTCCTGGGCCTGTGCACGGGAGATATGGGCTTTACTTCGGCTAAGACTTACGATTTGGAGGTTTGGCTGCCGGAGAGCGGCATGTACCGTGAAATCTCCTCTTGCTCCAATACTGAGGACTTCCAGGCGCGCCGGGCGAATATCCGTTTCCGCAAGGAACCCAAATCCAAGCCGGAGTTTGTTCATACGCTGAATGGCTCTGCACTTGCTGTCGGCCGGACGGTCGCCGCTATTCTGGAGAACTACCAGCAAGAAGATGGCAGTATCCAGATTCCAGAGGCCCTTCAGCCGTATATGCGTAATGTAAAATGTATTAGTCCTAAAGTTTCTTAATAAAACAGTTGCTTATTGTTTGTATTGTGTGGTACAATTCCTAATGCATGTGAAATTTAGATGCATTGGAGAGGTACCGAAGCGGTCATAACGGGGCGGTCTTGAAAACCGTTAGGGTGCAAGCCCACATGGGTTCGAATCCCATCCTCTCCGCCATTCCTTTTAATTAAATGAATTTACAGATAGAAGTCGCCTTCCTTGGAAGGCGGCTTTTTTTGTACAGCAGGTTGAGAAAAATAAGGTTGTGGAATTTAATTTTTTAAATATTCCTTTACAGGAATATTCTCGTAATGGTATATTTATATCGAGCAAGGGAATACAAAAGCCAGACACTTAATGAAGGGTACGTACCTTCACAGCTAAGAATGGATGATGACTATGAATTCGAATGTCATGAGTGCCTTGGCAGAGCCTAACCGCCTGCAGATTGTTGAGCTTTTGCGCGAACGCCCGCTAACTGTAGGGGAAATCGCTGAAAGGCTGCAACTGCGCCAGCCTCAAGCATCCAAACATTTGCGTGTTCTAAGTGAGGCTGGCATTGTGGAGGCCCGGGTGGACGCTAACCGCCGGATCTATAGCCTGCTGCCCGAACCTTTTCAGGAGCTGGAGGATTGGCTGAGCAGCTATCGTCACATCTGGGAGGAACGGTTCGACCGGCTGGATGACTACTTACAGAAAGTACAAGGTAAGCAAGCAGTAGAAGAGCAGCAAGATTGAATAAGAGATGATGGATGAGCTTTGCGAACGCTGTGGTAGAACTGTCTTAACCCACTAGGAAGATCGAGGAGGAATTTAAAAATGGCAAATGAAATGGTATCCAAGGTAGAGGATAAGGTGCTTATTCTGGAACGTGAGTTCAATGCCCCTCGGGAGCTGGTATTTCAGGCGTTTTCGCAGGCAGAGCATCTGAAGCATTGGTGGGGGCCTAGAGGCTGGACGCTTCCGGTATGCCATATGGATTTCCGTGTGGGCGGCGTTTGGCATTATTGTATGAAGTGCGAGGACAAGAACCAGGGCGATTTCTATGGCATGGAATCATGGGGCAAGGGTGTATACCGTGAGATCGTTGCACCAGAGAAGATCGTGTATGTAGATTATTTCTCCGATGCGGAGGGCAACGTTGCAGATAATATGCCTGAGACGCTCGTTACCTTAATCTTCGTCGAAACAGAAAATGGGACTAAAGTCATTAATCGCGCGGAATATGCTACAAGAGAAGCATTGCAGCAGGTACTGGATATGGGTATGCTGCAGGGTATCACCGATACCTGGAACAGACTGGTTGAGCATTTGAACTCGATCCGGAAGATCGGTTAAAGGATAAAAGTCCTGCATATACGAAGGTCATTCCTCTTAGGAGGAGTGATCTTTTTTTATTCTTATTTTTGGAACCTGTTCCAGAGGGAATAAAAACCCTCTTTTCTCCGCAATGTATTAAAGAAGGGAGGCTGATAAGAACAATGAACCGACAATTGCAACTGGACCAGCAAAGTCTGGTTACCGCATGGCAGGAGCGTCTGCCTGCACTGATGGAGGATGGAGACAGCTTTAGTGTGCAGGGAGATGCAGCTGACCAGAACAGTCTGCTGATTCATTTCAATGCGGCAGGGCGGCAGGATTATTCTCTTGATTTTCGCTGCACTTATGTCGATAGCCGTGAAGTGGCTGTGAATCTGATTGATGCCGAGCAAGCCGGAAGGCATACCGATGAGCGTACCGATGCCGTACAATTACTCGCTCAGCAGTATTCAAGACAGATTCATGAATGTGCACAAGCGCTACAAGATTTGACTAATCCATAGGGAGGGAATTAAAAATGAGCAAGCCTAAAAGTATGCCGGTTCCCGGGGTAGACACCAATCACGAGCCTAGAGGAGAACATCATTCTTCAGCGCCCAAGCCGCTTTCCGGCTCCAAAAAGGTCAAACAGGCTAACCATGTAGATCATCATAATCCGCAGGGATAACACCTCCGGAAAAGAAAGGAGAAATGAACTGTTTCCCCTTTTTGCCAAATGGTTTATCATTAGGAAGGGGAAACAATTTTTTTACATGGGAGAGGAGAACAACAATGAACAAAAAATGGGGGTTATCCGCTTCCGCATTGCTGCTTGCAGCTGCAATTATTTTGCCGGGATGCGCGAACAAACAAGAGGCACCAAAAGAGGCCCTGAAATCGGCTGCCGCTAAAGCGACTGCATTGACTTCATATGAAATGAAGAGCAAGCTAGTCATTAACAACCTGACTGTGGAAGCCGGTGAAGGTACAACGGATGCCACGACAGGTATGGTGCTCAGTATGCTGAAGAACGCTGATATTTCCGTGAATGGGGTATACCAAGCGGATCCGATGCAGACAGAAATGACTATGGTACTGAACCTGAAGGGCGATATGGCGATGTCCTTTAACATCCCTATGGTAATGACCGCAGAGAAGATGTACGTCAAAGTACCGTCGATTCCGTTCTTGCCGCTTCCGGAGACAATTGTAGGGAAATACGTAGAACTTGACCTGAAGGAACTGGCAGAGCAGGGCGGCACCGAATGGAGCCCGGCTTCAGTAGACACGCAAAAAATGCAAAAGCTCTCCAATGAAGTGGTAAGCACACTGTTGGCTGAGTATGATGAAGAAAAATATTTTACCGACATCAAACCTAAAGATGCAGCATTACCGGAGGACGTCAAGGCTAAACAAGTGGTTCAGTTCCAGGTGACCAATGACAATGTCAAAGAAGCACTTACAATCCTCGTGAATAATGCACTGCCGAAGATTATTGATATTGTGGGTAAGGAAGAATACAAGACTATGCTGCAAATTGACGAGGCTGATTTAGCCAAAGCCAAAGAAGAGCTGCAGTCCAGCGAGACCCGAGCTGAGGTCGACAAAGGATTGGCTGATTTGAACAAGTATCTGACGATCAACCAATTCAAACTCGATACCGCGATCGACAAAGATAGCTTCCCTGTATACCAAAACCTGCTGATGGATATCATCGTCAAAGATCCTGAGCAAGGAACGAACGTCAGCCTGTCATTAACCGGAAGCAACCAATACAGCAAAGTTAATGAGAAGCAGACCTTCACGATTGGCATCCCGCAGGGCGATGATGTAGTTACAATGGAAGAGCTGCAACAGCAGTTCGGTGGAATGGGCACTTATTAATCTAAGCAACATAGAAATCCCGCATGCGTGCGTATTGTTCGCGCTCATGCGGGATTTTTTTGTTCAAATATAAAAATTTATATGCTTTTGAGGACGGCGAACCGTTTCCACTGGTTTACATAGTTTGGCTGCAATATGTAGTGAGGGCTAATGCTGTCCCTTCTCCGGATAGTAATCATCGCTCAGAATAGCGTAGGTGCGGTGGTCCTGCCACTGGCCGTTGATTTTAATGAAACGCCGGGCAATTCCTTCTGCCTGAAACCTGTTCTTCTCCAATACACGGCGGGAGCCTTCGTTATGCAGCAGGATGCAAGCCTGTACCCGATGCAGCCCAAGAGCATGGAAGGCATACTCCAGGATTAAGCCTACAGCGGCGCTGGTATACCCTTTTCCTTGTACCTCATGGTCAATAAAATAGCCGATATCGGCATACTGTCCGACGCCACGTACCACATTGGAAATGGTAACCTGCCCAATTAATTGTCCGTCCAGCAGAAAGATGCCAAACATATAGGCTCTATCCTGACGGGCATCCTCCAAACGCTGGCCAACGAGCTGCTTCTGGCTTTCAAGGGTAAAATAATCGTCCTCGCGCAGTGGTTCAAACGGCTGATGCTGTACCTTGTTGCGCAGGCGCAGCTGAAGCAGCTCTTCCGCATCATGGAGCTGCAGCAGGGAGAGATAGATACCTTGAGACGTATTGTACAGTTTAAGAGACATATAATCCTCCTTGGTCATTTTTGCGAATAACTATAGCTTGGACGGCTTCTGGCGCAAGCGGCGGAAAAAGGAAGTCAGCAGATCCGCACACTCCTCCTGCAAGATCCCTTGAATGACTTCGGTCCGGTGATTGAACCGCGGTTCCTCCAGCAGATTCATGAGGGTGCCTGCACAGCCGGCTTTAGGGTCTGTTGTGCCATATACCGTGAGAGGGACTCTAGATTGAACCATAGCCCCCGCACACATCGGACAGGGCTCAAGGGTAACGTAGAGCCGGCAATCGAGCAGCCTCCAGGAATTCATAGCTATACTGGCCTTGCGGATGGCTACCATTTCAGCATGAGCCGTGGAGTCCATTGTGGTCTCACGCAGATTGTAGCCGCGCCCGATGATTTCGCCATGGCGGACAATTACTGCTCCGATGGGAACCTCGCCCAGTGCTTCTGCTTTGCGGGCTTCCGCAATCGCCTCCCGCATCCAATATTCATGAGCCTCCCGCTCTTCGGGCGGCAGTTCATCAAGTAATATATTCAAGTGCATCTTCCCTTCTTATTCTGTACCTTGTGCAACGAACAAATATTCGTTCTGAACAAATTGTGTATAAGTCTGTGGATAACCGCCGACTTATACACAATATTGTACACATTAGAATTTAATAAAATGTTTATATGTGTATATCCTGTGGATTAACCTTATGTTTTTCTTATCCATTGTAGAGAAACTCCCTATAAAATTCAATGCTTCGCAAAATATGCCCCGTCTCTGAAATGTCTTTTCAAATGGATAGGCAAAAGGTATGATATTCATGAACACTCCGCTAGGATTTACCAGCGGATAAGAGGTGAAAAAGCAGCTTGTCCATAAAAACGAAATTATCGGCTATTATTTTTGGTTCGGTACTGCTGATCTTGGCGCTCAATCTTACACTGAATCTTTACGCGGCCCGTGATAATCTGCGTATTGAAAGTGAAAATAATATGAAGATGACCGCCATGCAGATTGCCGTTTCAGTCGAACAGAGCAGCTATAGCTCGAACTATGTGCAGTATCAGCTGGCTCAGAACCTGCGGATGACCGCCATTCTAGCCTCTGAAGAGCTTGACCCGGATATCAAGAATGTGAAGAATGAACAGCTGGTGTACCTGGCGGATAAGCTTGGTGTGTCTAATATTTCACTTCTGGTCAAGACTGATGATGATATAGTGGTTGCCAAATCGTCTGATCCTAATGAGATTGGACTGCCTACCAAAGGAATGGGGTATTGGTACGTCGCATTTCTCGAGCTGTTTGCCGGTCAGAAAGTATCCGTTCAGCAGGGGCAGAGCCTTGAGAATTTCTGGTCCGGACCTTTTGAATTTTCGACTTCCAATCCTAAGTTCATTGAAAAGTGGGGATATTATCACGATGCCTCGACTAACTACATCATAGATCCTTACATACGGAGTACAGCAGTGAGTGATTACGTCAAAATTATGAATCCCGATGAGATCGTTCAGCAGTCCAAAGAGGTCAATCCGGGACTTCTGGAGGTCACAGGAATCAATCCCAAAACCTTTGCCTCTGCAAGCATGATGCCTAATGGTGAAGACCGCGTGAATGAGAAGCTGCGCAGCCGTCCCATTAAATTCGGCACCTATATCTTTGGCAATGTGGAAGAGGATAAGTCGGCGATGATGGCAGCCCTCGGCAAAGGGCAGCCGGTCACGCTGGATACGGAGGCTCTTGGCAAAAGAGTGCTCAAAAGCTTCATCCCGATCAACCAGCCGGGTGCTGATGATTATGTCGTCTCTGTAGTCATGGACTATTCGGTCATTTCTTCGGTCATCAAAGACCAATTGTTCAATAATATCACTACTTCATTGTTGCTGCTTATCATTTTTTTCGTGTGCAGCTATGTGCTTGCCGGTGTGGTAACGCGTCCGATTCAGGATATTCTGGCCAAGGTCAATGATGTGGCAAAAGGCAAATTTGAGCCGCCGTTAAAGGTGGACAGCCGGGATGAGCTGGGACAGCTGGCCCACAGGATTAATGCGATGACCTCCCATCTTTCCCAGCATACGAACCGGTTAGGGCAGACGCTGGAAGAGAACCGGGCGGTTAAGGAACATTTGGAATCGGTGATCAACGGCACCTCCGATGCGATTCATACTGTAGATATGGATGGACGGATCACCAGTACGAACAGAGCATTTGAGGATCTGTACGGCTGGAGTGCCGCAGATGCCCTGGTTAAGCCGCCTTATCTGGTACCGGCTACGGTGCAGAAACAGGAAGAAGAAAGGCTTAGGGAGCTGAAGAATGGCGCTGTTCTGCCTCCGGTAGAGACTGTAAGGCTGAAGCGAGACGGTTCGATGGTCGAAGTCAGTGTCAGCACCTCGATCATTCGCGACGAAGAGGGACGGCCACAGGCCTTTGTCCACGTATCCCGTGACATGACAGAGCGCAACCGGATCGAAGAGCTGCTGAGACGCTCTGAGAAGCTGACGACGGTAGGACAGCTTGCCGCCGGGGTTGCCCATGAAATCCGTAATCCGCTGACAACGCTACGGGGATTCCTGCAGCTTCAACAAGAAAAGCAGGTGCTGGTCCCGCTGCATATTGACTTAATGCTCTCCGAACTGGAACGAATTAATCTCATTGTGAGTGAATTTCTGATATTGGCCAAGCCGCAGGCAGTTCACTTTCAGCAAAAGGATGTCCGGCACATTCTAAATGATGTAATTTCCCTTCTGAGCAGCCAGGCCCATCTCTTTGGCATAGAGTTTGAGTCACGGTTCGCAGAGCTGCCGGCAACGGTGCATTGCGAGGAGAACCAGCTCAAGCAGGTATTTATTAATATCGTCAAGAATGCCATTGAAGCCATGCCGGACGGCGGAACCATCACACTGGAGCAGTATATGGATGAAGACTCTGTTGTTATTGTGATCTCTGACGAGGGAGGCGGCATTCCCGATTATATGCTGCCCAAGCTGGGCGAGCCGTTCTATACCAATAAAGAGTCAGGGACGGGACTTGGGCTGATGGTCAGCCAGCGGATTATCCAGGCTCACAAAGGCAGTCTGGAGATTCGCAGTGAATACGGTTGCGGGACGGAGGTTATTATTAAACTGCCCGCACCAGTTGAGCCTGCTGCAGAGCAGGGCATGAATAAAGAACGGAGTGAAGACAATCATGAGAATTAATAAATTCATAAGTGAGACAGGCTATTGTTCACGCCGTGAAGCAGACAAGCTGGTGGAAGGCGGCAGGGTTACCATTAACGGTGAGCCGGCCGTACTCGGCAGTCAGGCCGTTCCTGGCGATGAAGTACGGATTGATGGCAAGCCGCTGGAAACGGGAAGCCAGATCGTCTACATTGCGCTTAATAAGCCGGTGGGCATCACATCGACCACGGAAAGCCACATTCAGGGGAATATTGTTGACTTTGTCGGACATCAGGAGCGCATCTTTCCGATCGGCCGGTTGGACAAGGACTCAGAGGGGTTAATCTTACTTACCAATGATGGAGACATTGTTAACAAGATATTGCGGGCCGAAGGCAAGCATGAGAAGGAATACGTAGTCACTGTAGACCGGCCTGTCACGCCTTCCTTCATTTCCGGGATGTCGAGTGGAGTGAAGATCCTGGGCGGCAGAACGCTGCCCTGTGAAGTGACAAGAATGACAGAGCGGGTATTCCGCATTATCCTGACTGAAGGCAAGAACCGGCAAATACGCCGCATGTGCAGCGCCTTTGGTTATGAGGTCAGAAAGCTGCAGCGTATCCGGGTTATGAATATCCGCCTTGGGACGCTGCAAACCGGAGAGTGGCGTGAGCTGTCGCCTCAGGAGAAGCAAGAACTTGGGGAAATGCTAAACTATGAGCTGCAGTAGCCATTAGAAAGTGCTGCCGAAGAAAGCAAAGAGCTGTTCCAGAAGATCTCTCGCGGGATCGTTGGAACAGCTCTTTTATCTGAGTGCCTATTATTGGTTAGGGAGGGTAATGCCCTTTGGTTCAGTGACTTCTTGATATTTGCGCAGAATAGAAACTTCTACGCGGCGGTTCTTGGCCCGTCCGGCAGTAGTGTCATTGGGGGCGATTGGATGGTATTCCCCATATCCGATAGGACTGAATTTAACGGGATTCAGATTCGGATTCAGCAGCAGGATTTTCATGAAATGCAGTGCACGGTCTACGCTGAGGTCCCAGTTAGATGAATAGCTGGTATTGGAAATCGGAATATTATCCGTATGCCCTTGTACGAGGACGTCATAATCAGGGAATTGCTGCAGCATGTTCGAGATTGATTTGGCAAGCTGGCGGGAATCATCCTTTACGTCTGCCTGTCCTGAAGCAAAGAGGGCGTTGTCGCTGATGGTAATCATCAATTGCGATTGATTCAGCTTGGTGCTGAGCAAATCGGTCAGCCCGTTCTTTTCAATATACTGATCAAACTGCTTTTTTAGTTTCTCCAGATCCTCTTGCTCTTTCGCCCGCAGCTTGGCCATGTCGGATTCGCCGGTATTCTTATCAATAACACTGTTCATTTTATCTTGCTTACCCTGATCAAGCTGGGTATTTGTCGGGGCATCGGAACGATACTCCAGAACACCGCCACCACCACTGAGCGCAGAGCTAAAGGCATCAGCCATGTCTTCAAATTTCTTGGCGTCTGTAGCACTCATGGCATACATAACGAGGAACAGCGCCACTAGGAGCGTCATCAGGTCGGAATAGGGTAATAGCCAGGATTCATCGGCATGCTCTTCGTGTTCTTCATGCCTAGTCTTTTTGCTCACTTGAGCCGCCTCCCTTTTCGATTAGCTTGACACGTTCAGAAGGTGTTAGGAAGACGGAAAGCTTCTGATTGATAGCGATTGTGGATACTCCGGATTGAATAGACAGCAGACCCTCTACCATCATCAGCCGGATTTCAATTTCACGCTTGGAAATTCTTTTGAGCTTGTTGGACATCGGATGCCACATTACATAACCGGTGAAAATACCGAGCAATGTAGCAATAAAGGCTCCGGCAATTGCGTGCGCCAGAACGTCCATATCACTCATATCCGCCAGAGCGGCAATCAGCCCGATAACGGCACCCAATACCCCTAGGGTAGGAGCGTACATCCCCGCTTGTGAGAAGATCAGGGCTCCCGCTTTATGCCGGTCTTCTGTAGCATGAATATCTTCCATTAACACATCGCGGACAAATTCCTGGTCGTTGCCGTCGATAATCATCCGCATACCGTTACGGAGGAAGTTATCTTCGATCTCATCGACCTTGGACTCCAGCGCCAACAGACCTTCGCGCCGTGTAATGGAAGCCCATTCCATGAACATTGTAATCAGTTCAGCTTTGCTGACCATCTTTTTCTTAATAAAGAGGATCTTGAACAGCTTGGGTACATTCTTGACCTCCGACATGGGAAAGGCCACAAAGATTGAGGCAGTCGTACCAAGAAAGATAATGACATAAGCTGCCGGATTTTCCAAGCTGGTAAGCGGGGCATGTTTGAGCATCATTCCCCAGACAACTGCGATGAGACCAAATACTAAGCCTAGTAATGTTGAAATTTCCATTATGCACCTCGTCCATGAGAATTAAGAAGTGATCCGTTCAGACCGCATATTTCATCCTTGAACAGCGGCGGGACACCCTGCACGTAACCAAATCACGTATATTCTTATTTATCGTCAGTATTCCGTTTTTTGTGAAGTCATTTTTTCGGCTATAATGATAAGGTAAGTTATTATTCATCTGTGAAGAAAACGGAGTGATACACGTGGGTGTGAAACATGGCAGAGATTACAGCGAGATTCTTAGTGATTTGACGGAAGCAGTCGGACGTATTTCTGACGGGTATGTGTTTTTTGAGATGGAGCCGGATGAGTGGCAGGAACTGCCGCAGGAATCCAAGCTGGAGGTATGGGAAGCGCTCGCAGAGGATCTATTCTACGCGCTGGGCAACGAGCCTGTTATTCAGGTAGGCAGTGGTGTGGTTATCTATGACAAGGAGACGCACCGTATCAATATTTTGCTGGGTGAAGAGGATTTGGCCTCGGTTGTACTCATTTAGAGCAGCAGAACAGCAGAGTAACAGGAGGACGGTTTGCCCCCTGTCTGCGGCCCGTGGTAAAATTGAAGATGCCGAGTACTATTTGCCGGGATCTTAGAATACATTAAACCGAAAAAAAGCCTTCATCCTGGCGCATCCCTTGGACTTTACCGAAGCTGAGGGATGTTTTGTTTAAGGGATATGGGGAGCTGGGCTGTACGGACTTTACGGCTAACTTAGTAAGGGAGGAAACAAATTGCATTTTACGGAGGAAGAGCTGCGTGAGCAGGTAAGTAAGCTGGAGGGCTGGAAGCTGGAGCCGAATATGATGGTGCGTAAATATATGTTTAATGAATATATGAAGGGTATCGCCTTTGTGGATGAGGTGGCTGCGATCTCGGAAGCCTTTGATCATCATCCGCATATTACAATTGATTACAAAACGGTAATTCTGCGCTTGTCCGCAAAAGAAGAGAGCGGGCTTGCCGCGCTAGAGTTCCGCCAGGCGCATGAATTTAACGAAGCTTTCGACAAAACGCGTTAGGCGCAGGAGAAACCGACCTATCATAGGAATAGATATAAAAATGCCCGTGCAAGGATGTCTGAATATCCTTTGTACGGGCATTCTGTATTTTTAAGGTCAGGTTTATTTCTTCTCTGCAAGCCACATGGCAACATTCGCAATCTCTTCGGGAGCAAGCTTATCCTTGAAAGACGGCATTTGGCCGCGTCCCTTCGTAACAATGGTGTAGATTTCTTCTGCGTTATGCTGGCCGCCTTCCTGCTGCAGACTAGGGCCTAGACCGCCCTGTAGCTGATCACCGTGGCAGGTAATGCAGCTTGCCTGTACAATCGCTTCGGCGCTGGTGGCATCCAGTGTGACTTGCGGCATCGTCGGGTTATTTTCTTCGGCTACCTCTGCTTTGCCGGGCAATGTGAACAAGAGCACTACCGCAAAGGCACAGGCTGCGAAAAACAAACCGCCCATGATCCATTTCTGCATCTTCATCCGTCCCCTCCATGTAAGCTGCTTCCTACATTATATAGGATGGTGAAGCGTTATCATAGCATTTGTGTCAAAAAAGTGGACGATTTCAACACTAAAATTTTCAATTTAATGGAACGTTATGTTGTTTATCATAGACCATGCAATAAAATGGCTTATTTCCGGTTGGAGTAAGGCGTTCATAAGTATCCGTGATCGTGAAGCCGCATTTTTGGTATGTTCGGATCGCCCGCTGGTTCCAGGTCAATACTTCCAAATCAATCTCCCGCCCGGGATACCGCTTTAGCGCGGCCTGAACGATGGCTTCCATGAAAATGTGGCCAAGACCGTGTCCGCAAAGCTCGGGGCGCATTCCAATACCCAGCCTGACGACACCCTCCATCGGAAACAACTGCGCAAAGCCGCAAAGGATGCCTTGCTCGTTGACCACGGAAACATACTGGTCCCTGCGGAGCTCTGGATCGCCAAATTCAATGCCAAGCGCCTCCATTTGGGACCAAGGCATCCATTCGTAAATATTATAAGGCGCTTTGTAATTCCATGCGGCGATGTCTTCAGCATGGCTGATCTCCATGGGAACCACATGGAATGTAACGGGGGAGCTAATCATAAGGCCACCGGCCTCCTTTCATAGGGAGCAACAGCACTAGCTATACCTAATTATATCCATAACTGGCCTGATTCGACTCAGAAATTTCCTGAAAGGCGGAAACTTGACAAAGTGGTAAAAATATTTTATGAAATGGAGGAAATTTGGGTAGATTTATGTTTTGCGGATATTGAGAGGGGTAAGTAATTTTATAGACAAAAAAAACAGGCCCCCTCCAGATTTCGGCAAAAATCATGGAAGAGTGCCCGTTTTACGACAACTTATTGCACGTCATCATTGTCTTGGGAATCAGAAGTAACGGATTGGTAAGCATCTGTACTCATGATCCGTTTGGCGCCAACGTAACGGTTGACGTAGTAGCTGTCACTCATCGTGCTGATGGTTACACCACGGGAGGATGAAGCATGTGCGAATTTGCCCTCACCGACATAAATGCCGACATGGGATACACCTTTACCGCTGGTATTATAAAATACAAGATCTCCCGCTCTCAGATCGTCCCGGGAAATGGCGGTACCCATTTGGTATTGGGAACCGGATTGGTGTGGCAGATTGATACCGATCTTATCAAAAACGTACATTGTAAATCCGGAGCAATCAAAGCCGTTGGTCGATACACCGCCGGATACGTATTTACTTCCGATGGTCTTGTCGATGACTTTATCCATTTTGGAATCCGCGAAAGCGCTTCCTGCTCCGATGGTAAGCATAATGGAAAAGCTTAGTACTGCTGCTGCTAACTTCTTCTTCAAAAGTGAATACCCCTTCCAAATGCCTACGAGGTTAGCTTAAGGGTTCGGTTGAAGGTCCCCTATGACCCCTCTGTGAATAGGAGGTCAATTCACCCAAAATCGGTTCCCCCGTTTCCCTAATGGTTAGGGAACTCGGCATGACTGTTGATTAGGATTAGCTTGTTAACCAATACATGACAAAACCTTTGTAAAACCCGATTGAATAATTACAAAAATGTTACTAAAAACTCACTGCGATAATTGTAACAAAGACTTCGCCAGTTGGCAATCACTTAAAACATATTAATGCATAATATTTACGCTTTTTAAGAGTTGATTTTGCTAAAAAGGTCTTATATTTACACGCTGAGTAAGCTTTAACTTAGATTTGTTGGGATTTTTAGTAAAAAGGTGTTTCACAGGCCTCAAATACGTGTAAAAGGTAGAATAAGGAAGACAAAAAGGAAAAACCCGGAAATGATTACGGCAATAATCAGTTTCCGGATTTCTATAAGTTACAATTATTTATTGGAGGATGGAATTCCTGAGGGATGTCAATCGTAAGCGATAGCTTTGTAAGCTGTTGTGCTCATTACTCGTTTGGCTCCAACGTAGCGGTTGGCCCAATAGGATTGACTCATTGAACTGATAGTTACACCACGGGATGAAGAGGATTGGGCGAATTTTCCGTTGCCGACATAAATACCGACATGGGAGACTCCATTGCCAAGGGTATTGAAGAATACCAGATCGCCTGAACGGAGGTTACTCCGTGATACGGCGGTTCCAACGCTGAATTGTGCTTTGGAAGTGCGGGGCAAGGTAAGGCCAACGTTCTTAAATACATATTTGGTGAATCCAGAACAATCAAAGCCGGCAGTGCTTGTGCCCCCGGTTTTATATGTCGTTCCGAGTGTTTTTGTAATAACCGTATCCATTCTGGAGTCGGCGAAAGCGCTCCCTGCTCCAAGCGTGAACACCATCACCAGCCCTAATGCTGCTGCGGTGCATTTCTTCTTAAAATTATGACTTTTCAAAAGATGTACTCCTTCCAAGGCCTGCGAGGTTAGCTTAAGGATTCGGTAGAAGGTTCCCCTATGACCCCTCTAAAGCGAGATCAATTCACCCAAAATATGGTTCCCCCACTTCCCGGTGCCGGGAATTTGGCGTTTTATGCACCGAAACAGTGACGTGTCGACAAGGTTAAATGCTTAAAGGCACATTCATTTGCTTCAAATTAGTTTCAAAAGATTACAAAGTTGTTACTACTGGTACAGGCATCATTGTACCAGAGGATTTACAGTTTTGCAAATACCCTAAATCACGTTGTAACCAAAAGAAGAGTCCCGCCCTTTATCTGGGGCAGTGACTCTTCTATTATGCCAAGGGACTGGCGTTATTATTGTGGAAATGTTTTACTGCACCAAAGGTGATACTGCCCCGCTAGGCTCCACATTTTGAACAGCGTTGAGGGAAGCGGTGAAAATTGCCGGAACAGCAGTGCGGGCAGGCCTGGACAGAAAAGTGCGGTCACTCCAGAGAGCAGCAGCAGAAGCAGGCCGCCGGCGCCGAACAGTGCAGATATACAGGTGGAAGGGAGGATTACCCTCAGGCCAACCAGCAAGGAAGAAAACATGCCTGTTCCTCCGGTGAAGCCAAACTGCATGTACAGCAGCAGAATGCGGATCAGGTAGAAGTACAGGAGCCAGGCCAGAACATAAGGAACCAGTCTCAGCAGCAGAGTATAATCGAGAATACCGCTGAGGAGAAGCCCATACATTTTGGGGAGAAGCCAATACAGCGGTGTTGCGGCCAGAAGCCATTCCGCTAGACTGAACAGCAGTACGGGGAGTCCGTAAAGCTTCATTCCGGGAAAAAAGAACATTCCCCGCTCCCCTTTGCGCTCCTGGTGCAGCTCATGCAGCAGCCCTGCGCGGATAAAGGGGGAGCATAGCAGCCGTAGCGCTGAGAGGGCCAGCAGCAGCCAGAGCCAGCGCAGCACCCCGGGGTCTGTGCTAAGTGCAGTCTGTCCTTCGATATAATACAGCAATCTGCCTATTCCGCTGCCGCCGGCGTGTGTATCGGGATAACGGAGCAGCACCGGGATGAGGGCTGACCTGACGAATCTGTACAGGAAATAGCCCCAAAGCAGCCGATAGATAAAAAGCAGAATCAGAATATAAAATTGCTCTTTCATGCTGTACCAGCCGCGAACTATCGATCTTTTCACAATCCTTCACCTCACCAGACAAGAGTTCCGAGCAGGGTTTCAAGCAGCTTCGTTGCGCTAAGCGTCCAGCGGGAGAGCGTCTTTCGCTCCAGCTCCGCCAGTCTAAAATTGTTGAGATGCTTACTCTCCAGCAGAATGGAGTGCTCCGGATCAATCTCTGCAGACAAAAGAGGCGCTTTGTAGGCTAGCTGAAAGGTGGTTTCCTTCTCTGTCCCATTCCAAAACTGCTGGACAGTATAGCCATCCAGGAAGGTGAACTTTATGGGGACGTCACCATACTGATTTCCTTTATTGCTGACCGCTACTGAGCTTTCGTAACGGGCATTATCATCGCCGCCCTCTTTTTTTGGGTCAGAGATTTTAATGTGATCAATTGAAAAATCCGGAGAACCGCCGCTGTATACATATTGGTCGAAGTAGGCTTGCCAGGATTTTTTGGTTACCTTCTCCACGATTTTCTGAAAGTCGGCGGTAGAAGGATGCCGGAAGCGGAACTTACGGGTATAGGCCGCCATTATGGCATCCATCGTCTTGGTTCCGACCTGCTGTTCGATATCCTTCAGCACCAGCTTGCCGCGGATGTACACATTTCGGGCATAGGCATCGGCAGGAGTGTATTTCCAGGTTTCCAGGTTAAGCGGCTGGGAGGATGTCACCAGGCTGGCCTGCAGGACATGATTGGATGATACCCCATACTCCTGCTCCATTAGCCTGTCTTCAGCGTAGGAAGTGAAGCTTTCGTCCAGCCAGGCCTCCTCGAATTCATTGCTGGCTAACATCCCGTAGAAATATTGATGGCCGATCTCATGAATGACCGTGCGCTCCAGAGAGGTGCCTGGAGAAGCCTCGGCCGCGCCAAAAGCAGTAACCAGTGTGGGATATTCCATCCCGCCGGCGCCGTTGCCTTCTTTGGGAGGTACGACGATGGATAATGTAGAGTAAGGATAAGGTCCGTACCATTTGCTGAAATTGGTCAGAGCGGCCTTCGCTGCCTGGAAATAACGCTCCTGCAGATGTTTATGTAGCGGGTCCAGATAAAGCTTGATTCTCACGCCCGGTACATAGTCTGTAGAGAAGGCCTCTTCGGCTACCACAAAGTCCGGGGAAGCGGTCCAGGCGAAGTCATGGACATCATCCGCATAAAATTGATACACCTTCTGATCCTGCTTCAGCTTGGCGCTCTTGACCGGGAACCCGCTTGCGCCAACGATATAATTGGGGGGGACGGAGATGGTTACATTGTAGATACCGAAATCGCTGTAAAATTCGGATGTTCCGTGATATTGGTGCAGATTCCAGCCTTCCTCATGTACACCCCGGGTACCGGCAGGTTCATAGACGCTCAGTTTGGGAAACCATTGCCCGGCCATCACGAAATTGCCGGCGGAACCCATGCGGGCGAATATTTTGGGCAGCTTAACTTCAAACTGGACCCTAAGCGTAACACTTTCCCCACCGTTAACCGGCTGCGGGAGATGCACCTTTACGAGTGTCTTGTCATTGCCATTGCCATCATCAGGCTGCACGTATTGCAGCCGCTGCATGAGCGAGACTCCATCCGTAGTCCGGAGATCGGTCAGGGTTATGCTGCCAAATCCGTTCGCTGGCATGGCATCACCCCGGAGTTCGCCTCCAGATTCTTTCATAAACGTAGTATCTTCAGAAGCAAATGCGTTTGGATAAAGATGAAAGTAGAGTTCTTGTACCGGTTTTAGGCCCGGGTGAGTCCAGGTCACCGTCTCTGAGGCTCTTAGAGAGGTGGTGTCCGGCAGCAGTTGCACGTCGATATGATACTCCACTACCCGCTGGCTTAACGCTTCTGAGACCGGAAGGGGAGTGCTCTGGGGAAGAACGGGCTGCACGGCTTTGGGCTTAGGCAGGGCAGCGGGGGACTTGGCCTCTTTTTGAACAGCAGCAGTCAGAACGGCAGGGCTGTGCTCTGCACCATACCCTGAAAGGACCCCTATTCCCCCTCCCAGCAGAGTGAGGGCGGACAGGGCCGCAAAGACGATAACGTACCTTAATGACAGTGGCTTCATACTGTGATTCCTCCCGTGACAAGCATCTACGGGATGTATATGTTTGCATTCGCCGCATTATTAGCTAAAATTAAATTATTAGTGAAAGGGAAGGATGTGCACTTGTGGATAACATACAACCGGAGGGCAAGAAACAGATTGCCTTAAATATTGTGAATGCCAAGAGCAAACATAAAGGCTTCGGCGCAGGCTCCATTGATTTGAACAATGTATCGCCCGTTATTATTGACGGCGGTGAAGCAGTTATCGATATCGGTGCCATGCATGCCAAGAGCAAGGTAGAGAAGGGGATTAAGTTCTCCATGAACCGCGAGGATGTGCCGGCGGGCAGACAGGTTTGGGTTGTCTGGGTAGCTGTAGACCGTACGGCGGAGGGCCAGTTCTACGGGGGCATTACCGCTTGCGAGATGTGGATTGATACAGAGGCACGGCGCGGCTGGAAAATTCTTGCCGATCATGTGAACAAGCTGGATGCTGCTCTGAAGCGGAAGATCATTCTGGAGGGGCTCGGTACGGTGGAAAGAGCGGCGCTTAAATCATTGCTGATTTCTCATAATGAAGCTTGGTGGAATGCCTCTCCGGAAGAGCTGAAAGCGGCGCTGTCGGAATAGGAGATGTCCCCCGCAACATACTTTGATTCAAGCTAAAAAGGCTTGGCCCTCCCGAAACGGGAAAGGCCAAGCCTTTTGAATGCTCATGAGGGATGAATCAAGATGTTTGTGTTCTTTTATTTGCCTGCTGCATTGATCTTGCGCTTTAGCTGGCTGACTCTGGCCTGGCTGATGCCAAGAACCTCGGCAAGCTCCTTCTGGTTGGCATACGGATGGTCCGCGATGGCCTTCTCGAGACGCTGGCTCATTTCCTCTGTCTTTGTTCTCCGGCCGCCACGCAGTAATGCAGTGTTGTCTTCAACAGGACTTACCGGTTGCTCTGCCGCATCGGAAACAAGCCCGGGATCCCCCAGCTCTTTGAGGCAGCTGTTGCAAATAAACTGATCTTTAAAGTAAGTTACATGGTCAAGGCTTCTGCAAAAAGTGCATTCTGTAGAGGTGTACTTTCTGAGCACAATAATCTCTTCATTCAGAATGAAAAACTCGATAGGATCCCCAATGTCAATATTACGTGTCATGCGGATTTCTACAGGAACCACAATTCTACCAAGACTGTCTAAACTCCGGATCATGCCTGTATCTTTCATCTCATGTCCCTCATTTGCATCTTTATATTTTTGGTGTGGATATCTATGATTATAACAGTAATTGTAAGTTAAGAGAACGGGGGAAGCGCATACATTTATAGGAATTTGGAGATTAAAGAGATGAAAAGCCTCTGCCGGCGGAGGTCCGCTGGCAGAGGCTGATTAGGGTTCATTATTTTTTACCCAATTCCGGGATACCGAAACAGGCAGGGAAGTCTTTAAACTCTGAAAGAGCTGGCCTGCTTAGCATTTACCGAAACGTAAGGATTGTTCCTGAGATAGAAACGCCAGGGCAGCTCCGCATATTCTTCAGCATAAGGAATATTGATGCGGGGAGCCTGTACAATATCAAGAGTTTCGGGGCTTGCGCCTTGCTCCAGCCAGAGCGGCCCGCCCGGTACGTCCAGGCGGATTTCATTCAGGCTTTTGTCGATCCGCAGCGCCCGGCAGAGCTTGCCCGGACCGCCCGACAGGTCGGCCGGCTTCTTGACGGCTATGCCCCGGTAAGATGCCATCCGCTCCGCATCGGCGGGAGTGAGCGGCTCCACCGCGCGGATCAATACCGCATGCGGATCGTCTTGCGCGGCGGTAACCACATTGAGGCAGTGGTACATGCCGTATATGAGATATACATAGGCGGTGCCGCCGGAGCTGAACATCACTTCGGTTCTGGCGGTGCGGCGGCCTCCATAAGCATGGCTGCCTTTGTCTTCGGCGCCTCCGTAGCTTTCCGTTTCCACGATGCGGCAGCGTATATCCCCGTCTTCCGTGCGCCGGACCAGATGCTGGCCAAGAAGAAGCGGCGCGGCCCTAAGCGCTGTATGCGCATAGATCTCCGGGGACAGAAGTGGAGAAGAAGGGAACGGTTCCCTGCCGCTGGCAGCGTTATTCGCATTCATAGATTGATGGCACCTCTCCCTGGCGAAGCAGGGCTTAAAGCCTGTGCTTCTGCCGTTCATTGGTCCCATCGTAGCGCAGACGGGGCAATGGCTGCAACAGGGATCAGTTCATCCACCAGCGCTTAATGTCGCTCCACAAGGAATGTTCATCCTTGGCAGGGACTGCGCTGTCCTTTGATCCGCCGGATGGAGCGGTGTCTTCGCCTGCACCATGCTGGTCACAATATTCCGTAGGTTCTGTACCGCTGATGAAGGTTTCCAGCTCCTTCTCGGGGCAGGCGGCCGTGGCCAGCTTACCGGATTGCGGGTTAATGTACACGCTAACCACGCCGTCGGGAATCGGAAAAGTTTTTGGCGGGACGTTTGCCAGTGCTTTTTCCGTGAACTCCGCAAAAATTGGCGCAGCCCGCCTTCCGTCAGACGTGGCGATCTCACGCCCTTTATCATAGCCTACCCAGACTGCGGTAGACAGCTCGGGGGTGAAGCCGACCATCCAGCCGTCGGTGTCAGTGGTGCCGGTCTTGCCGGCCACGGGACGTTTGATAACGGAGGCGACACGATTTCCCGTTCCGCCGCTCTCGAATACACCTTCCATCAGCCGGGTCAGCACATAGGCCGCTGCCGGCTCGACAACCTTTTGCCCCCGGCCCTGCGGAGCCTCATAGAGCAGATTGCCTTTGGAGTCGGTAATCTTGAGGATAGCCGTCACAGGCAGCTTAGTCCCTCCGCCGCCAATCACCGCAAAGGCTGAGGCCATCTCCAGCGGACTGACCGGCGAGGTGCCGAGCGCTAGTGAGGGCACGCTTTGCAGCGGGCTGCCGATACCCATATTAGCGGCCATTTCGGCGACCTTATCCGCCCCTACCTTCATAATGGTATTCACGGCATAAATGTTGTCAGAGGCGGCAATCGCCTGACGCATATTGATCTCTCCAAGATATTTGTCGCCAAAGTTGCGGGGCTGATAGGTTTTGCGGTTATTGTCGTAATGGAACAGCGTCGGCTGGCTGTTAAAGACAGACAGTCCGGTCATCGTCTTGGACGAGAGTGCGGTTAAATACATAATTGGCTTAAAGGAAGATCCCGGCTGGCGCGTTGTGGCTAAGGCATGGTTGAACGGGTTGGTGCGGTAATTTGTGCCTCCGACCATCGCTTTGATATAACCGGTGCGGGGGTCGATGGAGACAAGGGCGGTCTCCAGCTCACTGCTGCCGTCCATTCCTTTATCGACAGCATCCTCTGCCGCCTGCTGCATATCGGAATCAAGGGTGGTATAGACCTTCAGCCCGCCCTGGTCCAGCTCATCGCTGCTGATATGCAGGGTGTCGATGACAAGACTGCGCACATAATCGCGAAAATAGGGTGCGGCCACAGTGGTGTCCTTCTGACCCTGAGGCTTGAATTTCAAGCCTTCCCGGGCTGCTGCCTGGGCCTCCGCATCGGTAATATCGCCAACATTGGCCATAGCGGACAAAATGATGCCCTGCCGCTTCTTGGCATTCTCCATATGCGTATACGGCGAATAGTAGGTCGGGCCCTTGGGAATCCCGGCAAGCATGGCGCTCTCGGCCAGATCCAAATCCGCCGCAGCTTTGCCGAAATACATTCGTGCAGCCGCTTCAATGCCGTAGGCTCCATGTCCGTAATAGATTTCATTTAAATACATGTTCAGGATTTCGTCTTTACTAAACTTCATCTCAAGCTGCATCGTATATAAAGCTTCCTTCGCCTTACGGGTCCAGGTCTTCTCATGGGTCAGGTAAAGATTGCGCGCAAGCTGCTGGGTTAGGGTGCTGGCCCCCTGCGTGCGTTTGCCCGCCTCCAGATTGACGAGTACAGCCCGGGCCATACCTTTTAGATCAAAGCCGGAGTGGTCATAGAACTTACGGTCCTCCACGGCCAGGGTTGCCTGTATGAGCAGCCGAGAAATCTCTTCCAGCTTTACAGGGTCCCGGCTGCGCCCGTCGTTGGTGAAGGTGGCCAGCACATTGCCCCGGGAATCGAGCAGCTTGGAGCGGATATCATCTCCGATCGGAGGAAGGTCTTTCTGATATAGATAGCCGATCAATGCCCCGGAAGCGAGCAGCAACAGTACGGTCATGACGGCCAGCAGCCGGAACAGCCCGCGGAAGCGGTGTTTCTTTGCCTTGGGTTTATCAGAATCGCGCGGCATGGCATCAGGCTCCTTCTTTATAAATATCTAAATTATAGGAAACGACGGCTGTATTCTTATTTCCTCATTAATTTTCATTATGGGGAAGGATGGGATCAGATATTCAGGAGACCTGTACTTTGCATCAAAAGAGACAAGGGGGAGCCGTTTGAAGACGGTGACCAAATTGTCTTCTTTTTGTGATTTTCTCTGGTGGATCGAGCAGCGGCGGGGGAGTATAACAGAGTAGTGTTTACAGAAAAGGGTATATATCTTACAGGAGGTGTTCTCATGAATTGGACCCATAAAATACACCACACGGCCTTAACGCTCCTCTCGGCGGGCCTTTTGGCGGTTTCCGGCTGGGGAGCATCCACTTCACCGGCGCAGGCAGCGTCAGTACCGGCACCTGCCTGCGGCAGCGGCGATCACGGATTGTTGCAGGAACTGCAGGCGAAACTGAGCAGCACCCAAAGCGCACCGCCCAGCTTTAACGATCTCCAATTCCTTGGCGCAGATACAGGCCGGGCGGCAGGAAACGGCTTTATGATCGGTACGTCAGATGGCGGTTGTCACTTTCAGGAGATCTACAAGGGACAATGGAACTTCCGCCAAATGGATTTCCCGGACAACGTCAAAGGTTGGGCACTGGCTTCAGTTCAAGACGGTTCAGCGGTCTATCTGATTACAACCTCTGACGGAGGCTCTACCTGGAAGAGACTTTCGGACAAGACGGTAACTTTTGAGCGAATTGATTTTACAGACAGGATGCACGGCTTTGGGTACAACCGGACCTCTTCCTACTACACTGCGGACGGCGGCCTTAGCTGGAGCAAGATCTCAACACCGGCCCACACCAGCGGCGCAGAGTTCAGCAGCCGCAGTAACGGTTGGGCAGTTGTAACTGCACCGGGTTCCGGCTACCGGATCATGAAGACTACAGATGGCGGCTCCACTTGGAAGCTTAGCCTGAAGTCCGCCTTTGCCTATCCTGAATCAGGACGAATCTATGCGAAGGGTGATCAAGTATACGCCTTACTATACGGGGGAAGCGGCATGTCGCAGACCTCTTATTCACTGTATGCCAGCGGTAATAAGGGCAACAGCTGGCGCAGAGTAATTGCCGAGGATTCGGCTGGTGGCGGACCTGCGCCGGGCAGCGGTGCCGAGCCGCTCAAGACGGGACCTGCTTCCGGCAAACCGGGCAACATGCAGCTGGTCGGCAACAGCACCGCTTTTCTGTCCGGCTTCTCTCCGGCGGGAGAGAAGGTAGCCGTTGGCAGGACTTATAACAGCGGCAAGCAGTGGTCAAATCAGCCGGCCATTCCTGGGGTTGACGGTATGATTTCTTTTACCGGCAGCAAAGTGGGCTGGATGGCCATGAAAGGCGTCAATAGTTCCTCCCTGTACGCTACGGAAGACGGCGGTACCACCTGGAAGCTGAAATTGACTTTTAAAGGAACAGAATAATTATCCGGCAGCGGGACCGCATGGTCCTGCACGGATGGCGGCTCCTCTGGGGGCCGCTTTTTGTATTTCGAACATCTAGTTACTACCCCGGGAAAGTGTGTTTTTTTCGCCGGTATGGTAAAATTTTATGTACTTTCTAAGGTAGGCGCCCGGCGTGTGAAAGGGTTGCTTATCCAAACAATCTTGAATAACCATTAGGAGGACTTCCAATATGGCTTTTCGCGTATCTGCTGTGCAATATCATCTGCATACGATCTCTTCATTTGAGGAGTTTTCCGCTCAATGCGAGCACTACATAAAGACAGCGGAGGAGTATAGCGCCGACTTCATCCTGTTTCCCGAATTTTTAACGACGCAGCTAATGTCCATAGGTGATGAGCAGGGCAAGGCCCTGGGAATTAACGACCTGCCGCAGTTTACCGGCCGCTACCGGGAAATGTTCTCTGGTTATGCCCGGAAGTACGGTGTACATATTATTGGCGGAACCCACGTACTGCGCAGAAATGGCAAGCTGTACAATGTGGCGCATCTCTTTTATCCGGATGGAAGAATTGCCGAGCAGGCCAAGCTGCACATTACACCTGCGGAAGTTGAAGGCTGGAATATGGGGGCGGGAGAAGGGCTGGAGGTATTCCAGACCGATAAAGGCACCATCGCCATGCTGACCTGCTATGACATTGAATTTCCGGAAATTGTACGCATGGCCAGAGCCAAAGGTGCAGACGTGATTTTCTGTCCCTCCTGTACGGATGACCGCCATGGATTCCACCGGGTAAGATATACGAGTCACGCCCGCGCGATTGAGAATCAGATCTATGTGGTGCTGACGGGGACCGTAGGCTCCTTGCCGACTGTCGACCTGATGCGCGCCAATTTCGGCCAGGCAGCGGTCATTACGCCGAATGATATTCCTTTTCCGCCGCAAGGTCTGCTCGCCGAAGGTGAAATTAATGACGATATGATCATTACCGCCGATCTGGATCTGGAGCTGCTGTACAGTGTGCGCGAGAAAGGTTCTGTAACGACGTGGCGGGACCGCAGGACAGACCTCTACACAGATTGGAAGTAAGGAGTGGAGCACGGTATGTACTACAAAACCTTTTATGCTTTTGACGGAAAAATCCCGGTGCCTGCGGTTATCCGCCAGTATACCGAAGACGATTTTGCCGAGCTGATCACCATTCAGTCCGAAGCATTTCCGCCGCCTTATCCTGCTGAATTATGGTGGAACCGGGAGCAGCTGCTGAATCATGTGACGCTTTTTCCGGAAGGCGCGCTCGCTGTGGAAGTGAACGGGGAACTGGCTGGCTCGGTGACAGGGCTGAAAATTAATTTTGAGCCGGAGGGTGAAGGGCTTCATCATACGTGGTCGGAGGTTACAGCAGACGGTTATATTACCACGCATCAGCCGGATGGAAATACGCTGTATATCGCCGATTTATGCGTACGTCCCAAATACCGCAAGCTGGGACTCGGCAAGGAACTGGTGCAGTCGCTGTATCACGTTGTGGTGGAGCAGAAGCTGGAGCGGCTACTGGGAGCGGGAAGAATGCCCGGCTATCATCTGCAGGCTTCCCGGATGCCGGCGGAGAAGTATCTGGCCGAAGTGGCCGCCGGCACACTAGCTGATCCTGTGATTACCTTCCTGCTGCGCTGCGGGCGGACGCCGGTCGGGGTCGTAGCCGATTATCTGGACGATGAAGAATCGGGCAATTTCGCTGCACTGATGGAGTGGCGCAACCCCTTTGTTTCACGTGTATGAAGTCGTAGTGAATTCATAACCGGATGGAGGAGGAAATGGAATATGGAATATATAAGAATCACCGATATTGGGGACCCGTTGTTCAGACAAGTGCATCAATTGCTGGCAGAGGTGTTCCCGCCGGAGGAAGTGCTGGAGTATAGCTTGTGGAAAGCGCCGCTTGAAGATCCCGGGATTCGCGTATTTGCCGCCGTCCATGACGGAGCTGTGGTGGGCACAACGGAATACCGTTATTATCCGGACTGGAATGTGGCAATGACCGACTTCACCATCATTGGCCGTGAGGGTCTGGGGATCGGGCGTTTTCTGGCCCGGAACCGGCTGAAAGACTTGAACAAGATTGCTGCGGATAGCGGCAAAATGCTGTACGGTATGTTCGCAGAAATCTACGATCCTTACCGGGCCGAGCATCATGAGTTTGGAGGCGTTAAGCCGATGGATCCGTTTGTACGCCGTGAGGTGCTGTCGCACTTAGGCTATAAACGTCTTGATTTTCCTTATGTACATCCCTCGTGGACGGGCGACGGGGAAGCGGTAACCGGACTGGATCTTTGTTTCATGCCCGCAGATGAGGAGCAGGACCGGCTGGATGCATCTTTGGTTGGCAATTTCCTGACCCGCTATTATGCTGTGCTGGAGGATAAGCCTGAGGCCTGGCTGTCGATGGTGGAAGGTCTGCGTGCCCAGGATAAGCTTGAACTGCTGCCGCTTTAATTATTCCTCATGGCGAATTAGCCATTGAATTGCTCTCTTGAACTGGATATAGTGTACAATGGGAAAGCGAATATGACTTTGATTAAATATAAGAAAGAATAAGCGAGGAACACGTGATGGCTGAAGTACAGTCCGACAAATACGGTGTTTCCGTGACACTGGAAAGCCTGCAGGACGGGCAGCGAAATGTTGTAAAAGCAGCCGGAGAAGTTACTGCCAGAGGGCCGCAGCTATATATCCGTTATGAAGAATCCAGTCAGGGCCCGCAGGGCGAGGCTGTCTCCGTCCGCACCACCATAAAGATTTCAGACAGCGAGCTGAAGCTGATCCGTCACGGCGGAATCCAGTCCGAGCAGTCTTTTGCGCCGGGGCGCCGCCTGCCGGGATTCTACCGCTCCCCTTACACACAGTTCAATCTCTCTACAGAAACACGGAAGCTGGATATGGTCCGGAACGGGCGGTCGCTGACGGTTTCATGGGAATATGACCTGTACGTTTACGAGGAGTTATCAGGACAGTTCGCGATCAGTTTGCATATACAGGAGGAACCACAATCATGACACAAAGTTCAAATCCGCTTCAGCTTGCCAATGAACGGGTGAAAGAAGCCATCGCCGATGCAGTTGTTGCCGCAGGCCTGGTGACCAGAGAAGAGCTTCCCGCTATCGTGCTGGAAGTGCCGAAGGACAAAGCGCATGGCGATCTGGCAACCAACGCCGCGATGCAGCTTACCAAGATTGCAAAGCGTAATCCGCGCCAGATCGCCGAGGCGATCATTGAGCACCTGGATACGGGCCGTGCTTCTATTGAAAAAGCAGAAATTGCCGGACCCGGCTTCATCAACTTTACTTTGTCCAAGAGCTACCTTTATCCGGTAATCGCTCTTGCCCACGAGCAGGGTGACAACTACGGCCGCATAGATGTTGGCCAAGGGCAAAAGGTTGAAGTGGAATTCGTCAGCGCGAATCCTACCGGCAGCCTGCACCTGGGGCATGCCCGCGGCGCTGCTGTCGGCGACGCACTCTGCAACGTGCTGGATTATGCCGGCTACAAAGTAACCCGTGAGTATTATATCAACGACGCCGGCAACCAGGTGGCCAATCTGTGCAAGTCGATTGAGACCCGCTACCTGCAGGAGCTGGGCCAGCCGGCCGAAATGCCGGAGGACGGCTACCATGGCGAAGACATCAAGGGATTCGCTAAAGAGCTTGTGGCTGAGAAGGGGGATTCTCTGCTTGCGTTGACTCCGGGGGACCGTGCCGCTTTCTTCCGCACTTACGGTCTGACCAAGGAGCTGGACAAAATCAAACGCGACCTCGGCCGCTTCCGTGTCAACTTCGACATCTGGTTCAGCGAAACCTCGCTGTATGAGAATGGACAGGTGCTGCGCTCACTAGATGAGCTGCGCGACCGCGGAGAGGTATACGAGCTGGACGGGGCAACCTGGCTGCAGACGACCAAATATGGCGACGACAAGGACCGCGTACTGATCAAGAACGACGGAACCTATACCTATCTCACGCCTGATATTGCTTACCACAGCGATAAATATAGCCGCGGCTACGATAAAATGATCAATATCTGGGGCGCTGACCACCACGGCTACATTCCGCGGATGAAGGCCGCGATGTCGGCCCTTGGCAACGATTCGGAGAAGCTTGTGGTGCTGATTGCCCAAATGGTCAGTCTGTTCCAGAACGGCGAAAAGGTCAAAATGTCGAAACGTACCGGCAAAGCGGTTACGATGGAAGACTTGATGGAAGAAGTCGGCCTCGACGCGATCCGTTATTTCTTCACGATGCGCAGCATGGATTCGCATCTGGACTTCGATATGGACCTGGCAATTTCCACGTCCAATGAAAATCCTGTATTCTACGTTCAATACGCGCATGCGCGGATCTGCAGCATTTTCCGCCAGGCGGAAGAGCAGGGCATCACATTGCCGGATTACACCGATATCGATTATACGAAGCTGACGGCAGCTCATGAATATGACCTGCTCCGCAAAATCGGCGAATTACCGGCGGAGATTGCCATTGCTGCCGAAGGCTATGCGCCGCACCGCCTGATCCGCTATGTCTACGATCTGGCTGCGCTGTTCCACAGCTATTACAAAGCCGAGCGCGTGATCACCGAGGATGCCGCACAGACCGTGGCCCGTCTCGCCCTGCTGGGCGCTGCGCGCACGACGATTGCCAACGTGCTGCGCCTTGTCGGTGTCACTGCACCTGACCGCATGTAGCTGCAGCTTGCGCCAGCAACTTAAAAGCTCCGCCTTCCGGTGAAAGGAAGGCGGAGCTTTTGGCGTGAGGCAGTACCGGTGCCGCCGGGTCCTGCCTTGAATAACGCCGGGCCGGGGACCGCCCGCAATCTGGGCGGCCCCCGGTCCGGGCTGGTTGCAGGCCCCCGTGCCGAGGGGCCTGCTGCTGCGCGCCGCCGCAGAGCGCCCGGCGGCAGCTGCCGCCCGTTGCCTACGCCTTCGCGGCGGCGGCAACGGGCTTCGCCCGTGCGCCCGCCCGCAGCAGGCGCAGGGCATCGGCCGCGCCGCCGCCCAGGGAAGCGCGGCGCTGGCCCTTGCGCAGCCGCACCGGCGAAGCCGTGCGGCGCAGCAGCAGCTTCAGCTCGCGCGGCGTAAGCGACGGCCGCAGTGCGAGCAGCAGTGCAGCGGCACCGGTGACATGTGAGGTCGCCATGGAGGTGCCGCTCATCTCTTTGTAGCCCTCCCTCAGCCAGCAGGAGGGCACGCTTTCGCCTGGTCCGTACACATCGATGTACGGACCGCGGTTGCTGAAGGCCGCTACGCGGTGCCTTCTGTCCAGAGCGCCGACGGCGATCGTCTCGGGGTAACGGGCGGGATAATCCCCGCCCCGTTTGCCGTCATTGCCGGAGGAAGCGATGATGGCGATCCCGGCCCGATAGGCCTTGATCACCACATCATGAAGTGCTTTACTTCTTGTTTTCATCCCGAAGCTCATATTGATAATGTCGATCTTGTTCTGTACACACCAGTCGATCCCGAGGACAATATCTGACACATAGGCGGAGCCGCTGTGGTCAAAGGCTTTGACCGGATACACCAGTGCCCGCGGGGCTACGCCCATCATTCCGCGAGTGCCGCCCGCTGCGGCCAGTGTACCGGCAATATGAGTGCCATGCCCGTTATCATCGAGCGGCAGCATGCCTCGGTGCAGCAGATTCACGCCGGAGGCCAGGGAATGCTTCAAATCGGGATGGCGGTAATCGGCTCCCGTGTCAATGACGCCTATTTTCACATGCACTCCGGTTGATTTGGACCAGGCCTGGGGAGCATGTATCGCCTTCACCCCCCATGGCATGACGGCGGTTCCGCTCTTGTCCGGGGTCACGGAGTGGACCTGTATCCGCAGGTCATCTTCAATGCGCAGCAAATCGGAGAATTTATCCATCAGTCTTTCTGCACCCGCAGCAGGCAGAAAGAAGGCCCGAATCAGCGGGGAAACCTGGACCTGCCGCAGCCCGGGCCGCTTTTTCTTCAGCGCCTTCCACTGTGACAGCGCTCCGGCATACTGGCGGGCATCGTTGAAGGTAACAATACGCCGCTCAGTAGTATTTTTGGGGGCAGCCGATATCTCATCAAGCAGCATCTGCCAAAATCCGTAATAGTCCATAAGTTATACGCCGTCCCCTCCTCGGTGCCGTGCTGCCATATTGTATGAAAGAAGGCGTACGTCCGAATGGGAACTTGCCCTTTTTTAGCGAAATGGGCTGCCCATCGTGTCAAAAGGCGGCGCTTCACATAAAATAAACGGAAGAGATCTAAACCTCTCTTTGCAACATCCCGTAAGGAGCCGATCCTTGGCGTGGATACAGTCATGCGCGGAGGAATTTCCTCCGCCTTTTTTAGCAAATTAGAAGTATAAGCTTGGCGCTATACTATCTTCATATTCTGTTGTACTTAACACAATTTCCTGGCGTTGGGACAGCCGGGTACATATGATCAGATCGAACTGCTTCGTACGTGCCCGTGCAAGCAGTGACTGAGACATCCGAAAGCGCTTCAATCCTTCAGGGACGCCAGAAACAATTCTCCATACCAGGACCGCAAAGCGAATCTTCCGGCCTCTCACCGCAATTGACTTGCAATTTGCTGGCAAATAGGTTTTACTTAGGTTTGTTAATGGATATGATAAATTAAGCATGATTTGTAATGTGAACAATGCGTGAGAGGAAGTGTCCTTTAGTGAGTACGCCACTCAATTTAAAGCTGGACCCTGAGAAAGTTAAAGAAATACCGATGGTGGACCTGGCTTTCCTGGTGCTTAAAGCAGCCAACACACCTTTTTATTACCGTGACCTGATGGTTGAAGTAGCCAAGCTGCGCGGTATGACCGAGCAAGAAAGCCAAGATACTATTGCCCAGTTATATACCGAGATTAACATTGACGGGCGTTTTGCCTGTGTCGGAACCAACCTGTGGGGGCTGAAACGCTGGTACCCTCTGGAACGCTCCGATGATCCTGTCGGCAATACCAAACGCGTTCGTATCATCAACGATGAAGACGACGATTTGGAAGATGATGATTTTGCCGAAGAAGAAGAGAACTATGCTGCTGAGGAAGAGGACTTCGACGTTATCGACGAAGATCGCGACGACCTCTATTCAGACGACGACAGCGAAGAAGAAGTTGACGAGGATGTTGTCATTGATGAAGATGACATTGACGAAGACGAAGTGGATGAAGATGACTCCGAAGACGGCGAAGGCGAAGATGCCGACGAGGACGAGAAGGACGAATTTTAGAATAGTGCACTAGGGCAGAATTCCTCCCTTGACATGGGTAGGACCGTCAGAGTAAACTATTGCATGGGCTTATAATGAACGTTAATATTATTTTCTAAAATAAAAAGTGCCCCGGCTCTACGGGTGTCACTTTTTTGTTTTTTTAGATGGTTTTTCCGTGATTGGATGAACACATCCCTGGTTTTTTGGGATGGCAGAAGTAACTTTTAAGTTCCCCGTTTTGATGATGGAAAAAAGGGTTACGATAAACAAATGCGTCGCCTGAATTTCTGGACTTTATTTAGGAGGGTTTTACAGTGACAAAGTATATTTTTGTAACGGGTGGCGTTGTGTCTTCCCTGGGCAAGGGCATCACCGCTGCTTCGCTGGGCAGGCTGCTCAAGAACAGAGGTCTGAAGGTGACGATCCAGAAATTTGATCCTTATATCAATGTAGACCCTGGAACTATGAGTCCTTATCAGCACGGGGAAGTATTTGTCACCGATGATGGTGCGGAAACTGACCTCGATCTTGGACACTATGAACGGTTTATTGATATCAATCTGTCTAAGAACAGCAATGTGACGACAGGTAAAATTTATTCCTCCGTAATCAGCAAAGAACGGCGCGGGGAATATTTGGGCGGCACGGTTCAGGTTATTCCTCACATCACGAATGAAATCAAGGAACGGGTATACCGCGCCGGCCGCGAGACTGGCTCTGATGTAGTTATTACTGAGATCGGCGGTACTGTGGGTGACATTGAGAGCCTTCCGTTCCTGGAAGCTATCCGTCAGATTAAGGGTGATATTGGCCGGGAAAATGTAATGTATATCCACGTAACCTTGATTCCTTATATTAAGGCTGCGGGTGAAGTAAAGACAAAGCCGACACAACATAGTGTCAAGGAGCTGCGCAGCATTGGGATTCAGCCGAATGTGATCGTGTGCCGTACGGAATATCAGCTTTCTGATGACATGAAAGCCAAAATCGCCTTGTTCTGTGACATCGACGCCAATGCAGTAGTTGAGTGCCGTGATGCTTCCACACTGTATGAGGTTCCGCTTAACCTGCGCGATGAAGGTCTGGATGAGATTGTGGTTAATCATTTGAAGCTGACTACACCTGCGCCGGATATGCGTGAATGGGAAAGCATGCTGGAGCGGATCCAGAAGCTGGAACACACCGTGGAGATCGCTATTGTCGGCAAGTACGTTGCTTTGCATGATGCATATCTGAGTGTGGTGGAGTCGCTTTCGCATGCAGGTTTCGCAGCCAATGCGGAAGTGAAGCTCCGCTGGGTGGACGCCGAGATGGTGACCGACGAGAATGTGGACGAACTGCTTGGCGGAGTAGGCGGCATTCTGGTGCCAGGCGGCTTCGGCGACCGGGGGATTGAAGGTAAAATCTCCGCAATCCGTTATGCCCGTAAGCAGTTGATCCCGTTCTTCGGGATTTGCCTGGGAATGCAGGTTTCCGTTATCGAATACGGCCGTTCCGTGTTGGGACTGGCAGGGGCGAACAGTTCGGAGATTGATCCGACTACATCGCATCCGCTGATTGATCTGCTCCCTGAGCAGAAGGATATCGAAGATATGGGCGGCACCATGCGTCTTGGACTGTATCCTTGCAAGCTTTTGCCGGATTCACTGGCTATGTCCTGCTATGATGATGAATTGGTCTATGAACGCCACCGTCACCGGTATGAGTTCAATAACGCCTACCGCGACGAAATTGAAAAAGCGGGTCTTGTGATCTCCGGGACTTCACCTGATGGACGTCTGGTGGAAATTGTGGAGCTTCCGGGTCATCCTTGGTTCCTGTCGGTACAATTCCATCCGGAATTCACTTCCCGTCCGAACCGTCCGCAGCCGCTCTTCCGTGAATTTGTCAAAGCTTCACTGACTCATTCCGAACAGCTGTAATTCATATGTCAAACCGGCCCTCACGGGTCTTTGAAAGCCTCCATCTGGAGGCTTTCTTCAAAATATGGGGCAGTACAGGTTGTGCGCTATACCTTTTCCTTCATCTCTACAGAAACGGATGTCGTCCTTCGTTAAGGACGGCAAAGCCGTTTTTTTTGGTTATAAGGGTTTGTATACCTTTAATGCTGTTGAGAAATTTAATTTTTATAGTTTTGAATTTACCATTCCCGGGTAGTCAGTATTAACCATTATATGGATTGTATTTACCCATTTTATCCAATTAGCAGGATTTTGGCTATAAAGCACGAATTATAGGTTTCGTATAGACTAAGTTGTAGTGGGCCGTTAGCTGTGCGGAGCGCGGTATAGTCAATCTGCCTTAAATCTGGGAGGGTATGATATGGAAAAGAAGAAAGTTTTAATTGTCGACGATCAGAACGGAATCCGGATTCTTCTCATGGAAGTCTTTAATAGCGAAGGGTATACCACTTTTCAAGCAGCTAACGGAAAATTGGCACTGGACATTGTTCGTAGTGAATCCCCAGACTTGGTTCTGCTTGATATGAAGATTCCGGGAATGGACGGACTCGAAATCCTGAAGCATTTGAAGGAAATCAATCCGGCCATAAAGGTGATTATGATGACTGCCTACGGAGAGCTGGATATGATTAAGGAAGCGACAAAACTCGGAGCACTGATGCACTTTACCAAACCTTTTGACATTGATGAGATGCGGGTAGCCGTGAACATGCATCTTAACAACAAGTCGATAGACCAGTGCAGCTAGTGTTGGAATAGGCGGTTTGGGATGCTCCTGAAATGGACAGTCTAAAGAGGATGAGTTCCGCTAAGGATATGGGCTGGATGAATATCGTCCCACCGGGACATTTTTTTGTGTGCCCTATTTAGTATTTAACACAGGATGTGCTATAATAAGCCTGTATGTGATGTCGGCTTATATATAAGCAACCAACATTCTTAGGAGGATTGAAACCATGCCATTAGTATCTATGACAGACATGTTAAACAAAGCACTTGAAGGAAAATATGCAGTAGGCCAGTTCAACATCAACAACCTGGAGTGGACTCAAGCGATTCTTGGTGCCGCAGAAGAAGAGAAATCACCGGTTATCCTTGGTGTATCCGAAGGCGCAGCTCGTCACATGGGCGGATTCTACACTGTTGTAAAGATGGTTGAAGGTCTTGTTCATGACATGAAAATCACCGTTCCTGTAGCGATTCACCTGGATCACGGTTCTAGCTTTGACAAATGTAAAGAAGCCATTGATGCCGGATTTACTTCCGTAATGATCGACGGTTCCCACCACCCAATCAGCGAAAACATTGAAATGACTAAAAAAGTCGTTGACTATGCACACGCTAAAGGTGTTTCTGTAGAAGCCGAAGTAGGTACAGTTGGCGGACAAGAAGATGACGTTATCGGCGGCATTCAATATGCTGACCTGAACGAATGCGTAAGCATTGTTAAAGAAACCGGCATCGACACTTTGGCTCCGGCACTTGGTTCTGTACACGGTCCTTACCATGGCGAGCCTAACCTCGGATTCAAAGAAATGGAAGAAATCCGCAACGCGGTTAAACTTCCACTGGTTCTGCACGGTGGTACAGGTATCCCTGAGCACGATATCAAGAAATCGATCTCCCTGGGTACTTCCAAAATCAACGTAAACACTGAGAACCAAATCGCATTTGCTAAAGTAGTTCGCGAAGTTCTTGCTGCTAAACCTGATGCTTACGATCCACGTACATTTATCGCACCAGGCCGCGATGCCATCAAACAAACCGTTATTGGCAAAATCCGCGAGTTCGGATCCAGCAACAAAGCGTAATTTATTTCAGCCCTTAACGGACGAGCTACCCTTGTTTAGAGTGCTCTTTCCTTTGTGCATCTGCACAGATTAATATCTTTATGCACCGGGACAGGTTATTTAACGCTGTCCAGTTGAATAGTTTGATATGGAAAGCACACCGCTTAGCCGGTGTCTTTCCATTTTATTCACCAAAAATGCCACAGCAGGTATTGCCGGATAAGTTGCAATACACGTAGGGGGAACCAGATAAATCTATGGAAAAATTAATGATTGGCGGTGGACGTCCGCTAGAGGGCGTTGTAACCATCAGCGGAGCGAAGAATAGCGCAATTGCGCTTATTCCTGCGGCGATTTTAGCCGAATCTGAAGTTGTTCTGGATAATTTGCCCTCCCTTAGTGATGTGGCTGTTTACTCTGAAATTCTGGAAGAGCTTGGTGCGACTGTGTCGTGGTCAGGCAACCAGATGAGAATTGATCCCTCCCGTATCGTCTCCATTCCAATGCCTAATGGCCCCGTCAAGAAATTGCGGGCTTCATATTATATGATGGGAGCACTTCTTGGAAGATTCAAAGAAGCGACAATTGGTCTTCCCGGCGGCTGTAATTTTGAACCCCGCCCCATTGACCAGCACATTAAAGGTTTTGAGGCGCTGGGAGCGACCGTAACCAATGATCATGGTTCGATTCATCTTTATGCCAAGGAACTGCGCGGTGCGAAAATTTATCTGGATGTGTCCAGCGTTGGAGCGACCATTAACATTATGCTTGCGGCTTCACGGGCCAAAGGCTCTACAATTATTGAAAATGCGGCTAAAGAGCCTGAGATTATAGATGTAGCTACCCTATTAAACTCTATGGGCGCAGTTATTAAAGGCGCCGGTACCGAAACCATCCGGATCGAAGGTGTTACGGAGATGCATGGCTGCCGTCATTCCATCATTCCCGACCGGATTCAAGCTGGGACATATATGATTGCTGCTGCAGCGACGCGCGGCAACGTGTTAATAGATAACGTTATCCCCAAACATTTGGAGGCATTAACCGCCAAACTGCTGGAGATGGGCGTAGAAATTGAAGAACTGGACGAAAGCATTCGTGTTATCGGCAGAGCCCAATATGAGCATGTCGATGTTAAGGCTTTGGTATACCCCGGTTTTGCCACCGATCTTCAATCCCCGATGACAAGTATATTGACCCAGGCTGAGGGAGTTAGCGTCCTTAGCGATTTTGTCTACAGCAACCGGTTTAAGCATGTACCGGAACTCGTGCGGATGGGCGCAAAGATCCGCGTAGAAGGGAGATCCGCCATTATTGAAGGCGGCAGGCTTAACGCTGCTAAAGTAAAGGCTGCCGATTTGCGCGCGGGTGCGGCGCTGGTCATTGCCGGACTGACTGTTCAGGAAGGCATTACCGAGGTGACGGGTGTGGAATATATTGACCGCGGATATGATAATCTTGTTAGCAATCTCCGTAATTTGGGTGCCGAGGTCTGGCGCGAGAACGAATAGAAATTGAGGTTGCCTGAGGAATTGGGAGGAGTAATATTTGCCTCTTAACTGCATATCTCCTTCCAATTTGGGTAATCCTATCCTAATGAGCAATTTAATAGACTCATATTTTGCCCGAACTCATACAAAAATTGAATAGGTGGTTATTACATGGATCTTCAAATTTCCGATCTGGAAGAAATGAAGCTGACCGATCTGTATAAGCTGGCTAAGAAATACCAGATTCCCTACTACGGAACGCTCAAGAAACGGGAACTGATCTTTGCGATTCTTCGTGCACAGGCGGAGCAAAGCGGGCTCATGTTCATGGAAGGCGTACTGGAAATTTTGCCTGAAGGTTATGGTTTCCTGAGGCCGATTAACTATTTGCCCAGCGCGGAGGATATTTATATCTCGGCTTCGCAAATTCGCAAATTTGATTTAAGAAGCGGCGATCTTGTTTCCGGGAAATGCCGCACACCGAAAGAAAATGAACGTTATTTTGGATTGCTTCAAGTAAATGCCGTGAATGGCGAGAATCCTGCCAGTGCAGCGGAGCGCTTGCATTTCCCGGCGCTGACACCTCTTTATCCGCAAGACAAGCTGCCGCTCGAAACATCCCCTACTCATTTATCTACCCGAATAATGGATTTACTTGCTCCTGTAGGTTTGGGGCAGCGCGGTTTGATTGTAGCACCTCCCAAGGCAGGAAAAACGCTCCTTCTGAAAGAAATAGCCAACAGTATCTCCACTAATAATCCCGAGATTGAACTGTTTGTATTGCTGATTGATGAACGTCCAGAAGAAGTAACTGATATGCAGCGCTCTGTAAAAGGCGAAGTGGTTGCATCCACATTTGATGAGCTTCCGGAGAATCATATTAAGGTAGCTGAGCTTGTCCTGCAGCGGGCACTGCGTTTGGTTGAGCATAAAAAGGATGTTGTTATTCTGCTGGATAGCATTACCCGGTTGGCGCGCGCCTATAACCTTGTGGTTCCTCCTTCTGGCCGGACACTTAGCGGGGGGATAGATCCTGCGGCGTTCCACCGTCCGAAGCGTTTCTTTGGCTCTGCGCGGAATGTAGAAGAAGGCGGAAGCCTGACGATCCTTGCAACAGCGCTGATTGATACCGGATCGCGTATGGATGATATCATTTATGAAGAATTTAAAGGTACGGGCAACATGGAGCTGCATTTGGACCGCAAGCTGGCGGAACGCCGCATCTTCCCGGCAATCGACATCCGCCGTTCAGGCACGCGCCGCGAAGAGGTGCTGCTGAGCAAGGAAGAACTCGATACCATTTGGGCGATCCGCAAAAATATGAACGAGTCGTACGATTTTGTAGAGGGATTCATCAAAAAGCTGCGTGACACCAAGACCAATGCCGAATTCCTGGCGTCTTTTGATGTGGCCGGAGGCAAAGAGGGTTCATCGGCAAGCGGTACAGCCAGCAATGGCGGGACTTCCAATAGCGGCTCGTCGGCGCGCCGGACAACACGGCCCAAGACACCTACTGTTCCTACAACCTGAGAATTGATATAAGAGGAGACTAACATGTATTTGGTATATGCCGACGGGCAAGGAAACGTATATGATCATCCCGAGCTGTACGGGCTTGCCCGCAGCGGAGATATGATTGTTGAGATGCTGGAGGAAGAATTGATTCCGCTGCCGGAAGGCGCGACACTGGTAGGACTGCCTAATACGCGGGCAGTGGGCATGAACCCCGAGACAGGGGAAATGCTGCCGTTGCCGGAAGGTTTGCAGGCTGTAGGTGCACTGTTGCCGCAGGGTTTTACAAGGCTCTGTCTTCCTGGTTATGTCAAGACAGACAAGTCATATAAGCTTCCGCTGTTCGGATATTCCGCTGTAGTGTGGAAGGATGGCGGCTTCTATGTAGCTGCTGATCTTACGGATGATCCCGAACAATGGAACCCTTTGAATTGTGACCGGGAGAATGTGGAAGCCGGAGTCGGTGATTTGACCGCCAAGTATCCGGAGAACCGTCTATATGATCATCTTTCCAACTGCGCGCTGGGCTATGAATGCCTGACTTCCTCAAATACCTTTTTAGGTCGTTGGGAAGGTGCAGTTCCGGTCTCCTATTCTTGCAATGCCGGGTGCTTTGGCTGTATTTCCGAACAGCCTGATGACAGCGGGTTTGTATCGCCGCAGACCCGTATGAACTTCCGGCCTACGGTGGATGAAATTTCTCAAGTCATGCTGGAGCATCTGAAGACGCCCCAGTCCATCATCAGCTTCGGTCAGGGGTGTGAAGGCGAGCCTTCCACACAGGCCAAATTAATCATTGAGTCTATTCGTGAAGTGCGTTCGGTTACCGATATGGGCTACATCAATATCAACACCAACGCCGGGCTGAGCGACCATATCCGCGGGATTGTTGACGCAGGGCTTGATTTGATGCGGGTGAGTACGATCAGTGCCTTGGATGACCATTACAACGCTTACTACAAGCCTCGCGGCTACACTTTGGCGAATGTGGAGAAGTCGCTGAAATACGCTGCGGCCCAGGGTGTATATACGTCTATCAATTATCTGATTTTCCCCGGGGTCACGGATCGCGAGGAAGAAATTGAGGCCATGGTGGAGTTTGTAAGACGAACGGATCTGAAACTCATTCAGATGCGTAATCTGAACATTGATCCCGAGAGCTATTTAGAACTCATTCCTCCGGCGCAAGGCGAAATTCTGGGTATGAAGACCATGCTTGAGATTTTCCGCGAGGAACTTCCGGGTGTGGCTATAGGCTCCTTCACTCATGTCCCTCCAGCGGATTTGGCCCGTGCCAAACAGCGCAGAGTCCATATGTAGCACGGAAATATGGGCTTTAAATATATTGCAGACTTCTACCTTTCATGCTAAAATACCGTTGTATGTTTAATAACTCTGGGTCCGCATGAGTCCTAGGGCATGAGAGGTGAAATTGAAATGCAACAAGCAATCCAACCAAAGTACAACCTTACTAAGGTAACCTGCGCATGTGGCAACACATTCGAATCCGGTTCTGTTAAACAAGAGCTGCGCGTCGAAATTTGCTCTAACTGCCATCCGTTCTTCACTGGCAAGCAGAAATTCCTTGATGCCGGTGGTCGCGTTGATAAATTCAAGAAGAAATACGGCATCTAATCAGCCTTGCCTTTCAGTGGCATAAGATTGGACTGCCCCTTGGCTTTTTAGCCAGGGGGTTTTTATATACTAGAGGAAAATAATGCCATTACCGCTTGTCGGGTTGATTTTTACCAGGCGGTGAGCTATACTTATCTTCGCCGTGCTAGACGGGGAGGTAGCGGTGCCCTGTAACTCGCAATCCGCTGTAGCGAGGTTGAATTCCTGTTAGAGGTGCTGTCGATGTGAGGCCTTGGTCCCTATGGACTGTGTTGACGGTTGGGTCCTCCGCAATGAGTGCTTGTGAACCTGGTCAGGTCCGGAAGGAAGCAGCCATAAGCAAGTTTACTCTTGTGCCGGAGGGTGGCCTAGCCCGAGCAGTCTTGTAGGGTTGCCGCTTGGATCGCAGCCATCAATAACAGGTGCACGGTTTTATATTATAAACATATCGTTAATGATAGCGTCTTTGCCACAAGCAAAGATGCTTTTTGTTTTTGGTCAAAGTCTGGGGAATATAGTATAATAAATTAGCGACAAATGCCGGAAAGCGGCAGCCTAAGAAAGGGTAATGCATAGTGGAACATATCGCGCTGTACCGTGCTTGGCGGCCGCAGTCGTTTCAAGACATGGTAGGACAACAGCACATTATCCAGACGCTGCAGAATGCGATTCGTGAACAGCGGGTTTCGCATGCCTACCTGTTCAGCGGCCCGCGGGGAACCGGCAAGACGAGTGCTGCCAAAGTGCTCGCCAAAGCGGTCAATTGCGAGCGCGGTCCGGGTCCGGAGCCATGCAATGAATGTCCATCCTGTGTACGGATTTCTGCTGGCAACGTAATGGATGTGCAGGAAATTGATGCGGCCTCCAACCGGGGTGTTGAAGAGATTCGCGATCTGCGGGATAAGGTGAAATATGCGCCTACCGAAGTACGCCGTAAAGTGTATATTATTGATGAAGTGCATATGCTGACAACAGAAGCGTTCAACGCTCTGCTAAAGACGCTGGAGGAGCCGCCGCCCCATGTCATGTTCATTTTGGCGACGACAGAACCTCATAAATTGCCGGCAACGATTATTTCCCGCTGCCAGCGTTTTGACTTTCGAAGAGTATCGCTCGAAGAGCAGACTGGCCGGCTAGCTGAAATCTGTGAGAAGGAAGGCATTACTGCAGATGTAGATGCATTGCAGTACATTGCCCGTCTTTCCGATGGGGGGATGCGCGATGCTCTCAGCATACTGGACCAGATTTCTTCCTTTACAGACGGAAATGTGACTTACCAGCAAGTGCTGGGGATGACGGGCGGAATTCCTTCTGAGCAGTTTGCCCGCCTTGCAACAGCCATTCTGGAAGGTGATATGGGTCTGCTTCTGGAACTTGTCGAGCAGCTTATGCACGAAGGCAAAAGCGCCGACAAATGTCTGGAGAACCTGCTGTATTATTTCCGTGATCTGCTGATGATCAAGATGGTGCCGGGCGCGGATCAGCTAACAGACCGGGTTCTCAATCCGGCTGAATTCCGCGATATGGCAGCAGCGTTCTCCCGGGAGCGGCTGTTTGAAATTGTCGAGACCCTGAACCGCTATCTGGGAGAAATGAAATATGCTACTCATCCGCAGACTTTGTTTGAAGTGGCGCTGATGAAGTTATGCAGCCTGCAGCAGGGCGGAGGGGCTCCCATTCTGGCGGCTGCCCCTGGCTCAGCGACCTCCCTGCAGCCTTCAGGGGGCAGCTCCTCCGTGGATTCGGGGGAACTGGAGCTTCTCAAGCGTCAGATTGCCGCATTGGAGAAGAAGCTCGAGCAGGCTATGCAGTCCGGGGGGATATCCGGTAACGGCTCAAGAGATCAGGCTTCCGCCCAGAAGCCAGCCCAAAGCTCGGCTCCACGAATCTCCTCACCCTCCAAGCTGCCTCCGCAGCTGGATAAATTCATCGCCGGTAAAGACAGTGCTGATTTCGCTTCGGTGTTTAAACAATGGAGTGTCGTCTTGCAAGGGGTGAAGGAGGAGAAGGTAACCGTGCATGCCTGGTTTGTTGACGGTGAACCTGTGTCTGTAATGGAAGATGCGGTGCTTGTGGCCTTTAAGAACACAATTCACCGGGATACCACAGAGAAACCGGCTAACAGACAGGTGATTGAGAATGTGTTAGCTGCACGGCTGGGTAAACCCTACCGTCTGGTCACGATACTTCTGCGCGACTGGAATGAAGCGGCGCAGAAGTCTGCTGCACAACCGGGCAAGGAGGAGCTTCGTCTCGAGCATGAGCATGAAACTGCGGAGACAAAGACTGAACCATGGATTGACGAGGCCATCCAGCTCTTTGGAGAAGACCTTGTTGTCATAAAAGAGTAGCATTTAAGCCTATGAGCGCAATAAGCGCATTCCAAAGGAGAGACGACTTATGAATAATATGAACCAAATGATGAAACAGGTTAAAAAAATGCAGGAGCAAATGCTCAAAGCCCAAGAAGAGCTGGGAAGCAAGACGATCGAAGGTTCTTCCGGCGGCGGCGTGGTTACCGTTCAAGTGAATGGCCATAAGAAGCTGCTGTCCATGCAAATCAAACCTGAGGCTGTTGATCCGGAAGATATCGAAATGCTGCAGGATCTTGTCATCACAGCTGTAAACGACGCCCTTACCCAGGCTGAAGAGCTGGCTAACAACGATATGGGTAAATTCACCGGCGGAATGAAGATCCCTGGCTTATTCTAGGCCTACTCCACTCCAGACCAAAGGAGAACCATCAATTTGTATTATCCAGAACCGCTAGCCAAGCTGATCGAAGCTTTTACACGTTTGCCCGGGATCGGCCCGAAGACAGCAGCCCGGCTGGCTTTTCATGTACTCAACATGAAAGAGGATGAAGTTATTGATTTTGCCAAAGCGCTTGTCAGTGTCAAACGCAATCTTCATTACTGCTCGGTCTGCTGCAACATTACGGACACCGATCCATGCCGTATATGTCAGGACAAAACCCGAGATACCTCAGTGATCTGTGTGGTACAAGACTCCAAGGATCTTGTAGCCATAGAGAGAACCAAGGAGTTCGACGGCTACTATCATGTGCTTCAGGGTGCAATTTCACCGATGGAGGGCATAGGTCCTGACGATATAAGACTCAAGGAACTGTTGACCCGTCTGAGCGACGAGAGAGTGAAAGAGCTTATTATGGCCACTAACCCCAATATTGAGGGTGAAGCTACGGCCATGTATATCTCCCGTCTGGTCCGTCCGTTCGATATTAAAATCACCAGAATAGCCCATGGCTTGCCCGTGGGGGGCGATTTGGAGTATGCGGACGAGGTTACCTTATCCAAAGCTTTGGAAGGCCGTCGTGAGCTCTAAGCAGTTCTGACATCATAATCAGCAAAGGAAGCCCGTGAGGGCTTCTTTTTTGTTTACGAGGGCGCATACGTCCTTTTAACGATACATTACATACAAGATAAGCTATGAACCGCCATCTTACCTTGTGGGACTTTTTTAGTTCTAAGTTTGTCCCCATCTTTATATGAATGAGAATATGCAAAACGCGGAAGCTGCGTTATCAAAGCATAGAATTATTCTTGAGGGGGAATCGCAAATGGGTTGGTGGGGCTCCAGAAAGCAGCGAAACGATGCAAAAGATGTTCAAGTGTCAGACTTGGATGAGCACTGGAATGTATTCCTCGACGTGTGCAAAGCACAAGCGGAGTGGCAAAGAGCTTATTTGATGTTTGATGAGGCGCTGGGACAGGATCAAATTGACTACGCGATATATATTCTGGAGGCAGCAGAACGCAAATATCAGATTCATCTTAAGCATGCTAAAAGCTTGGGGCTTAACCGCAGTCTATTATAAGCTTGGACAAGATATGTAAAGGGGGAGCACAATGCTAAGATTGGCTGCAATGGGTGTATTGATATTATCCGGGTTATTATTGATATTAATAGTTTTTCGTAAAAAATTGGGCTGGGCCTGGCTCAGTTTGTTTGGAACTCATCTTATTCTTGCTGCACTGGGTATTTATATAGTGAATTTCTCCGGATTGCTTACGGAAGTTTATCTTCCCTTAAACCCGGCAACCATAGGCGCCGTAACGGTTCTTGGACTTCCGGGAGTCCTGATGCTGCTCGGTTTAAAAATAACTTTGTTTTAATGGTTGACGCATGTTATTAATTTATGATACATTAAGTCTCGGCCCTTTGGACAAGATATCACTTGATAACTTGCCAATAAGGAAAGCTAAAAAAGAAATTAAAAAAACGCTTGACTGAAGCAAGGGTGCTGTGATATATTATAAAGGTCGCTGCTGACAAGCAACGACGACGAAAAAAGAGACATTGATCTTTGAAAACTGAACAACGAGTGAGTGGGAAATCACGTAAGTGAGATCCAAAACTGATGAGTTTCACAGCGTATTTATACGCTTTAGAAATTTCATCGAGAGAATGTAAATTCTCGTCAGATGTTTCAAATTGAGCAATCGCTCTTTCTAAATACCAATTTGGAGAGTTTGATCCTGGCTCAGGACGAACGCTGGCGGCGTGCCTAATACATGCAAGTCGAGCGGAGTTATGAAGGAGCTTGCTCTGGAATAACTTAGCGGCGGACGGGTGAGTAACACGTAGGCAACCTACCTCTTTGACTGGGATAACTACCGGAAACGGTAGCTAATACCGGATAATTCCTTTGTTCACATGGACGGAGGATGAAAGGCGGAGCAATCTGCTACAAGGAGATGGGCCTGCGGCGCATTAGCTAGTTGGTGGGGTAACGGCTCACCAAGGCGACGATGCGTAGCCGACCTGAGAGGGTGAACGGCCACACTGGGACTGAGACACGGCCCAGACTCCTACGGGAGGCAGCAGTAGGGAATCTTCCGCAATGGGCGAAAGCCTGACGGAGCAACGCCGCGTGAGTGATGAAGGTTTTCGGATCGTAAAGCTCTGTTGCCAGGGAAGAACGTCCGGTAGAGTAACTGCTACCGGAGTGACGGTACCTGAGAAGAAAGCCCCGGCTAACTACGTGCCAGCAGCCGCGGTAATACGTAGGGGGCAAGCGTTGTCCGGAATTATTGGGCGTAAAGCGCGCGCAGGCGGCTATTTAAGTCTGGTGTTTAAACCTTGGGCTCAACCTGAGGTCGCACTGGAAACTGGGTGGCTTGAGTACAGAAGAGGAAAGTGGAATTCCACGTGTAGCGGTGAAATGCGTAGATATGTGGAGGAACACCAGTGGCGAAGGCGACTTTCTGGGCTGTAACTGACGCTGAGGCGCGAAAGCGTGGGGAGCAAACAGGATTAGATACCCTGGTAGTCCACGCCGTAAACGATGAGTGCTAGGTGTTAGGGGTTTCGATACCCTTGGTGCCGAAGTTAACACAGTAAGCACTCCGCCTGGGGAGTACGGTCGCAAGACTGAAACTCAAAGGAATTGACGGGGACCCGCACAAGCAGTGGAGTATGTGGTTTAATTCGAAGCAACGCGAAGAACCTTACCAGGTCTTGACATCCCTCTGAATCCACTAGAGATAGTGGCGGCCTTCGGGACAGAGGAGACAGGTGGTGCATGGTTGTCGTCAGCTCGTGTCGTGAGATGTTGGGTTAAGTCCCGCAACGAGCGCAACCCTTGACTTTAGTTGCCAGCAGGTAAGGCTGGGCACTCTAGAGTGACTGCCGGTGACAAACCGGAGGAAGGTGGGGATGACGTCAAATCATCATGCCCCTTATGACCTGGGCTACACACGTACTACAATGGCCGGTACAACGGGAAGCGAAGCCGCGAGGTGGAGCCAATCCCAGCAAAGCCGGTCTCAGTTCGGATTGCAGGCTGCAACTCGCCTGCATGAAGTCGGAATTGCTAGTAATCGCGGATCAGCATGCCGCGGTGAATACGTTCCCGGGTCTTGTACACACCGCCCGTCACACCACGAGAGTTTACAACACCCGAAGTCGGTGGGGTAACCCGCAAGGGAGCCAGCCGCCGAAGGTGGGGTAGATGATTGGGGTGAAGTCGTAACAAGGTAGCCGTATCGGAAGGTGCGGCTGGATCACCTCCTTTCTATGGAGAATCGTTTCCTGCAACGGAAACATTCAAATCGGAAGCTTAGCTTCCAAAACACTCACTCGTGTTCAGTTTTGAAAGAGCAAGTCTCTTTCGTATGCGTTTGGTGGCGATAGCGGAGGGGTTCCACACGTACCCATCCCGAACACGACCGTTAAGTCCTCCAGCGCCAATGGTACTTGGACCGAAGGGTCCTGGGAGAGTAGGACGCTGCCAAGCGGACAACCAATTCGTTGGTTGATTCAAAAATGTTATATATGTTATATGGGCTTTTAGCTCAGTTGGTTAGAGCGCACCTCTGATAAGGGTGAGGTCGGTGGTTCGAGTCCACCAAGGCCCACCATATAACATTAAATTCCTTTATGGGGCCATAGCTCAGCTGGGAGAGCGCCTGCCTTGCAAGCAGGAGGTCAGCGGTTCGATCCCGCTTGGCTCCACCAAAATGATTTAAACTCAATACTTCTTTAAACTTGATCCTTGAAAACTGGATACCGAAACGAATTTGCGTTTTAGAACATCTTTTAGCTGAAACTTGTGTAAACAAGTTTTAATTATAGCGATGCTAGCGATTTTCCTAACGGAAAACGCATTGGTTAAGCTAATAAGAGCACACGGAGGATGCCTAGGCGCCAGGAGCCGACGAAGGACGTGGCGAACAACGAAACTGCCTCGGGGAGCTGTAAGCAAGCTTTGATCCGGGGGTGTCCGAATGGGGAAACCCAGCTGTGGTAATTCGCAGTTACTTCTCTCTGAATACATAGGAGAGATAGAGGCAGACCAGGGGAACTGAAACATCTAAGTACCCTGAGGAAGAGAAAACAATAGTGATTCCGTCAGTAGCGGCGAGCGAACGCGGAACAGCCTAAACCAAGGGGCTTGCCCCTTGGGGTTGTGGGACGTCTCACATGGAGTTACAAAGGAATATGGTAGGTGAAGAGGTCTGGAAAGGCCCGCGATAGAGGTAAAAGCCCTGTAACCTAAACTGTGTTCTCTCCGAGACGGATCCCGAGTAGTGCGGGGCACGTGAAACCCCGTATGAATCCAGCAGGACCATCTGCTAAGGCTAAATACTACCTGGCGACCGATAGTGAAACAGTACCGTGAGGGAAAGGTGAAAAGCACCCCGGAAGGGGAGTGAAATAGAACCTGAAACCGTGTGCTTACAAAAAGTCAGAGCCCGATCTAGGGGTGATGGCGTGCCTTTTGTAGAATGAACCGGCGAGTTACGTTTAACATGCAAGGTTAAGGTGAGAAGCCGGAGCCGCAGCGAAAGCGAGTCTGAATAGGGCGATTTAGTATGTGGACGTAGACCCGAAACCGTGTGATCTACCCCTGTCCAGGGTGAAGGTGCGGTAACACGCACTGGAGGCCCGAACCCACGTATGTTGAAAAATGCGGGGATGAGGTGGGGGTAGCGGAGAAATTCCAATCGAACTCGGAGATAGCTGGTTCTCCCCGAAATAGCTTTAGGGCTAGCCTCGGTGAATGGAGTGGTGGAGGTAGAGCACTGATTGGGTGCGGGGCCCGCAAGGGTTACCAAGCTCAGTCAAACTCCGAATGCCATTAACTTCTTGCCGGGAGTCAGACAGTGAGTGCTAAGATCCATTGTCAAAAGGGAAACAGCCCAGACCATCAGCTAAGGTCCCCAAGTGTGTGTTAAGTGGGAAAGGATGTGGAGTTGCACAGACAACCAGGATGTTGGCTTAGAAGCAGCCACCATTGAAAGAGTGCGTAATAGCTCACTGGTCGAGTGACTCTGCGCCGAAAATGTAACGGGGCTAAACACACCACCGAAGCTATGGCTAGATGCTTTGCATCTGGGGTAGGGGAGCGTTGTATGTGGGTTGAAGGTGTACCGTAAGGAGCGCTGGACAGCATACAAGTGAGAATGCCGGTATGAGTAACGAAAAGATCAGTGAGAATCTGATCCGCCGAAAGCCCAAGGTTTCCTGAGGAAGGCTCGTCCGCTCAGGGTAAGTCGGGACCTAAGGCGAGGCCGAAAGGCGTAGTCGAAGGACAACAGTTTGAAATTACTGTACCACCGTAATCCGCTATGAGCGATGGGGTGACGCAGGAGGGTAGTGACGCGGACTGATGGATGTCCGTCTAAGCAGTGAGGCTGGTGTGTAGGCAAATCCGCACACCGTTAAGGCTGGGCTGTGATGGGGAGCGAAAATTATAGTAGCGAAGGTCATGATCTCACACTGCCAAGAAAAGCCTCTAGCCAGGAGAAGGTGCCCGTACCGCAAACCGACACAGGTAGGCGAGAAGAGAATTCTAAGGCGCGCGGAAGAACTCTCGTTAAGGAACTCGGCAAAATGACCCCGTAACTTCGGGAGAAGGGGTGCCTCGGTAGGGTGAATAGCCCGAGGGGGCCGCAGTGAAAAGGCCCAAGCGACTGTTTAGCAAAAACACAGGTCTGTGCGAAGCCGCAAGGCGAAGTATACGGGCTGACGCCTGCCCGGTGCTGGAAGGTTAAGGGGAGCGGTTAGGAGTAATCCGAAGCTGTGAACCGAAGCCCCAGTAAACGGCGGCCGTAACTATAACGGTCCTAAGGTAGCGAAATTCCTTGTCAGGTAAATTCTGACCCGCACGAATGGCGTAACGACTTGGGCGCTGTCTCAACGAGAGATCCGGTGAAATTTTAATACCTGTGAAGATGCAGGTTACCCGCGACAAGACGGAAAGACCCCATGGAGCTTTACTGCAGCTTGATATTGAATTTGGGTACGATCTGTACAGGATAGGTGGGAGCCGTAGAGGCAGGAGCGCAAGCTTCTGCGGAGGCGCCGTTGGGATACCACCCTGATCGTATCTAGGTTCTAACCTAGTGCCCTAATCGGGTACGGGGACCGTGTCAGGCGGGCAGTTTGACTGGGGCGGTCGCCTCCTAAAGAGTAACGGAGGCGTTCAAAGGTTCCCTCAGAATGGTTGGAAATCATTCGAAGAGTGCAAAGGCATAAGGGAGCTTGACTGCGAGACCTACAAGTCGAGCAGGGACGAAAGTCGGACTTAGTGATCCGGTGGTACCGCATGGAAGGGCCATCGCTCAACGGATAAAAGCTACCCTGGGGATAACAGGCTTATCTCCCCCAAGAGTCCACATCGACGGGGAGGTTTGGCACCTCGATGTCGGCTCATCGCATCCTGGGGCTGAAGTAGGTCCCAAGGGTTGGGCTGTTCGCCCATTAAAGCGGTACGCGAGCTGGGTTCAGAACGTCGTGAGACAGTTCGGTCCCTATCTGTCGTGGGCGCAGGAAATTTGAGAGGAGCTGTCCTTAGTACGAGAGGACCGGGATGGACGTACCGCTGGTGCATCAGTTGTTCCGCCAGGAGCATGGCTGAGTAGCTACGTACGGACGGGATAAGCGCTGAAAGCATCTAAGCGTGAAGCCCCCCTCAAGATGAGATTTCCCAATTAGTAAGACCCCTTGAAGACGACGAGGTAGATAGGTTGGAGGTGGAAGTGCAGCAATGCATGGAGCTGACCAATACTAATCGGTCGAGGGCTTATCCAACAAGTAAGACGCAGATTCGTTTCGGATTCAGTTTTCAGGAATTAAGGTTCCTGAATGAATTTACATGGCACCAACTTGTTTGGAGAGATACCCAAGTGGCTATAAGGGGACCCTCTGCTAAGGGGTTAGACTGCGTAAGCGGTGCGAGGGTTCGAATCCCTCTCTCTCCGCCATTTCAAATTCATAATATTGTTAGTGTGGCGGCGTAGCTCAGCTGGCTAGAGCGTACGGTTCATACCCGTGAGGTCGGGGGTTCGATCCCCTCTGCCGCTACCATACAACCCGGAGGCTTAGCTCAGCTGGGAGAGCATCTGCCTTACAAGCAGAGGGTCGGGGGTTCGATCCCCTCAGCCTCCACCATTTTCACAATTCAACACCGTTTCAACATTTTTACACCGTGCCGGTGTAGCTCAACTGGTAGAGCAACTGACTTGTAATCAGTAGGTTGGGGGTTCAAGTCCTCTCGCCGGCACCATTATTTCTACAAATGCGGAACCGTGGTGTAGTTGGCCTAACATGCCTGCCTGTCACGCAGGAGATCGCGGGTTCGAATCCCGTCGGTTCCGCCATTTTTTATGTTTTATGGCTTTTTTTATGGCTCGGTAGCTCAGTCGGTAGAGCAAAGGACTGAAAATCCTTGTGTCGGGGGTTCGATTCCCTCCCGCGCCACCATATATGGAGGCTTAGCGAAGTGGCCAAACGCATCAGACTGTAAATCTGCTCACGTACGTGTTCGGTGGTTCGAATCCATCAGCCTCCACCAGTTTTATGAGCCATTAGCTCAGTTGGTAGAGCACCTGACTTTTAATCAGGGTGTCGAAGGTTCGAGTCCTTCATGGCTCATCCCAATCAGAAAGTCATCACCTTCGGGTGGTGGCTTTTTTGTGTTATCGTCATACCGCATGAAAATGAAATTGCTGACAGCGAGTTTAAAATTTCTGTCTCCGTTTAATTATAAGTTTATAACACTGAGCAGAAATGAGGGGATTCCCGTTATATATGATGCAATTATTGTTGGAGGCGGTTTTGCCGGCCTGCAGGCAGCGATTCAATTGGGACGTTACTCTACGCACCATGTGCTTGTGATAGACGCGGGAGGGGGAAGATCTAACATTTGCCGCAATTATCATAATATATTGGGCTGGCCAGAGGGAATATCCGGTGAAGAGCTTAGGGCAAGGGGGAGGCGACAGGCTGAAGTTGCCGGTGTGGAGTTTGCTGCGGATAGGATTACTAAGGCAGAGAAGCAAAATGGTTTGTTTCAGCTGAACGGTTCCGAGAATCAGTGCTATAGTTCCAAGACATTGCTGCTTGCAACAGGTGTAATGGACCGCTTTCCTGAGCTGCCGGGGCTCGCAGCTACACTAGGGAAAACGGTATATGTATGCCCGGATTGTGATGGCTACGAAATTCAGGACCGGCAGACCCTATTGCTGGGCTCAGGAGACGCAGGGGCAGATATGGCTTTTGTTTTGCGCGAGCGTACGGGTGATCTGACTTATATCAATCATGAATGCCAGCCGGTATCGGCAGAAAACCGCCAACGTCTTGATGAGCAAGGGATCTTATACGTAGAGGAAGCAGTTGCTCGAATTGATGAAGAGAATGATGGAATCATTAAAGCGGTAATCCTAGAGAGCGGAGATACTTTGCTTGCAGAGCGAGGGTTCATCGCCTTTGGGAACAATGCGGTACATTCGGAACTTGCGGCAGAGCTTGGGGTGAAGCTTCATAAGAACAAGCATATCGAAGCTGATAAGCGTTCATTAATGACCAATGTAGAGCATTTATGGGTGGCTGGTGATGTTGCTGTTCATGCAGAGCAAGCTACAGTTGCAATGGGGGAGGGAGCGTTAGCCGGTATTTGGATGCATAAAGAGTTAAAGAAGATATCGGTAAGCTTGCCGCTGTCTAAGCAAAAACATAGCGAAATAGTAAAACAAAATAAATGATTCCTCAAATTGTCGATTGTGTCTTAGTAATCGGAGGGACCAGGCCGCATAATGTTGTGAATTATGATAAAATAGGCGAAAAGAGCAAAAGTGGTGGAGTATGGTGACGATGGATAGTGAGGCATTGCGTCAAAAATTGGAGCAGCTCACCGGAAAAAGAACCGGAATCAAACAACTCGGGAGGCAGCATTCAGCTTCTCTTTTTGGCATAGGCAAAGAAGAGTTGGATCAGCCGGTCACTCATGAAGGGCATCTCTGGGTACCATTGTATGAGAACGAGGGAAGAATAACTGCGATTTGGGTAGAGATGGATGGCCTTTCGGCTCTGGAATTGCAATTGGTCAATTATGCGGCACGGAATTTTGCTGTCGCGCTCAAGGCCACAGGGTTAAAGGAAGAAGGAGAAGTAGAGGCCCGGCAGCTGAGCAACTGGCTGAATTCGCAGCTCGAGCAAGAGAAGAATGATGCAGAGATTCCTGACGAAATCACTCTGAAGGGACGTTTGTTCGGCGAGATGATTCCTTTTCTGCTGGTGAGTGAGAATGTCCACAATCCGCAGATCTCTTACCGTTCGCTTATGAAGCTGCTGCGTAGTTATTTTGAGAACGAAATATTGCTGATCCCCCTGCAGGAGAAGGAATGGTTAATTTTAGCCCGCAAGGAATTACTGACCGGCGGGGATGATAAGGACGATGAGGAAGAGAGTGCAGATGAGCTGCTGTCACAGACCTGTATGGGGCTGCATGAGCTGATTGCCAGTGAGTGGGTAGGTGTATTCCATCTGGCGGTTGCACCGGCGATCATCCCGGTAAAAGGTTTGACAGGCTCGGTTGCGCTGCTGCGGGAAACGATTGTTTTGGGACGGATTTTTCAGGTTGGCGACTATATTCATCTCCCGTGGGAGCTGCACATGGAGCGGCTGGTGAACAGTATCCCTGATGAGCGGCGCAGGCAGCTGCTAGGACAGATCGGTGACTATACTTCAGTGCTGGCGGATAAGGAAATGCTGCTGACGCTGGAAACCTTCTTCGAGATGGACTGCAATGTCAGTGAGACCGCGAAAAAATTATACATCCACCGCAACACGCTCCTATACCGGTTGGACAAGATCAAACAGGAGACCGGAGCCGATGTACGGAGCTTTGGCGACGCAGCAATTGTAAAGTTAACCATGTTATTGTATAAAGTGACGAAAAGAAAATAGGATTTTTGTGAACGTTGCAAATAGCCAGCGAGGCACGTCTGGGGTAAGATAAATGTACAAGAAAGCGATTTATTTATAATCAACTAATAACTCGAGGGGGAAATACAATGGCAGGCGTACGTTTAGAGCATATTTTCAAAAAATACCCGGGTTCCGATAAAGCAACAGTAATCGACATCAATCTTGATATTAAAGATAAGGAATTCCTCGTACTGGTTGGACCTTCCGGTTGTGGTAAATCCACTACCCTGCGTATGATTGCTGGTCTGGAAGAAATCTCCGAAGGTAAAATGTACATTGGCGACCGTGTAGTCAATGACGTTGCACCTAAAGACCGCGATATCGCGATGGTATTCCAATCCTACGCCCTGTACCCGCATATGAGCGTGTACCAAAACATGGCTTTCGGTTTGAAACTGCGTAAAGTGAAGAAAGAAGAAATCGACAAGAAAGTTCGCGAAGCTGCGAAAATTCTCGATATCGAGCACTTGCTTGAGCGTAAACCTAAAGCACTGTCCGGTGGTCAACGCCAACGTGTCGCTCTAGGCCGCGCTATCGTCCGTGATCCGCAAGTCTTCTTGATGGATGAGCCACTTTCCAACTTGGATGCTAAACTTCGTGGTCAAATGCGTGCTGAAATCACAAAACTGGTTAAACGCCTTGAAACCACTTGTATCTACGTAACGCATGACCAGACAGAAGCTATGACGATGGGTGACCGTATCGTAGTTATGTATGATGGTATCATTCAACAGGCAGCTTCTCCTGAAGAACTGTACAATGAGCCTACCAACCTGTTCGTAGCCGGATTTATTGGTTCCCCAACTATGAACTTTATCAATGGTACTCTGTCCGATGTTGGCGGCGCTGTCCGCTTCCGCGCTGAGAACCTTGATGTTGAAGTTCCAGGAGGCAAAGCTACAATCCTGCGCAGCAAAGGCTACATCGGCAAAGAAGTGATCATGGGCGTTCGTCCAGAAGATATCCATGAAGAACCAGTATTCCTGGAAGCTTCCCCGAACACAATCTTCACTTCGCTGGTAGATGTTACGGAAAACCTTGGTCATGAAATGCTCCTTTACTTGAGCGGTCTGGGCAGCAACACTGTAATTGCCCGTGTAGATGGACGTTCCACTACCCGTGAAGGCAGCAAGCCTAAATTGGCAATTGACATGAACAAAATCCACATCTTTGATAAAGAATCCGAACTTAACGTATTGTTGGGCTAAGATAGAAATATCTTTCCCTTTAAAGAAAGCCGCCTGAAAGGGCGGCTTTTTTGTCTTCTTGGAGCCTTCCGCTAATGACCTCCTAAGCTATAGGAATAGATGGGCAGAATATAAGCAGGTTTTGGGTTCAACTCCTTATATACCAATGGATCTAAGGGCAAGGTAGCAGGTATTAAGATTGCATTAAAGGGGATTATCAATTAAGATAGCAGGAGAATTACCTACGGATGGAATGGAAAGAGTTGTTAACCAAATGTAGGAAAGCGGACATAACCGTTAGGTGACGAAAGGACGGACATACATGGCTAAGAAGGTAAAAGTATCGGAATTGGTACAGCATTTTCAATTAGAGGTTGTTTCCGGGCATGAAGGTCTGAAGAGACCGATTACAGTGGATGACTTGAATCGGCCCGGGCTGGAAATAGCAGGTTATTTCGAATATTATCCGGAAGAACGAGTACAGCTGCTGGGCAAGACAGAGCTGGCCTTCTTTTCTATGCTTTCGGAGGAAGAGCGCAAGAGCCGGATCCGCGGGATCTGCAAGGATAATACACCCTGTATTGTCATTACAAGAGCGTTGGATGTACCGCAGGAGCTGATTGACATCAGCAACGAAAAGGGGCTTCCAGTGTTGCGCAGCTCGATGGCTACAACGATTTTTTCCAGTAGACTGACCAGCTTCCTTGAAGGCAGACTTGCTCCTACAGCAACCATTCATGGCGTTCTCTGCGATGTATACGGTGTAGGCATGCTGATTACAGGCAGCAGCGGCATTGGTAAAAGCGAAACGGCACTTGAGCTCGTTAAACGCGGACATCGCTTGATCGCGGACGATGCCGTGGAAATCCGCCAGACCTCCGATAACCAGCTGCATGGTACGGCACCGGAGCTGATCCGCCATTTGCTCGAAATCCGCGGTGTCGGAATTATAAATGTAATGACACTCTTTGGTGCAGGCGCAATCCGCAATCATAAGCGTATTACGCTGGTGGTTCGGCTGGAAGCCTGGCAGCAGGACAAGCAATATGACCGGCTTGGTCTGGACGAAGAAACAACACGGATTATCGATACGGATGTTCCTCTCGTAACGATTCCGGTACGGCCAGGACGAAATCTTGCAGTTATTATTGAGGTTGCGGCCATGAACTACCGCTTGAAGCAAATGGGCTTTAACGCGGCTCTGCAGTTTACCAATAAACTTACAGCTACCATATCTGAAGACATGGATGATCTGGACTAGGAGTGTGAGAGAATGTTTTTTTCATTAGCGATTAATCCCATTGTATTCTCCATCGGTTCACTACCCGTTCACTGGTATGGTTTGATCCTGGGGTTCGGCGCACTTGCCGGATTATTCCTCGCGATTCAGGAAGGCAAACGGTTTAATATTTCCCAGGAATTCTTTATGGATATGCTGCTGCTTGGAGTGCCGTCAGCAATCATTGGCGCACGGATATATTTTGTAGCTTTTAAATGGGAGGACTATAAGGATAACTTTATAGATGTCTTCAAAATATGGAACGGCGGAATTGCCATCTATGGAGCCTTAATCGGGGCCATTATTTGCGCCATTATCTATTTCCGCTATAAAGGGTACCCATTCTGGCGTGTTGTGGATATTTGCGCGCCTGGACTGCTGGCCGGACAAATGATTGGCCGATGGGGCAACTTTATCAATCAGGAGGCTTATGGTGGGGTTGTAGAGGAGTCGTTCCTGCGCGATAAGCTGCATTTGCCTGACTTTATCGTCAATCAAATGTACATAGAAAATGCGTTCCATCATCCAACCTTCCTGTACGAATCTCTGTGGAGCCTGCTGGGTATTCTACTCCTTATGGTGCTTCGCCGCCAGAGGTTTGTCCGTGCGGGTGAAATCTTCTTATCCTACTTTATCTGGTATTCAATCGGCCGTTTCTTCATTGAAGCCTTGCGTACTGACAGCTTGGGCTTTACCGGCAGCAGCGGTGTAGCTTCATTCGTCAACGGCCTGTGGAGCCCGATGAAATGGATGGGCTTTGAACAAGGGTACTTTGATCCTGCCTATGGAAATATCCGTATCTCGCAGCTGCTCGCTTTGCTGATTATCGTGGCTGCCGTAGTACTTATTATTGTGCGCCGGGTAACCGGCCAATCTAAGGCTCATTATTCCGATCCTATTGTCAGCACCAAGCCGGTCGCGGCAGATTCTGTGGTCCCGGAGAATGCAGTCAACACACCGCAAAAAGCCCCGCAGGCGGCACCGCCTGACAAGGTCAAGTCTGAGGATGCGGAACCGAAGGAGTAGTAACCCGATGATAGAATGCGTTCTTTTTGATCTGGACGGAACGATTGTGAATACCAATGAACTGATTATTGGCTCTTTCATGCATGCGCTGAAGGAGAATAATCTTCCGTCTCTGACCCGGGAGCAGATTATCCCCCATATGGGAACAACACTTCATCAGCAGCTGAGCGCGTTCTCCGGCCTTGAGGATACAAGCGTATTGGAGAAGTCCTACCGTTCTTACAACTACGCGCATCACGATGAGCTGATTGGTTCTTTTCCGCGTGTGAATGAAACGATGGAGGAGCTGTCGCGGCGTGGGATTAGAATGGGGATTGTAACGACGAAGATTCGTCCAACTACGCTCAAGGCACTGGAGATGTTCGATCTGCTGAAGTATATGGAAACTATAGTAACGGTTACTGATGTGACAGAGCCTAAACCGCATCCAGAGCCGGTGCTGACAGCTATCCGCAACTTAGATGTTGACCCGCAGCATACCTTGATGGTAGGCGACAGCATTGTAGATATCCAATCGGCCAAAGCGGCCGGTGTGCCTGTAGCAGCTGTAGCCTGGTCACTTAAAGGGGAAGAGACGCTGCGTAAATATGAGCCGGATTATATTATCCACGACATGACGGATTTATATGAGATAGTCCGGCAAGGGACGAAGGAATCGTGAGAAACCTAACCCGCTATCCGGTGGAGGGGCATAATTCACTCTGGTACATTTACCGAACGGTCAGCCCATGGAAGGGCGTCCGTAATTTTATTTTTATCCAAATTGCCCGGTATTGCCCCATCCTTCCGCTCAAGAACTGGATTTATCGCCGGATCCTTGGCATGAAGGTAGGTAAACATACGGCATTTGGACTGATGGCAATGGTGGATGTATTTTTTCCGGAGAAAATTACGGTCGGCGAAAACTCCATCATCGGCTATAACACCACCATTTTGGCACATGAGTACCTGATTAAAGAGTATCGGCTCGGTGAAGTCATTATTGGTGAAAATGTTCTGATTGGTGCCAATACAACCATTCTTCCCGGTGTAACGATCGGAGATGGCGCGGTTGTGGCGGCGGGTTCGGTTGTGCATAAGCATGTGGCGGCTGGCTCGTTTGTCGGAGGCAATCCGCTGCGGGAGCTGCGCCCGGAGGACTCGTCAGAACGGTTAGACCGTACAGAGGACTATAGTTAGAAACAAACCGCTTACGTATTTTACTTGTCCAGGATGCATTTTGATGTCTTTTGGGTATAGTTACGTAAGGCGGTTTTTTTCGTTATAGAGGAGCAGCGACAGATAAGTTACAGGCATCGTATCTCTTTGCATAGTCAATCTGAAGGAGATGAGAGATTTAAAGTGAATTCCATCAAAAAGGAAAGGCTGCCCCAGTTGGATATTTTCCGGGCTTTGGCCATACTCGGTGTACTGCATGTACATGCCACATCGTTTGCAGCAGGAGAGCAGGCACTTCAATCGCCTTATTATGTTTGGATCAACGGGGTCAATATTTTTTTTAGATTTGGGACCCCCTGTTTTATTTTTCTTAGCAGTTTTGTTCTGTTCTATAATTACTACGGCCGTCCGGTTACCCGCGGGCTGATGCTTAACTTTTACCGCCGGAGACTAACGTATATCCTTTTGCCTTATCTGCTGGCCTCCATCGGATATCATCTATTGGTTCTCTACATAAACGGCCAATTACTTGATGATCCGTTAACGAATCTATCCTCTTTTATGTACGCCCTCATTACAGGCTCTGCCTATACTCATTTGTACTTCGTATTTATCAGCATTCAGTTCTATTTGGTCTTTCCGCTAATCCTGCAACTGATGCAGAAATCAAAAACAATGGTCACCTGGGCTATACCGACCGGTCTCATCATTCAGTGGGCTTTTGTATTCCTGAATAAATATCAGCTGCAACTTGTGGATAAGGCCAGCTATGCTCCAACGTATATGGCTTACTACATGATGGGGGCTTATCTTGCGATTCATTTTGACAAAATCAAGCCTTGGCTGGAACGCCCCTTCAAAGCGTGGTCCAACAAACAAACCGGAGAGACCCTTGTGCTCTGGGGCAGTTGGCTCGCTGCGGCCTTCATTCAGATTCATCTATGGTATCAAGGCCGGCATTTTGGCCATTGGGTCAACTCGCTGTGGTACGAGCTGTTCTGGAATGTTCACTCTATGTTATCGGCGCTTGTACTGCTCCATGCCACCTTCCTGATATACCGCACAGCTTCCCGCGGGGTTAATGCCTTTATGACGAGGCTAGGAGAAATCTCCTTTGCTGTGTATCTGCTCCATCCGCTCATTCTGGTGCTGTATCGCCGGTTCCGGTATAACATTCCATTGGATTCCTTGGCCTATGTATTATTCGTACATGGAGGGCTTATAGTGGCTCTGGGGGTAAGCTGGGTGGTCGTTCAGATCTCGTTCCGCCGAATCCGGTGGTCCTGGATCGCATTCGGAAGTGTTCCCCGCTCGCTTGCACCTCAACCTAAGCGGGAGCCGGAAGCAGTGCTCACTTTGGATAATAGCCACGGAAAGGCTTAGCGAGTGTTTAAACAGCAAAAAGCCATCCGCATGAAGAATGCCAATGGCTTGATGTTCCCGGTTATCGGGCACTAGGATCGAACAGTTACGGGTGTATGCCTTACTTCCCAAAGGTGATATCAACTTCAAGCAGCTTGTCTTTCTCCTGCCCCAAAGTGACTGAACCTCCGAACAAGGCTGGAATGGACTCCAGTGGAGCGGCCATGATCCCGATCTTGTTCTCAACGGGGGCAGCCAGCTTGACCGTTTGTCCATCGAGCAGGGCTTCGTCCGAACCTACAGTCAGTTCCGCAACGCTGTCTCCCTTGGCGAGAGTAATCAATTTCTTATCGATATCATAATCGAAGGCAATCCCCAGCATCTGCGCATAGAGCTTGAGAGGAGCCATAATGACATTCCCAGTCGTTGGCGGAAGGAAACCGAAGCTTTGCGGCTCACCGTTCAGAGAGAGATCTATGGAATAGACTGTACCCTCCTCTGTATTAACGATTACATTCTCAGCCTGCCGCTTCAGCAGTTGGATCCCCTGTTCCAGGTTATCTGCTGTGACCAGATGGGTTCCTTTAGAGATTCCATCCACGATTAAGGAATTAACTACGCCGGAGTGATGGGACAGATCCTTGTAAAGATCAAGGTTATAGGTGATGTCGCTATCTGTCTGGAATTCATAAATACTAGCATTGGAATAGGAATTAAGCTTATCGAACATATAACGTTTCATTTCCAGCTGGTTGCCGTAGCGTTCCGGGTTGGTCTTATACCAGACCTGCTGCCGCAGAATCGAATATGGCGGATAGTAGAAATAAAACTTCGTTTCCGGATGGGCTTTGACTATGCTGATCACATTCTCATCAAAGGTTTGCTTAACAGAATCCAGCGGATCCTCATTATTTCCATACGCGACCTCCTTGTTCCGTGCTGACTGCCAGTTCTTAATGACTAAGTCGCGTCCATAGGTAACTGACTTGTCCCAGTTGTACAGTAGTTCAAGCGATGACAGCTGCAGGTTGGCTCGTCCTTCTGACTTACTCAAGGCTGTAAGCGCCGACTTAATATTAGTTTCATTGAAGACATATTTGTAATCGTTAAGCGGATTGCTATCGTACAGATATGCGGGGAATTCTTCATTCCCGGTTGCATTGTTAGTGCGGAAGGCGAAATAATCGATTCCCCATAATACTTGTTTGACCTGGCCTGTTTTGAAGGCTACTTTTGCAGTCTGATACTGCTCTCCGATGGTCGAGCCTTCAATAGACAACTTAAGAACGTCGCCCTTCAACTTCTCGCCTACATCAGAGGGGAGGAAATTCTCCGTCATGGAGCTGCCGAGAACGATGGTATCATATTTGTAGTTACGGGCAAGACCGGGATTCTGGTATCGTTCCTGCCAGGATAGTTTAGGAGTATAGAAGCTGGCCTTGCGGTAGAACTGCAAGGGATCGACAATATAACTAAAGGTACCAATCAGAACAGCGAACGCGATAACCATAGTTATAAATTGAAATATAAATTTTTTGTATTTCGTTTTTTTATGCCTCAATTCAATAAATCTCCTTTATCAGTTGAAATGGCCGGGATCAGAAGCTGAAATAGAGAAACTCGCTGATTTTGTTGAAATAGACGACAGCAATACAGAACAAAGCGGCGGCAAAAACGGCGGTTTTCCAGCCCGGCTTGAATCCTTCCAGCATCTGCATGGAGTTGCGGCATAGCACAGCCACAATCATGAAGACAGCCAGTCCCAATACAATCGTCTTGTCCAATGAAGCGATACCGATTCCGTTAAGGCCGACCATTCCTTTCAACACCTTGATGGCATTGTCCCAACTGGTTGCCCGGAAGAAAACCCAGGTAAGATTAATAAATTGAAAAGTGATAAACCAAGCTACCCATTTCGGCAGTTTGATGTTGGCTTTTTGCCAAATCCGGTGGATAAACTGGGCAAATCCATGCATGAATCCCCAGAAGACAAAGGTCCAGCCCGCCCCGTGCCAGAGACCGCCGATGAGCATGGTCAGCATGGAGTTGATATGGGTGCGGGTAGTTCCTTTACGGCTGCCGCCCAGAGGGAAATAGATATACTCCCGCAGGAAGCGGCTCAAGGTCATATGCCAGCGGCGCCAGAAATCCTGAATGTTCAAGGATTTGTATGGCGAATTAAAGTTGATAGGCAAAATGATATTAAACAGCAGGGCAACACCAATCGCCATGTCCGAATACCCGCTGAAATCATAATAGAGCTGAAGGGTGTAGGAAAGTGAGGTTGTCCAGGCTTGAATAAAATTCAACTGGGACAACACATCAAATCCATTGCTGGCTACGGGTGCAAATGAATCGGCGATAACCACTTTCTTAAATAACCCAATGCTCAGCAGAAAAAGGCCTTTGGCTACGTTGCTGTAATCAAAACGTTTGCCCCGTAAACGGTCGAACTGCGGCATCATCTCCTTATGATGGAGAATCGGACCTGCAATCAGATGCGGATAAAAGGTTACAAATAATACATAGCTGATCACATTATATTCTTTTGCCTTACCGCGATAAGCGTCGACCAGGTAAGCGATCTGTGTAAAGGTGAAAAAGCTGATTCCGAGCGGAAGCACGATCTTGAGCAATGGAACATCTGTATCGAACAGAGCGTTGACATTGCCGATAAAGAAATCGGCATATTTATAATAGATAAGCAGCAGCAGATTCATGATGATGGCGAAAGCCAAAGCTAGTTTGCGCTTTCGTTCCGTGGCATTCTGCATATGGGAGATGGTTCTGCCCATAAAATAGTTGAAGGCGATGGAACCCAGCAGCAGCGGAAGGTAGCGCACATCCCACCAGCAGTAGAAGAACAGGGAACTAAGCGCTAGCCAAAGCTTGCTGGCGTAGATCAAACGAAAGCGATTTAATAGAAAATAAACTATCACAGTAACCGGCATGAAAATAAATATAAATTCGTAAGAGTTAAACAGCACTTCTTCAAACACCTCTTCATAATTTTCGACTTCAAATAGCTGGTCTATGGCCCTAAGTTTCAATATACTAAAAAAACGTCTAGCGGGTAAGTCCTTACACGGCAAATAATAAGAAATAATCCTGAAAATTGACAAAAAACGATGTGCGGCAAATGTTCCATATTTTAGTTTTTTTGTCAAGTGACATGAGGCGAGCCGATATCAGGAAGATCTATTCAAAGATATGAGATTGCCGAATGTATAACATCTTGCCGGCATCATCAGCCAGTACTCCTTTATTCCCCCGACTGTTCACGCTGAAACCCGGCGATGGCCTCATATTGACTTTCCAGACTCCGGAAGACGGAAATATAGATGGGCAGCAGCTGCTTGTACACTTTGGCATGCTCCTGGATCGGCTGATGCTGATGGGTGGAGCCGATCATTCCGAATACATGATCAAGGGAGTCGATGCGCCGGATAGCATAAAGACCAAGCACAACTGCGCCAAGGCAGGAACTCTCGAAGCTCTCCGGAACGACAACCTCCTGATCGAAAATATCGGCCATCATCTGCCGCCACAGGGCAGAGCGGGCGAAGCCGCCGGTGGCGAGAATCTTGCTCGGGCGGCCAATGCGCTCCTCCATGGCCAGCAGCACGGTGTACATATTGAAAATGACACCTTCCAGCACTGAACGGATCATATGCTCCTTGTGGTGATTCATCGTCAGGCCAAAGAAGGAGCCCCTGGCGTCCGGATTCCATAGCGGTGCGCGTTCTCCAGTCAGGTAGGGATGAAAGAGCAATCCGCCGCTGCCTGGAGGCACCTGTTCGGCAATGCGTGTCAGCACTTCATAGGGATCAATGCCGAGGCGTTTGGCAGTCTCTACCTCGGAGGCGGCAAATTCATCACGTACCCAGCGGAACAGCATGCCGCCGTTATTCACCGGACCGCCGATGACCCAGTGTTTCTCGGTCAGGGCATAGCAGAAGATTCGCCCCTTGGGATCGGTAAGCGGACGGTCCACTACGGTGCGGATCGCTCCGCTGGTTCCGATCGTGGCAGCGATAACGCCAGGCTGTATGGCACCTACCCCAAGATTGGAGAGGACCCCGTCGCTGGCGCCGACAATAAATGGAGTAGAGGAGAGAAAGCCCAGTTCTGCTGCCAGCCCCGGGAGCAGCCCCTGCATGATATGGGTGGTAGGGACAGGGCTCGACAGGCGCTCCCTGGTAATGCCGGCAATGCTCAGCGCCTCTTCATCCCAATCCAGCTTCTCCAGGTTGAACATGCCTGTAGAAGAAGCGATGGAATGGTCGATCACATATTCTCCGAACAGTTTGGCGAAGATGTATTCTTTAATGGAAATGAATTTATAGGCCTGGCGAAAAAGCTCCGGCTGCTCTTCGCCAAGCCACATCAGCTTGGTGATCGGAGACATGGGATGAATAGGGGTTCCTGTACGCAAATATAATTCATGTCCCCCGAGCTCGTTCTTAAGACGGGCAGCACAAGCAGCGCTGCGGTTATCCGCCCATGTGATGCAGGCGGTAAGGGGCTTGCCCGTATTGTCTATGGCAATGACACTATGCATGGCTGAACTGAAAGAGACAAACAGCACCGCTTCAGCGGGAACAGCACTGTCCCGCATCACCGCCGCAATGGTTTGTGTTACTGCATTCATAATTTGTAACGGATCCTGCTCAGCCACAGATGGGGAGGGCTGGTGCAGCGGGTAACCCTGATTGGACTGTGCTGCGATTCGGCCATTTTCTTCGAAGAGGACTGCCTTAGTGCTGGTGGTTCCAATATCAACGCCGATCATATAGGATGTATTCAACGGTTAGTCCTTCTTTCTATTGGAAAATAGATACTTGGAACACTGGAAGCAGGGAATAAAGTACAATTATATAAGGTTATTATATTATCCGGTATACGCTGAGGCAAAATTCAGATAAATCTCAGGCTGGTGGTTAAGATATTATGTCTATGGTGTAAGGTTTTATTGACGCAAAAGGATGGATCATGATACGATGTTGCAAATGCTTTACTTTGCTACCACTGTACCATAGTAAAGTAAACGATATGTAAAACGATATATAACTTGCATGATATCTGATGAGGTGACTAATGAAGATGTCCAAACCTAAGGGATTCGAGAAGCCGGCTGGTGTGCGCGACTATCTCCCGCGTGCAGTAACGAAGCTGCGCAAGATTGAGAACGACGTGCTCCACTGCATGAGCCGCTGGGGATACCAGCAGATGATTACACCCACACTTGAATATTACGATACGGTCGGCGTGGCCAGTTCCACATCAGACCAGAAGCTTTATAAATTGCTTAACAACCGTGGTCAGGCCCTGGTGCTGCGGTCCGAAATGACAGCACCGGTTGCGCGCGTGGTTTCATCGTTACTGAAGGATGAGCCACTTCCGCTCCGCCTTTCTTATCATGCCAATGTGTTCCGGGCAATCGAAGAGGAAGCCGGCCGGGAAGCGGAGTTTTTCCAGACTGGTGTGGAGCTTGTAGGCGATGATTCGCCTGAGGCGGATGCCGAGGTCGTGGCGCTGGCCATTTCGTCGCTGCAGGCAGCGGGCGTCAAGTCTTTCAAAATCGCGATGGGACATGTCGGATTCCTGGACGGACTCTTCCAAGAGGCGGTCGCCGGACTGCCGGAAGCCCAGGAGGAGCTCAAGAGCCATCTGCTGAACCGCGATTATGTTGCTTTCCGGGAAACCCTCCGGCGGCTGGACCTGACGGAGGCCCAGAAGCGGGAGCTGGACGGGCTGCTGCGGCTGCGCGGCGGCAAAGAAATCTGCGGGCAGGCACTGGAGCTCAGCAGCCATCCGCTGGCCCGGACCTCTATTGAGCATCTGTGCAAGGTATGGGAGGTGCTTGTCTCTTACGGGGTTTCGCAGCATGTGCTGATTGATCTGACGATGATCGGAGATTTCTCTTATTATACAGGGATGACCTTTGAGGGTTATGCCTCCGAGCTTGGGTTCCCGGTATGCAGCGGCGGGCGGTATGATAATCTGCTTCAGCAGTTTGGGCGCCCGATTCCTTCGACCGGGTTCTCACTCAAAACGAACCGGATTCTGGACGGAGTATCCGGCATGCCGGAAGAGGTGGAGCGGCCGGTATTGATCCAGTACGATGCGCTGCGGCGGACCGAAGGGCTGGAAGAAGCCGCGCGGCTGCGCGCACAAGGCCGGATTGTTGTAACCAAGCTGGCAGCGGGGCCGGAAGAGCTGAAGACGGTGAAGCGGCTTGACACAGAGACGGTGGAAGCCGGCGGTGAGCAGTATGGTGAAATCTATACATTTGTGTCTTTTGTCAGCGAGCACGGCTAAGCGGAGAAATTGCGGCTATATAGATTGAACTTCTTCGGATTTCTACCGCTAATTGCGGTTAAGATCAGGAAATCCGAAGACAACAGCGGCCGGAAGTCCAAATTAAGTTCAATTTATATAGTGATCGGTATAGCGAGAGAACAGAAACGAACAAATTGCAGAGGGAAATGGAAACGGAGGCTAATGATGATGGCGCAGATACTGAAGGTAGCTATGCCGAAAGGCCGAATATACAATAAAGCGGCAGAGTTGTTCCGCCAAGCGGGGCTGCCGATTCCGCCGGATGGCGAAGAGTCGCGCAAGCTGGTGATCTCACTGCCTGAGGCGGGCATGGAGTTTATTCTTGCCAAGCCGGTGGATGTGCCTACCTATGTTGAATATGGTGTGGCGGATATAGGCATCGTGGGCAAGGATGTGCTGCTGGAGGAAGAACGCGACGTGTACGAGCTGCTTGATCTGGGCATCGCACGCTGCCGGATGTCCATTATCGGCCTGCCGAACTGGCAGCCAGGGATTCAGCAGCGGGTAGCGACGAAATACCCGAATGTAGCTTCGCGGTATTTCCGTGAGCAGGGCCAGCAGGTGGAGGTCGTTAAGCTGAACGGCTCGATTGAGCTTGCTCCGCTGATTGGCCTTGCCGACCGTATTGTCGATATGGTGGAGACCGGGCAAACCCTTAAGGATAATGGACTGGTGGAAATGAAGAGCATCTTCGAAATCACAAGCCGGCTGGTTGCGAACCGTGTAAGCTACCGGATGAAGAATGAGCAGATTCAGCAGCTATGCGACCGTCTGCAGGCAGTTATTGCAGAACCGGGGCTTCAGTTACAATAAAATGAGTGTGGATGTTCAAAGGGGGAACGAGCGGTGAAGGTCCAATCGAGCAGGGAATTTAATCTGCAGCGTGAAGTGGAATACGGAACGCCGGAGCAGAACAAGGCCGTGAAGCAAATCGTAGCTGACATCAAACAGGAGGGCGACGCTGCGCTGCTCCGCTATACGGAGCGGTTTGACGGGGCGGCGCTGACACCGGCGCAGCTGCGGGTAACCGCAGAAGAGCTCCAGGCGGCTTATAGCCGGGTTGAGGAATCGTTCGTAACCGCGATTCGTGCAGCCGCGGTCAATATCCGGGCGTTTCACGCCCGTCAGAAACGCAGCTCCTGGATGGATCTGCAGCCGGACGGTACGATCCTCGGCCAGATCATCCGCCCGCTGAAGCGGGTGGGCGTATATGTTCCCGGCGGCAAGGCAGCGTATCCGTCCTCGGTGCTGATGAACGTGATTCCGGCCCAGATTGCCGGAGTGCCGGAGATCGTGATGGTCACACCGCCGTCCACCGGCGGCAAGGACGGCATTGATCCTTACATCCTCGTTGCTGCGGCGGAAGCCGGTGTGAGCGAGGTCTACCGCGTGGGCGGCGCGCAGGCGATCGCCGCGCTAGCCTTCGGCACGGAATCCATCGCGCCGGTCGATAAAATCTGCGGCCCCGGCAACATCTACGTTGCCCTGGCCAAGCGCGAGGTCTACGGCGCGGTCGATATCGACAGCATCGCCGGGCCCAGTGAAATCGTCGTACTCGCCGACGAAACCGCAGAGCCGGCCTACATCGCGGCTGATCTGCTCTCACAGGCCGAGCATGACGAGATGGCCTCGGCCATCCTTGTGACGCCGTCGCAGAGCCTCGGAGAGGCCGTAGCGGCCGAGGTAGAGCGGCAGCTTCAGGAGCTGCCGCGCGAGGCCATCGCCCGCGCCTCAGTGGAGAACTACGGCGCAATCATCGTCGTAGACTCGATGAAGGAAGGCATCTCCGTAGTGAACCGGCTGGCGCCGGAGCATCTGGAGATTGTCGCCCTAGATCCCATGGGTCTGCTCGGCAGCATCGAGAATGCCGGAGCGATTTTCCTGGGACCGTACAGCTCGGAACCGGTCGGCGATTATTTCGCCGGACCGAATCATATTATACCGACCAATGGCACCGCGCGGTTCTCTTCGCCGGTGGATGTGGATGATTTCATCAAGAAATCAAGCCTGATTTATTACAGCAAGGAAGCGCTGCTGCGTGATGGAGCAACCATTATCGAGTTGGCCAGACGCGAAGGGCTGGAAGGTCATGCACGGGCGATAGAGATCAGGCTGGAGAATGAAGCGAAGGGCGGAGAAGAACATGGAGAATAACAATAACGAACAGGCTGTTCGCAAAGCAGGTCTTAGCCGTAAAACAAACGAAACGGATATCACGCTGTCCCTGGCTGTGGATGGAAGCGGCATTGCCGAGCTGGAGACCGATGTGCCTTTTCTGAACCATATGCTCGATTTATTCACGAAGCACGGCCAATTTGACCTTTCTCTGGAGGGCCGGGGGGATATTGATATTGACGACCACCACACGGTGGAGGATATCGGCATCTGTCTGGGACAGGCGCTCCGCGAGGCACTGGGTGACAAAAAAGGCATCAAGCGTTATGCGAGTGTGTTCATTCCCATGGATGAAGCGCTGGCCCAGGTGGTCATCGACATCAGCAACCGGCCGCATTTTGAATACCGGGCGGCTTATCCGTCGCAGCAGGTAGGCAGCTTCTCTACGGAGCTGGTTCATGAGTTCCTCTGGAAATTCGCGCTGGAGGCCCGGATTACACTGCACGTGATAGTACACTACGGCTCCAATACTCATCACATGATTGAGGCGATATTCAAAGCGCTGGGACGGGCGCTGGACGAAGCAACGCAGATTGATCCGCGTGTGAAGGGTGTGCCATCCACGAAAGGAGTGCTGTAGCATGACCATTGCTATCGTCGATTACGGCATGGGCAATCTGCACAGTGTCAGCAAGGCGGTGGAACGTCTCGGCTACGAGAGTCTTGTGACAGGCGATGCCGGGGAAATTCTTGCGGCAAGCAGTGTCATTCTGCCGGGCGTCGGTGCCTTTGGCGATGCGATGGAACAGCTGCGGAGCAGCGGGCTCGATCTTGTGGTTAAGGAGGCCGCCGCCGGGGAACAGCCGGTGCTTGGCATTTGTCTGGGCATGCAGCTGCTGTTCAGCAGCAGCGTGGAGCACGGTGAGCACGAAGGGCTGGACATCCTGCCGGGATCAGTGGTGCGGTTCGCCCCCCGTGACGGCTATAAGGTGCCACATATGGGCTGGAACAAGCTGAGCTTCCGGCAGCCGCAGAGCCCGCTGCTTGAGGGGCTGGAAGAGGGGCATGTGTATTTTGTCCATTCCTACCATGCAGTGGTTGGACAGGAGAACGATTTGCTCGCCGTAACCGATTATGGGCATCCGGTCACGGCGGTGGTCGGGCGGGACAATGTCTTCGGCATGCAGTTCCATCCGGAAAAGAGCGGGGAGCTTGGCATGAAGCTGCTGGGGAATTTTCTAAAGCTTAAGGGAGAGCGGGCGTAAGCCCGCTATAAATATATTGTAATGAAAGCGGGGAACGCCACATGTCTTCTTTTATCGTGTATCCGGCGATTGATATCCGGGATGGAAAGTGTGTAAGACTGCAGCAGGGTGATTACGCTCAGGAAACGATCTATAATGACAGTCCGGTGCAGGTCGCTAAATCATGGGAAGAGCAGGGAGGCCGGTTCATTCACCTCGTGGATCTGGACGGCGCGAAGGCCGGACATCCGGTCAATGACGCCATCATCGGTGCCATTTCCAAAAACGCAGGTGTGCCCGTCCAGGTGGGCGGCGGACTCCGCAGTCTTGCTGATGTGGAGAAGCTGCTCGGTCTTGGAGTCAGCCGGGTCATTATCGGGACGGCGGCCATCAATGACCATGCTTTTACGGAGGCTGTGCTCGCCAAATATGGTGATAAGGTAGCTATCGGCATTGATGCCCGGAATGGCTACGTAGCTACGCATGGCTGGCTGAACACCTCCGAGGTGCGCGCCGAGGATTTGGCTAAGGAGCTGGCAGCCAAAGGCGCGGAGACGTTTATCTACACGGATATCTCCCGTGACGGGATGATGCAGGGTCCGAATATCGAGGGAATCGTGGCCATGGCTGCTGCCAGCGGCAAAACCGTCATCGCCTCCGGCGGCGTTACGAGCCTTGACGATCTGCTGCGCCTGAGCGTACATAGCGGCAGCGGAATCGGCGGAGCGATTGTAGGCAAAGCGCTGTACACCGGCAACATCAAGCTTCCCGAGGCGCTGCAGGCGCTGGGACGTCCAGCAGGACAGCTGTAATATAGGGCAAAAAATTGATCGAAGAGAATTCGAGGCGGATGCCCTCAGAACCCTTTGAAGGAGGGACTTCATAATGTTAGCCAAACGTATCATCCCCTGTCTGGATGTGAAAGACGGGCGGGTAGTCAAAGGCGTTAATTTTGTCAATCTGCGCGATGCCGGAGACCCGGTGGAGCTGGCGGCGCTGTATGACCGTGAAGGTGCGGATGAACTGGTGTTCCTGGATATTTCCGCCTCGGTGGAAGGACGGGCGACCATGGTTGAAGTGGTCCGGCAGACGGCTGGCGAGATTGCCATTCCCTTCACCGTTGGCGGGGGAATTTCCACTCCAGACGATATGAAGCGGATTCTGCGTGCGGGCGCGGATAAAATCGGCATCAACACGGCGGCGGTCAACAATCCGCAGCTTATTCTGGAAGGGGCCCGCCGCTTTGGCTCCCAGTGTATTGTGGTGGCGATGGATGCCAAATATAATGAGGATTGGGGCGAATGGGAAGTGTACACGCATGGCGGGCGCAAGCCTACCGGCATCCGTGCGCTGGCCTGGGCTAAGGAGGCCGAGAAGCTGGGCGCCGGCGAAATACTGCTGACGAGCATGGATGCGGACGGGACCAAGGACGGCTTTGATTTGAAGCTGACCGCAGCGGTCTGTGATCTGCTCAGCATCCCCGTAATTGCCTCAGGCGGTGCGGGCAAGATTGAGCACTTTTATGATGTATTTACTGAAGGCAAAGCCGATGCGGGACTTGCGGCGACCATTTTTCACTATAAAGAGATCGCGATTCACGATTTGAAGACAGAACTGAAGCAAAAAGGGGTAGAGATCCGATGAGCCAAGAACAAGAGAATAGAACCCTGATCCAACAAGAAGCAATCGAAGGCATCCGCTGGAATGAATCCGGTCTGCTCCCTGCTGTCGTGCAGGATGCCGGCACTTTGGAAGTATTGATGTTTGCCTATATGAATCCGGAGTCGCTGCAGCTCTCGCTGGAGAGCGGCCAGACCTGGTTCTGGAGCCGTTCACGCAGTGAATTGTGGCATAAAGGGGGAACCTCGGGCAATACCCAGGCCATTACCTCGATCCATTATGATTGCGACAGCGATACGCTGCTCGTAAAGGTTATACCGGAGGGACCCGCCTGTCATACCGGTGAAACCTCCTGCTTCTTCCGTGAGATTCCACTGAATGCTTCGGCAGCAGCAGCGGCACCAGTCGCTAAGGCAGCTGAGACAGAGCCTTCTGCAAACCTTGCAGATAGCGGACGTTTTGCTGTACTGGGTGAACTGGAGCGGGTCATTGCCGAGCGGGAAGCCGAACGTCCGGAGGGTGCTTATACGACCTATCTGTTTGACAAAGGCGTCGACAAGATTCTGAAAAAAGTAGGCGAAGAGGCTTCGGAAACGATCATCGCCGCCAAAAATAAAGACAACGCCGAGCTGCGCCTTGAGGTCAGCGACCTGATCTATCACCTGCTGGTGCTGCTCCAGGAGCGCAAGCTTCCGCTCGATGAGATTCTGGAGGAACTGAGCGCCCGCCACGAACGGCCGCGCCGGGACTAAGGGGGCTTTCCGCATGCATATTGATTACCATACCCATCATGAACGCTGCGGTCATGCGGTAGGGAAGCTGGAGGAGTACGTGCAGCGCGGCATAGCGCTGGGGCTTCAGCAGCTTGGGTTATCCGACCATTTGCCGCTCATTCATGTCAATCCGGAGACCTATTATCCTGAAATGGCCATGCCGCTTGCCGAGCTTCCGCGTTACGTGGAGGAGTGCCTGAACCTGAAGGAGCGCTACCGTGGTAAGATTGAGCTGCGGGTGGGGCTGGAAGCCGATTATATCGAGGGCTATGAAGAACAGATTCGTGAGCTTTTGTCGCCCTATCCTTGGGATTATCTGATTGGTTCGGTTCATTTTCTCGGGGAGTGGGATATCACGGATCACCGGCAGACCCATGGCTGGGAAGGCAAAGATGTAATGGAGGTATACCGCAGGTATTATGATGCTGTGCGGAAGTCGGCGTTATCGGGATTATATGATATTATAGGACATATGGATGTAATCAAACGATTCGGCTATGGTCCGCAGACACCGGAAGGCAAAGCTGAGGTTAGAGAGCTGGAGCTGGATGCACTGAGGGCAATTGCAAGCAGCGGCATTGCCATGGAGCTGAATGCTTCCGGGCTGAGCAAGCCCTGCGCGGAGATGTTTCCGGCAGAGCATGTGCTGCAGCAAGCGCTGGCACTCAGTATTCCGCTTACCCTGGGCTCTGATGCCCATGATCCGGCAAAGCTGGGAGATGGCTTGCAGGAGGCGCGAAGTCTGCTGTGGCGCACTGGTTTCCGTGAGCTGGCGGTATTCGAAGGACGCCGCCGTACATCCGTTCAGTTTGAACTATAAATTATGATCCCCAGGAGGGTACTATGCATCATCATCAATTGCGTATTTTTTCCGGTTCGTCGAATCCGAAGCTGGCCGCAGATATTGCGGAGCGTCTGGGCGCCCCGCTGGGCCAGATTAAGCTGACCCGCTTCAAGAGCGGCGAGATTTATGTGCATTATGAAGAGAGCATCCGGAACTGTGACGTATTTTTGGTGCAATCCCTCGCACACCCGATCAATGAGCTGTTCGTTGAGCTGCTCGTCATGATTGATGCCGCCAAACGTGCATCGGCAAGAACTGTGAATATCATTGTGCCTTATTACGGATACGCCCGGCAGGAGCGTAAATCTGCTCCACGTGAGCCGATTTCGGCCAAAATGGTCGCGGATGTGCTTACGACTGCAGGAGCGACCCGTGTCATTACCATCGACCTGCATGCAGCGGCTATACAAGGATTCTTCAATATTCCGGTCGATCATCTGACGGCGCTTGATCTGATCAGCGGATATCTGAAGGTGAAGGGACTTTCCGATCTTGTGGTAGTTTCGCCGGATGCCGGGCGTGCTTCCATGGCGGAGAAGCTGGCCAGCCGGCTGGATTCACCGTTCGCGATTATGATCAAGAAACGTCCGGCCCATAACGAATCAGTAATCACGCATGTTATCGGCGATGTTGAAGGACGAACGCCGATTATTATTGAGGATCTGATCGATACGGGCACGACGATTGTGAATGTGGTGGAAGGCTTGAAGGAGCGGGGAGCCAAGAACAGCATCGTGTGCGCAACTCACGGTTTATTCTCCGGTGACGCGCTTGTACGCATGGACCATCCCAATATAGATGAAGTAGTAATCACGGATTCCATCGCGCTTCCGGATGACCATTCCAACCGCTTTAAAGTGTTGTCCGTTGCACCTATGCTGGCTGAGGCGACACGCATTATCATCGAAGGCGGTTCTATAGATAAGTTGTTCAGAGACGCGGGGATTTAATTTCCCGCGTCTTTTTGTTGATGTTCTCATTCATTCCGGTGAACCTCTCACGGCTGCAAGCTTTTTCCCTCCAAATGGTTTCCCTTACGCTTGAGAATCTCCCTGCCACATGTGGTATACTATTTGGAGACAGTCGGGACCATAAATGGAAACGAAAGAACACTTAAGATGGGAGTTCAGGGTGCCGCAAGGCGCCGCTCTCCTATTTTTCGTGAGGATAAGGAAGCTTACAAAGGGAGGTGCCTTGCTTCCATGATTGAGAGAACTTCAGAGAATGTTACGGAAGGCAGTAATGTTATTTCCGTCACTCTGGATGCCAATTTTTTCTTTGAAAGAGCCGTACGGTCGCTGGACCGCTTTCAATATGATAAGGCATTAAAGAATTTTCGCAAAGCTGTTGAATATGAACCGGAAAACCCTGTGAATCATTGCAACATGGCGGGTATATTATCTGAGATGGGCGATTATGAAGCATCGAATGATATTTTGATCCATGTGCTGGAGAAGATTGACCCTGCAATGACGGAATGTCATTTCTATATGGCTAATAATTTTGCCAATATGGAAAGTTTTGAAGAGGCCGAGCGGTCGCTGGTCACGTATCTCGAGGAGGATGCGAGCGGCGAATATCTGGCAGAGTCCGAGGAACTGATGGAGCTGCTGCAATACGAGCTGAACCGTCCTGCCCCGCTGATCCGGATCCGCAGCCGTGAAGGCGTGGTCGAGCATGACCGGGCCCGCACGCTGCTGGAAGAGGGGAAGTTCCCGCAGGCAGTTAAGATGCTAGAGGAGATCACTAAGAATACCCCGGACTTTCTGGCGGCTCATAACAATCTTGCACTCGCCTACTTCTACATGGGCCGTTTTGCCAAAGCGAAGGAATGCCTGTCCGAGGTGCTGGAGCAGGATCCCGGCAACCTGCATGCGCTTTGCAATATGGCCATCTTCATGCAGTATGCGGGAGACAAGGAACAACTGGCGGTCTTGCTGCGTATGCTTGAGGCGACAGTGCCGTTTCATCAGGAGCATGTGTTCAAAATGGCCACAACGATGGGCATTCTGGGCAGACACAGAACAGCCTATGGCCATTTCCGCCGCCTGCTGAAGGATGAAGAGGTGGGCGGAGACGCGGGTCTCTATCATTATTGTGCAGCGGCCGCCAGCAACAGCAGCCTGTACAATGAAGCGCTGCGCTGCTGGAGACAGGCAGCCAAGCTGGATCCCGAATCGGCTGTGCCGGGCTTCTTCCTGTCACAGCTGCAGGGGGCGCAGGCCGAAGGCAGACCGATGCCTCTTGTCAGCTACAACTACCAGCTGCCATTTCAGGAGCAGCTCAAGCAGTGGCAGGGCAACACGGACAGCTTTACCGAGGAAATGCGGAACAATCCGCTGCTGCGCGCTTCGTTCTTCTGGGCGCTGCGTTATGGTGATGCCAACACGAGGCTGCAGGTGACCGAAGCGCTGCGCTGGATCGAGGACGAAGAGATGTCCAAGGTGCTGAACGGGCTTCTGGCGCAGGAGCCGCTGCAGGAAGATAAGCTGCAGGAGGCGGCGCTGCTCAACCTGCAGCGGCTGATCGGCAGCAGCCCGGATGCGAGTGCTGCTCCCCAGGAGGAGCTGCTGCCGCTAAGCCATAAAGGGCCGCCGGAATGGAAAGAAGACTGGCAGCGGATATTGGACCATACGGCATCAATGATGGACCGGCGGTATGATGCCATCCAGAAGAAGGACGCCGAGCTCCTATGGAAGCAGTTTGTTAGCGATTTGTATCCCGATGTGCCTTACTTCCGCCATACGGGGGGCTGGGCCGCAGCTCTGGAATATCTGACTGCCAAACTGCATGACCGGCCGATTACCTATCGCGAGGTGGCCCAGCATTATGGGGTTTCTGCCTCCATGGTAAGCCGGTATGCACGCCGTATCAGCAACGAATGTGATATTCCCGGGAGCTTGCCCGGGCAGGAGACCCTGCCCTCGTCAACGGAGAATATCTAGATATTTGCAATATTACTGCAAGGAAATATAAGCAAGGAAGTATAAAGTGAGTATTATACTGCATCCTTTATATTATTCACCTGAAACGCATCTTGGCTTCCTAGAAGCCCTACAGCCGTTTCTTCCAAATAAATAACCCACTTGTAAGGAGGCCAAAGTGATGTACAAAACGATTGTAATCGGAACAGGCCCGGCCGGGCTGACTGCCGCGATTTATTTGGCGCGTGCCAACCTTAGCCCGCTCGTGATTGAAGGCTTGCAGCCGGGGGGACAACTGACAACGACGACAGAAGTGGAGAACTTTCCAGGCTTTCCTGAGGGAATCCTCGGTCCTGACCTGATGGATAACATGCGTAAGCAGGCGCAGCGCTTTGGTGCGGAGTTCAAGAACGGCTGGGTGGAATCCGTGGATTTCTCGCAGCGCCCCTTTAAAGTAACTGTAGATGGACTGGGTGTGCTGGAGGCCGAAACAGTTATTATCTCGACTGGTGCCTCGGCCAGATATTTGGGCATCCCGGGTGAGCAGGAGAATGTAGGACGCGGGGTCAGCACTTGTGCAACCTGTGACGGCTTCTTTTTCCGCAACAAAAAGATTGTCGTGGTCGGCGGCGGCGATTCCGCAATGGAGGAAGCCAGCTTCCTAACCCGGTTTGCCTCCAGCGTAACCTTGGTTCACCGCCGTCCGGAGCTTCGTGCTTCGAAGATCATGCAGGACCGGGCGCGCGACAACAGCAAGGTAGCCTGGGCGCTTAACCGCACGCCGCTTGAAGTAACGGTCGGCGATGCCGGGGTTAAAGGGCTGACAGTCCGCAACAACGAGACAGGTCTTGAAGAACTGGTGGAAGCGGACGGTGTATTTGTAGCCATTGGACACACACCGAACACAGCGTTCCTGGGCGGGCAGATTACTACCGATACCAATGGGTACATTGTGGTGAATCCGGGTACGACGGAAACGAACATTCCGGGTGTTTTCGCTTGCGGCGATGTACAGGATACACGTTACCGGCAGGCAATCTCCGCAGCGGGAACCGGTTGTATGGCGGCGATGGATGCCGAGAAGTTCCTGGAGGGCACCATGGTGCATGACTGGAGCGAAACGCTGGATAAATAAGTACAGCTTCTTCTAAAATATCTATTGAATAGGCAAGCCGGCTGGTCCCTCAATCAGGGACCAGCCGGCTTTTTCTTTTATCTTCAGAGATGTGCGGACCTTCGGATTGAACTTTTTTTCACTTAGTGATTGCAATCACTATTGCCCCCTATCGGCTATGCTAAGCTGTTGTTGAGAAGGATTCTCAGTAGGGAGAAGATGCATATGAACAAAGTGCTGAAGATGGATGAATCCATATTCGAGCTGGTGAGCCGGCATCCCGAGGTTGTGGACATTATGACAGAGCTGGGCTTTCAGGATATTGCCAAGCCGGGAATGCTGCAGACCGCAGGCCGTTTCATGACCTTGTCCAAAGGAATCAAACTGAAGAAAATGAATCCGGACGCCGTAAAGCTGACGTTTCAGCGCCATGGCTTCGAGATTCTTGAATAGAGATTATCTGCAAGACGATATGATAAAAGGAGGCGGAATTCCAATGAGTGAACTAATTAACAACCGCGAAGTAGATGTGCCTGAGCAGACACGCCGGCAGGCGATGCTCAAAGAAATTATAAAGGAACTTCATGCCGGGAAAAGTGTGGAAGAGGTCAAAGCACGCTTCGCAGAAGCGGTAGGCGATGTTACGGTGGCGGAGATTTCCGCGATGGAGCATTCACTGATGACGGAGGAGGGTATTCCTGTAGCAGAGGTCCAGCGCCTGTGTTCGGTGCATACGGCCATTTTCAAAGGCTCCATTGAGCAGATTCACCGTTCCTCGAAGCCGGAGGAGCAGCCTGGTCACCCCGTGCATACCTTCAAGCTGGAGAACCGCGAAATCGAACGTCTGGTCAACTTCCGCCTGGAGCTGCATGCCGGTAAGTTTCTGAAGAACGCCAGTGAAGAAATCATCTTCAAGCTGCTGGAGGATCTCAGCCTGCTGCTGGATCTCGACAAGCATTACAGCCGCAAAGAGAACCTGTTGTTCCCGTATCTTGAGAAATACGGAATTTATGGCCCGACCAAGGTTATGTGGGGTGTGGACGACGGCATCCGCGCGATGATAAAAGAGGCTAAAGCTGCACTCAGCCAGTATAACGGCCAAGCCGAGGACATCGGAGTTATGCTTACGAACATCATCCAGGAAGTAAATGAGATGATCTTTAAGGAAGAAAATATTCTGCTGCCGATGGCGCTCGACAAGCTGACCGAAGATGAATGGGTCAAGATAGCCAGAGAAAGCGACGAGATCGGCTTCTGCCTGACTGCACCGGAGCAGGAATGGATTCCTGAGCGTGCTGACGAACCGGAAGGAGCTGCAGTGCAGAGTGAAGCTGTAGGCGAAAGTCCGCAGGGCTTTATCCGTTTCGAGACGGGCCTGCTGTCGCTCCATCAACTGGAGACCGTACTGAACCATCTGCCCGTCGATTTAACGTTCATTGATGAGAATGATGTAGTCCGCTATTTCTCACATGGCAAGGAGCGGATTTTCGCCCGGACCAAAGCGGTTATAGGCCGCACGGTGCAGAACTGCCATCCGCCGCAAAGTGTGCATGTGGTCGAGAAATTACTGGAAGACTTTAAGGCAGGCCGCAAGGATGCCGAGGATTTCTGGATTGCGATTAAGGATAAATTTATCTACATCCGTTATTTCGCCGTTCGTGATGAAGCGGGCCGCTACATGGGTACGCTGGAGTTCACACAGAATATCGCACCGATTCGTGCGCTGGAAGGGCAAAAACGCATATTGTCAGAATAATGACAAGATTGATTTACTACACCTGTTCCTCGCCGGTTAACCCGGCAAATCCACCTGACTTCCCGCCACTAAAGGCCGGGAAGTCTTTTTTGCAACCGCAAAAACCTGTTTTAGTTCTAATTAATCCCGGCTCTGCATTTCTTAACTATGCCATGTGCATTGTCCATGAATCTTGCCTGGCCAATAAATTCATGTGCTCTGGATAGCTTAGCTTTCAAATTAGCCGGGTGTGTCGCCTTTCCTTGACCGCAGAGAAAGCTTCTATTATAGTGGGTACGTAGGATTAACTATTTTAGCATAGAAAAAGGTGGCTTGTTACATGTCTGAAAATATCTACGTTGGCGTGGATTTAGGTGGAACCACGATTAAGGTTGGAATCTGCAATGCCGAGGGGAATCTGCTGCACACTTATGAAGGTCCTACAGGGACTGCGGATGGCGTCGATGCCGTCATCGATAACATCGAGAAATATGTGCGCCAGATTGTGGAGGACTCTCCATACTCTTGGGATCAGCTTGCCGGTGTAGGAGCGGGCCTTGCCGGCTTTACGAACATTCGTGAAGGAATCATCATCCTTGCGCCTAACATAGGTTTTAGAGATGTGCCGATCCGCTCCATTCTGGAGAACCGATTGAACAAGCCTGTGAAAATAGACAATGACGCGAATGTGGCTGCACTGGGCGAAGCCTGGAGCGGTGCGGGACGCGGCATTGAGAATTGCGTCTGCTACACACTGGGAACGGGTGTTGGCGGCGGCATTATCATTAACGGTAAGGTGTATCAAGGATTTGCTGGTCTCGCAGGTGAACTGGGCCATATCTCTGTAGTGCCAGACCTGGAAGCGATCCAGTGCGGCTGCGGCAATATGGGTTGTTTGGAAACCGTTTCCTCTGCTACGGGAATTATCCGTATGGCCAATGATGCTGTAGCACGCGGGGACCGCACCACTCTGTCATTGGTAGAGAAGATTGCGGCGAAGGAAGTATTTGATGCGGCAAAAGCGGGCGACGAAGTTGCAATTCGTATTGTTAACCGTGCAGCGTTCTATCTGGGCAAGTCCATTGCGGCGGTAGCTGCGGTGCTTAACCCTGAAGTGTTTATCATTGGCGGAGGTGTCTCCAAGGCGGGGGATATTTTGTTTGACGAGGTCCGCCGTGTATTCGCCAAGCTGACTCCCGAGCCATTGCAGAAAGGCGTTACCATCGTTCCTGCGGAACTGGGGAATGACGCTGGTATTATTGGGGCTGCCGGCCTTTTGTTGCGTTCTTAATAAGCTGGAATTATTCATATACTAATTTTAGGGAGGGGACGCTTTAATGACCGAATTGGAGCAATCTCCGTCGGCTAGTGCCACCCTGATCATTATTACGGGTATGTCGGGTGCAGGCAAGACCATTGCTGTACAAAGTCTGGAGGACCTCGGGTTCTTCTGTGTCGATAATCTGCCGCCGGTGCTGATCCCGAAATTCGCCGAGCTGATTGAGCAGTCGAAGGGGAAAATTGCCAAAGTGGCGCTCGTAATTGATCTGCGGGGGCGGGAGTTTTTTACGGCTTTGTCAGAGTCGCTGGCCTACATCAAAAACGAGTCAACCATCGGCTGCGAGATTCTGTTTCTCGATGCAACGGATTCTGTGCTTGTCCAGCGCTACAAGGAGAGCCGGCGGCATCATCCGCTGGCTCCCAAAGGGATGCCGCTTGACGGCATCCGGCTGGAGCGCCAGATGCTGGAAGAGCTGAAGGATTCCGCTACACTGTGTCTGGACACCAGCAGCATGAAGCCGGTGCAGTTGAAGGAGAAGATCGTATCGCGGTTTTCGCATCTTGGAAAAAGCACACTCTCCGTTAACATTACCTCGTTCGGATTCAAGTATGGCATTCCGATCGATGCAGACCTCGTATTTGATGTCCGCTTCTTGCCTAACCCACACTATGTGGATCAACTGCGGCCCAAGACTGGCCAAGACAGCGATGTCTACGATTATGTAATGAAATGGCCTGAAACGCAGACGTTTCTGACCAAGCTGCTGGATATGCTTCATTTCCTAATTCCGCAATACCGCAAGGAGGGCAAATCCCAGATTATTATCGGCATCGGCTGCACGGGCGGCAAACACCGTTCGGTAGCGATCGCGGAATATTTGGGCAAAATGCTTGGAGTTAGCGAGACGGAATCCGTAGCGGTTAGCCATCGGGATTCCGAGCGTGATCGGCATTAACGAGAGAAGGGATCATTAGTGGCTGAAGAACAAGGGCAGCGTCCGCGTATCGTCGTGATGGGCGGCGGTACCGGTCTATCTGTCATGCTTCGCGGTTTGAAGGAAAAGCCGCTTGATATTACGGCTATAGTTACTGTGGCGGATGACGGGGGCAGCTCCGGTATTCTGCGCAGCGAGCTGCAAATGCCGCCGCCAGGCGATATTCGCAATGTGCTCACGGCTATGGCTGATGTAGAACCGCTGATGGCGGAGATTATGAAATACCGCTTCAGCAGTGGAGAAGGACTGGCCGGACACAGCCTCGGCAATCTTATTCTTGCGGCGCTTACGGATATCTCCGGTGACTTTGTCACCGCTGTCCGTGAGCTTAGCCGGTTGTTCGCCGTTCGCGGCAGAGTGCTGCCGGCTGCTGGGCACGCTGTGGTGCTGCATGCGGAGATGTCGGACGGCACGATTATTACCGGCGAGTCCAAAATCCCGGAGGCCGGGGGACGGATCAAACGCGTCTTTCTGGAGCCTGCTGATGTGGAACCGCTGCCGGAGGCGCTGGAGGCCATCCGTAATGCAGATGCCATCCTCTGCGGCCCCGGAAGCCTGTATACCAGCATTCTTCCCAACCTGCTGGTGCCGAAGCTGGCGGAGGCTATTGTAGAATCCGAAGCGATTAAGATCTTTGTCTGCAATGTGATGACCCAGCCGGGTGAAACGGATAATTACACGGTCAGTGATCATCTTCAAGCGGTGTATGATCATGTCGGCCTGCACTTATTCGATTACGTTATTGTCAACGACGGGGAGATCCCAGAGCAGGTTCAGGTCAAATATGCGGAAAAAGGCGCCCGCCCGGTGCTGCTTGACCGGGATGTGCTGGACGGCAACGGTTATAAGGTCATTGCGGATAAGCTAGTCTTATTCAAGACTTATCTCCGGCATGACACGAATAAACTCAGTCACCATATTTACCAGTTAGTGAAGGACTGGAAATCCAGATAGTTCTGGTTTGATTTTTGGATGAACATGAAAGAGGTGAGCCCCTTGTCTTTTGCGGCCCTTACAAAAAAAGAGCTGACGATGGTGGAGAGCCAGCCTTGCTGCGAGAAAGCGGAAATGTCAGCGCTGATCCGAATGAATGGTTCGGTGCAGCTTTCGAGCAAAAAGGTAGTTCTCGACATTTCGACGGAAAACGCCGCGATTGCAAGGCGGGTATATTCTTTACTTAAGAAATATTACCAGGTCCATATCGAGCTGCTCGTGCGTAAAAAAATGCGTTTGAAGAAGAATAACGTTTATATCGTAAGAATCCCAAACCGTGTTCAGGAGATCCTGAAGGATTTGCGGATTGTTTCCGAAGGTTTCATCTTTACCGATGGGATCGACAAGGAAATCGTCGGTAAGAACTGCTGTAAGCGCGCATATCTGCGTGGTGCATTTATGGCGGGGGGATCGGTCAACAACCCGGAAGGTTCTTCCTACCATCTGGAAATCGCCTCCATGTATGAGGAGCACTGCAAAGCGCTGGTGGATCTGGCTGGGGAATTTCACCTGAACGCCCGATGCATAGAGCGCAAGAAAGGCTTTATCCTATATATCAAGGAAGGCGAGAAAATCATTGAATTTCTCAGTCTGATTGGAGCGCATCAAGCGTTGTTTAAATTTGAGGATGTGCGGATTATGCGTGATATGCGTAACTCCGTGAACCGGATCGTCAACTGTGAAACAGCGAATTTGAACAAAACGATTGGCGCTGCGGTGCGGCAAATTGAGAACATCAAGCTGCTGCAGCGTGAAGTGGGACTGGAAAGCCTGCCGGATAAGCTGCGCGAGGTCGCTGAAATCCGTTTGGCACACCCGGACATCAACCTCAAGGAAGTGGGCGAGATGCTGAAGGGAACGGTCAGTAAATCCGGTGTAAACCACCGTTTGCGCAAAATTGACGAGCTGGCTGATAAGCTTCGGGGAAGCTGATTATTTTTTTTCTAGTGTGGATGAGGTTATAATGATATAATATTATAAAATTAATGTGAAATTTTTGGGCAGATCTCAAATAGGGGGTAAGCGTTTCATGACAAAGCACCCGGTAGTTGTACGGTTGAAGACGGGGCTCCACGCTCGGCCGGCAGCATTGTTCGTGCAAGAAGCTAACAAGTTTTCGTCGGAGATTTTCGTGGAAAAAGACGATAAAAAGGTTAACGCCAAAAGCATCATGGGCATTATGAGCCTGGCGATCAGTTCCGGCACGGAGATTTATATTAGCGCGGATGGCGCCGATGCGGATCAAGCTGTAACCGCTTTGACTAGTCTTGTAAGCAAGGAAGAGCTTGAGAACCAATAATCTTGCAAGTTCTTACTTATTTGTACACCAGAAACGTTGCTGCGCTCCCTCTCCGGGAGACGGCCAGTTTAAAAAGCCCCTTTGCGGGCTTTTTTTATTACCTTGTTTAGGGAATTTGAATTTGATGAGACTAGAAGGAGAATGAGCATGCACAATCAGGTGACTTTAGCAGAGCCGACAGTAGAGCTGGCGCCGCAGTACTTGGCATTTTACGAAGAATGGCTGGCAGGCGGAGAGATATTCGTCCCTTGGGTAATTGGCATTGATCCCACCGACTTCGCGGCTATGGTCCGGTATTTGCAGGATAACGCGGATGGCGTAAATCTTAAAGAAGGCTGGGTACCTAGTTCTACATACTGGTTGGTGAATGCCGATTCCAAAGTGGTGGGTGCAGTAAATATAAGGCATCGCCTGACTGAGAAACTGCTTCAGAGCGGGGGACATATTGGATATGGGATACTTCGCTCTGAGCGGCGCAAGGGATTGGCAACCGAACTTCTGAGACAGGCGTTGCTGAAGGCGGGCGGGCTTGGGATTGCCAAAGCGCTTGTCGTTTGCGATGACAGCAATATCGCTTCCGAACGGACGATCCGCAGAAACGGCGGGCTGGAGGATAGTTCATACATCGAAGAGGACGGCAACGTGATCCGGAGGTTCTGGATCGAGACGTGAAATGCAGGCGGAATGTAACCTCTGCAAATTTTTTCTTCAAAAGCCTTGGGGGATATGCAACTTTTGCCAAGCAGTTCCGTCTAGAGGGTACCAACAATTTTTGGAGAATGAAAGGGGATGGCAAGGATGAAGAAATGGGGCAAAACAGTCGGTACCGTATTGCTGGCGGGAAGTTTATTGGTAGGGGGTACGGCGTTAAGCGGAGTGCTCCTGGCTCCTGAAAAGGCTTACGCTGCTGAGGACGTGCAGAGAAATGTCGTTAGTGTTGTAGGTAAAGGCGAGCTTTCGATCAAGCCGGATATCGTGTATCTGTCGATTGGCGTCAGCACTTCTGCTGCAACAGCTGAAGAAGCACAGAAGTCCAATGGAGCCAAAATCACCAAGCTGACCAACCTGCTGAAAAAAACCTGGGGTATTGCGGATAAGGATATTCAGAGCACCCAATTTTATGTGCAGCCTAATTACGCCTACACTGAAAAAGACGGTCAACAGGTTAAGGGTTATAACGCCCAGCACACGCTGCAAGTCTCTTACCGCGATCTGACTAAGGTCGGGGGACTGCTGGATGCCGCTTCTACAGCGGGAGCGAACAACATCGGAAGTGCTCGGTTTGCCATTGAGGATCCTTCTGCATTCGAAGCACAGGTTATTGAGAAAGCAATGGCTAATGCAGATGTGAAGGCAGCTGCGATTGCCAAAGTGGCCAAACGCAGTCTGGGCCAGGTCGTTACGGTAATCCAGAACGATGACGGTAATAATCCTGTTGTCTATATGGAGAGTGCCCAAATGTCCAAAGCATCGGCCGATATGGCTGCAGGCACTTCGGTTGAAGCGGGAGAGGTTAAAGTATCTACCCAGCTTAGTGTAATGTACGAGCTGAAATAAGTAGCAACGGGTGAGGCGTTGCTTCCGCTGTGATGGCGGAGGCAACGCCTCTTTTTGCTTTTGAAGTACAGAAGCAGGTGTGAAATCTCTCAATTTGTTTAAAGTAATGTAATAAGACTCGTAATATTTGCAGGGAAACTTTAAGAAACTGTAAGGAGCGTTGTAACAACCACGGTTGCTGTTTATTCTATAATGGGAAGAGTCAATCATCGTATCAGCGGAAGGGGAAAAAAGTATGAAGTATATGTCGAAAGAACAGGCCCGGAAATGGGGCGCAGGATTAATGGCAGCAGGATTGCTGCTGGGCGGAGCTCTTCTGCCTGCAGAGACGAGCCAGGCCGCAGCGGCCAAGACACAGGCTAAGGTCAATTCATCACTTGTTGTATTAAAAACAAACGGAACGATTTCACAGCATACCGGGATCGTAAGCGCAGGAAAAGTATGGGTGCCGGTTGCTTTTATGCGTGATTCTCTGGGTATGCCGTTGACTTATGATAAAACGGAGAAAACTTATACGATCGGGAACGGAATTACACGAACCAAGCTGATGGTCTCCGATTACGGCACCTCCATCACGGTCAATAATTATTTCCTGGGAGAGTTTGAAGGCAAGATTATAAATAACCGTCTGTATGTTCCCTTTGATCTGCTTAGCGATTATTTGGGCTATAAGGGGGATTGGAATGCTGCCTCCGGACGGTTAAATGTGATCAAGAAAACACAAAATCCGATTACGGTAACGACTGAAACTTACAGCAAGGACTACAAGGACGCGCCGATCAAGCTGGATTACCCGCAAATCAGCGGTTTGGACAATGCCAAAGCGCAGGCAGCGATTAATAATACCCTTAAGCAGACGTTCCTAAAGTATGCGGAAGGGGCTGAGAAAGAAATTGCGATTAGAGCCAAAGATGACCGCCCCTATGAATACGAAGGAGGATACGTGGTTACGTACAATCAGGACGGGGTGCTCAGCCTTGTGACCAGCCAGTATGGGTATACCGGCGGCGCTCATGGAATGACCTACCGTAATGCCTTTACCTTCTCACTCAAGGACGGAAAGCAGCTATTGCTTGGAGATTTATTCGGAGCCAACCCCAACTATAAAAAAGAGCTTAATGCAAAGCTGGCGAAGCTGCTGAAAGCAGATGGCGGGTATCTTGGCGGCTTCACCGGCCTGAATACGGAGAAGGATTTCTATTTGAAAGACGGCAAGGCGGTCCTTTTCTTCCAGCTGTATGAATACACTGCGTATGCTGCCGGATTCCCTGAGTTTACTTTCACGTTCAAGGAGCTGCTCCCCAGCGGAAGCAGTCCATTTGCCGCATTGAAGTAAATACAGTGACCTGACTGCGAATCCGCCAATGCCGGATACGGACATTTCTCCGTTACCGGATCACCTAACCGTTCATAAGCTAAAGGAGAAACCAGCTTAGGAGCGGGGAGGGAAAGTAACGATGAGTATTCAGTATACGGCGATTGGCGATTCGTTAACGACAGGATTTGGAGCTCTGCCGGGCAATGGGTTTGTTCCGGTCTACCGCCGGATGGCCGAGGCGCGGCTGCGGGTACCGATCGAATTATCCAATTTGGGAGTCAATGGTTTGACCACAGATGGATTGGAGCAAAGGCTGAAGGCGGATTACAACTATCGGCTTGCCATCAGCGAGGCCGAATTGATTACGATGTCCATTGGCGGCAACGATTTGATCAAGTCGGCCAAAGCGGCGGCCGGCCGGCCGGGCGATCTGGCTCCGGTACTGCAAAAAGCGCTACGGGAATGCAAGCGTAATTTGAATGACATTATGGGCACGCTTTCGCAGTTGAAGGCGGGCATGCGGAGACCCTATATTATCAGAATAGTAGGACTGTATAACCCCTATCCCCAGTTGACGGAAGCGACGGATTGGGTGCGGCAGTTTAACCGCTATGCTGCGGGATATAGCAGCCCGGTATGCCGGTTCGCCTCTATATATAATGAATTTGCCGGCAACGAGCGCGGGCTGCTGTCAATAGATCATTTGCATCCTAACGGAAGAGGTTACCGTGTTATCGCCGGGAAGCTGGATGCGTTGGGGTATGGGCGTCTGGGTTAATTCTTCATCAATAGAATAATGCACCTGGACTATAAAACAGCAAAAGAGGCTGGCGGGGATCACTTAGTGGTCCCAACCAGCCTCTTTGTTGTTGCATGTATTAAACGCCGGCAGGCAGCGTTTTCTCGATAACTTTATCGACAATACCATATTCAGCTGCTTCAGCTGCAGTCATGAAATAGTCGCGGTCGGTATCCTTTTCGATCCGTTCCAGCGGCTGTCCTGTGCGCTCGGACAGAATGCGGTTCAGCTTGTCGCGCAGCTTGAGGATGCGGCGGGCGCGGATTTCGATGTCCGTAGCCTGACCTTGAGCACCGCCCAGAGGCTGGTGAATCATAATTTCACTGTTAGGGAGTGCAAAACGTTTGCCTTTGGCACCGGCGTTCAGCAGGAAAGCTCCCATCGAAGCGGCCATACCTACGCAAATCGTCGATACATCCGGTTTGATGTACTGCATTGTATCAAATATAGCCATACCCGCTGTAATGGAGCCACCAGGGCTGTTTACATACAGGTGAATATCCTTCTCCGGATCCTCGGCAGCCAGAAACAGCATTTGCGCGATGATGGAATTGGCTACCACGTCATTAACCTCCGTTCCAAGGAAAATGATGCGGTCCTTCAGCAGGCGGGAATAGATGTCATAAGCGCGCTCACCGCGGTTGCTCTGTTCTACTACCATAGGAATATAACTCACGTGGAAAACCTCCTTGAATTGGTTCTTCGAATGTGTTCATTTTTACTGTTACCGTATTAACCACATGATAAACAAATTCAAACAAAAAGTCAAAGAAAGTCAAACTTAGTTGCAAAAAAAGAGCCATCACCTGGCTCTTTGGTTAATTATTAGTATAGGTGTTGCTAAATTATAGACAAATAAGAAAAAAATGGCGCGCCCGCCAAGAATCGAACTTGGATCTCAGGCTTCGGAGGCCTACGTCATATCCATTGGACCACGGGCGCAACAGAAATTATTATAATACACTTATTATTCAAATGCAATGGGTTCATCCTGTTGTTTAGAAAATATCTTTCCCCGGATCTCTGTGATGATGTATAAGATGAAAAGAGGTTGAGAATTATACTCTCGGGAGACTTGCACTCCGCGTAATATTTGGGTAGAATATGGGTGGGACTTAAAAAGTTAACCCGGGACATTTTGAGACCACGAACAAGGGAATAGAGAAAGACGAAGTTGCAGGAGTGAAAGTATGCGTAATTTATTAGAAATCCAAAAGCAGCTTCTGCCTGATCTCATGGAAACCCTTAAGAGACGGTACACGATTCTACATCAGATCATGCTGTCCGATATTATCGGACGCAGGACGCTCGCCGCTTCGCTTGATATGACTGAGCGGGTACTGCGCGCCGAGACGGATCTTCTGAAATCGCAAGGGCTCATTGAGATCGAGAGTGTCGGCATGCGCATCAGCGATGCCGGGCGCAGACTGCTTGACCTGCTGGAGCCGATCGCCAAGAGCTTGTTCGGCCTGGATGATCTGGAAGAGAAGATTCGCTCAACGTACGGTCTTAGTAAAGTCATAGTAGTGCCTGGCGATTGTGAGACATCGTTGTTTACCAAACGTGAGCTGGGCCGGGCAGGCGCCAAAGCGTTGCTGGGTGTGCTCTGTGCAGGCGATACGATTGCTGTCACCGGCGGTTCGACACTGGCCGAAATGGCCGATCAGCTGACACCGCCGTTATCCCATTCCTATAAGAACGCCTGGATTGTTCCGGCGCGCGGAGGACTTGGGGAAAGTATGGAGATTCAAGCTAATACCATTGCTTCGACGATGGCCAAACGGCTTGGAGCCAATTATCGGCTGCTGCATGTACCCGATCTGCTCAGCGGAGATGCTTATCAATCGCTGGCGCAGGACTCCAATATTGGAGAAATCGTGCAAATCATCCGTAGATCGCGTATTATTGTTCATGGAATTGGCGATGCCATTGAAATGACCCACCGCCGTAAGCTTGATGAGACTACGGTCTCGGAAATACAGGAAGAAGGCGCGGTTGCCGAATCGTTCGGCTACTATTTCAATGAAGACGGCCAGGTTGTCCATACCATGCTGACGATGGGACTGCGACTGGAGGATATTATCCGGACGGAAGTTGTCATCGGAATCGCCGGAGGCAAACGCAAGGCGAAGGCCATTCATGCGATGCTGCGGTTTGGGCAAGAGGATATACTCGTCATAGACGAGGCAGCGGCTGTCGAAATCGGCAAAGAAATTGACGCACAAATACAGCAGGTCCTATAGCATCCAGTTTCTGGAGAGCATTCGCAGTTATTTTGCATTATACTTAACATTGTTGTCTTGACAAGCTTAACGGCCTGTCTTGAATAAATAAAACGAAATCTAGGAGGAACTATTCAATGAGTGTAAAAGTTGGTATTAACGGTTTTGGACGTATTGGACGCCTTGCATTCCGCCGTATTCAAAATGTAGAAGGTATCGAAGTGGTAGCAATCAATGACTTGACTGATGCTAAGATGCTTGCTCATTTGCTTAAATATGATACAACTCAAGGTAAATTCCAGGGTGAAGTTGAAGTTCACGACGGATTCTTCAAAGTAAACGGCAAAGAAGTTAAGGTTCTGGCTAACCGCAACCCTGAAGAACTTCCTTGGGGCGACCTCGGTGTTGACATCGTTCTGGAATGCACAGGTTTCTTCACAACTAAAGAAGCAGCTGAGAAACACTTGAAAGGCGGAGCTAAGAAAGTAGTTATTTCCGCTCCAGCTACAGGCGACATGAAAACTGTCGTTTACAACGTTAACCATGACATTCTGGATGGTACTGAAACAGTTATCTCCGGCGCATCTTGCACAACTAACTGCCTGGCTCCAATGGCAAAAGTGCTGAACGACAAGTTCGGCATCGTTGAAGGCTTGATGACAACTATCCACGCTTACACTGGTGACCAGAACACTCTTGATGCTCCACACGCTAAAGGCGACTTCAGACGTGCCCGTGCTGCTGCTGAGAACATCATCCCTAACACTACCGGTGCTGCTAAAGCCATCGGCCTGGTTATTCCAGATCTGAAAGGCAAACTTGACGGAGCTGCTCAACGTGTGCCTGTAGCTACAGGTTCCCTGACTGAGCTGGTTACTGTCCTTAACAAGAGCGTTACTGTTGAAGAGCTGAACGCAGCAATGAAAGAAGCTTCCGATCCAGAAACTTACGGCTACACTGAAGATGAAATCGTATCTTCCGACATCAAAGGCATGACTTTCGGTTCCCTGTTCGACGCAACACAAACTAAAGTCCTGACTGTTGGCGACAAACAACTGGTTAAAACTGTTGCTTGGTATGACAATGAAATGTCCTACACTGCACAACTTGTTCGCACTTTGGAACACTTCGCTAAACTTGCTCAATAAGATCGTTTTTATATAAGCAGCATCTATAGAGCGGAAACAGAAGTTCCTTGTTTCCGCTCTTTCTAAATGGATTCGTGAGTGAACCAATATGGGTGTGGAGGAAACTAATCATGAACAAAAAGAGCGTCCGTGATGTAGAAGTAGCAGGCAAACGCGTATTCGTACGCGTCGATTTCAATGTGCCAGTGGAAGACGGTAAAATCACTGATGATACACGTATCCGCGAAACACTTCCAACGATTAAATACCTGATCGAGAACGGTGCAAAGATCATTCTGGCCAGCCATATGGGCCGTCCTAAGGGTCAATTCGTTGATTCCATGCGCCTTACCGGTGCTGCTGTACGTCTGTCCGAGCTGCTCGGCAAACCAGTTGCCAAAGCTGATGAGGCGATCGGCGATGCTGTTAAAGCACAAATTGCTGAACTGAACAACGGTGATGTACTTGTGCTTGAGAATGTCCGTTTCTATCCGGGTGAAGAAAAGAACGATCCTGAACTGGCTAAGCAGTTCGCGGAACTGGCTGACCTGTTCGTCAACGACGCATTCGGCGCAGCTCACCGTGCACATGCTTCGACTGAGGGCATCGCTCACTTCCTGCCGGCTGTATCTGGTCTTCTGATGGAGAAAGAATTGTCTGTTCTGGGGAAAGCTCTTTCGAACCCTGAGCGTCCTTTCACTGCCATCATCGGCGGTTCCAAGGTTAAAGACAAGATCGACGTTATCGACAACCTGCTGACTTTGGCTGACAATGTACTGATCGGCGGCGGCCTTTCCTATACATTCACTAAAGCTCAAGGCTTCGAAATCGGAAATTCCTTGGTAGACAACGACAAACTTGATGTTGCTCTTGGATTTATCGAGAAGGCTAAAGCACTGGGCAAAAATTTCGTACTTCCGGTTGACGTAGTTGTAGCCGATAAGTTCGGCGCAGATGCCAACACCAGAATTGTTGATACAACTGACATTCCTGCGGGTTGGGAAGGTCTGGACATCGGTCCTAAAACTCGTGAGATTTATGCCGATATCATCAAAAACTCCAAGCTGGTTGTATGGAACGGACCTATGGGTGTGTTCGAAATCGACATCTTTGCTGAAGGTACAAAGGCTGTAGCACAGGCTTGTGCGACAACCGAAGGTTACACTGTAATTGGTGGCGGTGATTCCGCAGCTGCAGCAGAGAAATTCCACCTGGCTGACCAAATGGATCATATCTCCACTGGCGGCGGCGCATCACTCGAGTTCATGGAAGGCAAGGCACTTCCTGGCGTAGAAGCACTGAACGACAAGTAAGACGTAGAAGGTAGAAGGAGGCAATCCATTACTATGAGTAGAACACCTATTATCGCCGGGAACTGGAAGATGTTCAAAACCGTTCCGGAAGCAGAAGGCTTCATCACTGAAGTCAAAGGCCAAGCAGAAGTAGCAGGCGTAGAGACTGTTGTTTGCGCTCCATTTACTAACCTGCCAGCACTGGTAGCAGCAGTAAAAGGCACAAGCATCAAGATCGGTGCACAAAACCTGCACTTCGAAGATAACGGCGCTTATACAGGCGAAATCAGCGGTGTAATGCTGAAGGACCTTGGCGTTGATTATGTTATCATCGGGCACTCCGAACGTCGCGCTTATTTTGGCGAAACGGACGAAATCGTCAACAAAAAGATGCATGCGGCATTCCGTCACGGCATCACTCCAATTGTTTGTGTAGGCGAAAAGCTTGAAGAGCGCGAAGCTAATCAAACAAAAGATGTGTGCAAAGTTCAAACCGAAGCTGCATTTGCCGGTCTCAGTGCCGAACAGGCTGCTCAGGTGGTTATCGCCTATGAGCCTATCTGGGCGATTGGCACAGGCAAATCCTCCACTTCCCAGGATGCCAACGAAGTTATTGCTTATATCCGTACCCTTGTAAAAGGTCTGTATGATGAAGCAACTGCTGAAGCTGTGCGTATTCAATACGGCGGTAGTGTGAAGCCTGAGAATGTAACGGAGTACATGAGTCAAAGCGACATCGACGGCGCTCTTGTCGGCGGTGCCAGCCTGCAGCCAGCTTCCTTTGTTTCACTCGTTGAGGGGGCGAAGTAAGAATGTCAGCACCAAAACCTGTAGCATTAATCATCATGGACGGTTTCGGTTTGCGCAATACGACTGAAGGCAACGCTGTTGCTCAAGCCAACAAGCCTAACTATGACCGTTATCTGAAACAATATCCGAATACCACACTGACCGCTTGCGGCGAGGCTGTAGGTCTGCCGGAAGGGCAAATGGGTAACTCGGAAGTAGGACACCTTAACATCGGTGCCGGACGTATCGTATATCAGGATTTGACCCGGATTGACAAGTCTATCCGTGACGGAGAATTCTTTGATAACGAAACGCTGGTTGCTGCTGTAAGAAACGCCAAATCAACCGGCAAAAAGCTTCATCTGTATGCACTGGTCTCCGACGGAGGCGTACACAGTCATATCAGCCACCTGTTTGCCATGCTTGATCTGGCCAAGAAAGAGGATATGCACGAAGTGTATATTCACGCATTCATGGATGGCCGCGATGTACCTCCTGACAGCGGACAAAAGTTCGTTCAGGATCTCGTAGCCAAGATTGAAGAGGTTGGCGTAGGTAAGATTGCTACGGTATCCGGGCGTTACTTCGCTATGGACCGTGACAAACGCTGGGAGCGTGTAGAGAAAGCCTATCGTGCTATGGTATATGGCGATGGTCCGAAATATACTGATGCCCTGCAGGCGATCACAGCCTCCTATCAGAATTCCGTGTATGATGAATTCGTTGAGCCTAGTGTTATTGTAGACAGCAACGACAAGCCGGTTGCGGTAGTGGAAAGCGGTGATTCTGTTGTGTTCCTGAACTTCCGCCCTGACCGTGCGATTCAGTTGTCCCAAGTCTTTACCAACTCGGATTTCCGTGGTTTTGACCGGGGGCCTTTGTTCCCGCAAGGCCTGCACTTCGTATGTCTGACTACATTCAGCGAAACGGTGCAGGGCTTCGTGGCCTACTCACCGAAGAACCTGGATAATACCTTGGGTGAAGTGCTGGTACAGCAGAACAAGAAGCAATTGCGTATTGCGGAAACTGAAAAGTACCCGCATGTAACCTTCTTCTTCAGCGGCGGACGCGATGAAGAGCTTCCTGGGGAAACCCGCATCCTGATCAACTCTCCTAAAGTAGCAACTTATGATCTTCAGCCTGAGATGAGCGCATACGAAGTGGCGGCGGCCTGCGTAGCGGAAATCGAAGCGGATAGACAAGATGCTATTATCCTTAACTTTGCGAATCCTGATATGGTTGGACACTCCGGCATGCTGGAACCAACAATCAAGGCCGTTGAAGTGACGGATGAATGTGTGGGTAAAGTTGTGGATGCCGTTGTAGCCAAAGGCGGCGTGGCAATCATCATTGCCGACCACGGCAATGCGGATATGGTGTTTGACGAGAACGGACGTCCATTCACGGCTCATACTACCAACCCGGTTCCTTTCATCGTAACTACCGAAAATGTTGTGCTGCGCGAATCCGGTATCCTTGCTGATGTGGCACCGACGATTCTGGATTTGATGGGACTTCCGCAACCAGCGGAAATGACCGGACAATCTATGATCGCCAGCCGTAAATAAGCAGGATTTAAGCTTCACCATCAATACCAAAACCCATGATAAAAGGAGATTAACTTACATGACTATTATTTCTGATGTTTACGCTCGCGAAGTCCTCGACTCCCGCGGTAACCCTACTGTAGAGGTTGATGTTTATCTGGAATCCGGTGCTAAAGGCCGCGCTATCGTTCCTTCCGGCGCTTCCACTGGCGCTCATGAAGCTGTAGAGCTTCGTGACGAAGACAAAAACCGTTACCTGGGCAAAGGCGTTCTGAAAGCTGTTGAGAACGTAAATGAAATCATCGCTCCTGAAGTAATCGGTATGGACGCTCTTGACCAACTGGGCATCGACAAATTGATGATCACTTTGGATGGTACTCACAACAAAGGCAAACTCGGCGCTAACGCAATTCTGGCTGTATCCATGGCCGTAGCCCGCGCTGCAGCAGCAGCTCTGGATGTACCTTTGTATGTATACCTGGGCGGATTCAACGCTAAACAGCTTCCAGTACCAATGATGAACATCGTTAACGGCGGCGCACATGCCGACAACAACGTAGACGTTCAAGAGTTCATGGTTCTGCCAGTTGGCGCACCTAGCTTCAAAGAAGCTCTGCGTACAGGCGCTGAAATCTTCCACGCTCTGAAATCCGTATTGAAAGCTAAAGGCCTGAACACAGCAGTTGGCGACGAAGGCGGATTCGCTCCTAACTTCACTTCCAACGAAGATGCACTGTCCTCCATCATGGAAGCTATCGAAAAAGCCGGTTACAAACCAGGCGTTGATGTATTCCTTGGTATGGACGTTGCTTCCACTGAGTTCTTCAAAGATGGCAAATACCACCTGGAAGGCGAAGGCAAATCCTTCACACCAGCTGAATTTGTTGACCTGCTCGCTTCTTGGGCTGATAAATACCCAATCATCACCATCGAAGATGGCTGCTCCGAAGATGACTGGGAAGGCTGGAAATTGCTGTCCGAGAAACTCGGCAACAAAATCCAACTCGTTGGCGATGACTTGTTCGTAACCAACACTGAGCGTCTGGCTAAAGGTATCGAAGAAGGTATCGGTAACTCCATTCTGATCAAAGTTAACCAAATCGGTACTTTGACTGAAACCTTCGATGCTATCGAAATGGCTAAACGTGCAGGTTACACTGCAGTTATCTCTCACCGTTCCGGTGAATCCGAAGACAGCACCATCGCTGATATCGCTGTGGCAACTAATGCCGGCCAAATCAAAACAGGTGCTCCTTCCCGTACAGACCGTATCGCTAAGTACAACCAATTGCTTCGTATCGAAGATGAACTGGGTGAATTGGCTCAATACAACGGCCTGAAATCCTTCTACAACCTCAAAAGATAATTATTTTTGAGTCAAGCTTTTCAAAGAGTCTGCCGATTTCGGGCAGGCTCTTTTTTTGTTTGGAATTGCATCTGCCGCTCTGAATAGGTATTCTATATATGTAGATATTTGGAAGGAGCGGATTGAATGAATGCTATTGTGGCAGGAATTGCGATCGGAATACTGATTGTAATCATAAGCTTAGTTTTTACACGAATCCGGGGACTGCATTCCGGGCTCACGTTTTATCCGGGGATTGTCGGCTTGGTTGGCGGTGCAATCTTGCTCGTGCTCAGTTTTTCAGTGATTGGGGGCTGGGAAGGGATTGCCTATGCCTTTATTTGTGTTCCTATCATTGTGATTTCTGCGCTGTTATTGCTGACTCTTACGTTTTTCAGGAGACAGGCTTAACAGATTGACACTCGGTATCTCCAAACTAGATTCGTAGTCAGAAGGTTGTATTCATACGGTAGCTATGATAAAATAAAAATGCTGTTTATGAAACGTATAACCTAATTTAGCATAGATAGTGATGCTTGGACGTAGGAGGTGGAAGTGAATGGATATCTTTTTGAAAGTAGTTCTCCTGATTTTTTCCGTCGGTCTGATTGCGGTCGTTCTTCTGCAAAAAGGGAAAAGCGCAGGTCTCTCCGGTGCCATCTCCGGCGGTGCTGAGCATCTTTTCGGTAAAACTAAAGCACGCGGTATGGAGCTTGTACTGCAGCGTGTAACGGTTGCACTGGCAGCTGGATTCTTCATTATGGCGATCGTTGTTGCCATTGTAGTTGATTAGGACGTCTACAATAAGCCTTCGCACTGTTCTGAATAGAATGGGGCGTGGGCTTTTTTGGTGCATTTTTTTGGACTGCGTTAACTTCGTGATAATCATTACAGGGATGCTCTGGATTGATTTCGTGTATACTAGGGTATGAAGTATATAAAGGTAAATTTTACTTGAATGATTTCGGGTGAAGCAGGACAACACATACATATATGCCAGCAGCGCTTAAAGGCTGCGGAGGGCCGAGGTGACTAACTTGATAACACAGGAAATATTGCTTGATTTTATGCGGGAGACCGCTTATAAACCGCTCACTTATGACGAATTGGTAAGCCACTTCGAGTTGCAGGATAGCGCGTCGTTTAAAGCGTTCGAGGATTTGCTGCTGGAGCTTGAACAGGACGGGAGAGTCGTGCTGACCCGGAATGCCCGTTATGGCGTGCCGGAACGGATGGATTTATTGCGCGGACGGCTGCAGGCACATGCCAAGGGGTTTGCTTTTCTAATCCCCGACGACCGTGATCATCCCGACGTGTATGTACACGCCAACGATTTAAAGGGTGCGATGAACGGGGATATCGTACTGGTGCGGATTACTTCGAAAAGTCCGTCCGGCGGGCGGATGGAAGGCGAAGTGGTGCGGATCGTGAAAAGGGGTGTGCTCCAGACTGTTGGGGTATTCCAAAGCCTGGAGACCTACGGTTTTGTGCTGCCGGATGACAAGCGGATTAACCGCGATATCTTTATTCCGAAGCAGTCCTTTATGGGAGCGGTCGACGGTGAGAAGGTTGTGGTCCGCATTGTAAATTACCCGGAAGGCCGTGCTGCGGCTGAAGGGGAAATCATTGAAATTCTGGGACATAAGGACGACCCGGGTGTTGATATTTTATCCGTAATCCGTAAGCACCAGCTGCCTGAGGCTTTCCCGTCTGAAGTGATGACTGAAGCAGAGCAGGCGCCGGATTCCATTACCGATGAAGAAATTATCCAGCAGGGACGCCGCGATTTACGCGGGCTTAACATTGTCACCATCGACGGTGAGGATGCCAAGGATCTGGATGATGCTGTCAATGTGGAGCGGCTGGAGAATGGGCATTATAAGCTGGGCGTCCATATCGCCGATGTCGGCTATTACGTGCGCGAAGGTTCGGAGCTCGACAAGGAAGCTTATGACCGCGGATGCAGCGTGTATCTGGTGGACCGGGTAATTCCGATGCTGCCGCACCGTCTCTCTAACGGGATATGCAGTTTGAACCCGCAGGTGGACCGTCTGACGATGTCCTGTGAGATGGAATTTAATGAGCATATGAAGGTCGTGAAGCATGATGTCTTTACGAGTGTAATCCGCACCAAAGAAAGAATGACTTACTCCAATGTCCGCAAAATCGTCGAAGACGAGGATCCGGAGCTGCTCGAGCGGTACAGTCCGCTGATCGGGGACTTCCGTCTGATGAAGGAACTGGCCATGAAGCTGCGCGATGCGCGGATGCGGCGGGGAGCGGTTGATTTTGACTTTGAAGAAAGCAAGATCATCGTAGACGAGAACGGCAAAGCTGTTGATATTGTAAAACGTGAGCGTTCAGTAGCCGAGCAAATTATCGAAGAGTTCATGCTGGCGGCCAATGAGACGGTAGCCGAGCATTTCCACTGGCTAAAAGTGCCGTTCCTCTACCGGATTCATGAAGATCCGGACCCGGAGAAGCTGCAGAACTTTATGGCCTTTGCCGCCAATTTTGGCTACCACGTTAAGGGACGCGGCAATTCTGTCCACCCGCGCGCGCTGCAGAGCCTGCTGGAGGACATTCAAGGCACCAAGGAGCAGACCGTCATCAGTACGATGATGCTGCGCTCCATGAAGCAGGCTAAGTATGATGCGGAGAGCACGGGCCATTTTGGACTTGCAGCGGAATACTACTCCCACTTCACATCGCCGATCCGCCGGTACCCCGACCTTGTCATTCACCGCGTGATGCGCGAGGTGATCGAGAATGGTGGAGCCCTAAGCCAGAAGCGTCATGATTACCTGTCCAGCCGGATGCCTGACATCGCGCAGCAGTCCTCTGAACGCGAACGCGTAGCAGTGGAAGCAGAGCGTGATACGGAGCAGCTGAAGAAAGCGGAATATATGCAGGATAAGGTCGGCGAGGAATTCGAGGCGATGATCAGCAGTGTAACCAGCTTCGGCATGTTCATCGAGCTGGAAAATACCGTCGAAGGCTTAATCCGTCTCAGCGCGCTTAGCGATGATTACTACCACTTCGACGAAGCTCACATGGCGCTCATCGGCGAGCGCACCTCCAAGGTGTTCCGCATTGGCGATGAAGTGAAGATCCGTGTCGCCAAGGTCAACATGGACGACCATACGATCGACTTCGAGCTGGTCGACATGAAGCCGCGTGCGGCGGGCGAGCACCGCAGCTATAGCGGACGCGGCGGTAAAGGCGGCCGTCCGGGCGCCGGCGGCTTCAGCAAGCCGTCCGGTGGAAAGGCCGGCGGCAAGGGCCGCACCGGCGGTAAAGGCAAGCCCGGCGCTGTCGGCGCGGGCAAGAGTAAATCCGGCGGCGCGCTGAACGCCGGCAGAGGCAAGTCCGGCGCGGTGGGAACCGGCGCCTGGGAAGCGCCGCGCACAGACGCGGCGGCCGGTAGCGGCGCGCCTGCAGGCGGACGCGCCAAGCGTGGCAGCGGCGGCCCTGCAGAGGCCGCACGCCGGGCTTACGCCGCCCTGAACGGCGAAGCGGGCGGCAGTGCGCCGCGCGAGCGCAGCGGCGGGGGACGTGGCCGCGGCGGAGAGGCCGGAGGCGGTGCCGGGGGACGCGGCATTAGCTTCGCCTTCGGCTCCGGCAAGGGCGGCTACGGCGCGCCAGCCGGCGGCGCAGGCGAGCAAGGCGCCGGCGAGCTGCGCGGCGTTGACGCGAACACCCGGTTCAGCAGCCGGGAGGATCGCGGGTTCGAGAGCCGCAGCGGAAGCACAGAAGGCAAGGATAAGGGCCGCCGCAAGAAGAAGAACAAGAGCGGCGTGTTCATTGGCCCTTCCGTGACTCCAGGCAACGTGGAGACCTCCGACAAGGTAGCCGCTAAGCGCAGCGACAAAGGCAGCAATGCGGAAGGCGCAGTACGCCGAAAGAAAAAGAAGAAAAAACCTCAGGAGTAAGCTGAGATAATGAAAGGCGCTGTTCCCCGTGAAGGGAGCAGCGCTTTTTTTGCTAATAAAGAATTTTATGTTCAGGGTCGCCCGCAAAAGGAATGCAAAAACTTCCAAGTCAAAGTCACCCTACATTGGGATTAACGTCATCGCCACTAATATCCTATGTGGTGTTGTGCCAGGCTGTAATTTCTATTTATCCATCATATTGTATATAAATTATCTCCAAAGCGCGTCTTGCTGACATACATATGTCAAAATGCCTGGTGGTGAATGGGCGCTGCTTCCTTGCGTTCCCCGGAGCGCTTTTGATACAATATAGATCTGACGTTTGGATAATCAAACTCACCTGCTTTTTAAGGCAATTTGATTATCTCTGCTTAGGAATACGATTCAAGGAGTGACTCTCATGGGTAAAAAAGCAGACGGGAAAGTGCTCGCCCAGAACAAAAAAGCTTCCCATGATTATTACATCGAGGACACTTACGAAGCAGGCTTGGTGCTGACCGGCACAGAAATCAAGTCGCTGCGTAATGGACGCGCGAATATTGGCGATGCTTTTGCGACGATTCGAAACGGTGAGATTTTCGTGCACAATATGCATATCAGCCCTTTTGAACAAGGGAACCGCTCCAATCCTACCGACCCGACACGTACGCGCAAGCTGCTGATGCATAAAGAGCAGATTCACAAGCTGCTGGGACAGTCCAAGCGTGAGGGATTCACCATCGTGCCGCTGAAGGTGTACGTCCGCAACGGGTACGCCAAGCTGCTGATCGGCCTCGGTAAAGGGAAGAAAGAGTACGACAAACGCGATTCTGCCGCAAAACGTGATGCTCAGCGCGATATTCAGCGTGTGCTGCGCGACAAGCAAAAGATCGCAAGATAAGCCTGGGCAGGAGAATGCCCAATGTTCCAGATTCCACCTTCAATTCCTTTAACCTTCGTGTTATAGTGTTGATAAATGTGCTATACTGTGTAAGTAAAGCTTAATGCTTCTTTGCAGTCTTCTTGAAGAAGAGACTGTGGATCGGATCACTTTTGCTCGCTGGTCCGCTTAATCCGAAGCGCCCTTTTAATGAGGGGCCGTTCTTGGATTCGACGGGGGTAGTTCGAGCATGAGTAGCGAGTAGTGGGGACGCGTCCGCTTCATCAACGCTAAAGCCTATTAAACGGCAAACAACAAACAAACTACGCTTTCGCAGCCTAAGAAACTGTGTGCGTGCTTCTACCCTGCATCGCCCATGTGACAGGGATAGGGGCTAACAAGTAGTGGGATACGCTGTCTCATCTCCGCCTGCGGTGAGCTGAAGAAGACAATCAGGCTGACCCGAAGGGGACCCGGTTACGGGGGGCTTCTAGGGTGACATCAAATCCGTGACTACACTCGTAGAAGCTTATGTGCCGTTATCTTCGGACAGGGGTTCGAATCCCCTCGGCTCCATATGGAGTAAATTAAAAGACACCTTAATCGGTGTCTTTTTTCATTTCTGAAGTTATTGACCGAAATCATATGGATGAACTTCCAAATACGTTACTGATTCTGAAAGGTGCTGATACACCGCAATAGGAGGTGGCTGGAGATGAACGAGCCGGGGTGGGTATAGGGGTTCATATGTTCGTAAAAAAGCGTTTATTTCCTTCAATTTTTGTGTATAATTAAGATGATTGTCCAATTTGTTCCAAAGGGGATGAAGAATGATGTCAATCCGCTTGAACCCGTATTTTGTCTTTAATGGAAACACAAGAGAAGCTCTGTATTTTTATGAAAAAGCGCTGCGCGGGAACGTGGTCGGGATCATGACGTTCGGGGATTTACCGGAAGATCCGAATCATCCGCTGACCGATGAGATGAAAACCCTTGTGATGCATGCGCATTTGAAGGTTGGTAATGCAGATCTCATGTTCTCCGATACTTTTCCGGGTACGTCGCATCAGGCGGACGGTGACACGGTTCAGATTGCCATTCATCCTACAGAAGAGGCAATTGCACGGGAGATTTTCGCCGCACTGGAAGACGGTGGTCAAGTGGTCATGCCTTTGCAGAAGACGGATTGGAGCCCTTTGTATGGGATTGTTAAGGACAAGTTCGGCGTTACTTTTCAAGTGAATGTCCCAGGGGAGTAACCTCAGGGATAACATTTATGCAGTGTTCACTCTACCCACAATACCGCTTACTGTTTCCGGATGGACAGGACAGCTGAGGAGGAATGACTTGTGACAAATGCGAATCAGACAATCGTGCCGCATATATGGTATGACAAAGAAGCGGTAGAAGCAGCTAATTTTTACGCTTCTGTTTTCCCCGAATCCAAGGTTACGAGTGTTACGACAATTCATGACACACCGTCAGGTGACTGTGATCAAGTTTCATTTGAAATATGGGGACAGAAGTTTATGGCCATCAGTGCAGGTCCCTATTTTAAGTTAAATCCGTCAGTGTCTTTCTTCGTTAATTTTGATCCGTCACGCGATAAGGACGCAGCTGAGAAAATAGATGAGGTCTGGAACAAGTTATCTGAGGGTGGACAGGCGCTAATGCCGCTAGATAAGTATCCATTCAGTGAGCGGTACGGCTGGATTCAGGATAAATATGGCGTGTCCTGGCAGCTGATGCTTACAAATCCTGAGGGTGAGGAGCGTCCGGCTATCATCCCGTCTTTTTTGTTTGTAGGTAATCAGTACGGTAAGGCGGAAGAGGCTATGTCTCTCTATTTATCTGTATTTGGCAACTCGCGGCAGGGAACGATTGCCCGCTATCCTAAGGGCTTGGAGCCTGATCAGGAAGGAACCATTATGTTCTCTGACTTCATGCTGGAGAAGCAGTGGTTCACCGCCATGGACAGTGCGCATGAGCATAAATTCAGTTTCAACGAGGCGATCTCCTTTATGGTAAAATGCGATTCGCAAGAGGAGATTGATCACTACTGGGAGAAGCTTTCTGCAGTTCCCGAGGCTGAACAATGCGGCTGGCTGAAAGACCGGTTTGGCGTGTCGTGGCAGATTGTGCCAGCCGAGATGGACGAGATGCTGGAAAAGGGAACACCGGAGCAAATTGCTCGTGTTACGAAGGCTTTTTTGCAGATGAAGAAATTCGACCTTGCAGCATTGCACAAGGCTTATAAGGGCGAGTGAAGCATAAACTCTACCCTCCGCCAAATTTACTCGCATACCCGATGATCGCCCAGCGTAAGGACGAGAGATTAGCATAAAACCTCCGACTGGGGTCGAGCGGAAGAAAATAATCAGGCTGATCCAACGTATAGCCGGTTACGGGGCGATACTCGGGTGACATCAAAACTGTCACTACACTCGTAGAAGCTTATGTGCCTTATTTTCGGACAGCAGTTTGAATCCCCTCGGCCCATACCATTCCATTCCAAAAAGCATCGATCCACTAGATCGGTGCTTTTTGCATGTGGAGAGCGGGTCGATTCTGCGACCAGCGTGAAGGTGCTTTCTGTGTGAGAAGCACGTTTATTTCAATTATTCATGTACAATTTACGAAATAACTTGGCCGCGGATTTCTCCATTTGGATTTTGTATGGTGTGTACATTGACATAAGCATTGCCTCTTTCAAATTCACGGACTAGATCGCGGATCGTCTTTCCATCTAGAGGGCCGATTAAATCATTGCGAGTCAGAGTCCCGCGAATAACTCCTCGTCTTACGGAGATTCCAAATTTCGACGGGCCGAATAGAAAGGCGACTATAGGACCGTTTTCATTTCTTCGTCCAAGATGGATATGGGCTTGGGTTACTCGGTTTATATTTCGGATGACAAGTCTAAAAAATAATTTATCACCAGCACGGTTAAGCTGAAAAACAGTATTTCCAGTAGAAATTGTCCTTACAGGAGGTACTTCGTTTCTTCCATTCAAGAAAGCCCTAAACGTTTTGATATTCCTCACCCCTCTTCGTTGATACGGTATTTTATTCCGTACGGAAGGAAGGGATTGTTCATCCGTCTAAGGTTTGATTGATTTTTTGAAATGAATAGGGCGATACTCGGGTGACATCAAATCCGTGACTACACTCGTAGAAGCTTATGTGCCGTTATCTTCGGACAGCAGTTCGAATCCCCTCGCCTTAATCGGTGTCTTTTTTTATTTCAGCGGCTGTTTTGAACATGTCTTTCATACAAAAAGCCTCTCCTTGTTAAAGGGTTGTCTCGTGCAACCATTCTAAGGAGAGGCTTATTTAACAAATGTATTAAAATCTGCCGTAGAACGCATTCCGGTAAATGTCTGCAAGCTCTTTGACTAGCGGCATGCGGGGATTGGCTGTGGTGCACTGGTCCTCGAAGGCGCGGTCGGCCAAATAATCGACCTTTGATTCGAAATCGGACGGAGCGAAGCCAAGATCCTGGAATTTCTCGGGAATGCCAAGCGATTGGTTCAGCTTGCGGATAGCCATAATCAAGCTGTTAACTCCCTCTTCAGTGGTGCGTGCTTCCATTCCCAGCATTCTGGCGATTTCTGCATAACGTTCATCGGCGATGAAATAGTTATATTTCGGGAACGATGCAAATTTTGACGGCTTCGTGGCATTATAACGGATAACATGCGGCATCAGAATTGCGTTCGTACGCCCGTGCGCCGTATGGTATTCACCGCCCCATTTATGCGCCAAGCTGTGGTTGATGCCGAGGAAGGCATTGGCGAAAGCCATCCCTGCGATTGTTGAGGCATTATGCATTTTCTCACGGGCAACCGGGTCCGCCGTATGGAATGATTTCTCCAGGTACTGGAATACGAGCCTTATGGCATGCAGCGCAAGTCCATCGGTATAGTCACTGGCCATGACGGAAACGTAGGCTTCAATAGCATGCGTCAGCACGTCCATCCCGGTGTCTGCGACCGCCGCTTTTGGCAGGGAATAAACAAGCTCCGGATCAATGATCGCCACATCCGGCGTCAGTTCATAATCCGCAAGCGGATATTTCGTATGTCCTTCTTTTTTATCAGTGATTACCGCAAATGAAGTTACTTCCGAGCCTGTTCCTGAGGTTGTTGGGATCGCGACAAATTGGGCTTTGATGCCTAATCGCGGATATTTGTAGACCCGTTTACGGATATCCAGGAACTTCTGTTTGATCGAATGGAAGCTGGTATCCGGGTATTCGTAAAATAACCACATCGCCTTCGCCGCGTCCATGGGTGAGCCGCCCCCCAGTGCAATGATGCAGTCCGGCTGGAAGCTCTCCATCATGCGGGTTCCGCGTTCAACCGTCTCTACGGACGGATCAGGCTCGACATCCGCAAAGATCTCAACAGAAACTGGCTCGGTACGTTTTCGCAAGTAATATTCGATTTTTTCCACATATCCGAGCTTAACCATCATGGCGTCAGTAACAATAAGCACCTTGGAGATGTTAGGCATTTTCTCGAGATACTGCGTGGACCCTTTTTCAAAATAGATCTTGGGCGGAATTTTGAACCACTGCATATTCACCCTCCGGTAGGCGACACGTTTGATATTGATCAGGTTAACTGCAGTTACATTGGAGGTGGTTGAGTTTTTGCCGTAGGATCCGCAGCCTAAGGTAAGTGACGGTAAATTGGTGTTGTAAATATCGCCGATAGCCCCTTGTGTTGAAGGAGAATTGACAATCACACGTCCAGTCTGTAACCGTTCCGCGAAGGCCTCAATCACTTTATTGTCCTTAGAGTGAACGACAGAAGAGTGTCCCAAACCGCCAAATGCGACGATTTCCGCTGCACGGTCAATGCCTTGTTCGGCAGAGGTTACTTTATAGCATGCCAGAACCGGGCTCAGCTTCTCAGCAGACAGCGGGAAGTCCGTTCCTACGCCCTCCAATTCGGCAACAAGAATTTTCGTATGCTCAGGAAGCTGAAGACCGGCCATCTCGGCAATTTTGTAAGCAGGCTGACCGACAATAGCGCCATTAACTGAACATTTCTCCCCGGTGATAACGAGACTCGAGACTGCCTCTGTTTCCGTTTTATCTAAAAAGTAGCACCCGTTGTCTATCATCATTTGGCGAACCTGATCATACACCGGTTCCTCAATGATGAGGGCTTGCTCGGAAGCACAGATCATCCCGTTATCGAATGTTTTGGAAAGAATAAGATCGGTGACCGCTTGTCTGAGATCGGCTGTTTTTTCAATAAAGCAAGGTACATTTCCGGGTCCGACGCCAAGTGCCGGTTTGCCTGTGCTATAGGCGGCCTTTACCATGGCGGAGCCGCCTGTGGCCAGGACCAGAGCTACATCCGGATGGTTCATGAGCAGCTGCGTCGCTTCCAGCGACGGATGCTCGATCCACTGTACACAGTGTGGCGGCGCTCCTTCTGCTACTGCTGCATCCAGCAGCGTTTTTGCCGATTCGCTGCTGCATTTCTGCGCGGAAGGATGAAAAGCAAAAATAATGGGATTTCGCGTCTTCGTGGCAATCAGTGTTTTAAAGATCGTTGTAGAGGTCGGATTCGTAACAGGTGTTACGCCTGCGATAATGCCAACAGGTTCCGCTACCCGCTGATAATTCTCATAAAGATTTTCCTCAATAATTCCGACGGTTTTGTTATGTTTGATACTGTTATAAATATACTCTGAGGCAAAAAGGTTCTTAGTGATTTTATCTTCGTACACGCCGCGTCCGGTCTCTTCCACGGCCATCTTGGCAAGCAGCATATGCTTGTCCAGTCCGGCGAGTGCCATTGCTTGTACAATGCGGTCAATCTGTTCCTGATTCATGGAAAGGTACGCTTCTTGCGAAGCCCGGGCACGTGCAACCAGACGGTTGACCTCTTCCTGGGCGGTAAGTTTTTTATCGGTGATGCTTTCGTTATTTTCTGCCTGGCTTTGTACAGCCATCATTTTTTCCCTCCCTGGCATCTACTCGTGCTGCTTATATTCAGGTTGCAAAATCAAAACAAGCCTTTTCAACAAACACAGTTTTACCTGCATTTCGTGTTATTATCCCCGTTTCCAGTCTCTACTGTTTAGGTCTTGTGTAAAAGTGGCGATATCCTCCATAGTATCCATTGATATACCTCCTTTATATTAGTCAAGGCGGATCATACTAAGCACAGCCCATAAACCCATGGCAAAGTAATAAAGGAGGAAATGTCACGATGCAGGCATGGGAAGACTTTAAATCAGGAAGCTGGCAGGAAGAGATTGATGTCCGCCAGTTTATTCAGCTCAACTACGAGCCTTATGAAGGAGATGCGTCTTTTCTGGCTGGTTCCACGGAAGCCACGCAACAGCTCTGGGAAGAGTTCATGGAGCTCGCGAAGCAAGAACGTGATCAAGGCGGAGTTCTGGATATGGATACTGAAGTGGTTTCCAGTATTATTTCCCATGGCCCCGGCTATTTGAATAAGGAGCTTGAGGTCATCGTGGGTATTCAAACGGAGAAGCCATTAAAGCGGGCCCTTCAGCCTTACGGCGGGATCCGAATGGCTAAGAATGCTTGTGAATCTTACGGTTATGAGCTGGATCCGGAAATCGAGCATATATTCTCCACTTACCGGAAAACTCATAATCAAGGCGTATTTGACGGCTATTCACCTGCCATGAGTCTAGCCAGAAAAGCCGGCATTATTACAGGGCTCCCGGATGCGTATGGCCGGGGACGGATTATCGGCGATTACCGGCGAGTTGCCTTATATGGCACGGATTTTCTAGCCAAAAGCAAAAAAGAGGAGCTCTCCTTCTTCGACGAACGCACGATGACTGAAGATGTAATTCGGGCACGCGAAGAAATCGCGGAGCAGCTGCGTGCCCTTACGGAACTGAAGCAGATGGCGGCCAGCTACGGATTCGATATTACCAAGCCGGCGGAGACCGCGCAGGAAGCTTTTCAATGGCTGTACTTCGGGTATCTTGCCGCGATCAAGGAGCAGAACGGGGCTGCAATGAGTCTTGGCCGCACCTCCACCTTTCTGGACATCTATATAGCGCGTGACCTGAAGGAGCAGAGGCTGACGGAGCAAGGGGCGCAGGAGCTCGTCGATCATTTTGTCATGAAGTTACGTATGGTAAAGTTCGCAAGGACACCGGAATATAACGCGCTGTTCAGCGGCGATCCGACATGGGTCACCGAGTCCCTCGGAGGCATCGGCCTGGATGGTCGTCCGTTAGTCACCAAGAATACTTACCGGTTCTTGCACACGCTTGAGACGCTTGGTCCATCGCCGGAGCCGAATTTGACCGTACTCTGGTCCCATCGGCTCCCTCAGAAGTTCAAGGAATATTGTGCACGCATGACGATTCAGACCAGCTCTCTTCAATATGAGAATGATGATTTAATGCGGACTTATTTTGGCGATGATTACGGGATTGCCTGCTGTGTGTCCGCAATGCGGATCGGCAAGCAGATGCAGTATTTCGGCGCTCGGGCGAATCTGGCAAAAGCTCTGCTGTATGCGATTAACGGCGGGATGGATGAGCAGATGAAGGTGCAGATAACCCCGCCATTGCGGCCGATTCTGTCGGACAAGCTGGACTTTGACGAAGTGATGCCCGCTTTCGACCATGTGATGGAATGGCTTGCGGAACTCTATATCAACACCTTGAATGTAATTCACTACATGCATGATAAATATTGTTATGAACGTATCGAGATGGCGCTTCATGATCAGGAAACGATGCGGACCATGGCAACCGGGATTGCGGGTCTTTCGGTCGTAACCGACTCGCTCAGTGCCATTAAATATGCAGATGTTCGGCCAGTCCGGGATGAGAACGGTCTTGCTGTCGACTATATAATTGAAGGAGAATATCCTGCTTACGGAAATAACGATAACCGCGCGGATGAGATTGCGGTAGATCTCGTCAAACGGTTCTACCGCAAGCTTAAGAAACAATCCACCTACAGACAGGCTAGGACCACGATGTCGGTGCTGACCATCACATCCAATGTGGTATATGGTAAGTTGACCGGGAACACCCCGGATGGGAGAAAAAAGGGCGAGCCATTCGCCCCGGGAGCGAACCCGATGCACGGCAGGGACCGAAAAGGTGCGATTGCTTCATTGGCCTCTGTAGCGAAACTTCCTTATGAGTACGCTTTGGATGGCATATCGAATACGTTCTCGATTATTCCTGGCGCTCTTGGGAAGAACGAAGAGGATAGGGTCCGTAATCTGACCGCGCTGCTTGACGGGTATACAGCGAAGGATGGCCATCATCTTAATATAAATGTGTTTGACACCAAAACCTTGCTTGATGCGATGGAGCATCCAGAGGAGTATCCGCAGCTCACGATACGAGTGTCAGGCTATGCGGTTAATTTCATCAAACTGACGAGAGAGCAGCAGCTTGATGTCATCAACAGAACCTTTCACGAAAAAATCTGACGGGGAACGCGCTATGGAGCAGCACGAAGGCCGCATTCATTCCATTGAAACATCCGGTATGGTAGATGGCCCGGGGATCCGGTTCGTTGTTTTTATGCAGGGATGCTTACTGCGCTGCCAATATTGCCACAACCCCGATACCTGGACGATTGGGAAAAGCCAACTGGTAACGGTTCAGGAATTAGTTGAGGAAATTCGCGGATATCTCCCCTTCCTGCAGTTTTCCGGGGGCGGAGTAACGGTTAGTGGCGGAGAGCCTCTATTGCAGGCTGATTTTCTTCTTACTCTTTTCCGGGCTTTAAAACGAGAACTCGGTATTCACACTGCAATCGATTCTTCAGGCGGTTGCTTTAGCCGTCGCGGCCATTTCTTTGAGACGCTGCAGATGTTGATGCAGCATACCGACCTCGTTCTGCTTGACCTGAAGCAGATCGACCCGCAAAAGCATCTCGACCTAACCGGTAAGCCCAACGATCATATTCTCGACTTTGCCCGTTTTCTCTCAGAAACTAATATCCCCGTCTGGATCAGACATGTCCTAGTTCCCGGACTGACTGATGATGAATCGGATCTTCGGAACCTGGCCGACTTTATTAAAACCTTGCGCAATGTAGAGCGGGTTGAGGTCCTGCCTTATCACGAAATGGGAAAGTACAAGTACGAACAGCTTGGTTTGAAATACCCTCTTGTCCATATCAAGCCACCCGATGAGGAGATCATTCGAATGGCGAGGGAGATATTAGGTGCACATTAGCACTGCTTCTCTGTCATCTTCGTATATTGGGCGGCGGATCTTACTGAGTCCACGCCTCGGCTCCATATGGAGTAAAGTAGAAGACACCTTAATGGGTGTCTTTTTTCATGTTTTCGGGAGTTATTCAAGGGTATGTGGTGGTTGCAGAGCCTTGGCAACGCGGGGTGCGGACTCATCATGAGTATACCCCGATTAATATCGCTCGACCGGCAAAATGCATTGACAGTGATTTTATGGTGTGGGAATATTGACTATATATCATTCCAATATATTGAAGGAGTTGTTAAGGTTGTCAGCTGATCTAAAACAACCTTTTATGGATAGCTTGATGAATGAATCACTAACGAATTTACAAGCCATTCCGAAAAGTGATTTGCATAACCACGCCGGACGTGGAGGGACGATTCAATATATTGGCGTATGGGCTAACGTTAGAATTCAACCGCCTTCAGAACCCTTTCAATCATTGCTTGGAATGCAAAGCTGGTTTGTTGAACATGTAAAATGCCATTGTCCCAGTATACAAGGCTATTTGAAACGTATCGAAGCTTCCTTTGTTCAGGCGGCTGAAGATCACATAGAGAGATTGATATTAAGCTTCGGAATAGACGAGATTGATACTTTGGGAGGAATGGAACTATTTTCGCAAATAATTGACGATCTTCATCGCGTTTTTGCTCCCAAAACACGGTTTCTACCGGAACTAGCCTTAGATCGGGCCTGCAATATCGATGAAATTTACGGACGGATCGATGAAATATTGGCTTTCCGGTGGTTCCGGTCTATAGATATCTGCGGTGATGAATTTGCTCAGCCTATTGCATACTTTAAGTCCATCTACAGAGCCGCAAAATCTGGGGGTCTAGTTTTAAAAGCTCATGTGGGGGAATTCGGAACTGCTGATGATGTAAGGGAGGCCGTTGAAGAGTTGGGGCTCCAAGAGGTTCATCATGGGATCGCGGCAGCCCGCTCACCTCAGATTATGAGGTGGTTGTCCGATCACAATATTCAATTGAATGTCTGTCCAACAAGCAATATTATGCTTAGTGTGGTGGAGAATTACGGCAGCCATCCAATTCGCAAGCTTTATAATTTTGGAATCCCGGTGACGATTAATACTGATGATTTGTTAATTTTTAATCAAAGCGTTTCTCAAGAGTATATGAATTTGTATAAATCCGGATTATTAACCGCGGAGGAGCTAAATGAAATCCGTCTGACAGGTCTTAAAGAATAACAACTAGTTAAGAGATTTTAACTACACTCGTAGAAGCGTTATCTTCGGACAGGGGCTCGGAATCCCGTCGGCTCCATATGGAGTATCAGAAAAGCAAAGCGACCTATAATGGTCGCTTTTTTGTGTTTTTTCTTATAATTTCGTCAGGGACAACAATGTGTTTGAATAAACTTAGCTAATACCTGGAGTTCATATTTATGGTTAACCGCGAAAGGGATGGTTCTGACCTTTAAATGCCAAGAAACATCTTTGCTTTCATAACCGATGAGTGCCCATCGCCAACATCATGAGCTGGATCGCCGGTGCCGGAAACACCAAAATCAATGATGCCAACGACTTTGTTGGATGCTTCTAGGATGTGGTACGGAGCTACCAGATAAGTTAAGAAAATCAATTTCACGATAGCTATCTTAGCAAGTTGCTTGGTTTCAAACCCTCCAGTAAGACACCACCCTATAGATCATTTGTTATACTGACGTCCTAAGATTTATTTAGGGAGGTTAGAACATGGTATTAAAGGTTGGGAATTTAACCGTTACATACGGTCAGAAAAAGGCTGTCGATCACATTAGCTTTGAAGTAAAGTCGGGGCAAGCATTTGGATTACTAGGTGCGAACGGGGCGGGGAAATCTTCAACCATTGCTGCAGTGCTTGGTATTGAAAAGAGCACTTATGATGAGCTTGTTATCATTGGTAAGTCACCAATACGCGATCGAAAGGAGATATTTGAACAAGTTGGTGTGCAGTTTCAAGAAACCAATTTCCAAGATAAACTAACCGTTTCCGACGCATGTGAACAATGGCGATCACTCTATAAAACAACAGCTGACTTACCTGCTTTACTACAAACCTTTGGGTTGGCAGATAAGGAACAGCAACTAGTTAAATTACTTTCTGGTGGGGAGCGACAGCGACTGGCCGTACTCCTTGCCCTAATTCCAGAACCGAAACTTGTGTTTTTGGATGAACTGACAACAGGGCTTGATACAAAGGCACGTCGTATGCTGTGGAAGCAGCTCGCAACAATGAAGGAAAATGGTCTGGCGATTGTATTAACATCACATTACATGGATGAGGTTGAAGCGTTATGTGATGAGATATTAATTCTGCGGGAGAGTCAAACCGTTTTTCATGGGACCATTCAGGAAGCGTTAGTCGTTAGCGGGAAAACAACGCTCGAAGACGCATATTTATTTTTGGCCGGTGAGGAGGAATACTGGGGATGAGTACAATGTTTACGCTCTTAAAAATAGAAGGTAAGCTGGTATGGAAAGGCATTGATATTTTAATTTTCGGTATATGCTTTCCGGTCATTTTAGCGGCTTTGTTTGGTTACGTGCTTAGTAAAGATGCATCGGCAGGTTCATCTAATTTTGAATTATCTTACGCAGCCGTTACCACTATTGGTGTGCTTGCAACGGGCGTAATGGGGCTACCATTAACCATTGCTGATTATCGGCATCGGGGTATTCTGAAGCGGTTCCAAGTGACACCGGTATCACCTTTACAGATTTTATTCGCCCAAGGTATCATTCAGCTTTCCTCTGCCCTTGTTTCATTTATGGGTGTTACTCTCGTATATTATTTATTTTTTGATTATCAAATAGTAGGTTCCTGGTTTATATTTTTGAGCGTATATGCCTTTGTTATTTTAGCCATGTACAGTATTGGCACTTTAATTGGCAGTGTCGTACCTGATCAAAAAGCAGCTAATATGTGGAGTTCTATTGCGTACTTTACGATGTTATTGTTCTCAGGTGCGACCATTCCATATGAAGTGATGCCACGCTTCGTTCAATGGATAATGGATATATTACCCTTGTCACATGGGATTCATTTATTAAAGCTGGTAAGTACAGGTAGAGAAACCGAGGGGATGACAGTGCCGTTTTTGATTTTAGGCATTGTTACTGTGATCAGCTTGGTTGGGTCATTCAAATTTTTTAAGTGGAAGTAGGGTTGAGGGATGTACCAAACCAAAGAAATTGCAGCAATTGTCGGGGTACATCCCAACACTGTACGGATTTATGAAGAATGGGGATATATCTCTGCTGTTCCGAGAGGTGTGAATGGCTACCGCATTTATTCCGACTTGCATTTATTTCAACTAAAAATAGCTAGAATCGCTTTTCGTTGTGAAATTGTTCAAGGGCGCATTCGGGCAAAGGCTAGAGCCATAGTTGAAGCTAGCGGTAAAGCAGATTTTACTCAAGCACTAGAATATGCACAAGACTATTTGTCCCATCTAGAAAAAGAATATAACCGGGCGCTAGAAGCTATTGAACTTTCGGAGCAGTGGATATGTGGAATCAAATCTACATCTACTCAAACGTATACACGCAAAGAGACTGCCCGGGTTCTGGATCTCTCAACTGAAGTGATTCGAAATTGGGAACGCAATGGATTAATAACAGTCCATAGACTTTCCAATGGCTCCCGGGCATATACAGAAAATGAAATAAAACGATTGAAAATTATTCGGACCTTAAGGACGGCACATTATTCAATAAGTGCAATCCTTCGGTTGATGAATCAAGCAGAGAACATGAGGTGGACTAATCTTAATATTAAGAAAGTGCTCGACACACCAGAAGATCATGAAGACATTATTTCAGTGACAGATCGCTTAGTCTATTCATTGGAACAAGCCATTGAGTCTGCAAAGGAGCTTATATGGATACTAAGGGCAAAACTGAACGTAGAGATATGACATTGTAGTGGTGGAGCCAATTGCTACATATTGATTACCTACACGTTCTTTCAGAAACTCCCCGGCGACTTTAGGATACATCTTCTCAGTGATAACACCTTTAGCTATGTGAATATTGTGCCCCCAAACCATCGTTTTTCCGCCCAATTTTTCTTGAGCCCACACAGCGTGCTCGGCTAGATACTGATCATGCGGCTTCACCATGCTTGGATAGTCAGCCGGAATCACCATCGACAGTTAAAGGTAAATTATGGTATGTTCTTCGTGTAATTACTGTAGTAATGAGTTGAAGGGGGATAATTTTAATGGAGAAAAATGTGAAATTAGTTTATTGCATTTTGGGTGGTCTTGTACTTACTTTATTAAATCATCCACTACTTAGTTACGCAAAACTTGGTATGTTTAAAAGTGGTTATGGTGAAAATATATTTGGTGTGTTGTTAGTTTCAATTACTGACCTATTGTCATTAGTTGGATTTTTTTTATTGATTTTATTTTCTGCTATATTAATAATAAAAAACATGGATTTTAAGGATAACTAAATAGCATGAAGTCAGATTAGCTATAAATTAAGTGCAGCTACTTTTTCACTTGGAAAATACAATATAACAAGCCTTTTCACCTGGGAGAGAGGTACTGAAGATGAATGATCCGGGTTTGGAGAAGGCATGGATACCCTTCAATATTTGAGTCAGGATTCAGACGCCAGACGATTGTATGAGGCCAGACAGAAGTATTTGCATGATGAGGCATCTATGCTCGAAAGTGCACAAATGGCAGGTATAAAGAAGGTAGCAAAGAATATGCTGAACTTGAATCTGGACATAGCGACCATTATAAAAGCCACTGGATTAACGGAACAGGAAATTAATAGCTTGGGGAAGTAAATAATTAGGGAGCATCCAATTGAGCGGATGCTCCTTTCTTATTGAAGAAATTCTGTGGTGTAACTTTCGTTGCTTAATAACCTATCTAGGTGCGTGATTCTATCCTGCATCGTCCATGTGACAGGGATAGGAACTAACAAGTAGCGAGACAGGCTGTCAGTTCTCGACCCCTGGGGTCAGCAGAAGCTGATAATCAGGCTGACTTAACGTATAGCCGGTTTCGGGGTGATAATCGGATGATATCAAAACTGTGACTACACTCGTAAAAATCTATCTACCGTTCTCCTGGAACAGGGATTCGATTCCCCTTTCCGTATACAGTGAAGACACCTTAAATGTTTTTTTTCAATTCAACCTTACGCCTAGGCGTACCACATATATTCTGCAAATATGCTACGCTGGTTTATATCATTTTTAAATCCTGAATCTTATAGAGGAGGCCCCCATGCCAAGCATTCTCGAATCCCTATACCACGGTAGTTTGTTCCCTAACGAGCACGTTATTCCCAAAGATTCTAATTATCGCCCGTTAAACAAACAAATCATCGAGTCTATAGAAACTTGGAAAAGCAAGCTGTCCGAAGGAGATTTTGAGGAGCTGGAGTCTTTATTGGAGTTGTATTCGCAAGTGCAGGGGATGGATATGACGGCTGCGTTTGTGTGCGGACTCAAGACCGGAGCGGCGATGATGATTGAAATTCTAGTCGATGATTAAGAATGGCGAAAGCCCTGTTCTTTAGGGATTTCCGCACCAATCAGATCGATCAGCTGCCCGTTGTAACACAGTGATCCTTTAATAAATCGTTGGCACCATTCCTCCGTCCATACGGATTGGAGAACCTTTAAATGCTGAAGCATAAGGGCTGCATATAAAGGCTGCTAGTCTTCCGATTTCGGCCGGTCTGATAAATCGTTGAATCTCAGACTGAGGCAGGTTTGCGGCCATAAATTTTTTCTCTTTTTCGGGAAACGTTATATTGTCCTCGGCGTAGACTCCCTCAATGATCTGATGCACATTTTCAGAAAGTGTTGGTCCAGGCATTATCGTATTGACGGTCACTTCCGTTCCTATGGTTAATTTTGATAAGCTTTTTGAAAGTGAGAGCAGCATTGATTTGGTCATGCAGTATTGCGGCATTTGACCTGAAGGCATTACGGCTTCTTCGCTCGCGATAAAAATCATGCGTCCATAATTGTTTTCCAGCATTTTAGGCAGATAAAATTTACATAATCCGTTTGCAGCAAGCACATTCGTACGGAAGTATTTATCCCATATTTCATCGGTTACGTCATCGTAACTCATGATTTCATATATGCCCATATTGTTAACCAAAATGTCGACATGAGGATATTTTTCAAACAAGGCTTCTCTCTGCGTAACATCCACAATATCTGCAGTGGCATTTTGAGGAGAAGTAGCCGGAAATTTCGAACGAATTTGGTTTACCGTTTGTTCTACCTCTTCGTAGTTTCTTCCATTAATCAGTACATTCACGCCTTCTTTGGCCAGTTCAATAGCAATGGCTTTACCGATACCCTTCGTTGAACCTGTAACTAAAGCTGTTTTATTGTGTAATCCCATATCCATGATACATTTCCCCTAAATGAAGTTATATAGAACCTCAAGAATAATCTTGCGTTCCGATAGGGATTATAATACCTTGTTTGGGCGGCTCAGTAACTAGCTCACAGCGCCAATCTTCTTGCATCACGCGCCAATTTATTTAAATTTTACTTATTGTGAGAGCCTGCATTCTCCGAACGCCAATGAGAGGGCGTTTCGCCTTCCCATATACGGAATGCGCGGTAAAACGAATTCTGGTTCTCGTATCCCACTAGGCAAGCTACTTCTTTAATATCCAGTGACGGGTCAGCCAAATATGTCCTTGCCTGCTCATGCCTGGCCTGCGTTAACAGATGCTTGAAGCTCGTGGCTTCTTCAGTTAGCCGGCGCTGCAGCGTCCGATCGCTCATATTAAGCTCCTTTGCGACAGACTGTATGTCAAGAAGCCCTCCCATAAGGCTCCGCTTGATGATCCATTTTACTGTCTCAGTAATAGAAGTAGTGTTTTGCTTTTCATTCAGCGTCCGGTCTAAGACAGGTGTCAAAATTTCTAGCAGTTCTTCGTTATACGTTGCAAAAGGAATGTCCAAGTCTTGGCGCCGCAGTGTGAGCCGGTTCCGGCTGGTACCGATTTGGATTGGACAGCCGAAATAAGCCTCCAGCGTGTGCACATCGCCCATGGGACGTGAAAATTCTACCCTTCGTGCATTCAACGCTTTGCCTGTTCCCCGGCGCCCAAGTTCCAGAAGATACGCCAGTGTGATCCCGACCAATACCTCCGGACCGGACTCTTCCGTATGCTGCCACTCCAGCTCGATGGTGCATTCCTCACCCTCCTCCATGATAAGCAGCTTTTCAGGGGGACACATTTGTTTATACCTGGCCATACGGCAAAGAGCATCCCGATAATCACGGGCGTGGTAAGTGGCCAAGACGTCAGGCGGGAATTGTGCCGTTTCAAAGACAGATACAAGTCCAATGATCGCTTTGGCAATATCCCCTATGAGATCCGAAAAAGCCTGCCAGATCGCAAAATACTCTGCGGCAGTGACTTTAGGTTCAGTAATTACGGTAAGCGGCAGCCCGGCTCGCCGAGCTACATCCCTTGGAGCAACCCCTAGCTGCTGTAATCCGGACCAAAAGCCAGAAGGAAATTTAATATATTTCGTGGTATGTAACTTCATATACAGGTCTCCTTTGCTGATTACACGGATGTGCCGCTGAATAAAAAATAAAAACGCAATAGCCTTATGCTAACATATGAACACCAAGCATACTCTCTAGTCTGTTCAAAAGTCTACTCTGCCGATTCCTTGTGTATTGCTGTCATTATGTCCGGTTCATGGGATTAAAATTTTATCGGTTCTCTATAAATTGGGGGGTTGCCTTAATGTACACATTAACCCTTAAGCTGAAAAAGACCCGGTCTGTTACATCCAAATACGAGCATGAAAGGAGTGTCACCATCATGTCTTTTTCTATAAAAGAGGCTTCGGAGCGGCTAGGTTGCCCTGCACATAAAATTCGTTATTACGAGAAGGAGGGGCTGCTCCCTTATATTCAAAGAGATGAGCATGGAAACCGTCAGTTTGAGCAAGAACACCTGGATTGGATGAGACTGATGTCCTGCTTCCGGGCAACAGGAATGAAGATATCTACATTGAAGCATATGGTCCGCCTTGCTTTAGACGGCGATTCAACCATTCCGCAGAGAAAAGCGATTCTGAGCGAATATAAAGAGGATTTGCAGCGGCGTCAGTACGAGCTTGCTGAAGCACTTGAGGCAGTGGACAACAAGCTTGTCATCTACGAGGAGATAGAAAAAGGAAGACTTCCTTCTGAAAGTAAACTGCTGAGCCAAATGGATAGTGCCAGCAAACAATAATATTGAATAGATGGAGAGGTATCAAGTTATGAAGCAAAGAATACTAGGAAACAGCGATATAGTCGTTTCTATGATTGGACTGGGAATTATGGGCATGTCTCCTGGCATGTATGGAGAAACCAATGATGAGGAGTCCACCAAGACGATTCACCGCTCGCTAGAAATCGGAGTTAGTCTGCTTGATACCGCCGATGTGTACGGAAATGGGCACAACGAGGAGCTTCTTGGGAAAGCTATCAAAGGCCGCCGGGATCAGGCAATTATTGCAACCAAATTCGCATATACCCCTAACTATGAAAGTCTGAACGGTCATCCCGCTTACGTAAAAAAGGCCGTAGAAGAAAGTCTCAGCCGGTTAGGCACAGACTATATTGATCTCTACTACCAGCACAGGGTAGACCCCAATATTCCCATCGAGGAAACCGTTGGCGCTATGGCTGACTTGGTTAAAGAAGGCAAGGTACGCAGTCTCGGCCTGTCTGAAGCATCTGCTTCTACGCTTCGCCGTGCGCATGCAGTGCATCCCATTTCTGCATTGCAAAGTGAATATTCTCTATGGAGCCGGGACATTGAAGATGACGTTCTCCCCACTGCCAGAGAACTCGGCATTACGCATATCGCTTACAGTCCGTTAAGCAGAGGTTTTATATCCGGTGAAATTCGGAAATTCGAGGATTTGGATGCAAATGATCTGCGCAGATATATGCCCCGGTTCCAAGGCGATAATTTCCAGAGGAATATAGAAATTGTAGATAAAATCAAGGAAATCGCCATCGAGAAAAATTGCACGCCTTCACAACTGGCTATCGCATGGACGATCGCTAATCACGCACTGCCAATCCCGGGAACGAAACGAATCAAATATTTGGAGGAGAATGCAAACTCCGCAACTATTGAGCTGACTCCTAAGGATTTAGCGCGGATTGAAAATGTAAGCCCAAAAAACGAAGTCCATGGAACCCGCTATATGAAAGAACTGATGTCGCAACTGAATGGCTAACAATCATCTCATATTTCACTAGGGACCAAAGAAAGCAACCTCTGTCCGAAGCGGATAGAGGTTGCTGCTGGTATATATGATGAGCTAAGCTGGCTGATCAAATGGAAGGAGGGCTTTACCCCATAATGACCCGCACGTTGTTTTCGGCTTTCATTTTGGCGATTGGGATCAGGTCGCCTTGAATTTCTTCGCCGTTAATGACGATATGGGTAACCCCTTTTTGGACGCCGTTCTTGTTTTCTACCTGAATGTTCAGCTTCTTACCGCGGAATTCCCGCACCATGGAGAAGTCATTCCAGCTGGAAGGAACACACGGATTGATGCGAAGGCCATCCATCTGCGGCTGAACCCCCATGATGCCCTCCACCAGAGAGACCATCACAGTCGAGGCTGTGCCGGTGAGCCAGTGGACATGGGCCCGGCCTTGATACGGGCTGTCTTTGGACTCGACGAATTGACCATGCACGTAAGGCTCCAGTTTGCGGATTTCAGCTTTGTCGTTCATGCTGGCCGGACTGCAATTCAGGAAATATTCGAACGCGCGTTCACCGTTGCCGATCATGGTCTCTGCTAAGATGAGCCATCCCTGCGGCTGGCTGAAGATACCGGCGTTTTCCTTGGTGGAGGCGTTGAAAAGCGCCATCAGAGCCACTGGCAAACCGTACTCCCGGAACGGCGGGTAGAATAACATGGTGCCGTAATCGGTCCGCAGATTGTCGTACACTTTGTCCATCGCGAGTTTTGCCTGATCCGGGCGGGCGGCGCCGCTTAATACAGCCCAGCTTTGCGGATTCAGCCAGATTTTTGCTTCATCATTCTCCCAGGAGCCGATTGTATAGTTGTCTTCGGTGAACCCGCGGACGAACTGATCGTTCTCCCAAGCATGCTTCTGAATGTTCCCGTCGAGCTCATCAAGCAGGCCCTGTGCCCACTTTATGTCGTCCGGTTTGTTCTTGTTGTGCGCGATTTCCATGAACACTTTGAAGGCCATGTACAGCTGGAAGGCGACGAATAGCGACTCACCTTTGGCTCCGAGACGCAGACAATCGTTCCAGTCCGCATGAAGCCCGACCGGCATGCCATGTGCACCCATACGATCCAGGCTAAATTGGAGGGCCTGGCGCAGATGCTCGTACACCGTGCCTTCGCCTTTATCCGAATAAGGTATCAATTCATCTGTAAAGTCCCAGTTGCCACTTTCATTCAAGTATTTAATGACGGTTGGGAACATCCACAAGGCGTCATCGGCGCGATAGTGGGGATGACCGGTTTCCCGTACGTATTCCGGGTCGTCTGGTGTGCCTTCATGACCAGGGTTATGATCAAACTTCACCAGTGGAAGTCCACCGCCGTTGGATACCTGGGCTGAAATCATCAGTCTCAGACGCTCTAGGGCCATCTCATGATCCAGATGAATGATACCTTGAATATCCTGTACGGTATCCCGATAGCCGAGTCCGTTACGGAGACCGGAGTATTGGAAGGAGGCTGCACGAGACCAGATGAAAGTGATGAAGCATTGATATGCGTTCCAGGTATTGATCATGTTGTTCAGATTATCGCTTGGTGTCTGGACTTGGAAGCGGTTAAGCTTGCTGTGCCAGAATGCCTTCAGTTCTTCGAGTTCCTTGTCCACGACAGACAAATCTTTATAGTGGCTAAGAATTTCGGACGCGCCTTTCTCGTCATATTGTCCCAGAAGGAATGCAATTTCTTTCTCTTCTCCCGGCTGCAGCTCCACGTTGATCTGCAGAGCACCGCAGGAGTTGGTGTTGTAGTTTAATGAATTGCTACATTGGCCGTTTGCAACGGAGGCCGGATTGCCGTAGCTGCGGTAATCGCCGAGGAACGTATCCCGGTCGCCATCGTAAGCGGTTACCTCTGCGCCTGCAGCACCGAAGAATCTCCAGCTCTGATCCTCGGGAACGTTTTCATTGATGGATTGAAGGATCATATTGTTTTTGTAGTAGGTCCGTGAGATAAACAGCGTGTACTGAAGGTTGACAGTATCCTGCTCGTAATTGTTATTGTTGGTTAATTCAACAAATCCGAAGAGAGCCAGCCTCCGCGCTTTGGAGTCATCATTGCGGACCTTCATGCGCCATACCTCGTAGGTTTTGTTCAGCGGTACATAATACAATGATTCTGTATGGATATTGTCGTAATCCGAGACGATGTTCGTGTATCCGGTTCCATGATGGCATACCGACTTGTACTGATCCAGATCTTTACCCACGGGCTGCCAAGAACCGGACCAATAATCCCCGTTTTCCAAATCCCTCACGTAAATGTAGCGTCCAGGCTCGTCCTTTGAATTAAAATGGTAGCGGACATGCCGCCCGTTGGCTCCAGATTTTACAAAACTGTAGCCCCCTGCGTTTCCTGAGATAATGGCGCCATATTCCGGCGAGCCCAGGTAGTTCGCCCAAGGGGCAGGCGTATTCGGTTTCGTAATCAGATACTCTTTGTTTTTTTCGTCAAAGTGACCGTATTGCATAACCATTCCTCCTATAAAGTGGATGATGGGCAGGGCAATAAACGCGCGTTCACAAACGGGTGAAGTTTCCCGGCCCCATTTCATTATAAGATAGTTTTATTCAACCTATAACCCCATATTTGTGAAAAATCAACAAAGAATATCAAACTAGTTATTGATGTGCCGAAGGACTTTTTTTTCGTAATACGCAAAATTTAGTTTAACATGTCGTTTTTGATGGTAATGTATGTTTATTGTGTGGTTATATAATGAATCAACCAAGTTTTTATGTATTCTGTATATGCATTAGGTCCACGGAAGCTTGTACATAGGTCACATTTAGTGTTTATTTGGGTTGGGAGTTAATCTAACCTGCGAAAGGATGATTTTATGAAAATTGATGTCCAAAGGGAGAGTGGAATTGCCCGGGAGATCGGTCAGCATGAAGTTTCTCTGGGCGCAATCAAAGAAAATCTCGAGTTGTACAAGGAAAGTTTGAGAAAAAGCTGGGATGCAGATGAAACTATACATATGACACATGCCATGGAACTGATTCAAACGAGTATTGGAAGGGTCGCATCAAGTCTTAGAGCGATTGAGTCGGATATTATATCTACGGCAAATACGATAAGACAAGAAGAAGATGCGAAGGAGGCAGCAGAAATCGCAGCTAGAGAGGCAGCATTGAAGCAGCTCAAGAATAGTTCGCATACTAAATAAAGTCTGTGCCGGGGGGACACTGTATTGAATACCATTTTCCTAGATGAGAATCTTATTCAAATTGCATCAACCCATCTTTCTAAGTACACCTCTGATTTATCTGACGCAGTGAGCAGACTTTCCCGGTTGCTTGGTCAAATTGACAATAGAGTTCTGTCGCGAAGTGATGTAGGCAGCCGGTTAGGGAACCTGTGTAAAGAGCTGGGGGATTTACAGGAAAAGCTGGGGAATTTCAAGAAGTTTGTGGAGAATGAAAGTGGAAAATATTTTGATATTGAAGATTATTTGGTTAAAGTGGGATTGTCATTCAGCTCAAACCCCATAGACCAGTATGAATCTCAATTGGCTGGCGATCCTTTCTTTCTGCTGGCCTTCCGCAATGCTGTGAATGATGTATTCTCTGGCATTACGAACTCAGATACATTACTCCGGTATAAAGATTTGCAGTTTAAAACCGTTAAAAAAGACGGGAAGATTCTCATTCAGCTCGTCAATGCGGAAATGGTTACGGGCAGACACTATATGGAGTATAGAGACGGGTTGGTCCGGCTCTTGGGCGGAGAAAGCGGAACCTTCAAGAAGCGATACGTGAACCGGTTAATTAACGGGGATGGAATACCTCTGTATGTTGACGGCCATGGAGTTATCCAAGACAATATGGACCGTTTTAATAGACTGGCTCCTGTAGAACAATTCATCAATGGAAGAAGCAACAGATTACAAAATATGAAGGATGTATTCAAATCTTCTTATAAAGACGGGATGACGCTCTGGGATGATTTTAACTGGAAAAACACGACGGTCTTGTCTAAGGGCGGGAAGTTTCTAGGTGCGGCCGGGACGGTTCTGGCGGTAGGAGATAACTTTGTGGAGACCTTCAGAGACGGCGGGAAGTGGGATTTTAACTTGAAGAACACGGGTACTTTTGCTGTGAACACCACGGTGGATGTTGCCGCCGGTGCGGGTGCAGCAGCAACTGGTGCCGTTATCGGCTCGTTTGTGGTACCACCCTTGGGAACTGTAGTGGGGCTCGCCACAGGTGTAGCTATAAACTTTGCCCTCAATGCCAAGTTCGGAGGTCCGCCGCCGAAAAGTGTAGTCGATCATACGAAAGATGTGGTTAACGATGCCGTTGATGCTACTTGCGACGCTATCAGTGGTGCTGTATCAAACATCGGAAAGGGCTTGAACAAATTGATCTGGTAGGAGGCTCACATGTTAAAGCAATATAACGAGGAGTACTTCGCTAAAATAAAGGAAGCCGCGCGTGAACGCTTACGTCCTGATAGTGTATCTGTATTTATTATAGCTACCTTAGTGTTCAGTGCTGTAATGATCGCGGTTTCGCTTAATGCGGTTCTCTATGGTGATAACACCGATTCGGAATGGATGATTTATTTAATTGTAGACATAGTCCTCTGGGCATTCCATTTGCTGGCTGCGCTTTTATTTTATAATGAGAAATTGGCCTACAAATATCAAAAAATTCAGGCCTACATACTATGTTTCATTTCCCTGAAATTTTCACTTGAGATCTATTTGGTTTATTTTCTTATGTGTGAAGACAGGGGAGCGGAGCCGTTCATGACATCACTCGGTCTGCTGATGTTGTTAGGCGGAATTCTTTTTCTGGTCCTCTCGACCTGGCGGGCAGTACATCGGGTAAAAAAGGGTCATTTACGAAGAGGCGAAAAAGGATTATATAATTTTGGAGGGTCCAAGTCGTACATAAGTTTCCCTGTTATTTATCTCGGAGCCGTTATTGCCGGATTTGTGCCTAGGATGTTCGCGGATAGCAGCAGTTATACATCCTCTGAGCCTGTAATTGCCTTGGTGCTTAGTGTACTTATTCAGTATCTCACCGCAATGTTCTTGCCTGAATTCATCCTGCTGGCATACTGCAAAGGGCGGTTCCAATCTTTTCATATCCAACCACCCAACCAGCGTAAATCGAAGCAGCAGAAGCCACGGGGGGGACACAAGGCATGAAAATAAAGCGGACTCCGATTATATTCCATAACGTCATCAGTTGTACCAAAACTTGCAAAATAGAGGAATGGCATCAGCTCGCCAAAGAGCTTCGTAATTCCATTGTAAGCAGCGGCTTATATGGTACAGGTCCGATCATTTATCAAGTTTCTGGTCTGAATTTGGACGTAGGGGAGGCTGACTATTCCTTCTACATTCCTGTTAATGCACCTGTAGAGATGGAGAAAAATGAGGATTATCACTTTACGGAAACTTTGAAATTTACAGACGGGCTGCTCCTCAGACACGCTGATCTCGACGAGGATATCGAAGAGTCCTACGCTGTTCTGCGGTCATGCGCCGAATCCTATCAGCTAACGCTTGAGGAACCCTTTTACAATATCTATCTGGACGTCTACGGAGATGGAATTATTGATATCTTTGCTCCGGTCATTAAGGAGGGATAGTGTGGTAAATCCAAAGGATTCGATAAAATACACCAGTGTTGTCTCTAGAAAATATCATTTCTACTATAAGGATCTGGAGCAGCATCTATCTGATTTTATGAGTGATGTATTCCAGCTGAAGGCTACGATTAAAGGTCCCTTGTTCTATTCTATAAACAATATTCCACTGGATGAAATGCTGCATGCTGAATTTTTTATTCCTATCCACGAGGATTATCTGGACGTGACAGAAGATATGCATTTCCACAGTTATTTCTGCATCGACCGGATGATTTCTACTTGTGATCTTGCCGATTATGAAGCAAGTACGGAGACCGCTTATGGAGAGCTGCTTCACTATATGGAGAGCAATTATTTGCGCCAGACGACTCCCATTTTTCATATCGTTTCCGGGGACCGGACATTACCCTATTTGTTTATCAAAATCGGAGTCAGTGCTCAAAGTGCTGAGGAAATTTGGCTGTGAACGGCGGTACAGGACGGTTATCAGCGAATTGAACCGCATGTAGAAAGGATGCAAGGATATGGCATTCAATCCAGAAACCAATGAAGAATTAGTGATTGACGGGAAGGTTTATGTTGTTCAGGGGCATCCGCTCATGAGTGAGATCCCCTACGGCCAAGAGGGCAGGCAAGGTACGGTGTATAAACTCACCAGCATTCAAGACGGCATTTCCAAAGCGCTGAAAGTATTCAAACCCGTCTTCCGGCAGCCTTCTAATGTATATTTGTCAGAACAGCTTGCGGCCTTTTCAAAAATTGATGGACTTCAGGTCTGTGAACGGGATGTATTGATTCCTCAGCGGGACGTGCAACTGTTGGGAAGTCACCCGGAGCTGCTGTATGCTGTTCTTATGCCATGGATCAATGGTCCGACCTGGATGGATATCATACTGGAAAAGAAAGATATTCCCCAAGAAACGGCGCTTCATACCGCCAGGTCCTTGGCTGAAGTGTTATCTTTCATGGAGCAGCGCGGGTTGGCGCATGGGGATTTATCAGGCTCTAACGTTATGATTCCCGGGCTCCTGCATGAGATTATGCCCTTAGTCAAATCATGCATTCAGCTGATCGACATAGAGCACATGTATGCGGTCCACCTCGACAGGCCTGAATATATGACGATGGGATCACCCGGATACTCTTCCGGGAGAAGTGATTATCAGCATCTTTGGAACAAGTATGCAGATCGTTATTCCGGCAGCATCCTGCTCGCAGAGATGCTGGCATGGTTCCATCCGGAGATTCGGGAAGCGGCATGGGGTGAAAGTTATTTTGACCCCGGGTTGATGGAAAATGATCAGGATAGAGTAGCCTTAATTAATAGAGTGTTGACTGAAAGTTACGGCGGCGAGGTTGCGGGTCTTTTCCGTAAAGCATGGGAAAGTGACGCGCTATATCAATGTCCAGCATTCGGAGAATGGTATATTGCCTTATCATCGGTCAGCCTTGGCTACACGGACTCCTCCGAAGAGGTCCGGGCGGAAGGAACAATGACTTCAACGGCCCTCCCATCCGTTCTTCGTCCGACTCCAATGGAAGAGTTGTCAGAATGGGATGAAGCGCCGCTGGGTAGAGCAAGAATGCTGGAAAGTTCAGGGGATTTACAGGGGGCCTTGGCGGCTTACACAGCATTGCTTGCCGGTCCCGTTGCTGATTCCTCTGTCCGCCATGAAATCGAAGTTTCCATACAGGTGATTCAGTCTCTGCTGGCTGAACAGCATTCGAAAGAAACTGCGCCGGAACAGGAGAAACCGCGCCCGCTGGCAGGCAAGAAATGGCGGCTTGGAATGCTGATTGCCTTGGCGGCAGCTATTGTGCTCGGCGGCAGTCTGACTGTAAGGGGAATGATGGGCGAATCGGAGCCTTCTAATGAGGCTGCTGACGTTGCCGCTCAAGCAACGGTGCAGCCAACGGCAACAGCCCAGCCAACGGTTGACGTCAGCCCGTCGGCGGCTGCTCTGGCGCCTGTAATCACGGAAAAGCCGACAGCCCAGCCGACGGTTAAACCAACGCCGAAGCCGACAGCCCAGCCGACGGTTAAACCAACGCCGAAGCCGACAGCCCAGCCGACGGTTAAACCAACACCGAAGCCGACAGCCCAGCCGACGGTTAAACCAACACCGAAGCCGACAGCCCAGCCGACGGTTAAACCAACGCCAAAGCCGACAGCTAAACCAACAGCCAAACCAACGTCGAAACCGACAACTAAACCGGCGGCAACCGCCAAGTCAGCAGCGAAGAAGCAAAAAATCAAAGCGCTGGAGGATAGCATTCTTTATGCCTATAACGTTGAAGATGATACGGAAAAGGTTATCCGTCTAGCTAAACAACTAAAAGCACTGGATAGCAATAACAAGCTGGCACGAAGCATGCTAAAAGAGCTTACAGGAGAGTAGTTATACAAAAGTACATATAACATTTAGGAGGAATAGAAATGAAGAAGTTTATCTCAGGCTTTATCTGCGGTGGATTATTATTCGGAGGTGTTACCGTATTTGCGGCAGATTTAAAGGGAGCCCTATTCAACATTAATAGTGTTGAGGTGGATGGCACGAAGATTACGGTGAATAGTAAAAACAAACCTTTTACATTCCAAGGCTACGCTTATTTTCCCAGCTATATGCTGCCTGAGCTGGGTTATGAACCTTCGCGTTCCCGTGACGGGAAGACTGTAATCTTAAATTCAACAGGCAAGAAGGTTTACGCAACCACCGGCACAATTGAGGCAGGCAACGATTACCTGATCGGAGCCCCTGAAGTAGTTAATACGAACGCAGAGAGCAGCATTATGTACGACGGCAGCACTGTGATTAAAGAGCAAAACGGGACCACCCATTTGAATTATATCTATACGATGCTTGGAGACTATACTCCGGATAGCAAGGCACAAGCGAAGATTACCTATCAACTGGATGAAAAGTACAGACAGTTTAATGCGAAAGCGGCTCTAATTCAGCATAAGCTAGGAAGCGTCAGCACGCAGCCGGTCACGGTAGATGTTTATCTTACAGATAAAGGCGGACAAACGACCTTATACGGAACGTATACATACGCGTCCACTCAAGAACCCCAAAATTTGATTGTGCCGCTTCGTTATGTGGATAAGATTACATTTGCAATAAGCAGTATCGGCGCTTCTAAAGTGGAATTCGCCATGTTTGATCCAGTATTTATTAAATAGTATTCCTGCAGGAAGTTAGTGCCGGCTATTTGGTGGATTTGAATAGGGAGTGAAGATACGCATGCAGCTATCACTGCTTAAAGACACGGTCATCTATACTTGTGTTCTTCCCGAGAAACAGAAGGGACAATACTGGATCACTCAGAGAAATGAACAGAATTATGAGGAGAACGTTATCGGTATTGAAGGCATTGAGGGGAAATGGATTCTGAAGTCCAATAAACAGGCCGTTATTCTGGACAGCAACAAATCCACCATTAAGGAAATTGCCATAGAGCCCATGAACATGTACTCCATTCATCTTATCCGAACGAATGAGTATGTAGTGCTCTTCTCTGAGCCTGTCTCCCGTGACAGGAATACCTTTAAGAAGCTGAAGTTTCATGCAAACAGCAGAATAACGATTGGACGGGCAGAGAATTGTAATCTGCATTATGCCAATAAGTATACCTCATCCATTCATGCTGAACTGTTGATCAACGGCTCTACCCTGACGATTCAAGACCAGAGCAGCGCAAACGGAACGTTTGTGAATGGGAAACGGGTCACCAGCAAAGTGCTGAAACTAGGAGATGTCGTCTATATTATCGGTCTCAAAATTATTATTGGCCCCGATTTTATTGCCGTGAACAATCCGGACGGTCAGCTAAAAATCAAAGGAGCTGCGTTTCAGCCGTATATCAAGCAGACAGCAGCTGTGGTTGAGGAGGAGGAATTGGAGGAGATCGCTGTTTCCCCTGAATTCTTCTACCGTTCTCCCCGGTTCAAGCGGGATATTCAGCAGGCGGAATTTGTAATTGATCCTCCACCCTCACTCGGCAATATGGAGCAATTGCCAATTATGCTGATGCTGGGTCCGTCCATCACTATGGGGATGGCTTCACTTTTTACAGGGTTGTTTGCCCTCCAGAATGCACTCAGTTCCGGGGGGAATGTCAGAAATGCAATGCCTACTCTAGTAATGTCTATGAGCATGCTGCTAGGTACAATATTATGGCCTGTCTTGGCCAGAAGACATGAGAGCAAGCGGAGAAGCCGGCGCAATCAGGAGAGAAATGTGAAATACAAGGCATATTTGGGAGAGCTCCGGCAAAAAATTGCAGTTGAGTGTGCCTATCAAAGCGATATTCTACATGAGAACCTAGTGACTGTAGAAGATTGCGTTGGCCGCATAGAACAAAAGAAACGTGATTTATGGGAGCGAACCCGCAGGCATAATGACTTTTTATCGCTTAGACTGGGACTGGGAACCGTTAACCTGCAGGCAGAAATTAAGCATCCCGAAATAAGATTCAGCTTGGATGAAGATGAATTGCGGAACGAATTAGAAGAGTTCATTAAAGAACCGAAGCTCCTCAAAAATGTGCCGTTGCCGCTGTTATTGACAGAGGATTGGATAGCGGGAATTATCGGCACGAGGGAAGCCGCCGTTAGGCTTACGAAACAGCTGATCCTGCAGCTTACCGCACTTCACAGCTATGATGAACTAAAGCTCGTCTTTCTTTATGATACAAAAGAACAAGATACTTGGGGATTTGTGAAATGGCTGCCGCATGTATGGAATGAAGAGGGCAGTTTGCGGTTTGTGGCAACGGAGCTAAATGAAGTGAAAGAGCTGTCCAGTTATCTGGAAAAAGAGCTATCTGCCCGGGAAATGCTCTCATCTGATGAAGAAATACGGGAGTTGTCGCCATATTACGTGATTATAGCTGCGGACAAGCAGCTGGCGGGCAAAGCTGAAATAATCAACGGATTATTAAAGCAGAAAAAGAACCTCGGCTTCAGCATTTTGCATCTTTATGATCAGCTCATGCATCTTCCCAAAGAGTGCTCCCTGGTGATTGAGTGCGACGGTGAAGATTCGAATATTTTTGACAAAGATAATATTTCCGGGAAAGCTGTATCTTTCCGCCCTGATCCCTATGAGATCCGTAACGAGCTTGCGCTTGCTGTCCGGCTGGCTAACATCAAGCTTGACACATCAGGATCTAAATATAATCTGCCGGATATGTTAACCTTCCTCGATATGTTTGGCGTCGGAAAGATAGAGCATCTTAACGCCTTAACCCGCTGGAAGGATAACGATCCGGTATTGTCACTGGAAACTCCCATTGGTGTGGATACCTCGGGAGCCTTATTTCAACTGGATCTGCATGAAAAATTCCATGGTCCACATGGGTTGATTGCCGGAATGACAGGTTCGGGTAAAAGCGAATTCATTATGACCTTTATATTATCACTGGCAGTGAATTATCATCCTCATGAAGTAGCCTTTATCCTTATCGATTATAAGGGTGGCGGGATGGCAAGCGCATTCTCTAGCCTTCCTCATCTGGCAGGAACGATTACCAATTTGGACGGCGCTGCGGTAAAACGTTCGCTGATTTCAATCCAAAGCGAGCTGAAACGACGGCAGGCCATATTTCAGGATATTCATAGCCGGCTTGGTCTCAGCAACATTGATATCTATAAATACCAAAGGCTTTACCGGGAAGGGCAGGTATCCGAACCGCTTCAGCATTTGTTTATCATTTCAGACGAATTTGCCGAACTTAAAACCCAGCAGCCGGAGTTTATGGAACAGCTGGTAAGTGCTGCGCGAATCGGACGAAGTCTGGGCATCCATTTGATTCTAGCTACTCAGAAGCCTGCGGGTGTCGTAGACGACCAAATTTGGAGCAATAGTAAATTCCGTATTTCATTGAAGGTCCAGGAGAGGGCCGACAGTATGGATGTAATCAAAAGACCGGATGCCGCCGAATTGTCCGTTACTGGAAGATTTTATGTGCAGGTAGGCTTTAACGAGCTGTTTGAACTAGGGCAATCTGCATGGGCCGGCGCACCGTATGCTCCATCGGACCGGATGGAACGTACACCGGATCACAACCTCACGATAATTGATACGCTGGGCCGTATTGTAAAGCAAACAACTGTTAATAAACGAAAAATCAGACAGGCTAATCCAGAGAAGCAGATTAGCAGGATTAATGAGTATCTATCCCACATTGCTGCCGAAGAAGGCATCAAGATCCGGCCGCTGTGGTTGGAGCCGATTCCTGCTGTTATTTATCTGCATGAATTGAAGAAGAAGTACCCTAACTCCCTTTCTTTTTATGGTGAGATTAATCCTGTAATCGGCGAGGTCGATGATCCGGTGAACCAGAGACAGCTGCCCATGACCTTCCCGCTCTCCCGGGACGGTAATGCGCTCGTTTATGGTACGGCCGGTAGTGGAAAAACAGTCTTTCTGACGACACTTATCTTCTCCTTGATAGAGCAGCATACTCCCGAAGAAATCAATATATATATTCTGGACTTTGGTTCGGAAACGCTGGGAGCCTTCTCAGAAGCACCGCATGTGGGTGATGTAGTCTTCTCTCACGACAGTGAAAGGGTTAATAAACTTTTCCAGATGCTTCAGCAAAAAATAGAACATAGAAAGAAGATGTTCTCACCGTATGGGGGCGACTTCGGTTCTTATAATCGTGTATCTGCGGAACAAGAGCCTTCTATATTAGTCGTCATTCATAACTATTCCGTATTTACCGAGCTTTTTGAGGGCAAGGAAGAGGTGATCTCGCTGCTCAGCAGAGAAGGTCTGAAGTATGGTATTTATTTTATGCTGACTGCACTTAATACGGGAGCTGTACGGTACAAAACCTTGCAGAATTTCAAGCAGCTCTACGTGCTCCAGCTGAATGATCCATCCGATTATTCCGGTGTGCTCGGCAATGTGGGAGGCGTGTACCCTTCCAAATTGAAGGGCAGAGGCATCTTCAAGAAAGACAACGTCTATGAATTTCAGCTGGCCCATATTCAGGCAAACGGCAACAATCTGCTGAATGAATTGCGAAGCAGCTGCAGCAGCTATGCGAAACAATGGACTGGAACAACTGCTGAACAGATACCGATCTTGCCGGACAAGGTGGATCTGGCCTTCCTTAAGAAAGATATTCATCGCTGGAAGGACGGATTGATTCCTGTGGGGGTGGAGAAAGACAGCCTAAAGGTATCCTACATGGACCTCAGCCAAAGCTATATTCAGTTGGTAGCTTCCCGAGATCATGATATGACTACTTTCATGCAGGGTTTGGTCGAGGTGCTCTCTGAGCAAGGCGCTTCCGATTCGGAGCTGCTGGTGCTTGATGCCAATAGACAGCTTACGGAACACTTTCAGGGTAAATGCCGCTATATCAATGACCATAACGATGCCGCCGAGGGGGCGGTTATTGAACTGTTCAATATGCTGGTGCTGCGGAATAACGCCTTTAAGGATGCAGTTGCTGCAGGCCAGCCGGTTCCTGTATTCAATAAACTGACGGTAATTGTGCTGTCGGTATCGGCCTTGCTGTCCAGGCTATCCGTAGATGCCAAGGATAAGTGGAAAGTTCTGCTTGAGAAAGGGAGCGCCGCTTATCAGGTACATTTTATATTGGCTGAACGGGCTGCTAATATCGCGACGTTCTCCTATGAAGCTTGGTTTAAAGAGCATGTGGCCGGAGGTGAGGGGATATGGATTGGAGACGGTTTTACCGATCAGTACCACATGAAGCCGGCCAGATTCAGCCAAGAGATGTACCGCGAGATTGGCGACGGCTTCGGGTACGTGGTGCATCGCGGGAAGGCTGTTCTGGTGAAACTGCTGGCTGCCAGTGCGCTCGTGGAGGAGGAGGTCCCCGTTGGATAAGATCATTATTGAGCTCTATATTCCGGCAATCAGCCAGACACACGATGTAATCATTCCTTTAGATCTTCGTCTGCATGAGATCGAAGGCCTGATGGCAGCTGCAATCATGGAACTGTCGGGAGGGGTCTATATCAGATCAGAGGATACTGTCATTTGCGATAAACAGACCGCTACAGTGCTTGATATTAACCTATCGGCAAGGGAGCTGGGGTTAAGTAACGGCTCCATGCTGATGTTAATATAAATTTTATATTTTTTTAATCAGAAAGGAGTAGAAATAATGTCGAAGATTACTGTGGATCCTGCACGGCTGGAATCAGCAGCACAGAAGATGGATGGCCAAGCGTCTGAGTACGCCACGCAATACAAGAAGTTATTCACAGAGGTAAATGCAATGGGTGCCGCTTGGAAAGGGGCCGACAATACGGCATATGTTACCCAGATTCAAGGCTTTGAGGAGGATTTTAAGAACATGTACGATCTGCTGCTTAAATACTCCGAATTTCTAAAACTGAGCGCCAAGATGTACCGGGATACCCAAAGTGAAATTATCAATTCAGCTAAAAAATTAACTAATTAAAAAAGGGGGCTGCATATATGTCAACGGAAGGAATTCAAATTTCTCTGCCTGAGGTAGCGAATACTGCCGGAACGATCCGATCCATTAATGAAAATCTCAGCGCCAGACTGGACGAAATTAAAATGGAGATGAACGCACTTGCCTCCACCTGGCAAAGTGATGCGAGCAATACCATTCGTGAGAAATTTAGAGGAATGGAACCCCGCTTTGAGGAATATAAGAACGTCATTATCTCCTATGCTACTTTCTTGGATACAACAGTAAAAGGATATGAAGATACGGAAAACGCGATAAAAAACAATGCGAGCCAATTCAAATAACAGCTTCTGAAGCAAGGGTAATGGACAATGTCCGTTGCCCTTATTAGCACTGAACCAGGGATAGGAGAAGGAATATGTTGACTAACGGAGAGATTCTTGGAGGAAGATATCTGGTAGAAGAGCTTATTGCCAGAGGTGGCATGGGTGCTGTATACCGGGTACGGGATACCAGATTGAATCGTAAGATTTGGGCGGTTAAGGAAATCATTATCGATTCTGAAACCGATGGCAGCAGCTTTCTGGAAGAAATACGGATTCTCAGCAATCTGTCCCACCCGTACATCCTGAAGATAGCGGATTATTTTGAGCCGGATGCTGAAGGAAGAAGTTATCTGGTGATGGAATATGTGAACGGGCACACGATTGAAGAGATATATGGGGATAACAAGACGCCGATAACGGTGCAGCGCGCGCTTAAATATGCCGTGCAGCTGTGCGAGATTCTGAATTACTTACATGAACAGCCTAAACCGGTGATTTTTCGTGACCTAAAGCCTTCAAATATTATGGTGGATGAATACGACAATTTGAAGCTGATCGACTTCGGAATCGCAAGGACTTTCAAGAAGGGACAGTTAAAGGATACGGTTGCATTAGGTACACTGGTGTTTGCAGCACCGGAGCAATTGGAAAATGGGCAGACGGATTTCCGGACCGACTTGTATTCAATGGGTGCCACTCTTTACTTCATGCTCACAGGTGGAAAATATTATTCTTCCGTTCACTCTACCTTTGCGCTCATTTCTCCTGAGGTTCCATTAGAATATGTGAATCTGCTCAAAAAATTACTTGAAACGCAACCGGATCAAAGGGTTCAAAGTACGCGCGAAGTGAAAAAACAATTAGAAAACATCTCTAAATTAATGATCGGTAAAACACCGGTCGTTGAACCGACGGTTATGATCAATAATCAGGATGGGGCTTCACCAATGACTGGAGATTTAACCGGGGGATTAGTCCCCAGGGAAAAATATACAGTACAGGCTACGCAAAGCACTCCGGCATTGATTATTTACCTCATTGATGTTAGTGCTTCAATGGGGTTGGAAATGAATAATGTCAGAAGAATAGATTTGGTGAAAAAAGCATTGGTTTCTACCATAAAGCAAATGGTCTACCGCTCCACTAAGGGTAGCCGGATTGCAGCACGTTATCGGATCGCTATTCTTCCTTACAGTGACGAGGTAGACGATTTGCTGGGAGGCATCAAGGCGATCGATCAAATTGCCAGGACGGCGACGCTGCCAGAGCTTACACCGATGCGATTTACGGATACAGCACTTGCGTTTCAAAGAGCTGAGGAATTGCTTCTGGAACAGTTGCCCCTTATGCAGAAGTGTCCGGCTCCATTGATTTGCCACATGACTGACGGTGTGCATACCGGGGAGGATCCCGAACCGGTGGCCAAACGGATCATGGAGATGAGTGTGCCTGATGGGAATGTGCTTATTGAGAACATTTTTATTAATGATCATTTTCTTGAAGAGCCTGTTAACGACCCGCGGAACTGGAAGGGGATTCTGCCCGGAATGAATCTGAAGGATGACTATGCGCTGAAACTCAGAAACATGTCTTCTGCACTTCCGGAAAGCTACCGTAAGATGATGACTGAATTCTCTTATACTCTGCAGAGCGGAGCTCTGATGATGCTGCCTGGCAGCAGTCACGAAATGGTGTCTTTAGGCTTCCAGATATCTGCGTCTACTCCGATACGATAGGACAGTGATGCTAGAGATGAGATTATTTCAGATTGACCAACGATTGGAATATCCTCTGTCGTCACTGCAAGCAGGACTGTTTTCCATACGCTGCACCTATGCCCGTTCCAGAGAGTCACGGCAGGGAGATGATATGGGGCAGGACTATATAACCTATAGAGTAACGGATGACAGCATCCTGTTCTGTGTATGTGATGGGGTCAGCCAGTCCTTTTACGGAAATTTAGCAGCAAAATACCTAGGGGATTCTCTGCTGCAATTCATGTCTGAATCCGATTGTTTTAATTCTGCGGACAGCGAAGTTGTAAAGTACAAGTTATCTTCAGGCTTGCAGCAAATGACCGCCCCGGCTACAAATATGATCAACCATTATGAACTCCCTTCGCATATTGGCGGCCTCTTCCGTGAAGTACTGGAGGAGAAACGCTTGAAGGGCAGCGAGACAACATTTGTATGCGGGAAGATTAGCTACACGGCTGACAGTAACAAGGGTCAGATCACCGTAGCCTGGCTGGGAGATACAGCTATTCGTCTCTTCGATCATGGAACTGAGATTCCAGGCTTAGTAAGCGGATTTTCCCAATGGAACCGTTGGTCGACTTGTCATGGTGTTATGGGAGAAGGACCTTCTATTCTGTCTATGGATCTTGCAAAAGGTTCCGGTAGACCGAATTGTATACAAGTATTCACGGACGGACTAATGGGGTACAGGAATTGGAAAAGGTATCCGGAAAACGCGGAACTTCGACAGATGATCGAAACGTCGTATAACCATGTTGCCAGTGATGATGTTTCTTTTTTGGAAATTCGCTGGAATTAATTGTTGGTTAGTTCTAACCATTTGAGTAGGGCTGCCAAATAAGTTGAGAAAATAAACTATACATAAGTAAAACGGACATTTGTGGTGATCGTCCTTTATTTAAGTATAATACAAAATATGGTAAGCGGGATTCTGATAATATACTTTTAATCTGGATGTGGTCCATAGAATGAAGCCCTAAGAGCAAGATGGCCAGCAATAAAGCTTTGATGCTCCGCAGGGGCCGGATACGAAACGGGACAGCTCCGCCTCTGCCATCGCCGCCTGCGGCCTGCTGGAGATAGCCGGACAGATGGATGCGGGCGATCCGGAGCGCCAGTTTTTCCTGGACGCTGCGGAAGCATCAGTGAAGTCACTGGCAGAGCATTATTCCACTCGGGGTGCCGAGGAAGCGGAAGGTCTGCTGAAGCATGGTTCGTACTCCGTCAGAGGTGGCGAGTCCCCGGATGACTACACCATCTGGGGCGATTATTACTATCTTGAAGCATTGATGCGGCTGGAGCGGGGCATTCCGGGATACTGGTACGAGCGGTAGCCCGGAAGCAAGCTTGCTCTTTCAAGCTGGAGAAGCATAAGCAAGAGCACCTGGATGGGTGCTCTTTGTGCTTTTAGAGCAGAAGCCTCCACTGAAAAAACTACCTGCTGGCGAAACGCCTTTCTCTTCGTGTGATCAGAAAATGTGTACTGTAAATTGTCCTTATCGTTCTCGCTGAAACGAATCTCATCCTTGTAAGGGCGACGCAGTTGTTTCTACTTGGTGCAATTCACGCCGCTCCTTACTCTTCAGTCGTGCAGTTTGCGCCTGTTTAGCTGTGAGCGCCGGTACCGCCGCAGTGCCCCCGTCCATTTCCGGAAGTTGCTTCCAGTAGCGTTTGGGCATCAGGGAGGAACGCAGCCGGTCGTTGCGGCGCTCCTGAATACCGATGGCAGTATAGAACTTCTTCCATAGGCGGCGATAGGCCTCCTCAGCCGCATCCGGCTCCGGGGGTATCCATTCCTGCAGTGGAATAATGGCCTCTTGCCCGGGCTGATGGATCAGTGCCATGCTATGGGTCTTGTCATAGATCATGAAGCTTTCGCCCTGAAACCGGTCGCAGAAATGCTCCTGAATGACAGGGAGCACGTAGTTGCGGGGTTCAATCACCGCTGCCATGACCGGACCGTAAACGGAAAACCGCACAAAGCCGAGAAAGAGATGCCCTTCCCGCCGCAGATGCTGTACCGCCTTCTGCAAGGCGTTCACGGTATCATCGGCAAGCATGTCCATAACCTTGCGGCCATGCGTGAAGCCGAGATACAGAAAGTTCAGCAGCAGCAGTTCCTTGTCTGGCGTACATGTCCAGAATCCTAAACGGACAAGCTCTTCGGCCTCAGGACAGATGCGCAGAGGTATGGAGCGCAGCACCCGGCCTGCTTTGGCGTTGTCGGTCTCAATCCATTTGGATTCCAGCAGCATGCCTTGCCCTTCACCCTCCGAATGTATGGTGAGCGGAGTTTCTTTCCATTGGTAGCTCTCGAACACGCAGCATAGCAGGCCCTCAAAGCTGCCGTCATAGGTATAGGCCAGAGCGGCCGTCTTGAACATCAGGAGGATTCTCCTTTCCTCAGTTCTGCCGCTCCCGCTGCAGGCAAGGCTGCCAAATACGTGTCATCGAACAGGGAAAGCTGCTCGTACTGCGGCTGTAGAAACGGGGACAGCTCTTGGCCGGACATGAGTGAACGAAGCAGGGTATGCTCGCCGACTTTTAACCCCTCCAGCATTTTTCCCTTACAGGTAATGAAAAATTGAGCGCGCTTCAGCACGACACCGAGCTTCTTCAGCGCGTAAAAATCCAATGTCCCCGCCCGCCGGGCTTTTACAATCCGCTGAGCACTCCTTACGCCGATGCCCGGTACACGCAACAGCGTTTCGTACGGCACGCGGTTGATTTCGACCGGGAACTGCTCGCGGTGATTGATGGCCCAGCTGCATTTGGGATCAAGCAGCGGATTGAAATTGGGCGCTGCTTCATCCAGCAGCTCCTTGGCCTGAAAGCCATAGAAGCGCAGCAGCCAGTCAGCCTGATAGAGCCGGTGTTCCCGCAGGAGCGGCGGTTTGGTGTCCAGGGAAGGCAGCAGCGAATGCTCTACCACGGGGGTGTAGGCAGAGTAAAAGATACGCTTTAGCCCATACTTCCGGTACAACCCTTCCGTGAGGTTAAGAATCTGGTAATCGGTGTCCGGTGTTGCGCCAACGATCATTTGTGTACTCTGCCCGGCCGGTGCGAAGCGGGGAGCATGGTTGTATTTGACAATGTCTGAAGAATTCTCATTTATCTTCTCTTTAATAAGGGCCATCGGTTTCAGAATGGACTGTTTGCTCTTATCTGGTGCAAGCCGGCCAAGACTCTCCTTAGAGGGCAGTTCGATGTTAACGCTCATGCGGTCGGCGAGCAGGCCGAGTCTGGACAGCAATATATCATCTGCACCGGGAATCGCCTTCACATGGATATAGCCCCCGAAGTGATGGACATTCCGCAGCAGCTCCAGAGCGGCAATCAGCTGCTCGGTTGTATAATCGGGGTTACGCATAATGCCGGAGCTGAGAAACAGGCCTTCTATGTAATTGCGGCGGTAGAACTGCATGGTGAGGTCTGCGATTTCCTCCGGTGTAAATGCAGCCCGGCGTGTCTGGTTCGATTTGCGGTTGATACAATAGGCGCAATCATAAACACAGCTGTTCGTCATGAGCACCTTCAACAGTGAAATGCAGCGGCCGTCTGCCGCAAAGCTGTGGCAGATGCCCATACTGACGGCATTGCCCATACCTCCGGCCTGACTTTTGCGGTCCGATCCGCTTGAGGTACAGGCCACATCATATTTGGCCGAAGCGGTTAAAATTTCGAGTTTATCCATGATATCCACGTTCATATCCCCCTCACTTGGGAAAAGTATAACCCGAACAAGTGTTCTTGTCAAAATCAAACAAATACATAAAAATACACATATAAGGGTGTCCTTTCGTGTCAGCGCATATGCGTCGCAGCGCCGTGCAACAAAGACGCAGGATTTTGCAAGAAAACGCAATACTATAGTTTTAGCAAGGTTTTGCTTATAAGATTAGTTGTGAAAGGAGGATGCAGCATTGAACGTTATATTTGAAGCCGATTCAGCATTAGACCGGGGTGTCGCCAAAGTAAGTACCCATCCTGCGGAAAAGGAACATTGGGGGAATATTAAAGAGGCTATTCATACTGCAGAGAAAAAGCTTGTAGTGATTAACGCGAAAAATGACCGCCATGTTCAAATCGGGTGGAGTACGGTTGCTGTAATTGAAGCGGAAGACCGCATGTGCAGCGTACGTGTAATTACCGGAGAAAGGTATTTGCTCAATAAACGGTTGAAATATGTCGATGAAAGTCTGGATTCAGCCCTTTTTATGAAAATCAATAATCAAACCATTATCAATACGGGCTATATTAAAGAGTTTTCATCCACTGGCAACGCAAGGATTCAAGTGGTGCTCACGGATCATTCCAGTTACTTTGTCAGCCGCTATTACATTAAACAATTCAGGGGGAGATATCATGATTAGCCAGTTCAAGCATTCTTTTTTTCAAGTATTTACGGTGACATCCTTATGGGTAACGTTACTGTTAACGGTGTTTTATAGGGACCAACCGATCAGTATGGTATACCTGTGGCATGTTGCGGGGATTGCTGCAATATCGGCCGTATTATTTGGAATAATGTACGATGCCCTATGGAATCATTTCACCTTAAAGCCGTTCTGGAATATTCTGATTTCCTCCATTATTACGATAGCGGGCGGAATGCTGATTGTCTGGTTATTTTCACAAGATATGTTTCACGTTATTCTGCCCTGGTGGCCCGGAATGCTGTTATTGTCGGTTGTAATGCACACCATAGCTTTTTATTTCTACGCTAGAATAGACAGCCGGAAAAGAGTGGAAGAGCTGAACAAGATACTGAAATAGGCTGCAGCGGGGCGGGGGCTAAAAGTGTTATTCCCAAGGAATCAGTTACTCCTGGCTCTGCAACCCTAGCCAAAATGTATGCGCATTCCTACTTATGCTATAATAGCATCTAATAGTAGATTAGATTGATGGTTTAGGCTGAGTGGGTTTGCCGATTTGTGAAAATTAGGTCAGGGGTGTTGCAGGGATGAGAGGATATAACATTTGGCGTCCGTTGATGCTGATATTGGTTGCGCTGCTTACGAGAAGTGTGGTTACGAACCTGTGCCTTCTGTTTGGCATGGACAATGATTCGGCGACCAGCGTCGGCATGATCGGCGCGATTATAGCTGCGTTTGTGATGTATAACCGGATGACGAAACAACGGCGTAAAAAATAAAAATCAGGCCGCCGGGGACCTTGTCCCTTGGTGCTTTTCCTAAACACCCGCTCCTGGAGCGGGTGTTTAGGAATGTCTGGTGGATGAACAAGCCGAATATTCACAATATTAAATGATGAAACTTTGCTTTTATAGAAGCTGAGCTTGTATATTAATATTAAGTTGTTGAAATTAGTATAGAGATGACAATAGGGAGAGAATACATTGAGCACACAAAGTTTTGGAGTTCCATTAGAAGGGTTTGCTGAATTCAGCAGAGTCGCCGCCGCAGAAGGTGCAGTGCTGTTAAAGAATGAAGGGCAAGTTCTTCCGCTTCAGGCAAGCGACAACGTTGCCATTTTTGGCAGAACCCAGGTGAATTATTATCGCAGCGGAACCGGTTCGGGCGGCAGTGTCCATGTTTCACATACAACCAACCTGCTGGATGGTCTCCGGAATAAACAGAACATTTCCATTAACCAGCCATTGGCAGCTGTATATGAAACGTGGATTGAGAGCAACCCGTTTGATAATGGCGGCGGGGGCTGGGCTGCAGAGCCGTGGCACCAGAAGGAGATGCCTTTAACCGATGAACTGGTGTCAGAGGCAAGAGCTAAATCCAATAAAGCTATCGTAGTGATCGGACGTACGGCCGGGGAAGACCAGGATAATGCCAACGAGCCGGGAAGCTACCAGTTAAATGATGAAGAAAAAGCGATGTTGAAGCAGGTGACGGCCTATTTTGAGCAAACCGTCGTGGTGCTGAATGTCTCCAATATTATCGATATGAGCTGGTTGAACGATGAAGGTTATGCGCACCCCATCCCTTGTGTGATTTATGCTTGGCAGGGCGGTATGGAGGGCGGCAATGCGATTGCCGATGTGCTGGCCGGAGAAGTGACACCCAGCGGTAAATTAACCGATACGATTGCTTATTCCATCGAGGATTATCCCTCGACCCGTAATTACGGCAATGAACTCAAGAACTTCTATCAGGAAGATATTTATGTGGGCTATCGTTATTTTGAGACGTTTTGCCCGGAGCGGGTTCAATTTGAATTTGGATATGGTCTATCGTATACCCGGTTTGAAGTGAAGCCGGAAGAAGCCAAAGTGATCACCAAGGATGGAGAAGCCTACATTGCTATTGAAGTGAACGTATCGAATACGGGAACTGCCTTTGCGGGAAAAGAGGTCGTTCAGGTCTATTATGAAGCGCCCCAAGGCAAGCTGGGCCAGCCGGCCAAAGCTTTGGCTGCCTTCGTGAAGACACAACTTCTCCAGCCGGGTGAATCGCAGCGTCTGACTGTAAGCTTCCCTGTTCATTCGATGGCCTCTTACGATGACGCCGGGGTGACTGGTCATGCTTCTGCTTACGTGCTGGAAGCCGGGACATACCGCCTTTACGTAGGAACCAGTGTTAAAGCGCTGGCCGAAGTTGGCGTGGAAGGACAGAGCGGTTACAGCGTGGAAGCTCTTCAGGTTGTGGAGCAGCTGCAAGAGGCGCTGGCGCCGACAGAGAGCTTTACAAGAATGCACCCGGGAGCCCGCAAAGCAGACGGCTCTTATGAACTTGCCTATGCAGAGGTGCCAAAACAAAAGGTTTCTATGGCAGAACGCATTCAGAGCAATCTCCCTGAAACCTTGGCGCAAACCGGTAATCAAGGATATAAACTAAGAGATGTCCATGAAGGAAAGGTTAGCATGGAGGCGTTCATCGCCCAGCTTAGCGACCAGGATCTGGCGGCGATTGTCAGAGGCGAAGGCATGAGCAGTCCGCTCGTTACACCGGGTACGGCTTCGGCTTTCGGTGGGGTAAGTGATCAGCTGTTCAGTTATGGAATTCCGGTTGGCTGTACCGCAGACGGCCCGTCAGGCATTCGCATGGACAGCGGGCAGAAGGCGACACAGGTTGCCATTGGAACCTTGCTGGCAGCAACCTGGAATGCTGAATTGGTTGAAGAGCTGTACGTCATGGAAGGCCGGGAGCTGTTAAGCAACAGTGTAGATGCCTTGCTGGGACCGGGTCTGAATATTCGCCGCAGTCCATTGAACGGGCGCAATTTTGAGTATTTTTCGGAAGATCCGCTGATTTCAGGGGTTTTTGCTGCAGCCTGCACCCGCGGGATTATGAAAGGCGGATCGAACGCTACACTGAAGCATTTCGCCTGCAACAATCAGGAGAAGTACCGCAGTAAGGTGGATGCGATTGTGTCCGAACGGGCGCTCCGCGAGATTTATCTGAAAGGTTTTGAAATCGCGGTAAAACAGGGCGGAGCCAATTCGGTTATGACCTCCTATAATCCGGTGAACGGGCATTGGGCGGCATCTAACTATGATTTGAATACAACGGTTCTTCGCGGAGAATGGGGCTTCAAGGGCATCGTGATGACCGACTGGTGGGCGATCATGAACGATGTCGTGGATGGGGGTCCTGCTGACCGGAGGAACACAAACTGGATGGTCCGTGCACAGAATGACCTGTATATGGTCGTCAGCAACTATGGTGCGGAAACCAATGTCTGGGGAGACAACACGATTGAATCCCTGGACAATGGCACCCTGACCCGTGGAGAGCTGCAGCGCAGCGCTATCAATATTTGTGAGTTTCTGATGCAGGCACCCGTGTTCTCCAGAGAACAAGTGATTGCAGAAACGGTTGATGTCTTCAAGGCGAATCCGGCTCTTCCCGCTGGGCAAGCACAAACTGTAGCTGACAATGCAGTGGTTCAAACGGCTGCAACCGGTTCGACCTTCATAAAAGTTGACCAAGCGGGTGTATACCGGATCTTTGCAAGCGTCATGTCTCCGGATACAGAACTTGCCCAGAGTGCAAGCAATATGACTCTAAACGATCAAGTGGTGACGACTATTCAAACCAATGGAACGGACGGCAGATGGATCACGCTAAAGCTCGTGAAGATTGAGCTGGAAGCAGGCCTCTATGAAATGAAGTTTGATTTCGTCAAACCAGGCATGCAGATTAACGCGATCGAATTCAAACAAGTGTAAATGCTGCAAAGAAACTAACCATATGAAGTACAGGAGAGTGCCCCTAGGGGTGCTCTCTTTTTGTTGATTCCTGAATAATATAATGGCACTTTGATAATGAGGGATTTATCCGTCTAATTCTAGTCTGAAATCTTTAAAATCATTATTATTCTTCAGCCCAGCGGATTGTTTATGGATGTCCTGTTATGCATACATTGGGGAATGACAGCAAATAGTATACTCAGGAGAGGAGGCTAATCATGCTAAAACACTGGATAAAAAATGTGTTGAGACCAGCGAAAGGTTCCAGCCAAGATGCGGAAAAATCCAAACATCAGGCCTTAAACGAGCCTATAAATGCTTCATTAGCCAGTACCCTATGCACACTTAAAAATAGACTGGGTCAAAGCCCTGACTTTACCATCCGGGAATTTTCCGATAATCCTGAGCACACCGGGCCTCTTGCCGTTTGTTATATTGAAGGGCTAATCGACCCAGGTCTGTTATCCGATCTTATTGAAAGCTTAGTTAAAGAAATAGCCCATACATCCTCTAACCGGTTAGAAGAACATCTTGCAGCTTCTTTATTAAAAAAAACACTGCCTGCAGGAAATATTCAAATGATTGATTCGCAAAATCAGATCTATCAAGCTGTCCTTACAGGCAGTGCCGTCATTATAATAGATGGTTTACAATCTGCTCTGGCTGTCTCCATTGCCGGCGGGGTCAGACGGGCCGTGGAAGAACCCACTTCGCAAGGGGTGATCCGGGGGCCGAAAGAGGGTTTTACAGAGGATATCTCAGTCAATATCACTCTGATCAGAAGGAAGCTGCGGACACCTGATCTTAAGTTTGACAGCCACATTATCGGACAATATTCGCAAACCATTGTCATTGTAACCTACATAGAAGGAATTGCCGATCCCGGTGTGGTTCAGGAGATCACTAAGCGGCTTCAGACCATTGATACAGATAGTATCCTTGAAAGTGGCTATATCGAAGAATTCATTCAAGATGCGCCGCTTACTCCCTTTCCTACAATGTTAAATTCAGAACGCCCGGACACCGTTGCTGGAAGCCTTTTAGATGGACAAGTAGCGGTTTTGGTGGATGGGACACCGTTCGCATTAATTGCCCCGGTAACTTTTTATAATTTTTTTCAGACAGCCGAAGATTATTACCAGCGCTACGACATTTCATCTTTTTTGCGGGTGATCCGTCTGTTATCATTCCTGGTTTCCTTGCTGCTTCCTTCCTTGTTCATTGCCTTGACAACGTTCCATCAAGAAATGATTCCCACCATCCTGTTAGTAACTCTGGCCGCCCAACGGGAAGGGGTTCCTTTTCCAGCTCTGTTGGAAGCCTTGCTGATGGAATTAACCTTTGAAGTGATTCGTGAAGCAGGCGTCCGGATGCCCCGTGCGATTGGTCCAGCCATATCCATAGTAGGAGCTCTGGTTATTGGCCAAGCAGCGGTAGAAGCAGGACTGGTCTCCGGCGCAATGGTAATCGTTGTCTCCTTTACTGCTATATCCAACTTTGTCATTCCATACTTCAGTATGGCAACTGCCGTACGTTTATTGCGTTTTATTCTCATGCTGCTGGCAGGAACTCTCGGTTTATTCGGAATTATGGCAGGGGTTGTTCCTATTTTAGCTCATCTGCTCTCTCTAAAATCGTTCGGTATTGACTATCTATTGCCATACAGTCCATTTTACAAGTCAAATATGAAAGATCTGCTTATTCGGGCACCCTGGTGGGCAATGAAAACAAGACCCAATATAAAATCCGGAACTAACAAAAAAAGACAGGCTCCTCACCAATATCCTGTCGGTTCGAACAACATTGTCCGCAGTGCAGACGAGCCTGAACCAAAAGCTTAAAGGAGAGATCTATGTGCACCGATGCTGGGTAGTTGCCATTTTGCTTGTTGCAGGTCTAATGCTTGCAGGGTGCGGAAACCGAATTGAAATGAACGAATTAGGAATTACAACAGCAACCGGATTTGATGGGCAGCAGGGGGACTGGACAATTACATACCAGCTCATCATTCCACCGGCAATGTCTTCCGGCGCAGGCGGATCATCCGGTGCAGGGGGATCTCAAGCCGCTGTGCATACCTTCTCGGCACATGGAAAAACCATCAGAGAGGCTGTAGCGACCAGCACCCAGGAAAATCCGCGTAAGCTGTATTTTGCACATACCAATATTCTTATCATTGGTAAACAAGCAGCAGAAACCGGAATTGAAGAAATTCTGGACACTTATTATCGTAATCCTGGAGCACGGGAAACAGTTAAAGTCTTAGTTGCCAATGGCGAAGCCAGAGATTATTTGAAGAAGCTGATCCCCCCGGAGAAGCTTCCCGGCAGAGCGTTATCCAACATCCTGCAAAAAAGTGAGCAGTTAAGTTCGTATTACCCTTCGGTATCCGTACATGAATTGGCTCTGGGCATCAGTTCCGACAGCGGCGCTGCTGGAGTTCCAGAAGTATCTATCACAGGCACTGACAGCTCAAATTTAGAGTCAGCAAATGTATTCCAACAGACCTCGGCCAGCGGCAAACTAAAAATTTCCGGGTTAAGTGTCTTCCAGAAAGCAAAAATGGTTGGAACACTGGACCAAAACGAGAGTGTGGGACTCTCCTGGCTAACCAACCGTATACATACGACCACTCTAAGCTATAAAAGTAAGGATGCCGATGTGTCCGCTTTCCTGATCCGAAAAGCAAAGGTAAAAGTTACACCGGTAAAAGGGCATGTGCATTATACGATAAAAGTCAAGGCTAAAGTGGTTGTAGGTGAGATTTTGGGGACCACTACACCTGAAGATCTTTTAAAAACGCAGAGTATTAACAAGTTGGAGCAGCAGGCAGAGAAGATTATTGGCTCGCAAATCCTGGAAGGATGGAAAGCGGTACAGCGTTTAAAAGTCGACCTTGCGGGAATCGGCAATAAAATACACCGTAAATCCCCCGAGGATTGGAAAAGTTTAAAAGAAACTTGGCCCGAGGAAATTGCTAACATGGACATTGACATCGATGTAGAAGTGAACCTGAAACGGCCCGGTTTATTTCAGGGTTCATTTAGCCGGCTGCTCGAATCCGAAGATGATTAATGACCACATAAACATAAACAGGAGATGAAATAAATGAGCCAAAGCAGTACAATTCGGGTATCGGAGCTGGTCATATGTATTTCATTATTCGAGGTTGGCAGCACAACCTTATTTTTCATGGGGGGAGAGGCTAAGCAGGATGCCTGGTTAGCCATGCTGGTAGGGGCATTGGCCGGTCTGTTCGTGCTTCTAATACACTTGAGTATTCATCATCAGGAGCCCCTTTTAGATCTGTTCCTATTGTTTCGCCGTTATATGGGGAAATATCTCGGAACATTCCTGAACCTTCTGTTTGTGGGCTATTTCGTTTATGAAGTATCACGAAATTTACGCGATCTTGGCGAAATCACTATAATGACATTGTTAAACCAGACATCGCTATGGATTATCATGCTGATCGTCATCCTTGTTGTTTCCAATACCGTCCGTTATGGATATAGAGTAATGTTTCTGATGTGCGTCATTCTTTTTCCTGTTGTGTTAGTTAGCTATGCCCTAATCAGTATTCTGATTCCTGTCACCGGCCTCTTCCACTTCCAATTTATGCTTCCAGTTTTGGAATCCGGGTGGAAGCCCGTTCTTAATGCGGCAATACCGGAGATTGTCTCTTTTCCGTTCGGACAGACTGTATTATTTCTAGTTTTTTATCCCTATGTCCATACAGGAAGAAAACTCAACAGAGCTGTGATTACCTGTTATGTCATTACGGCACTCTCACTGACATTTATTAATCAACTGAATATTTTTGTTTTGGGTCCAAAAATTGCAATATATAGCACTTTACCTCTACTGGAAACCGTGCAATTGATTGACTTTGCTGAAGTATTTGAGCGGATGGATGCGCTGTTCACCTTGCTTCTCTTTCTTGGATTAATTGTTAAAATGGCTGCCTTTTTTAATGGTGCCGTAATCGGACTCGAAAAAATAACCGGTGTTGGTTATAAAAAGTGGGTGTTGCCTGTCGCATTTCTAGTTTACGGATTGTCCTTCTTATCTCCAAATTATACCCATCATATCGTTGCAGGCAGACAAATTGTTCTAAATTACATTTTTCCAGTTTTTCAGATCATTCTACCCTTATTGCTTCTTATCATAATCCTTATCAGAAAGCGAAAAAAGCGGACAAACCGTCCAGCTCATGAGAAAAGTTGAGGATCTCTAGCGGCTGAGAAAGATAAGATATTGTTTTACAATAGATGTGCTATTACAATGTTAACTGATTAACCGTAAACTAGTAAAAAACACCTCCAGGGTGTCTTTTACTTACTCCATATGTATGAAAATAACAGCATATAAGCTTCTACGAATGCAGTCACAGTTTTGATGATACGCCAAACAGTCATTACTTCTGTACTGAGTGCTGAATAAGAATATCAGCCATCTTTTCTAAGGAATACTCATTCCCATCCGGCCTATCCTTCGAGTAACGTTTTGTTGCATCTTTCTCCTGATTTATCTTGATCGCCCCATTCATTCAGATATCCTATCTTATCACGCTCAATAAAGAACACAACATAAAAGGTCCAAAAGACACCTCCAGGGGTGTCTTTTGTTCTTTAAGGAATTATATGCTGTGCGATTACAAGTTCTCATCTTTGATGGCATCAATCACATTCTCCTGCCGTATCTTTGCGCCGGTGATTTGGTAGGCCAGTCCTACACTGCCTGCGGCAAGGATAAAGCAGCCTGCTAATTGAAGCCAGGGGATCCCGGCCAGAAAGTCCTTCCACGTAGCGGCAATTGCGTAATGCAGCATAATACCGCAGACGCCGGCCAATATCGGTATAGACAGCAGGGAGGGCAACAATCCAAAGTATAGTCCTTCCAGCCGCAGCATACGTTTCATACCCCGGGGAGACAAGCCCATACTGCGAAGGACCGCGAACTCCCGTCTTCGGGCTGAAAGGTTGCCGGACACGGTGGAAAAAGCACCTGTGATGCCTATACAGCCGAGCAGGATGGCAAAGCCGCCGACCAGAAGCTCGATGGAACGGATGGCGTCCCGGTTGCTTTCCTCCCGGCTGAGCAGAGTGGTAATGCTCCAATCTTCAGGTGGCAGGTATTGATTCAGGATCTCACCGGCCTGCTGCCGGGCCACAGCCAGCTGTTCCCGGGGAATGTTCATCTTAAAGGTAATACTCTGGTAATCCAGCGCCCGCTCCATGCTGAGTTTCTGAACAATACTCTCATAAGTGTCCATCGGCACGATCACTACCAGATCCAAGGGATAGTGATGCTGGTCGAGCGCCGGATATTGGCCGGTCACGGCACCGATTGTAAGCTTATACTGCCCACCCGTACGCGGCTGGTCAGGGAAATGATCTTCTTCTACAATCATTGAATCGCCAGCGGCAAGCTGAAGATATTCCGTTTCCGGGATGTTGTACTTTTCGATAAAAGAGGGAATATTGCCGCTGGTCCGGTTAACTACTATAGCCTTGGACTGGGCCTGATCAGCAAACAGGGCTGCGTCTACCCCAATCCGGGCACAGTAAGCGGCAAAGGAGGCGCTATCCAGTCCTTTCAGCTCCAGAAAAATTCGCGGCTGCCCATCCTCTTGCAGCAGATTGGTAGGGAAGCTGCCGCCGGAATTACCGGGATAGTAGCTGTCCTGAAATCCACCGGCAGCGGCAAAGGCCGGATGGATTCGCTGCTTATCCCATTTAAGGGAGTGTTCAGCCCCCCGGTAAACCACCTGCTGCTGAACACCGGACAAGCCGGACAACTGCTTCATCATAGCCGGATCGGGCTGCGCCACGGTGGTCATGGACAGTTCGAAAGTGTATTGTTTCTGGGCCAGTGCCAGCTTCTGGTCGGCTATCCAGATGACCGCAAAGCTTTGAAAGCCTACGATTAGCGTAATGAACAGCGTGAGCGAGATTATCGTCGTGCGATAGGCTTTTTTGTTGGCTGCAAAGGCGCTGAACGCAAGCCCTCCCTCAGCACTTAGTCTGTTATGTAACCAGCGGTATTCGCGTGTCTTCCCCGCCTTCCTTGTAGCCGGGACATTTCGGATGGCTTCTATCGGCAGCAGTCTGGCCAACTTCCGGGCTGGCGTCCATGCGGACAATAATACGGTAGCAAAGCTTGCTGCCCCTGCTATGCCTACGATGGGCCAAGAGAATGCAATGCGTAAATGGTTGTTTGCAGAATCGGCTAACAGGGCGTCGATCGCTTTGATAATAACGGCCATTCCGGCATAACCAAGCAGCAGCCCCAGGGGGATTGCGATGCAGGCCAGTCCCAAGGCTTCATATAATACAATGCGGCGAATTTGCTTCGGCGTTGCGCCAACGCTTTTGAGAATACCCAGTTGCCTGATTTGGCTTGCCGTTGTAGCTGTAAAGGCATTGTAGATCAATATGGTGAAGAGGAGCATCACCAGCCCCATCGTCAGGAGGGCGGAGAGTGCATAGCCGGAGGTTAGGGCAATTCCGCCATGGACACCGGGCCCCTTGAGTCCGTATAAGGCCAGAAGCGGTGTGTTGTAGGTGATGGCGTAGCTTCCGGCAGCATTCGGCTTCTGGCCAATATTCCCGGCCAGCTGCGGAGCCGTTTCATAAGCATCAGAGATGTTACGTAGCCGCACGGAGACGTTAAACAGCTCTTTCGGTGAAGCCGTCTGCATATCCGCGAAGCCATAGGCAGAGTAACAGGGATAAGAGGATACGGAGGATTCATTGATCGTTCCCGTAATGATGAAGGCTTGTTCACCAGCAGGCTGAAAGATTTCACCTTGGAGCCGTGGGGCATAGTCCGCCACCTGCCTTCCATCCAGCATACGTTGCCCTATGGGAAGCTGAAGGCTGTCTCCTATTTGGTATTGGGGATTCTCGGCAAAAAACAATTTGGATACGATGATCTCGCCCTTCTTCTTTGGGATCCTGCCTTCCAGTAGTCTTCCTGTACGCGGGCTGTTCTCCCAAGCGTCAACGCTCAGCTGTACCAGATTCAGATAAGGCCGCTTTGTGCCCTCCAGCTGTAGCGACTTGTGCTGCGATTCCAGATAGACCTCATCCACCTGCGGATGGAGCTGAATATATTTCAGCTGTTCTGCCGGAACCGGTTGTCCTAAACGGGCATGCCAATTACCGCGGTCCTTAACGGTCGTATCCACCTCGTTAAGCCACTGGGAATAAAGTAGAAAACCAGAGGCGCAGAGTAAGGTGGCAGCGATCAGAATGGCCGTGAAGATGAACATTGTGCTGCGCTTGTTCGCCCTGAGATGGGAGCGGACGTAGTCTCCGATGATAGTATTCATTGCCGGATCACCTCGTCGGAAACAATGCGGCCGTCTTCCAGGGTGATAATGCGGTCCGCTTCCAGCGCAATCTTCTCGTTATGGGTAATGAGCAGAACGGTCTGATTGAATTGCTGATGGGACAATTTCAGCAGCCCGACCGTTTCCTCTGTATTTTTCCTGTCGAGGTTTCCGGTCGGTTCGTCCGCCAATAGAAGAGCAGGTCTGTAAATCAAGGAACGGGCGATAGCCACACGCTGCTGCTGCCCGCCGGACAGCTGGCCTGGCAGGTGGTGGAGCCGTGATTCCAATCCCAGGCTGCGGATAATGTCCTGCAGCCGCTGTTCATCCGGCGTTCTTCCGTCCAGAAGCATCGGCAGTACAATATTTTTCCGGACACTTAAGGCAGGAATAAGATTATAGAACTGGTAGATCAGCCCGACCTTCCTTCTGCGGAATACCGCTAATTCTTCTTCGTTCAGCTGTGCAATGTTACGGTCCTCAATCATGATCGTACCGCTGGTCGGGCGGTCTACGCCGCCCAGCAGATGCAGCAGGGTGGACTTGCCGGAACCCGAAGCGCCGATAATGGCGACGAATTCGCCTTTTTGTACCGACAGCTGAACGGAGTCAAGGGCGGTAACGAGCGATTGTCCCGAACCGTAGGCTTTCGTTAAGTTCTCACAACGTAATATTTCCATGGGTGGAGCCTCCTTTGTACGGTCCACTCTACCAGCCCCAGGTGACATTCCGGTGACGGAGGAAGATTAATGAGCATACCACTTGATGACAAAGCGGGCTCCGCCCCCCGGCCGGTTCTCCGCATGGATGCTGCCGTTCTGCCGCTGAATGATGGAATGGGCCAGCGCAAGTCCGATGCCAACGCTATCCTTGCGGGCATTGCTCCCTCTGTAAAAGCGTTTAAATATATGCGGAAGTTCTTCCGCAGGAAATCCCGCCCCGGAATCCTCCACTATAATTTGCGTGTACACGGGGTTCTGTGCGTAAGATACAGTGATGTTGCCGCCAGTTGGGGTATGCTCCGAACAGTTCATCAGAACATTGAGCAGTGCCTCCGAGCTCCAATGGTAATCTCCGCGGTAGCTGATGGCGGGGCTGGATTGAAGGGTCAAGGTTTGCCTTCTGCCGGAGAGGATATTCTCCAGAGGTTCAGCGGCGCTGGCCAGCATCGTGTACACATCCACCGGAAGCTGCTGCAGTTCCAGCGTTCCCGCATCCAGCCTGGACAACGTCAGCAAGGAGGATACCAGACGCTCCAGGCGGGTTAGCTGGCTTTGGATTTTCTCCACATATAAGGCGTCTGCGCTGTTCTGCCTGCTGTCAGCCAGTAATTCAGCCATCAAAGAGACAGAAGTCAGCGGGGTCTTGATCTGATGGGCAATATCGGACAGATTGTCGGCGAGCGATTGCCTTTCCAGCACGGCTGTCTCACGGGTATGCCGCAGCTCTACAACAGTCTTATATAATTCGTCTTCCAGGAAAGAGTATTCATCCTCACCAGTCCGGGGCAGAATTTGGTGCTGTCCCTGATTAATGGAATAGAGATAGGCTGTCAGTCCTGCGATTCTTTCCTTTCTTTTGTTTTGTAATCGATACTGAACTGCTGCAAACAGCAGAAACAGGAGCATCCACAGGCCCACACTTCCCGTGATGATCAGCAGGCGGTTCTTGTTATTAAAGGTGTGGAGGGTATACCCATAGCGGTGCAGAAGTTCGGTACCGGTCTGCAAAGCGGCGGCATTCCCGTCATGCAGTCCCTGTACTAAAGTCTGTTCCAGCTCAGGGTGGCGGCTGTAGGATGTCCCGGTGAGCTGCGCCGTTTGGGTGTATTCAGCCTGCGAGACGAGCCGGGATATGCCAATCCCCATAACCAGTCCGGCAAACAAGGCAGCGGCGAAGGCCAGAAGGAGAAACCGGCTGTACCTGCGTCTATTCATCATCCGGCTCCAGGCGGTAGCCGATGCCGCGAATCGTCTTGATGCTGGAGGAAGGGCCTAATTTCTCCCGCAGCCGCTTTATCATCACGGTCAAAGTGTTATCGTTGACAAAATCCCCGTCTGCATCCCATAATTTCTCAAGCAGCACTCTGCGGGTCAGCGTCTGATTTTTGTTCTGCAGAAGCAGCAGTAGCAGGCGGTATTCACCGGCGGTCACCGGCACCTCTGTTCCGCCGCAGAATACCTGCGTTTTGACCGGATCGAGCAGAAGTGCTCCGCAGGTGAGGCGGGCTGCCGCAGGGGCGGTGCCTCCTGTCCGGCGCAATACGGCCTGGATGCGGGAGAGTACCACACTAAGCTGAAACGGCTTAACGATATAATCATCAGCCCCCATATCCAGACCCTGCACGATATCATGCTCGTCATCCCGTACAGTCAGGAAGATTACCGGAATATCGGACATCTGTTTGACGTAAGAGCAGAACTCATAGCCGTTGCCGTCAGGAAGATTCCAGTCCAGCAGGATCAGATCATGGGGGCTGGCGGTCAGCATAGCTTTGGCGGTACTGACCCGATCGGCATGTTGTATACCAAAACCCTTTTGCAGCAGGAATACTTTAAGTCCAAAGGCAATAGTTTCGTCATCTTCAACGATTAGAATTTGTTGTTGTCTCATGTTTCTAGTATATCTATTTTAGTTTTTGGAAGGAAAGTATATCTTTAACTATATCTGCGATGATTATATTGCTGCCAATGCAGATAATATATACAAATAAGCCTCTGTTAAAAGGTAAGCCAAACCACACGATATATACTATAAACCGATGATAGGGTGAGGACGAATGAGAAAAACAATGATATTGACTCTATTGACCTGCAGTTTAGTATTTGCCGGTTGCAGTAATAATGCAGACAGCAAGGTAAATTCGGCAGAGCCGGATCAGAATGCGCAGCAAACAGCAACAGCAACAGCACCGGCTACAACGCGAGAAGCAACCCCGGCAACAACCCCGGAAGCCACACCGGAGGAAACGTCGCCTGAAACCGGGCAGGAGCCTGCCGCCGGATCGATGAAGCAGGACTACTTGAAGAAGCTGGATAAGATTGAAGAGGGGCTTACAGATTTGCAGGCTTTATCAGATGAAGGGACAACGGCGTCGATGATCGAGGCTGCGGACAAGGAGTACGGACGGTGGGATGCGGCTCTAAATGAGATTTACCAGGAGCTCAAGCGGCAGCTCCCGAAAGATGAAATGGCCAAATTAAAAGAAAAGCAATTAAAATGGATCACAGAAAGAGATGAAACGGCGGCAAAGGCAGCGGCAGAATTTGAAGGCGGAACGATGGAGCCGCTGGAATATGCAGCGACCCAGTCAGGGGTGACGAAGGAAAGATGCTATGAGCTGGTTGAGCTGTATATGAAGTGAACAGAATACTATCGCAAAAAAGACACCCCCGGGGTGTCTTTTTAAAAATATAGAATTTATATGCTTCACGTATAAATTATCCTTCTATTTCTCGCTGAAATGGATGTCATTCTTTGTTCAGCCCCTAAGCTGCTAAACCCCACCGCCCCCCCCCATCAATCCCTTAAGCCCACTCATAAACGGTCTGATCGTCTTAATCATGCTGTAGCCCATCTTCATCACCGGCATAGCTTTCTGAATCATTCCGAAGAAGCGGAGCCCGCCGCCCATCAGTCCGCCCAGGCCTCCGCCAAGCCCCCCGCCGGGTCCTCCGGCAGCGCCAGCACCCGAGCCTCCGAGCAAGGTTCCGAGCATCGGCAGAAATGCTGAGGTTGTGGCCTTTTGCGAACGGGAGGTGGAAGCTCTGCGTGGTTTATGGTTACTGCGCCGTTTGGAGAGAATCAGCGCCCCCTGATCGAGTCCGGTTATCCATCCTACATAGGTACGCCCGTCATGCAGCGTAATGCAGACCTTTCGGCCCTTCAATCGTTTTGCCTGCTTGCGCACTCTTGCTGCTGAATTGCCCATTTGCAGATCACCTCATTGTTCTATTTACTCCTATAGTACACAGAGGATTGGATACGGCTTGTGCTAGTTCCACGAGTATAGCAAAAAAAGTTGAGAAATAACCGCCTAATGAGGTAGTATAGCTATATGGTATTTATTTTTATAAACTGATTCATATTTATATTAAATAAAAGGTTAGGAGAGACCCTAATGACTAATTTCCGCGATCAAATCATTGCACATTACAAATTCGAGGATGCAGACCGTATCGCTAAAGACAGCTCTGGACAAGGGCGGGATGGAGAGGCCTTCGGCAAGGTGGCGCCGGTAATCTCCAAGGTGAGCGGCAGAGTGGCTGCAACGTTTGCCGGTGGCGATGCAGGAACCTCGTATGTCCGGCTTCCGGCGGACTTGCTTCAAGATGTAAGCGACAACACGGGGATAACCGTTGCTGCATGGGTGAACTTTGCCAAGGGCTCTAACGTATGGGAGCGGATCTTTGACTTTGGCAAAGGGGAGAAAGGGCCTTATCTGTTCCTGACACGTAATTTGCGCGGTACGTTGTCTGCCCAAGGCGATTTGGCCGTTGATCCGGGCAGAGGATTTGCCGGGGGCGAGTGGATGCATATTGCCATGTCGGTAACGGGTACGCAAGGCGGCACTTTAAGCAGTGCGGGTCCGGTGGTGTATGTGAACGGTGAAGCCGTTGCTGACGGCTCGATCAGCCAGACCTCCAGCGGCAACTATGCCCAACTGCGCAGATGGTTCGCGACCTTTACGGATTCGGACAACTACAGCAGCAATTTTATCGGCCGTTCGCAGTTTGCTGCGGATGCAGACTTTGCCGGCTCGCTCTCGGATATGCGGATTTATAAAGCGGGCTTGTCGATGGATGAGGTCATTGAGGTGATGTGCGATTCTTTGAGTAATGAAGAGATCGTAAGGCTGGCCAGAGACAAGTATCTTGCCTTCCCCACGACCATAATCACTAAGGACTTGTCACTTCCGGCTTCGCTGATGGGCGGAAAAGTTGAAGTGAGCTGGAAATCTAGCCAGCCTGCAGCGCTTCTGGATAATGGACAGGTTCAGGAAATAAGCTCTGCTGAAGCGGCAACCCTTACCGCAGTTCTGACCCGGGGGCCCGTCTCTATGGAAAAAAGCTTCGACGTCTCGGTGCTGCCGCAGGACCTGCCTCCATACACACTGACCATCCACGGAAATAAGGAAATCCTCGATGTCAGCGAGGTGATGTACGGCTTGTTCTATGAAGACATTAACAACGCAGCAGACGGCGGAATTTATGCTGAGCTGGTGCAGAACCGCTCGTTTGAATCTTTTGCTTTTGATACCTATTCCCATACTTCCGGGGAATGCGGCTGCTCCACCGGCCGGAACCGCGAGCCCTTATTCGCGTGGTCCGGAGATACCGGTAAGATGCTCCCGCAGCACAGCGGCGGACTAAATGAACATTTTGGCGTAAAGGACCCGGAAGTAAATGCTTATTATGTGACAGTGGCAGATGGTGCCGTGATTCAGAACAAAGGGTTTGCTGATTCCAACGGAAATTGTGCCATGTCCATACTAACGGGCGCGAAGTACGATTTCACAATCTGGGCGAAGGCAGAGTCAGCCGGTACAATTACGCTGCAGCTTCAGGGAGCGGACGGAGCAGCGATCAGTGATTCCGTAATCGTAAAAGTGGAGGGCGGAAACACCTGGAAGAAGTATGGAGTGGATGCCAAGCTTGTGCTGACGGGTTCGGCCACGGCTCTTGGCCAGCTGGCGCTTGCTTTTGCGGGTGAAATTTCGATCGACATGGTGTCCCTGGTTCCGCAGGATGTATGGGGAGCAGGCGAGGAAGAGCACTCCCGGTCGGCTCACGCCAACTATACGGGCAACCCGAACTACCGGCTGAGAAAAGATCTGGTGAACGCGCTTGTAGGCATGCATCCGAAATTCCTGCGTTTCCCCGGCGGGTGCATCTCTGAAGGCTCCTTTATTTGGGAGAATGTGTATGACTGGAAGGATTCCATCGGAGCGGTTGAGCTGCGCAAAGAAAATTACAACGTATGGGGCTACATGATGACTATGGGCCTCGGCTATATGGAATATTTCCAGCTGGCAGAAGACCTTAATGCAACTCCACTTCCGGTGATGGCTTGCGGCGTGCTGTGCCAGGCGCGTTCGGACTACGCCCATCCGGCCGGAGGCGAATTACGGGAGTATTACATCAAGAACTTTACCGACCTGATCGACTTCGCCATCAGCATGGACTTCGAGAACAACGAATGGGCGGCTATGCGCAGCAAGATGGGCCATGAAGCTCCGTTTGATCTGCGTTATCTGGGCGTAGGCAACGAGAACTGGGGTACAGAGTTCTTCGCCAACTTTGAAGTGTTCAAGACATCAATAGATGCCTATATGGAGCAGAACTATCCGGGGCATGAACTGCATATTATCTCCACGGTTGGCGCGCAAGCGGACGATGATGCGTACCAGCAGGGCTGGAAGTTCCTGAGCGGCAATCTCAGCGGATCGGCTGAGGTAGCTTTTGCCGACGGGCATAAAGTAATTGAAGAAACGGTAACCTGGTACGGGCAGCAGAGCAACTACATGGACACGATTGCCGATGAGCATTACTACCGCTCCAATGACTATCTGCTTGCGAATGCCGACCGGTATAATTATTACTATAGAGCGTATAACGCAGACGGCAGCATCGACTGGAAGGAAACCTCCAAGGTATTTGTCGGGGAATATGCTTCTACGGACAAAAACACACTGGCTGGCGCAGTAGCAGAGGCAGCGGTTATGACCGGATTTGAAAACAATGCGGATGTTGTTCTGCTCGCCGCTTATGCGCCGCTGTTCAACAAGGTGCTGACGGACGGGACCTACCGCTGGACACCGGACTGCATCTGGTTCGACGATGAGACGGTCTGGTTCACCCCGAACTATTATGTGCAGCAGCTGTATGCCAAATATTTGGGCAATAAAGTACTGGCAACCTCCTTCTCTACGTATAGAAACGGCAAACCGGCAGCACTCCTTCCTCATGGCGGAATTGAAGTGGCGGCAGGCAATGCTGATATTCTGGTGAAGCGCTTGACCGTAACGTCGAATAAGGATGGCTCTGTGCTGCTTGATCAGGACTTTACACAGGCGCTTAACCAGGCTTGGCAGACCATTCCCGGCTCCGCAGGGTATACCGTTCTGGATAAAGGGCTTGTGCTTAAAGCTCAGGCCAGCGGGCTGAACGGCCTTTACATCTTGAATGACAGCTGGACCGATTACAAGGTGGAGGTTGTTGCTTCGCGAATCGCGGGGGAGGACGGTTTCTACGTGGGCACAGGGCTGACTGACATTTCGCCGGAGAACAAGGATGTCCTCGAATATGCTATCAGCTATGGCGGCAACGCTACCGGTGTGAAGGTGTACAAGCAAGGCGTGGAAGCCTATACCCTGGGCGACTACTCTTCCAGCACGGCGGCAGGCAATCTTAGAGCAGCCAGCTATGAGGAGATTTCCGACAACACGGAATACACGATTACAGTGAATTACGGTGGTGAAACCGGAGAGAGCCTGATCTGTTCTTATACGGACGGCAGAGCAGCCAGCAAGGTGCTGGACTACAAGCTGGAGGCGTACAACAGAGAGATCTTCAACTCGGTTACAAAAGACGCGAAGCATGTGTATGTAAAGCTTGTGAATGCCGATGATGTAGACAAAATAACGCAGCTGCGGCTTGAAGATTTGAAGGTCGAGACAGCCGCGAAGCTGATCACCTTGACCGGCGAAGCCCAGCTTGTGCATGTGCCTAATGTAAACCAGAAGAACAATGAGCGAATCGTGCCTGACGAGCGGGAGATTACGTTGAACAGCAGCAATATTGTTCTTAATCTGCCTGCTAACTCGGTGAATGTGCTGGTGCTGGATCTTAAGGCATAAAGAAGCGTCTGCTCTGTACTATGCAGGCTTTAGCCAGTATTTGCCCACGTGATCCTCAAATAAGCTGAACAAAAGAACCTGTCGCCCAGTTCAAGGGCCACAGGTTCTTTTATCATTTGTTCCTGTACTTTCTATCTTATGAAGAAAAAGTCTTTAAGCCTCTGCATGGTGCTGGCTGTTCTCCAGGATCTCTTTAGCCAGCTCATCTCCACGGTGTTCAAGCATGCTTACGGTTTGCAGTAGCTCCGCCTGCCGGCTTCGGTGCTCATTCGTCCAGAACGGGCGGGGGGATAAGCCCGGCTCTATAGAGGCCGGATCGGTCATTGCCTTGTAAAAACCTTCGAGTAAGGCGTCGATCTGTTCATACACGCCGGCCATTTCAGCCAGCGCGCCGGCTTCGGCAGGATGCTGCAACAGCGGCAGCGAGGCTTTTAAGTAAGCTGCGGCGCTTCTACGGGCATCGGTTAGCGCCATCATGCAAAAGTGGTTTACGCCGAACCTGCGTTCAAAATCATAGGTTTCTGCATCTTGGTACCACCGGCTGCTGAGCAGACCTTCGCACCATGTATCCAAAGCCTTATAGCCGAGCCGGTAGCCTCTATTGTCATCGGCCCTCATGGAGTCCAGCTTGACCCTGAGTGAAGTATAGAAGTTGTCCAGAGCTGACGGTACAGGAGCCTGGCTGTCAAAGCGCATTAGCATATAAGGCCAATGGTCCACATATAAATAGCCCTTGCTGACCTTCATATCGCTCTGAAACTCTGGATCGTCGTGCAGGCCCTCGAACGTTTCCCCGTCAAAATAGCTGCGGCACAGCAGGGTATCCCCATTGTCCAAGTACCCTGTAATTACGCCCCACTCGGGGGCAACCCTGAGGTTGATCGCTATCGGCAGCTGATGCTTCCGAATGCTGTCCATTAGTTGTTGCTTCTCCTGTTTGCGCTCTTCCGGTGTAAGCCGGTTCGCCCAACTGGCTGTAAGACCATAGGCTTTATGGGCAGCAGCTGAAAAATCATAGGCTACGAGCGCATCGGCTGAGCTATAATCCCACACAGGTGTGAAAGAAATTCTCCAGCATGCCCCGGACACCCCCATTACCTGCTCATAGGTAGTCTCAATCCCCCTTGTGCTCAAAGACAGATAGAAGGCTCCTGCCCATGAGCAGTCCATTCCCTGGCCGAAGCCAAGTCGGCCTACATTCTCAACAATGTAATGCTGCCGGGACGATTGGATGGCGAAGAGGCGGGTCCGGTCCGGGCTGTAGTGAATCTGCTCACCTTCGGCACAGCTTACCGCATGAATACCCTCGGCATTCAAGTAGAGGAGCAGCAGATAATCGTTGCCATCATTGTCGATAAGACTTGGGAAAAGCTCGTGGCTGACCGTGAAATGCTCCCACTGAAAGAACTCATAATGCTGCATCTTCTTCAAAACATTCCGGTGGATCAGCTCATTTCCATAGGAGGCATACACAAATTCCAGTCCGCTTTTGCCGGGGGTATACCCTTTGGAATGGACATCAATCGTCAGAAGCTGTTCTTTTAGCGCATAGGCTGAATAGATTCCGGCAGGCGTCTCATATCTGACAATCAGCACCTTGGAGCGGTCGCCGGACAGACAGCCGGGGAAGATATGATCGCTGACGGTGAAGGACAGTCTGTTGCCGGCTACGAACTGGTTCACAAAGTGGGTGACATCATGGGAATCCCGGCCGTCTGTGTATACGGCGGAAAGTACGACTAATTCCTGGGGCAGCAAAATGCCGTCAATGGGGTGGCCCAGTACACTGGACAACAAAGGCAGGGTAGCCGTTTCGGGCAGGGACTTCCCTGTTTCCCATTTGGAGACGGCTTGAGCCGTGACATTGAGCTGTTCGGCCAATTGTTCTTGGGACAGCTGTTTTTCTTTGCGGAGCATGGCGATGCGTTTGCCGACTTTTTCGCTACTGATCATAGTTACCTCTCCCGAAATTGAATTCGACGTCGTAATTTCATTATAATCCCGGACTATGGAATAACCATGGATTCAAGGAGGGGAGAGGGAGGGCGTTTTCCAACCGGCAGTTGAGCCGGACGACAGTCAAGGGCATTTTTTTATAGGAGATGCGTAACGTTCGCAATATTTTTTAAAAACTTTTGTATGTTTGGTTGCGTCTATTATAAATGGGTCTAAAAAATGGGAGGTATGTAGAAATATGAAAAAAATGATAAGTGCTTTATTAGTAATGTGTTTAGTGTTTTTGTGTAGTTCAATACCAATATATGCAAAATCACCGGTTACTCTTATTATCAATAGTGAAGTAGTTAGTTCAGATTCACCACCTATGGTAGTTAATGGAATAACTATGGTCTCATTAGATTCCCTGAGAAAGTTAAATCTTAATTTGAATTGGAATTCAATAAATAAAATAGTTACTGTAACAACAAAAGTGAACCAGGATAAGTTAGTTCTTAAAGCAGGAGAGAAAGAGGTAACATATGGAGGGAATACAATAAAATTGGAGTCCCCTGTTCAAGTCAAAAATAAGCGGATTATGGTTCCTTTACGTTTTATTAGTGAAGCCTTTAAAGCAGAGGTGAAATGGGTTAAAGATGCAAATGAAATAATTATTCATAGTTGGGATAAGATAAATACCTATTCTACCCTATATCAGGGGGATGATTTACTAGCTGCTCGTAAAATCGCCCTGTCTCTTCCTTTGATTGGAGAAAATAAACTATCCTCAAGTAAAGAAATGTCATCCCATCAGTTGTATTTCCCTGAAGGGGAGGTCTTGCGATATTACCACATATGGGGGAATTTAATTTCCTATTATGAGATTAAAAATGATCTAACCTATTTAGTTTGGGAGGGAGTAGAGGTATTAGGCAAATCAGGTGTGTATTCAAAAGAGAATGGAGAGCGGCCTGAACCAGAAAAAAACGAGGTTTATTTTGATCTTGCGAGAGATTCAAAAGATGTAACCTATGGTAGAGTGGATTCAAAAGATGTCTTAAGAAGCATGCGAGACGATAGTCCGAATTTTTTAGTTGGAATGCTTCAATCCATTCCTGATGAAACTCGAACGGATAAAGTTGTGAATTAGATGAGGGTCTACTTTCTCTTTATTTAGCGTTACTTTAAACTGAAATATTCTTTAAATGGATGCATCAACTAAAAAAAGTAAAGGGTGGATTAAATTGAAAAAAACATTAATTTCGATTCTTAGCACTTTCTTTATTTTATTTTCATTAAACAGTATAGCTAGTGCAGCAAAGCCTATTCAGTTAAATGTAGGTGGAGCCTTTTTAACTGATTTGGCTGCACCTTTGATTAAAAACAGTATTAGTTACGTTCCTATTCGTACCGTTCAATCTTTGGGTTACAAGGTGAATTGGGACAGCAGGTCCAAAACAGTATTAATTATTAATAAGGTCACCTCTGATAGATTGAGTCTTGTCATAAACAGTGATGTTGCGATGATGAATGACAAAAAACTAGACTTAGATAGGCCTCCTCTTGTGAAGGGGAACACAGTTTATGTTCCTCTGCGATTCATGAGTGAAAATTTCGGAGTGCTTGTCGATTGGGATTCAAAAAATAACGGTATTGTGCTTGTTTCTCCAGATCCTGAAACTCAAACCCAGATAAAAAGCGGCGATCTGGCTAAAGCCAGATTAGCTGTTATTGGGATGCCAAGGGTGGAATTTTATATATCCACTGTGCGTCCGGAAAGTCATAGTTACAGCTATATTTTTAATGAAAAAGACTATTCTAAGTTCTATTTCATTTTGGATAGTAGCATTTACTATTACGAGATGAAAAACGGATATATGAGCCTTGTTTGGGAAGCTCAAATGGTGGCTTCAAATCAGAAGAACTCGTCTAGTCCGTTGGCTAAATTTTTTAATACAGGCATAGATACTCTTTGGGGTGTGCAGCCTAAATTAATGTCTCGACTAGTCTATTTTGAAGATGAAGCGTTTGTTTACGATAAAGGAGAATATGGGATCATTGGTATGGATGGATCGGTAGAGTTCTCTCATACGGTTGCAAATCCTAAACAATTGAGCGATATTATTATTAATTTTCCGGAAGAAAATTAATGAAAACAGGGAATTCGGATAATTTCGAGTTCCCTGTTTTTTTAGTGGTTAGCCCTTCTCCTTGAGCGCTTCTATAGGGTCTCAGACACTTTCTTTTAACTCTTGGACATTATCCATGGATTCAAGGAGAGGAGAGGGGCGGCGTTTTCCAACCGACAGTTGAGCCGGACAGTCATGGGCATTTTTCCAGAATAATCAGCTCCCCGTCCCATTCAGGAACAAACAGCTGGCCGTCATAATAATCGAGGCTGCATATTCTCGGCAGCTGAAGGCTGAAGAGATCGGGAGTATCCAGAACATGCTCCGCTGGAGAAACGATGTGCGGGGTTCCGGCAATGGTGGTGATGATCCCGGAGCTATGGTCAACCCTGCGGACGACATGATTTTGCGTGTCTCCGATATACAGATTGGAGGCTTCGTCGAGAGATAGTGACCATGGCCCGTCAAAATGTTCTCCGCTGCTTGAACCGAAGGTAGCCTGGAGCGCAGATCCCCCATCACCGGTGTAACCGCCGCGGCCCGTTCCCGCAATCACCGTGACTTCTTCATTGACGGGGTCAATCCTGCGCACACAGTAGTTTTTGCTGTCCAGCACATACAGGTTTCCATCCGCTCCCCGTCTTAAATCATAAATCCAGTTAAACTGCACCTGTGTAAAAGATACTGTGCCCGCCTGAAATCCCGGTTCACCCGTTCCTAGCGTAGTCATTAAATTACCTTTCAGATCAAATTTATGGACCCGGCAGCCAGTCACTTCATTGATCCACAAGAAGCCGGCAGAATCATACTCACAATTCCCAATATCCTTAAACCCACAAGCCGCTCCATCTATCAGCAACCGGGCTTCTCCGGCAGCAGGGTTAATTGCGAACACTTTATTATTTCCGCTGCTGGCGACGATAAAGGTCTCCTTATCCGGAAAGGTAATATAAGTAGGGTTGAGGATATCCGCATAGATATGCCTAACATGCTCTCTGACGATCTGATTTCCGGCCGTCCAGTTCAGAGTGTCCGTATCCGTCGCGATTTCCCCAACCCAGTGTGTATCATGGTCTAGAATATACCGGGTACCCTGTGGATTATGAAAGCCAAAGTGGCAGTAGCCGTCGATAAGCTTCCGTTCTTTTCCGAAATGCAGCCGTTCTTTAATTCTCCAGTTCATCCAATCACCCCCGCTTCTTGGGTTTTTTCTTGATCAGGATCATTTGCTCAATATCTTTAAGTTCATCTATAGAATGCACTTTAATCCATAGCCATCGTCCATCGTGGAATTGAGCAGCAGCGTCATACACCGACTTGAAAGTTGTCCCGAACTCTTCCATTCTAGCCGTGTACGCTTCGATCTCCTTTTTCCCGAGTACAAGCAGAACGGTAAAGCCCTCTTTTTCCGGAAACATAGCAAATAAGGTCTTCCCGCTCCTGCGGTATCTCACATTCCAGCCATAATTTTTTCCGCCAAAATTGAGTTCTGGCTGGTGATCGTAATTTTGTTCGGCAAAGCGGCTGAGTTCGATCCATGCTTGCTTGGCCTCTGCGCCAATAAACGTATAGATCTGTTCTTCCGTAGGAACAACTTCTTTATCACATAATCGCTGGCTACTCACTCAAGAATCCTCCTTAATTTGTTCTACTAAGGCCGCAAACCACGAGTCTAGCTCCTCCGGTTGAATGGATAGAAGTTTGTGCTTATCTACAATGATTTGGTCTTTCGTAACGGAGGTAAAGCGGACAAAAGGTTCTCGCGACAACATGGATAAACCCATGCGATCCGTCCATTCCTTGATGGGGAGACTGTCTTTAGGCAGCAGAAATTTCAGCAGATCATAGAAGCTTTTGTGCATTACATTCAAGTTGTAGCCCGGACATTCCTTACTGATGATATAAGAATCGACTTCCCGCCAAAGGTGCTCGATTATGGCTTGTCTTACAATCAGGCTCTCCTTGGAGAGGTCCCCGGTGCTCATCATCTCCTTGAGTCTTGTTTCCCAGCAGGCCGGAGTCCATGGCAGCGTTCTGCTCATGTGGACCAGCCATTTCTCATGCGGCACATATTCACGGTTGGCAATATATAAGGCCTCCAGCAAGCGGATCGCTGCCATATTGAGCATGGAGTGGCCCTGCACGGGATCACCTCTGTGAATCCAGATATCCCCGGCCAGCCGAAAATACCACCAGCAATTGAATAACAACCCTTCGGCATGCAGCGGCTCTGGTGTATGCGCCAGCTTTTCTGACATCATTTCGGCGATTTGCCCCGTGGGATCGTACAGGATTTTTGCATAGGATAAATCCCACAGCGCCACACTCTCCCAAGACCGCTGCTGCTCTTCTTCCAGATCTGAGATCTTGATGTCATACAGATAGCTGCCGATCCTGGTAATACCTAGGGGGATAGGGGATTGCCCACTGTTCCACAGCTCATACGGGGAGGACTCCAAGTAGAAAACCAAATCGATCTCCGATAACTCGTCGGCATACCCGCGGGATAATCCGCCGTTCAAGGTGATGCCCAGGACGCCGTCCAGAGATTCAAAATCCTTCATTCTGCTATCCAGTTCCGCGAAGAATAAATGAAGTTTGTTGGTGCTTGTTGCCGTTACATAAGGCCTGCTCATACAGAATCACCTCGTTATTGATCTGTGACCAAATGGGAAATCGTTAGTAATAATATATAGCTATGAAAGCGGTATACCTATGATATTAGTCTTAAACGTTAGGCCTTTCATTGGAAAATTTAAATGCTAAATAAAAATTAACTTGCCCTTCTGTTAAATTCATGATATATTAATTCCTGCACTGCAATTAACATTACTTTGCGGTCATGGCGGAATTGGCAGACGCGCTGGCTTCAGGTGCCAGTGGTAGCAATATCGTGGAGGTTCGAGTCCTCTTGACCGCATACCAAGAATGAAAGCTTCTGAATTGTCCCTACGGACAGCTCGGGAGCTTTTTTTCATTGGGTTCAGCGGCTAAAATGAGCTTCACTCATCTTAGTAGGACAACAGGGTGGAGCTTGGACTGGACGAGGCCTGATGCTTACGGAAGGCAGATGGAGACATGCCGCTAAGCTTATTGAATACGCGGTTGAACTGGGAGAAGCTGTTGAATCCGCACTGCCCGGCGATGTCGGAAATCTTCTGCCGGGTGATGATCAGCAATAAAATGAAGAGACTGCCTCACCCGCTACATCATACGCGGGTGGAGCAGTCTCTTCTGGGTTAGGGGAGGAGTTGCTTATTGCGCCGGAGCGGGAACTGCTGCGGATGGGAAGAAGTTCGGCAGATACTCCTTATTCGCTTCCAGCATTTCATCGAGCATAGCGATAGCTACTTCGACCGAAGGGACCAGCGGATGGTGAGCCATCGCTTGAATAGCCAGGCTGCGGTCACCGCTTACGGCGGCATCAATCGCAAGCTGCTCGTAGGTTTTGACGGCATGGATGAGCCCTTTGGCCATCTGCGGAATTCTGGTCAGCGGCAGCGGCAGCGGTCCGGTCTTGGTCACGACACAGTTGACCTCGATACTGGCATCCTCTGGAAGAAAGTCAAGGATACCACGGTTGGCGACATTAAGAGTCTGGATGTCATTGGTGCCGTTGTACAGCGAACGCATCAGGTTGACCGCCGCCTCGGAATAAAAGGATCCGCCGCGCTGCTCCAGCTGCTTCGGCTTCTCCTTCAGCTCCAGATTGCTGTAGATCTCAAACAGCTCTTCTTCCACACGCTTTACCACTTCGGCGCGATTTCCGCCTTCCTTGAACGATTTCTGCTGCTCTTCAAGCATCGCATCGGTCATATAGAAATATTTCAGATAATATGAGGGCACGGCGCGCAGTGATTGCAGGAACTCGGGATTCCACTCCCGTGCGGGCACATTCTTTGCACTGTAGCCGGCGGTGTCGGCCAGCATGTCATCCAGCTTGTCTTCGCCTTCGACATCAATGCGGGTGATCCAGTGCAGATGATTTAGGCCGACAAATTCGGCATAGATCCGGTCAGGTGCGACGTTATATTTGGCCGATACCTCCTTGATCAGCCCGATGGGGGCATTGCAGAGGCCGATGCTCTTCACGTTCGAATATCTCAGTACGGCTTCGGTCACCATTCCTGCCGGGTTAGTGAAATTCAGCAGCCACGCGTCAGGCGCTAGCTCTTCGATATCCCGGCAGATGTCCAGGATGACGGGGATCGTGCGCAGCGCTTTGAGCATTCCGCCGGGGCCGGTCGTTTCCTGGCCGATAACGCCGTATTTCAGCGGTATGGATTCGTCGCGTCCCCGGGCATCCAGCATGCCGACGCGGATTTGTGTGCTGACGAAGTCCGCGCCTTCTATGGCTTTGCGGCGGTCGGTGGTGAGGTGGACTTCAATCGGCAGGCCGGACTTTTCGACCATGCGTTTAGCCAGACTGCCGACAATGTTCAGCTTGCGTTGTCCTTGTTCAATATCCACGAGCCAGAGCTCGCGGACCGGGAGCTCCTTATAATGCAGAATGAATCCTTCTACCAGTTCCGGTGTATACGAAGAGCCTCCGCCGATAACGGCGATTTTCAGTCCTTGCTTAGCTGTCAAGATAAATCACTCCTGTCTTGTTGTGATAGGGATAAGTTCGAAATCCTGAAACACACGCATCTTCTCATAAATATCGCTGGTAATGGTGAGGCCGTCACTTTCCAGGGCTGACCAGACAGCACCGACCACAGGCTCGGTGGATAAGGTGACTACTGCAGCAAGCGGAGCCGCTTCTTGTACGGCCTGGCTGATGGGTCCACGGATCCAGCCGCGGTCGCCCCGGGTGAGCAAGCTTCCGACAAGCACTACGTCGAAGGCGTCATTCTCCATGCCCAGCTTGTGAATGACTGCTGCGGCAGCTTTGCCCAGCTCCATGCCTTGGTGCTGCAGAATCGCTAGCGCGGCAGTATCTCCCTCGGCGGCTGCCGGGAACAGCAGGCGGGCAGCGTCAAGTGGCACATGCTTGCCGTAATCAAGAAAGTCATTGTACATATCATCCACCCGCTCATAGCCGAGCAGCTTCAGCAGCGGCGCAGTCAGAAGGGTGGGGGATTCCCGGCCGTCCCAGGCGCGGATAACAGTGCGGAACACTTCGATATTCAGCGAGCCGCCGCCGCCGAAGTCGCCGTACATGTAATCGAAGCCGCCGCATTGATAATGCTGGCCCTGCGGATTGCGTCCGGCGGCGTTGGTGCCTGTACCGCAGATCAGAGCGACCCCGTAAGGCCGGCCCGTACCTGCCCTTAGTCCAATCATCGGGTCGCCGCTGAGTGTATAATTTGTAAATCCGATCCCGCGTATCATCGGGTGGAGGATATCATAATCCGTCTTCCGGTCGGCGCCGGCAAGCCCTAGATAAGCGTGCTTGATATCGCCAAGCTGCAGCCTGGCTTCCGCCAGTGCGGCGAAGGAGGCTTCGCGAATGCTCGCAGCGGCTTCCGCAGCGCTAATCTGGTGATTGCCGTTGCCGCTCCTGCCCTTGCCGAGCACATTGCCGTGCTCATCGCAGAGCAGGGCATAGGTTTTGCTTCCTCCCCCATCGATCCCCAAATAGTAAGCCAATGGTCGTCACTCCTAAAGTTTTGTGAGCATCACTTCTCTGAATCTCTTCATACAAAACTGGCTTCGAAAGCATTTGCTTAGTTTTGTGAGCATCACTTCTCTGAATCTCTTCATACAAAACTGGCTTCGAAAGCCTGCAGGTGGAATGATTGCAGGTGCGGTTCTACCTGGAAGAGGTGGAGTCACGTACAATCAGCTCCGGATCAATCCGGATGTTAGCACCGCGTTTCATATTTCCGTTGATGCGTCTGAGCAGCATATCGGCGGCGGCAAGCCCGATCTTATCCGCCGGCTGGCGCAAAGTTGTCAGATGCGGGCGCAGCTGTGAGGCGATATAGTGGTCGTCATATCCGACGATGGCTACCTCTTCCGGCACAGAGATGCCGGCCTCCATCAGCGCGTTGATCAATCCCAACGCGATATTGTCATCCCCGGCAAATACAGCCGTGGGCAGCTTGCCCGCCTGCAGCCAGCGTTTGCCGGTGTCATAGCCCATGCCGATGTCGAAATCGCCATGGACAATCTCAAACGGCTCCAGCCCTTTCTCCTGCAGGGCCTGCAGGAAGCCGCCGCGCCGCTCCCGTGTGCTGCGGAACATCTCATTGCCGCAGAGGTGGGCGATGGAGGTATGGCCAAGCTCAAGCAGATGGCTGCCCGCCGCATAGCCGCCCTTGAAGTTATCAATGGTGATGGAATAGGCGTCATTCCCCTCCTGCTGATTATCAATCAGCACATAGGGGATTCCGCGCCGTTTCAATTCCACAATATAATTGTCTTCTTGCATCGGGGAGAGCAGAATCAGGCCATCTACCCGGTCCTCCTGAATCAGATAGTGGTTCTCATTGAAGTCGATGCCTGTCGAGATGGAGATGGCCAGGTAGTAGCCGTGCAGGGCAAGAACGTCATTCAGCTCCTTGACCACGGCATCAAAGAAGGAATCCTGCAGTGTAGTTACGATAAGGCCGATAATCCCGGTCTTGCCGCTGGCAAGGCTGCGCGCAGCCGCATTGGGCCGGTAATCCAGCTCCTTGATTGCATCCAGCACCTTCTGGCGGTTATTCTCCCGCACCGTCCCGGCGCCATTCAGCACCCGGGAGACGGTGACAACGGACAGTCCCGATTTTTTGGCTACATCAAAAATACTTACTTTCATCGCTAGCGCTCCTTGCGGCGGATTTTCCGAAGCTATATTCTATCTCCAGTATACAAGGCTTATCGAATCTCCGCTAAACGTCTTATCTCTTAATAATTTCGGTAACTTTCTTCTGGATGACCGGCATCACTTCTTCAAGAGTTTTGTGTCCGGTCTCGACAGGCTGCAGCTCATTGATGAACATATCATTGATCTGCGAATATTTAGTGATGAGATGGTTGTAGGATTCATAGCCATATTTAACAGCGCCTTCGTATACCTTCTTCACATCCGCGGGATCAATGCCGTCAAAATGCTTGTAGTAGGCTTCTGCAGCTTCGGTATTCACAGGCGGGTTGCCGCCGCTCAGCTCAATCGATTTCTCCTGAACTTCAGTCGTCAGGAGGAATTTAATCCATTCAAAAGCCTCCTTCGGATGTTTGGAGTCCTTCAGAATCATCAGCGGGTCAACGAACAGTGTGCTGCGCACCTTATCATTGCCGCCCCATGGCACTGCGGCTACGCCGATGTTGAACGGGAAATCATTGGCTCCCGCGAGGTTCCACGAACCGCCGATCGACATGCCGATTTTGCCTGCGACGAAGGGATCGCCGTTCTGGCCGGCTACGCTTTTGCTCCACTCGGAACTCGGCGAGACTTTATCCTTGAAAATCAGATCGAACAGCTTTTGGTACGCGGCAATAACCTCCGGAGAATCGAAATGAGTTTCGGAAGGAACGCCGCCGTTGGTCCAGGTGTCCTCGGAGTAAGGCTCCGCCCCAAAATAAAGCGGGCGCATATCCCGCTCGGCCCAGGTAAAGTCGACACCGTATTGTGTTTTAGCGATATCGTCGGAGACGAGCGTCATTTTTTTTGCTTCCTCGACCATCTTTTCAAACGTCCAGCTCTTATCTTCATAGTCGCTTGGCGGATAGGACAGCTTCGCAGCATCGAACATATCTTTGTTATAGAGCATCAGGGTAACATACATATTGACCGGGATGCCGTAGGTACGGTTGTTTACGGTGTAGATCTTCATCAGGTTATCCGGTATGTGGTAATCTCCGGCTTTGAAGCCTTCCTCCGCCATCAGGTCAGTCAGATCAAGCAGCATGTCTTTGTTGTAATATTCCGCGAACCCGCCGTAGCCGTAGTGGCTGGTGACATCGGGAGATTTGCCTCCGGCAATCAGCGTCTGGAGCTTGCTGTCAAACTGCTCATAGGGCGCCTTTTCCACCTTGACCTTGATGTTCGGGTGCTCCTTCTCGAAATCGGGAATCAGCTTCTCGATAAAGGTGCGGTCTTCTGAATCAATCGTGTAATGGGTAATGGTCACTTGTTTCTCTGAACCGCCGGAGTCTCCGGTGTTCTTGTTTCCCGGGGCCACATTGCCTGCCGACTTGCCTCCTCCGCAGCCAGACAGCATCACCATCAAGGCCATGGACGCTGCAAGCAGCAGTGCGAATGACTTCCTTGTACTGTTCCTTTTCATGAGCGAATCCCTCCATCATTTCAAGTATATTTGGCCGCCAAGAGTACAGCGGAGATTACTTGATACCTGTCAGTACTATGCCTTCCACGAACTGCTTCTGGGCCACCGCAAACAGGGTGACGATTGGAACCATAGCCAGCACGGAGGCGACCATCAGCAGATGCCAAGGCGGGATGCGGAACCGCGACGAGGTGAGCGAGGCCATGCCGACCGGCAGTGTGAATTTGTCCGAGGAGCTTAAGTAGAGCACCGGTGTGAGCAGATCGTTCCAGCTGTATATAAAAGCAAAGATGGCGACGGTCGCCAGTGCCGGTGCGGACAGCGGCAGCGCAATGGTACGCCACATCTTCAGTTCGCCGCAGCCGTCGATCCGTCCGGCGTCGAACAGCTCCTCGGGCAGCGTGGAGAAGAATTGCCGCAAGAGGAAGATGTTGTAGGCGGAACCGAAGAATGCAGGCACGACCAGCGGCAGGAAGGTGTCGATCCAGTTCATTTTGGAGAAGAGCACGAACTGCGGGATCATGATCGCCGGATAAGGCAGCATCATCGTGCTCAGCAGCAGGGCGAACCAGAGCTGGTTGCCCCGCCCTCTGTATCTGGCGAAGCCGTAGGCCACCAGTGCCGAGGAGAGCAGGGTGCCAATGACGGTGAGTCCGGCGATGATCAGGCTGTTCTTATACAGTGTGCCGAACTGCAGCGTATCAAAAATCTCCGTGTAATTGCTCCAGGCCCAGCTCTCCGGGAGAAAGGTCGGCGGAAATTTCAGCATTTCCCGCTTCGATTTCAGGGAGGTCGAGACCATGAAGAAGAGCGGAAGCAGCATAAGGAAGGTGGTAATCAGCAAAGTAATGAAGCTGGCGATCTTTACGGGATCCGCTTTCCGCCGAGAATGGGAAGTTGGCACCCGGGGGCTGGTGGCCTTGACGGTACTCATCGGCGTTCCCCTCCTTCGTAATGAACATAACGGTTTGACAGCTTCATAATGATGGCTGTGAACACCAGAACGACGATCAGCAGCACCCAAGCCAGAGCTGACGAGTACCCTGCCCGGTATTCCTTAAAGGCGGTGTTGTACAGATTGTAAACATAGAACCAGGTGGAATAATTGGGACCGCCCTGCGTCATGACGAACGCTTGGGTAAAGACCTGGAAGGAGTCGATCAGGCCCATAATCAGCTGGAAGAGCAGCACGGGAGAGATCATCGGCAGCGTAATGTTCTTGAAAATTCTAAAGCGGCCCGCACCGTCCAGTCTGGCGGCTTCAATTAGGCTGGACGGCACGCCCTGCAGCCCTGCAAGGAAGAGAATCATACCGGACCCGGCTGTCCAGAAGGACATGATGATCAGGGCATATAGTGCGGTGTCCGGACTCATCAGCCAGGCCGGGCCGTGAATGCCAAACCAGGAGAGCATGTAGTTGAAGAGGCCGATCTGTGGATTGAAGATCCAGTACCAGAGTAGAGACATCGCGACGCCTGACACCATACTGGGAAAATACATTGCTGTCCGGAAGAAGCCACGCAGGGGAATCGTCTGGTGCAGCAGCAGCGCAAAGCCGAGAGCCAGCAGCATCTGTACCGGAACACTGATAAAGGTGTATCTAAGCGTGACCGTTACCGACTTCCAGAACAGATCATTGTGAAACATTTCAGTGTAGTTGGCCAGGCCGATAAACCTGGGAGGGTGAATAATGTCGTAATCGGTGAAGCTGTAGTAGAGCGATGACATGATGGGGTACAGCGCGAAGACCAGGAAACCGATAAGCCAGGGCGAAATAAACAAATACATGTAGAACGTCCGACGCCTGCTCTCACTCTTAATCACAGACACACCAACCTTTCGATCTTAAAAGTATAAGCGCTTTAACTTTTGTCGTAAATAAATGTCGTAAAAAGGCAATATTACTGTATTTATTATTTATAAAGTTTAATCGCTTTAACTTTTAAATCCACCTGATGACATTATCATAGTGGATGAACCGGAAATAATCAACCCTTATTTTATTGAATAAAGCGCTACCAGTCAAATAAAATAACATTCGGTAAGTTTTTTTATACTTTGTTGCTGAAAAAACATGGAGATTTCATACAGATGTAAGGTAATATAACTCCATAGTGTGAGTTGGGCGGGGTTTGTTTGATGCCGATTTGTTTTCTTGACTAGAATCCACTGCTAAAGTGGAGCTTTTATTCCATGGATTGCCGATATTACTTCAAAAAAACAGGTACCATCCTTATAAAAAGAACGGTACCTGTTACGTATCATTTCAAAATTCTATTTCTCGCCGAAACGGATACCGTCCTGTTGAGGACGGTCCGTTTCCACTTGTTTACCGCGTGTTCCCGTTCCACTGCTCATCGCCCGAAAGATACTTCCCGGTCAATACGGACAACAACTCGATGCCAACCTGATTCTGTCCGCCTTCAGGGATGATGAGGTCGGCGTATTTCTTGGAAGGCTCAATAAACGCCTCATGCATTGGCTTTACCGTCGTTAGATATTGCGTGTGAATGGAGCGGATGGTCCGGCCGCGTTCTTCAATATCCCGCAGCACCCGGCGGAGAATACGCACATCCGGATCTGTATCTACAAATACCTTGATGTTCAGCTGTTCCCGCAGCTTCTCATCGGAAAGCACATGCAGCCCTTCGAGAATGACAATGTTGTTGGGCGCAAGCTCAACCGTCTTGTCAGTGGAGCGGGCGTGAACTGTGAAGTCATACACTGGAGCGTACGCAGCTTGTCCGGCTTTCAGACAATCCAGGTGCTCAATCAGCAATTCCGTATCGAAGGCCAGCGGATGATCGTAATTGATTGCTCCGCGCTCAGCCATGCTGAGGTAAGAATGGTCTTTATAGTAGTTATCCTGAGATATGAACGTCACTTTGTCTGTTCCCAGACGGTCAATGACGGAGCGAGCTACTGTCGTTTTGCCGGAACCGGTCCCGCCGGCGATACCAATAATAAGCATGGTGTTTTAATAAACCTCCCTAAGCGATTGCCTTTGCAATTTCAATATTGTAGCACAGCGGTCAATTTATTTCACCTCGGTACCGGGAATAAAACGTGAACATTCAAAAAAATCAGGAGTTTTGGCCTGAAATGATATAATTTAAGATATTTGATGCAGATGCTGGCATAAATGAAGGGGGAATTTACCGGGATGAGTGAGACGAAATCACTGCTTGAAGCCTTTAACGCCACGGCTATGAAGTTGGCCGGACACGGGAAACGCGACATTGAAGTATTGAAAGAGGCCTTTGCCGGCGTGGATGGACATACGGACAGCGATATTTACGGAGGAGGCAGGCTGATTGAGGATTTCCAGGCCGAAATGGCGGATGTTCTCGGGAAGGAGACGGCGGTCTTTTTCCCCAGCGGGACCATGGCCCAGCAAATTGCTCTAAGAATCTGGTGTGGCCGCAAAGGGATGAAGACGGTAGCGTATCATCCTTTATGCCATCTGGAAATTCATGAGCAGGACGGGCTTAAAGAGCTGCATCATATCGAGCCGCTGCTTCTTGCGGATAAGGACAGCTTAATTACACTGGATGATGTGAAGAACATCGGAAGGGACATTGCTTGTCTGCTGCTGGAGCTGCCGCAGCGCGAAATCGGCGGTCAGCTGCCCGAGTATGCAGAGCTTGAAGCCATCTCCGCCTATTGCCGCGGGCAGGGCATTATTCTGCATCTTGATGGCGCGAGATTGTTTGAGGTGCTGCCGTATTACGGGAAGACGGCGGCTGAGGTATGCAGTCTGTTTGACAGCGTATATATCTCCTTCTATAAAGGGATTGGCGGTATCGCAGGTGCCATTCTCGCGGGTAGCAGGGAGTTTACAGAGGAATCGAAGATTTGGAAACGGCGGCATGGCGGCGATTTGGTCAGCCTTTACCCGTACATTGTCCCGGCCCGCTATTATTACCGGCAGAGAGCCGGTAAGATGGGACAATACTATGAGGAGGCCAAGGAGCTTGCCGCTTTGTTGGGCGGCTGCCATAAGATGTCCACGCTTCCGCAGCAGCCGGTCTCGAACATGTTCCATGTCCATTTTGCCATAGCCAAGGAGCAGCTTGAGCCGATACTGGTTACAGTGTACGAGCAAACCGGAGTGGGGCTGACTGCATCGCTGAGGGAAACAGGGGAAGCCTCCTGCTTTTTTGAGATGCATATCGGTGCCCGTTATGGCAGTATCCCCAAAGCAGAGCTTGGCGCAGCGGTTAAGCTGCTGGATCAGCTGATAAAGCAAGCGTAACAAGCTTCAAATGGCATCCTCCCGATGAAGGAGGGTGCTGTTTTTTTGTCCTGCAATAGTTTGCTTTTGACAATCTATAAAGGGTATTGGTTACACGAAAAAAAGACACCCCGCAAGGTGCCTGGTTACTACATTGGTATGGGCGCAGTCGAAGTTACCGGTTGAGCAGTGAGCGAACGAAGGATACCCGCAGCAGCTGTTTTTTCATCAGCTTGGTGCGGAACTGGCGTTTCAGCTGGCTGTAAGCCTTGGGGGAATGGCTGCTGGCCCAGCTGTACATGAACTTGAAGTCGGTATGACTTTTGGCCGAATTCATCAGGTAATAAGAGATCGTGTCATACACATTGTGGTTGAACCACTCGTTCATTTCCTGCTTATTGTAGCCGTAGCGTTCAATCGCCATATTGCGGATAAGCCGCTTCTCCTCCAGGTTCTCAATCAGGAACGACTGGCTGAGATGAAAGGTGATGTTATTGCCATGAATCCGGTACACCCCGGCCAAACCATCGATGAACCCGGCATCGCCGATCAGCAGGGCACGCAGGTAAATCGAGGCATCGTTGACCATGTTCATGTTCAGGATGTCCATGCTCATCAGCGCTTCGCGTTTGAAGACTGTGGTTAGTGTAGAGGCAGGCTTGGGATAACCCTTCTGCTCGAAATTCATGAAATAATCCTTCTTGCCGGTAATGCTGGCCAGCTGCAGGCTGGAGATCGTGAGCTTCCGGCTTTTGGAGTATTCCAGAAATACGTTTGCGGCCACAAATGATACCTCAGGATGCGCCAGGTGAAAATTCACAGCTCTGCTTAAATAACTGGAATCAATCAGATAGTCGTCATCATCGAGGAACAGAATATATTCACCATCTCCATGAGCGGCAAAAGCCTTACGCCGGTTATTCCCCGGCCCGCTGTTAGTTTCATTCTGCATGAAGATGACACGCGGGTCACCGCCAAAATTCGTGTGCATCATCTCGCCCGTGCCATCACTGGAACAGTCGTCAATGACGGTAATTTCTTTATTGGGATAATCCTGCCGGAGAATACTCTGAATCGCCTGATGCAGGAAGTCTTTTCTATTATAAGTAGTGATAATAACGCTGACCTTCGGATAAGCAGCAGGATCGGCGGATTCAGGCAGCAGGCTCTCTGTTTCCCCGGCTCCGCTGCTGAGTCTGGCAAGCTGCGTAAGCAGTCCCTCAATCGTATTCAATTCAATATGAAATTGGCGCAATAAATAGTACTCCAGCGCATCCTCAGACGCTCTCCCCGCCAAATAAGCCTCGATCACTTCAGTCAAGGTTGCCAGATGTTCCTGGATCGCAGGTGCGCTTTCCTTGCTGCTAATCTCCCGACCCCGGCGTACAATGGCTTCGCGTGATAGCTCTTCGGCGGAGAAATGCTGAATATCGTCATGGAGCTGATGGAGTAATCGGTAGCCGGCCTGTTGCAATTCCTCGCTGTGATCCATATTCAGCCCTCCTCAAAGTTTTGTTAGCTCCTGCTTCCTTGATGTACTTCGTGCAAAACTCGCTGCGGAAGCATACGCTTGGTTTTGTGAGCATCTGCTTCATTGATGTACTTCGTGCAAAGTCGCTGTGGAAGCATACCCTTGGTTTTGTTACAAGAATCGAACTGAGAAATGACTCTGCAGCGCGGCAAGTTGTATAAGTGTATTTAGTGCAACTATATGGAGCCTAAACAGCGATTTTTGAGTAATAAGTGCATTGTATACAGTTATAAATGGCAATTGGGTTCATTTTACTTAGTTTGACTCTATTTAAGTGTACAGAATACAATTATTTCAGTATCGGCCCCAAAATACCAAGTTTTAGTTGTACGAAATGCAGCTAAGGCTTAGGCATTTAGTAAGTCAGCCCCCTCATCTTACGCAACTCCCGCATCCCGCGTGTCCGCATCCGCGCATCCGCATCCCGCGCACTCGCATCCCGCATCCCGCGCACCCGCATCCCGCGTGCCCGCATCCGCGCATCCGCATCCTGCGCACTCGCATCCCGCATCCTGCGCACTCGCATCCCGCGCACCCGCATCCCGCGTGCCCGCATCCGCATCCGCGCGCCCGCATCCCGCCCGTCCACACATCTCATACGCGCTGCGCCGCTTAATTAAGCCTGCCCGGCCGTAACCTTGCGCTTCAGCTTGAGCTTCGTACGGAAGCCTTTGAGATAACCCCAGGTATAGAGGAATACCTCGCGTTCCATCAGCGATCCGACCAGGAAATAGATGGGCAGAGTGATGATGCCGAGCAGCACGGCCCAGAGAATCACACCGGTGTATGAGGTGATGCTGAGGTCGAGCTTGGTGGTGACAAAAACGATGGCAGCGAAGACCGCAACGTTGGTCAGCCATCTGCGGAAAGTGATCCATGGACTGCGCTCCAGCAATACCCGGCTGGCATAGACAACAATATCAATGGAACGGTACAGCAGCGCGGCGATGGTGCCCATCAGCACGCCATAAATTCCGAAGAAGATGACGAAAATGATCGAAGCCCCCAGATTGATCGCCGACTCCATAATAGAGCGAAACTGGGTGTTTCTGAAATGTCCGGCAATCGTGATGATATTGTTGGAGGTGGTGCGGGCATTGGTCAACAATTTAATCACCACGAATAGAACCGGCAGCCAGGTATTAATATAGTTCACATCGTTGACGCCGGCCGTGTACAGTTTCATGAACGGCAGGATGATGATATAGACAACGGTCAGAATGGCAAAGATGAGGCCCATGAAATAGACCTCGTAAGCATCATAGAACTTCACGAAAGCCTCTTTGCCCTCATGGTAGCTCTGCCCCAAGGCGGCCTTTATACTTCCGTTGACGGTCTGAACGATGTTGTCGACAATGGTGAAGATCATGTTGTACATCACATAGATGCTGACGATCTTCAGGTTCGTAAATATAGTCAGAATCAACACGTCGGTATTGCGGAAGATGAGATAGGAAATCTCATGCACCATAACCGAGTTTTTCTGGCCAATGGCTGCAAAATCCGGCTTGTGGCTGAGGTCGATCCACTTATAATATTTCTTCGAATAGAAATAGAAAGCGACGATCTGCAGCAGGGTGAGCACGAAGAAGGAAGCCTGCACGGCAATGATGTTCACACCCTGCAGCAGCAGGATGATCCGAACGACATTGTTCAGAATATTTGCGATGGTGACGATGGACGTCTCCACATAGCTTTTGCCCTCGGCGATCAGCAGAATTCTGAATTTGCCCTGGAAGTAATAGTTGATGGCCCCGCCCAGACCCGAGAATAAAATAATCGCCATGATGCTCACTTTGTTGATCTCCGAGTGGATGACCAGCGGATAAATGACTGCAAGCAATACGACGGAGATAAAATAGTACATTCCCGTTTTTTTATAATAGCGTGAGGTTGCCGCGAGAATCGAATTGATATGACCCCGGTCATTGCTGGCTATCGGCTTATACAGAGCCTGCAGCGAAGCTGCACCGACCCCGGCTTCAAGCAGGGCGAAGTAACTGATGATCTGCACGATGGATGCAATGAGACCATTGGCTTCGGAGCCGTAGTTGACCATAATCAGTCTTGGAATGAAGAAGCCGAGAATAATTGTGATCACCTGGCTGGTAAGGCCAAAGCCGAGGTTCAGCAGGCTCCGTTTAGCTTTCATAGCTTCTTCTCCCTTCCATAAACGGTGCCGGTGACAGATAAGCGTCCAATTGTTCAAAATGCTTTTCTGCCTGATTTGCCTGTAACGTCACGTCAAGCCGGTTAGTGGCCATACTGTCATACACCTCTTCCGGTGTAAGCTCGGACAAATGGGCGAAATCGGTGTATTTTCCGGTAAAATAGGCATCCTGCATGACATTGACCATCTTGCTGCTGTAGGCCACCGGGAAGACAGGCTTGTCAAACACCCAGCCGAGAATCATCGCATGGAACCTGGAAGCGACAATACAGCTGGCACCTGCCAGCGCGGCGAGGATGTCATCTATGTTTGTTTTATAGAGGTGAACATGGGTCTGCTCCTGAAATTCTGCCGGAATCAGACCGAGAATTTGCCCAATGGCTTCCTGGTCGCCTTCATGCTGGCAAAATGACATGAAATGCACGGCATAACCCTGCTTGATGAAATAGACTGCAACATCTTTCATTTTTTCATAATAGAGGTTGTCAAAACTGCTTAAGTTCTTGGACGACGGCTTAATCACCGAAATCGCAATCGTTTGGCCCGCTGGAGGTTTGTGTCCGGATGAGGTTTCGTTTGCCTTATATTTCAGCTGGAAGATAATATCCGGAGCCATTCGGACATTGCCCAAATCCTTAAATAAATCATAGGAGTATTGCTCTCTGAAAGAGACGTCAGTATATTCCGGGAATATCCGCCGGTGCACCTGGTAATACTCATCATCCGTAAAGGGACCGAAGTTGGCGCCCATCAAATAATACGGCTTGCTCTTGTTGCGCATGGCTTCCGCGTTCGCCACATATTCCGCCCAGTGTTCTCCCTGCATAAAAATAGACCCGCCGATATGCACGGTTCCATCTGACTGATCACCCAGAAATCTCTGCAGAAAGTTGTTATGCAGCTTTAATTTTCGGAAGACATAATTAATTCCCCGGAACAGGACGGAGTCCGAAGCATAGACCTTGAGGTTCTTGATGTCCTTGAATACCAGCTTATATAAACGGGGAGCAATGATCATAAAACGGGTATCCGGATACCGTTCGCAGAGTACCTTGATAAACAAATCATCGCCCAAATTGAATTCTGTATATGCGCTTACCATCATCTTCTTCATATCTTAATTTCCTTTCTGGTGATCATGGTTTTGAGCTTATGTTTGAACTGGAGCCAGCTTCTGTCCATGTGGATCAACCGCGCATATAAAGCCGGGGAAATTAAGAAGGCTTTGATTCTAAAAGCGAGCTGTCTGTCATCCCCGCTGTAGCGTTTCATAATGAGCAGCATCTCTTCGTTCAAATGAGGGTAGGTCTTCTCAATGTCATGAAGCAGGTCACGCATGCGGATTCCCGAAGTGCCGTTCAGGCAGGTCTTGAGATTGTAAAAGTAGTTCTCCGTCATCTCCCGGGTCAAGAGGAGCTCTGAGATGGTGCTGGCCTCGCTGAAGGGATGGGCTTTGAAGTATTCATCCACCCGCTTGAAGGCATCGACAACATCGAATTTGTTCACATTATATGTGCCTGTAATGGATGACGTCCTTTGCACATAATAGGATAATACGTCGGGGATCGAGATCACCCGGGACGCTCTGGATAAGGCTTTATAGATAAATTCCTGATCCTCTCCGTTCACACAGCGCTCTGTGTAACGGATGTCGTTCTCCAGGAGAAAGCTCCGCTTGAAGGCAATGCTTCCGGTCCAGATTCTCAGGCTTTTGTGTACAAAAATATTCTGCAGCGCCTCGCTTCCCGTAGTGTCGGACTGACCGGAAGTGAAGCTTACAATTGTCGACTGATCCTCCCGGACGAGGTTGTAGCCCCAGCAGACCACATCCGGACCCGTGGTCCGTGTGGCGCCCTCGATACTCAGCGTGAGGTTGACGTCGGCATAATCGTCTCCGTCCAGGAACAGCACATAATCTCCTGTAGCTGAAGCCAAACCGGTGTTTCTTGCAGCGCTCACTCCAGAATTAGGAGTGCGGATCAGCTTCGAACGTAGATCAGGATGCTGCTCCAGGAAGTCAGCGGCCACCTCATACGTCCGGTCTGTTGAGCCGTCATCGACCATAATCAGCTCGAACCTCTTCCCGCTTTGTTCCAGGAGTGAGAGCAGCAGAGGTGTTAAATAACGTTCTAAATTGTACATGGGCACTACAATACTCACACTCATGCGGCCACTCCCTTCCTGAGGTTTGATGGATTAACCGGCGGTTTGCCTGGAGAATATTTCTCTCAGCCCTTTTTTGTAGCCGCTGATGGCAGCTGTATTCTTCTTGGGCTGTTCCCGCAAAATCAGATAGAGCGTCGTCCAGACCAGGGCGAGATAACCGACAGGTCCCGAACGTTTATCCTTGAGCAAATGCACATGGTTCAGCACTCTCATATAAGCTACATTCTCAAGATTGTCTCTGGAGGCCGGGGACTCATGATGCAGAAGTTTAAGTTCGGGATTGATATAAAGGGGGCCGGAACCTTGCGCGATACGGGACATAAGAATGTCTTCACCGACGCTGTAGCTTTGGAGCCAGGGGACGGGTTTGATGTCTTGAATGGCCTCTTTCTTGAAGGACATGTTGCAGCCGTGCTGGAACTCTGTCTTGAAGATCTTCCGTGCCTTATGCCAATTGTACATGGAGCCGGCCTGGCCGCTTAAGGAAAGCTTGCCGCTCGATAGAGATTGCTGGAAGGAGAGCAGACAGCGGATCGTGCCGAGGAAGCTGTTGCGCATCCCGATGGCGACCCCGCCGACACCTGCGCAGTCCGGATGGTCGAGGTAGGTTTGGATTAAAGTGGCCAGATAATGATCGGGGATTTCGACGTCGTCATCAAGGAAGAGGATCTTGTCCATGGTAGACAGCTCCACCGCCTTGATTCGGGACAGCCATAATCCCCGCTCAGTTTTGCTGTGGTACAAAAGGGGATAACCGCAACCGGCCAATAAGGCTTCGAACCCCTTAAGGGTTCCTTCGGGAATCTCTCCGTCATCAATGATAATGACCTCTATAGGATACGTCCGGCCTATGCTTTGTTTAGTTATAGAATGAATGCACCGTGTCAGGTCCTGTACCCGGTTCCTCGTGCAGATAGCCACTGACAATCCTTGCATATACTCCACTCCCTTATCCGATTCTCCCATCTATATTAATCATAATAATCTTGGGATTATAAGCTAACTTAAGCTTACTATTGGCAGAGAAAGGTTGTATATACTACTTTAGTTTACTTATTGGCCGCCATGGAGCAGTAACAATTTTTTTGAATTTAACAATAAATTCTATAAATTCGACATAATCAGCGCTATCTAAAATTCCGATAATTAGATTATAAGCATTTTCCAGACTAAGCCAGGGAGGGCAGACCAGACATAGTTGAATAGCAAGGACATCTTAGAAAAGTGGGGCTGAATTTGTGGGAATAAAAAGAGGATCAAAACACTTGATCATGGCTTTGGTTGTCATTCTGATCATTAGCAATTTTTACGGTATACCCTATGTTGCTCAGGCACAGACTTCAATACCGCTGGATACCATTCTCGAGGACACGCTGGAACCTGCGGGGAAAAACATTTCAGATTTAAATCAAAGCGGAGTTGGCATCACTGAGGTGGATAACACCAACGGGCAATGGCAGTACAAAAACAACTCGGGCGTATGGCTGTCGATTGTAGCTCCTGGTCCGGGCAACATGGTTGTGTTAGGCAGCGGTGTAATGATCCGGTTTGTTCCGAAGAAGGATTGGAATGGAACTGTAGGCATCAAGTATCGCGACTGGTTGATTCCAGCGGAATCCGGCGGAAATCCTCCTAACTATGTAAATGTGAATGAGGCCTATACAGGAAAAGAATCGGCTTTTGGGGAATTTGAGGAAACCGCGCAGATCAAAGTCCTGCCTGTTAACGATACTCCTTATATTTCCGAGTCTGGGGGCAATGATTACCTTGATTTTGACGGTAAGGGATACGTAACCCTTCCCGATCTGGACATATATGCTAATTCCCTAACGATTGAAACGTGGGTGAATGCCAGCAGTGCTCCATCATGGGGGCGTATCTTTGATACCTCTTATGGTCCTGATAATTTTAATTTGCATTTTACCTTTGAAGGAAATACAGGGAGAATAGCACTTGAAGCGTTGCCGCAAAAGGGTACCAGAGTTAAAGCTTACCTGGTAAGGACAACGGAGCGATTGCCTTTGAATCAATGGGTTCATGTGGCCGCCGTATATAATCATGTGGAGAAAAAGGCCTATATTTACTGGAATGGAATTCTGAAAGGCAGCGGATTTATGGATCTGACGGACATGGCTAAAGCCAAGGCGCAGAACTCCAATCTGCCGAGAGCTTATAACTTTATAGGTGAGAGTACATGGTCCCAGGATGCCAATTATACGGGGGGCATGAGAGACTACCGGATATGGAATAAGGCAAAGACCCAGGCGGAGATTGAAAGTCAGATGAGCACCAGTCTGAGCGGAGCTGAAGCGGGTCTGATGGCCAACTACAAATTCAATAATCCAAGTGATGGAGCGGTCGCCAAGGATTCCTCCACGGGAGCAAGAAATGGCAGCATTGTAAGTGGCAGATGGCAGTCCGACACAGGGTTCAACACCAACGTGGTAACACCGGTGAACACTCCTGTATCTAAGCCGTTTAAACTGACTGATGTGGATGACGGCGACATGCTGACGCTTTCTGCGACCTCGTCGAATACGGCCCTTTTGACGAATGGCAATATCACCTTTTCAGGGGAAGGCCCGGAAAGAAGTATCCATCTTACTCCGGCAGCAAACATGACAGGCGCCTCCACCATCAAAGTCACAGTAAACGATGGAATTACTTCAAGTAACAGCAGCTTTTTATTGAGTGTTGTGGCCGGGAAATTTGATCTTAAATTCATTTCGCCCTCTGTGGGTGTGATGGCACCTGCTTTTAACCGGGGGATTATCTACAATAAAGTGCATGTTCCCAACAAAAGCGGAAGCAGTCCGAACAACAGTATCGATATAAATGTAGGAGCGGTGAATCCTGCTGATGTAAATGTAACAGCGTACGCAGACAATGGATCTGGCGTGACGGTAGCAGGCTCCTACCCTACGTTTACTGTCAGCGGCCTGATTGTGGGTGTATATAAGCCCATAAAGATTAAGGTAGCCGATAAATTCTCATCTAATTTCAAGGAATATCAGCTTGATATCATCCGTTATCCAGGAAATGATGCCAATCTGGCTGCAGTGAATGGACTGGCTTTGTCCAGCGGCGGGCAAGCTATTGCGCTGTCCCCAAGCTACAGCAGTAATACGTCCAACTATACCGCTACCGTCGAAAATGATGTAAGTTCGGTTAAAGTGGAACTGAAAAAGTCGAATCTGTTCTCTACAGCGACATTAAACGGTGGAGCTATTGGTTCTACGGAATCTGTTGATGCTACTGGGAATGTCAGCTTGGCCTACGGGAAGAATCTGATTTCCGTTGTAGTAACGTCAGAGGACGGAAAAACAAAGAAAACCTATGAGGTTGTGATTGTGAGAAAGCTGTTGGGGGATGCTTCTCTGACTAATCTGACCGCTTCCCCGGGCGGACCTTCGCCAGTCTTCAATACCAATCAGGCGGACTACGCAATGGAAGTCGCAAACGCAGTAACGACTGCGGAATTCACTCCGGCAGCCGCATTCGGTGCAAGCATTAAGGTGAATGGCGTGGATCACCCGAGCGGTACACCTTTTCTCATTACGGGTCTTGCAGCAGGAAATAACAAGTACTTGATCGAGGTAACGGCACAGGATGGAGTGACGAAGAAGTCTTACAGTCTGGTTATTCTGCGTGCACCTTCGGATGTGGCAGATCTTTCGGGTTTGACCGTCTCTTCGGGAACGTTGTCGCCTGTCTTTAATAACAACGAAACGGGATATTCGGTTGAGGTTGCTAATGAGGTATCCTCGCTGGAGCTTACTCCGAAGCTTCTGGATGCTGCGGCAAGCCTCGTAGTGGACGGCAATATTCATATTGATGATACTGCTTATACTAAGAACTTAAATGTGGGTCTGAACACGGTTGAGATCGTGGTTACTTCACAGAGCGGTGTCCGTGTAAAAACAACCCTTGTAAATATTATCAGAAAGGCTTCTTCCAATGCCGATCTGTCCAGTTTGGTCCTTTCAGAAGGAGGAGTCGATCCTTCTTTTGACAAAAATCAAACCGGGTATGGTGTGACCGTGGCTAACAGTGTCTCTCAGCTTACGATTACTCCTACTCCTGAGGATGCAAACGCAGAGATCAGCCTGAGTGGGAATGTAGCGGCGAATGCTCAGCCAAGACTGGTAAATCTACGGGTTGGTGTCAACGAATTCAATATTTTGGTCAAGGCTCAGGATGGGATAACGTCAAAAAATTATGTATTGACGATTGTCCGTGAAGCTTCCTCCGATGCGGATTTGACCAATATCACTTTGTCCGGCACAACATTATCTGGAGGTTTCGACCGCGGAACCTCGACCTATTATGAGTATGTGCCGAACAATGTTACCAGCATGGCAGTTGCAGCAACTACAAGTGATGAACAGGCAACCTATACCATCAATGGGCTGGAGTCGGCAGGAGGAGTGCCTATTCCTTTGGGGGTAGGAGGAAATGTAGTTACAGTAGTTGTTACAGCGGCTGATAAAGTTACTACCAAGGAATACACGGTAACTATCGTCCGTGCAGCTTCGTCGAATGCGAATTTGCTCGAGTTGACGATGACTGACTTAACGGATAATGCGATTACCCTTACATCCATTCCGGGTACTTTCAATTATAGCGGCACGGTCGAGGACGAAGTTTCTGTAGCTAAGCTAAGTGCAGTTGTTGATGATGCAAATGCAAGCACCTCTGTATTTGTGAATGGGGTTTGGATCGAAGACCTGAACGCTGTGCCTCTGACCACAGGCTTGAATGTTATTGAAGTTAAGGTCACAGCTCAAGACGGAAGCATGCAGGTATACACCATTAATCTGGTGCGAAATCCAAGTAAAGATGCAACTCTGCTGAATATGACGATTTTCCCCGGCGAATTAACACCGGTTTTCCAGGCAGGCATCAGTGATTATTCGGTCAATGTGGACAACAATGTAAGCGACGCCGATTTTTTAATTAGGACTAATAATGAGCTGGCAACCTACATCTTAAAGAAGAATGGAACCTCTACCGGCGTAACAGGCGACCGCGTAGCACTGGATGAGGGCACGAATCAAATTACAGTAGAGGTTACGGCTGGTGATGCCAGCACTAAAAAAACCTATTCCGTTACTGTGAATCGTGCCGTTCTGCCAAAGGATTCCTCTCTTACTGATTTGACCGTCAGCTCTGCAAGAGGAACAGAAGCTCTGAATCCCCAGTTCTCCGCAGAAGTCTTCAAGTACTTCTTGCCGGTACCCTATGAAGTGGATCGGGTTGAACTGGATGCTGCCAAAGGGGACATGGATGCACGGATAACCGTAAATGGTGTTACGGCAGATAGTCCGATGCCTATTTCGCTGGTGGAAGGGCTGAACATCGTAAACCTGAAGGTTACAGCTCAGGATGGAAAGACAGAAACTGTGTACAAGGTGGAAATCACCCGACAATCACGTTCGTCCGATGCTACTTTGGGGAGTATCGGTGTAGATGTCGGAGCTTTGGACCCGGCCTTTGATCCTGCCGTTTCCGATTATACGGTAGAGGTAGGAAATGATGTGAACTCCATCGTCTTGAGTCCGATAGTGGCTGATGGAAAGGCGAAAAGCCAAATCACTGGAAGAGACGGGGCCTCTCTAGATCATCTGATTGAAGGGGACAACGTATTTGATATTCAGGTCACTGCTGAGGATGGGACTGTAAAGATATACACAGTTAAAGTTATTAAGGCCCAGCCTGTAGCTACACCAACGCCAACAGCAACGCCAACGGCAGAACCGACAGCGACGCCAACGGCAGAACCGACAGCGACGCCAACAGCAGAGCCGACGGCTACGCCAACGGCAGAACCGACGGCCACGCCAACACCGGCCACGCCGACACCGGCTACGCCAACACCGGCCACGCCGACACCGGCTACGCCAACACCGGCCACGCCGACACCGGCCACGCCGACACCGGCTACGCCAACACCGGCCACGCCGACACCGGCTACGCCGACACCGGCTACGCCGACACCGGCCACGCCGACACCGGCTACGCCGACACCGGCTACGCCAACACCGGCCACGCCGACACCGGCTACGCCGACACCGGCTACGCCGACACCGGCTACGCCGACACCGGCTACGCCAACACCGGCCACGCCGACACCGGCTACGCCAACACCGGCCACGCCAACACCGGCCACGCCAACACCGGCTACGCCGACACCGGCCACGCCGACAGCTGAACCGGCGGTACCAGCCGCACCAATTGCGACAGCGTCGACAGAGCGGATAACTGTGAAGGTAGAATCGGGACAACTGGGTCAAGGTTCAGTGCTGGCTGAAACGGTTATCCAACGCACGCAGGATTCAAGTGGAATCCTGCATGATGTAGTCAACTTCACCACGGATCGGGTGGAGGAGGTTGTCCGGAAAATTGCCGGATCCTTGGATAATACGGCCCGGATTATGATCCCTGATGAGAAGGATCAGGTTGCGGATATTAATGTAAATGTTCCTAAAGATGCGATTAAGACGCTCGGCGGCTCCAACGTGAACATGGAGATCTTCACGGAGAACGTAAGAATTCTCATATCACAATTATCACTGGATAATTTCACTGAAGATTTATATTTTCATGTAGTGCCGATTAAAGACCAGACGTTGCGCAAAGAGGTGGAAGACCGGGCAAGAATCGAGCGGATTGTCAGAGAAATCGCAGCTGACAAACAAATTGATGTTGTCGCCCGTCCGATGACGATCGAGACCAATATGCAGAGTAGACCGGTTACATTAACGCTCCCTCTGCGTGACGTGCAGCTGCCAGCCAATCTCTCGGAAAGAGAAGAATTCCTGTCCAATCTGGTCATCTTTATCGAGCATAGTGATGGCGATAAGGAACTGAAGAAGGCGAAGGTTGTTGATTACAAATCCGGCGAACTTGGCTTACAGTTCGAGGTGAACAAATTCAGTACCTTCACCATTCTGAACATGGAAGGCTGGGAGCAGTATTTGGCGGCAACAGAGGCAGCGCAGCAGCAACAACAGCAGCAGCTGAACCAACACAAAGCCTTCATCAACGGCTTTACAGATGGAACCTTCAAGCCGAACCATTCCATTACCCGTGCGGAAATGGCCGCGATTCTGGCGAGAAACCTTGGCTATGACGCATCCGCTGCGCCAGCTGCTTCCACTTACCCGGATGTGAAGGATAGTCACTGGGCGAAGGGGGCGATTCAATTCGTCAAGGAGGCAGGGTTGATGCAGGGTAACGATAAAGGCCTGTTCCTCCCGGATGCTCCTATCAGCCGCGGAGAGATAGCGGCCGTTGCATCGAGATATAAGAAGCTGGATACTGCGGCTATTACATCCGGCGGGTTCAAGGATACGGCTAGCCACTGGGCCGCCAGAGAAATTGAGGCCGCAAGCAAGGCCGGCATCCTTAACGGCTATAAGGACGGTACGTACCGTCCAACCGGTAGCCTGACACGCGCTGAAGCTGTAAAGGTTGTCAATCGACTGTTCGGACGCGGACCGTTATATGGTGTCACCACACCAAGCTGGCCCGACGTCCCAACGACACACTGGGCTTATGCTGAAATTGAGGAAGCTTCCAATAACCACACGTTCACAGTGCGGATTGAAGGTGGAGAAACGCTTAGTCAATAAAAGCATATAAGTACGAAGAAGGCCGTAGCCCATCAGTGGGCTAACGGCCTTCTTTTTTTAAAAATTTATATGCTTCACGCTATAAAATATCCTTCTATTTCTCGCTGGAAATACGGAAAGCTGTTATGAAGCATGCAGGTATTAATTAATTTCTATCGTCAGTGAGCTGGCGAAATGTTCTCCTGGCGACAGGGTGATAATACCTTCTTTTTCCGAAAGCTCGCCCTCGAAGACATCGCTGTCTGCGAATCCCTGCCAAGGCTCGATGCAGACAAAAGGTGCATTCAGCGGCTGCCAGATGCCGAGATCCGGGAAGCCTTCGAAGGATACAGCAACGCTTTTTCCGGTAAGTCTGCTTTTCAGCGAGATCTGCCGGGAGGTTACATTCTGGAAAATAAGCGCGCCGTCCTTGAACATTTCATGGGATAATGGAAGGCTGCGCTCTTCCCTCAGCACAGGCTCCGATTTACCGCTGATCCGAAGTCCGCCGTCATTCAGGAACTCCCGGTCGAGGTTTTCGGACTCGGAGAACTCGAGCACATAGTCGCTGAAGCTTCCGTTCTCATCCAGCGGGCAGTTAAATGCAGGATGCGTGCCGAGCTGGAAGCAAATGTTCCCTCCGTCAATGTTCTCCACCCGGTAATCCAGCTTAAGAGTGCTATCGTTCAGCGTATATGTAATATACAGGTTGAACTTAAACGGATAGCTGGACAGGGTATGCTCGCTGCTGGTGAGAAGGAAGACCGCACGGGACTCGTCCGCTTCAACGACTGTAAATTCGCTGCGTCTGGCAAAGCCGTGATTGGCAAGCTTATACGCTTGTCCACCAACCTTGATCTCTCCGTTACGGACAGCGCCGATAATCGGGAACAACACTGGAGAACGGCCTGTCCAATAGGCGGCATCGCCGCTCCATATATATTCAGTGCCTGTGTCTTTTCTGGTGAAGCTGACAAGCTCCGCTCCGAGGGTGCTGATCTCAGCCTGTGCTGAGCCGCTGCGCAAAATGGTGTTCATAAAATTACTCCCCTTTCACAATGGTTGGCCAGCCCGTCTTCCTTGCTGACAGCTCATATTTTAACAGACTTCCTTAGCGGCGTTGTAACACATCGTGAACAATTCAGAAAAATAATTATTACAGTGTGTAAAATGACAATCTGACGCAATGGTATAACATATATAGAAAGCAATGTATCTGTATAAGTATGCGTTCAAAATGGAGGGATAGGCCCATGCAGCTTAAGCAAATATTCGTGAACGGTGAGAGATTGAAGAATACGATTGAGGCCTTTGCCGATTTTGGGCGTACGGACAATAACGGAGTTACCCGGTTGTCGTTGTCGGAGCAGGATGTGAAGGTGCGGAATTACTTCGCTGCGTGTTGTGAAGAGCTGGGTATGCCGGTCAAAGTGGATGATATGGGCAACATGTACGCCACGCTTGCAGGAACGGAAGCAGGGCCGCCTGTGGTGATTGGCTCACATCTGGACACTGTCAAGAAGGGCGGACGCTTCGATGGTGTGCTTGGCGTCATAGCCGGCCTGGAAGTGGTACGCACTCTGGTTGACCATGACATCAAGCCCCGGCTGCCGGTGACGGTGATGAATTTCACCAATGAGGAGGGTGCGCGCTTCGAGCCTTCGATGATGGCGTCCGGCGTATTGTCCGGGAAGTTCGGCAAGACGGAAATGCTGAAGAAAAAGGACCCGGAAGGGACGACCTTTGGAGAGGCATTGGAAGCGAGCGGCTATGCGGGAGAGGCTGCGAACCGGATCAAGGAAGCAACTGCATATCTGGAGCTGCATATCGAGCAGGGACCTGTGCTGGAGCGAGAAAATCTCGCCATTGGCCTGGTTGACTGTGTCGTAGGCATGGCCTGCTATGAGATTGAAGTGACGGGTGAATCGGATCACGCCGGAACTACGCCGATGGATATGCGCAAGGATGCCTTGTTTGCCGCCACCGGCCTGATTGCAGAGCTGCGGAGCAAGCTGGGTGTGCTGGATTCGGAGTTAGTTTATACGATGGGCAGAATGAACGTGCTGCCTAATATTCATACGGTGATTCCTAATAAGGTGATTTTTACCGTCGAGGCTAGACATAAGGATATGGATATTGTACGTGAAGTTGAGCATATCATAGGCGGCCTGCCCGAAGAGCTGCTGGAGTGTTCGGTGTCCAAGACCAAGCTGTGGGGCCGCGATACTGTGTGGTTCGATCCGGAGATCTGTGCTTTGACTCAGCAGGCAGCATCGAGACTGGGTTACAGCAGTAAAAAGATGGCCAGCGGAGCGGGGCATGACGCGCAGTTTGTGGCCGGGTTTCTGCCATCGGCAATGATTTTTGTGCCCAGCGTGAACGGGAAAAGCCACTGTGAAGAAGAACTTACTTCCTATGAAGATTGCGAAAAAGGGGTGAATGTTGTACTGGAAACGGTACTGGCTGTATTATCTAAGTAACTCATGTTATTAAACATAACATTAGATATGATTTTCTCTTAAATCCTTCCTATGACCGGCATGTTACCCATCTTCTTAACAAAATAATTCAGTACGAAAGACACCTGAGCTGGTGTCTTTTTTTGTGCGCGGGATTCACTGGTTTGCTATATACACCAATGCTTTGGTAAAATGATCAACGGATGTCCATCACCTTCATTGTGTAAAAACACAATCATGGCAGATAAAGTTTTTATTTTTCACCAAATTGTCTCGAGAAATCACATGTTATAATTCTTTACATAAGAGAAACACATAAGACGGGAGCGATTAACGATGATTATTGGTGTACCCAAAGAGATCAAAAACAATGAGAACCGCGTAGCCATTACCCCTGCCGGAGTAGTCAGCCTGGTAGCCGAAGGACATAAAGTACTGGTGGAAGCCGGAGCCGGAGCAGGCAGCGGATTTCTGAATGAAGACTATGCTTCCGCCGGAGCGGAGCTGATCGCCGAAGCTTCTGCCGTATGGGCAGACGCCGAAATGGTGATGAAGGTGAAAGAACCGCTGGAAAGCGAATATGGCTACTTCCGCCCGGGTCTCATCCTTTTCACCTATCTGCACCTTGCCCCGGAACCGTCCCTCGCCGCCGCATTGAAAGAAAGAGGCGTCTTCGCCATCGGCTATGAGACAGTTGTCCATGAGCGTACCTTGCCGCTGCTTACGCCAATGAGTGAAGTGGCCGGACGGATGTCTGTGCAGCTCGGGGCACAATTTCTGCAAAAGAACTACGGCGGACAAGGCATTCTGCTCTCAGGTGTTCCCGGCGTCAGCAGAGGCAAGGTCAGCATTATCGGCGGTGGGGTAGTCGGCACAAATGCAGCCAAAATGGCGATTGGCCTGGGCGCGGAAGTGACGATTGTTGACCTCAGCGCAGACAGACTCCGCCAGCTGGACGATATCTTCGGCGCACAGATTAATACGCTAATCTCCAATCCTTACAACATTGCCAAGGCGGTTGCTGAAGCGGATTTGCTGGTTGGTGCAGTGCTGATCCCGGGTGCGAAAGCTCCGAAGCTGGTCACTGAAGAAATGGTTAAGTCGATGAAGCCGGGCTCGGTCATTGTTGACGTGGCGATTGACCAGGGCGGTATCGTTGAAACCATCGACCGGGTCACCACACATGATAATCCGGTATTTGAGAAATATGGTGTACTGCACTATTCGGTAGCGAATATGCCGGGCGCTGTAGCCAAAACCTCAACGATTGCATTAACCAATGTTACAGTTCCTTATGCGCTGCAAATTGCCAATAAAGGGGTATTCCAGGCGATTGAGGACGATGCCGGTCTGAAGAGCGGTGTCAACGTGGCCAATGGAAAGATCACCTGCCAGGCTGTAGCGGAAGCACTCGGGGAAGAGTACTTCACGGTAGAGAAAGCATTAGAACAAAAGTTCACTCTGATCTAATATAGAACCGAAAAAAGAGCAAAAGGTCAATCTTAAGCAGTCCGGTGAAATTACCGGGCTGTTTTTGTTGGGACATGTTAGGTTTTCTTTCATCATCCTATAGTCAGCCGCTGCTCGGAGTACTATAATGTAATCACTCTATAGCGCAAATTCGGCTATTCTTCAGGTTGGGGTGGGAATATGACAGAGTCAGAGCCAATATTTGACCGTTTTTTTGACAGCATGGAATCCCTGGCGGATACCCTCAGCGAGTCCCTTCAGTCCCAGGTAACGATTGAAGACAGCAACCACCATGTCATCGGCTACAGCTCCCATGAGTTTGAAAGCGACCCGGCCCGCATCTCCACCATCATCGGCAAACGTGTTCCGAATACAGTCATTATTGGCCTTCGAAAAAAGGGCGTAATGCATCAGCTGGAGAACGCCGCACATCCAATCCGCATTCCGGCGGTTATGGAGGTTGGGCTGGGGCCCCGGCTTGCCATGTGCATCAGACACCAGCAGGAAATCCTCGGTTATATCTGGGTTGTGGACCGGGGCAATCTGGCCTCAGGCCATGCGGAGAGCATTGTGGAGAAGGCCGCCGGCATCGCCGGGCGTTATCTGCTGAAGCAGCGCGGATGGAAGATGAAGCAGGACAAGACACATGAAGATTTCTTCTGGAAGCTGCTGACCTCGCATTATGAAAATGAGCCGCGCATCCGTCAGGAAGCGGAGAACGGGGCGATCCTGTTGCCGGAAAGCTACTATATCGGCGTGCTGGAGAGCAACCGGGTGATCGACGGGCATTTTCTGTTGAGGTTTCGCCAGATGATGGACACCTATGCCGGGCAGCGCCTGCTGTTATTGACGTCGGAGCAGAACCGGCTGATTATTTTGTTTTCGTTTCTTTTTCCGGTAGAAGGGACAGAGAGGCTGGCTTCATTCGTGCACAAGCTGATCCGCGATATGGGCAAAAGCGAAAGCTGTACGCTAGCGGCAGGCTGCAGTCCGGGATACCGGGAGTATACCCTTGCTGCTGTCGCCTACCGGGAGGCCCTGTCCATTCTGGAGCTTAAAAAGCTGCTGCCCTATCATGCCCGCGAGCTGCTGCTGTATGAGGAAATCGGCTTCTGGGCGTATATTCCGGCCATTATGGAGCAGAAACGCAGCATGACCCGCCGAAGCGCACTGCTGTATCCGCTGAAGGAGCATGACCGTGAACACAAAAGCGATTTTCTGAAAACGATCACCGTCTACTTGTCGTTCAACGGCAATTTGAAGGCGTCCGCCGCATTTCTGCATATCCATACCAACACATTAATGTACCGGCTGAACCGGATCGCCGAGATTACGGGCAAAAGCCTCAAGGAGACCGATTACCGGACCTCCATCTATCTGGATATCCTGACCGAAGAGACCGCACGGGTGAACCGCTGGTTTCTGGAGGAAGCCGGCAGCTCCGAATAAAGCGCCTGAAGTTTATCTCGATAAATTTCAGCTGCTCTGCACCAACCGAAGTCCCGACACGTACAATAACCTATATTTTGTGAACTTAAGATGAAAGGGGCAGAGCAGAATGGGGATTGGATATGGACCCGGGGATCCGTCGTTTGAACGGAGCATGCGGGCGGGAATTATCGCGGCGGCGGAATCCATGAATGCCGGCGGAACTGAATTTTCCAACTTTAAGAACTCCCGCTGCAATCCAAGGTATTGGACCCGTACGGACAACGGCGGATTTCAGTTGAAGGAAGGTGCCGCACCCTCGGCGGCAATCAATGATATTTTTGAGAACGGATCTCTCTATGCATTCGAATGCGCGATGGCTATGGTGATGATTCTTTATAAAGCGACGATCGGGGCGATCGGGGACGCCGCCTTTGACCGGCATTTCGGAGACATCTTCCTGTGGGACTGGAATTATGACAGCAATCTGCAGATGATTACTACCTTCGAGAAGTCTGATATGCTGCCAGGAGATGTGGTCTATTTCAAGAATCCCGACCATAACCCGGATAAGCCGGAATGGCAGGGGGAGAATGCGATCATGCTTGGGGATGACCGCTACTACGGGCATGGGCTGGGCATCAAAAGCTCGGCGCAAATGATTGCCGCACTCAACCGGCACAGAGTGCCGGGAAGCCGGACTTCTGCTTATTTTACCGACGAGGCGCTGCATCCCAACTTTGCCTATATTAGTGGATTAGCGATGAGGGCGGCTGTCCCTACGCCGGAGAACAAGGGTGCCAGAAACACCATTTTTTCCAGGATAGGTGTGAAATCCTATATTTATAAATAGCCGGATTACGGCATCTCTTCCTGGTCAGACCGGTATTTGAGCGGGTGGACGCCCACGGTTTTCTTGAACACGGTGCTGAAATAATGGGGGTTCTCATAGCCCACCCTTTCGGAAATTTCCATCACTTTCAGATCTGTAGTCTGCAGCAGCTCTTTGGCTTTGCCCATGCGGATTTTGGTGATATAGTCCGTGATCGTTTCACCGGTTTCTTTTTTGAAGATCAGGCTGATATAGTTGGGGGTCAGAAAGACCTCCTCTGCAATCCTGGAGATGGATAGCTCCTGGGCATACCCTTCCTGCACGATACTCCGGATTTTGTTGATGGCTCTGCTGTTCTTTGAGGTGTTTTTGCCTGCCACATATACGCTTAAATCATGAAAAAGAGAGAGCATGTAGCTTTTGAGTCCGGCAATATTTTTCTGGATATAGAGTGTATCCATGATGGTAATCCGGTCATTCAGCACCCGTTCGATTTCCTCATCAATTTCATACAGGGCTCTTGCAGAAGTGAAGATGATCTCCGCACAGATGCTCTGTACATAACCGATTTGCAGCTTGGGCCCTTCAAGCATGGTGAACAGGGTTTCCAGCAGCTCCATTACTTTGTCCGTATGGCCTGCTTTGAGCTCATTCATCAGCTGGGCATGGAATTTATAAAAAAAAGTGCTCTGCAGCGTTTCCGTATCCGGCTGAATATCCTTGATATGGAGAATGGAAGCATGGCCGGTATAAAATTTGTAAGCCAGCGCGGCCAACGCATCTTTATAGGAGTTCTCGATTTGTCCGGCGAGCCTACAGGTTCTGCCGATACCAATCGAGGCGTCAAGACGCAGATACTCTTTGATACTGGCGATAATCTGCTCGCAGAGGCTTGAGATGGAGTCTGATGCAGGCTCCTCCCCCGGACAAAAGATCATAATAAACTCATTCTCGCTGGCTACAAATCCGATTCCGCAGGGGTGGCTATTCAGGCATTCGCTCATAATATTCTGGATGGAGAAATAGAGCAGCTGCTTATACTCCTCCGTGAATTTGTCTACTGCCGCCCCGTAATCGTCAAGCTGCAATACACCTACCGACAGTGGGTCATTTCGTTTAAAAGGAAGGGTAAAATAGTCGACCTTCTCCCAAATCTCCCCTTCATTGCGGTATAGTCCGGCAATCAGGTTCTGCAGGAATTTCTCGCGGATCAGCGGCATATTGTCGTGCAGCTGCTTCTTCAACTGATTCAAATTCAGCTGGTTATCTCTTTCGTGGTGAATCCGGGCAATGACTTTATGAAAGATGTCTTTGACTTCACCGAGTTTAACCGGCTTTAGAATATAACCTTCGGCATTAACCTTCATCGCACTTTGGGCATAGGAGAAATCCTGCGCGCCGCTAATGATGATGATTTTGGTTAGACAACCGGCGGCCTTCAGCTTCTCGGCGACCTGAAGGCCGTTCAGAAAGGGCATCATAATATCGGTGAACAGAATATCCGGAGTATGCTTCATACATAATTCATAGGCCTCCTCGCCGTCTGCCGCCTCACCGATGACCTCAAGCCCGAACTCCTCCTGCCACTTGAACCCGTGGATCAGACTGCGGCGGATAAACGGCTCGTCATCCGCTATGATCATCGTCAACATCTTCAATCACCTCATCCCAAGTAGTAACGACCGGAAACCGGATCACAGCCAGCAGGCCTGCCTGATCTTCGGTGTTGGCATAGTAACGGATGCCGTAGGACTCGCCAAAAAACTGCTGGATTCTCATATGCACATTGCGGATGCCATATGACTGGTTACCTTGCTGATCGGTAAGCAGCTGGTTCAGCCTCTCCGGGTCCGCCCCTACGCCGTCGTCAAAAACCGATATGCAAAGGATATCATGGGAAGAGTCCACTCTTATGCGGATTGTACCCTTCCCCCGCCGCTGCTGGATCCCATGAATAATCGCATTCTCCACGAGCGGCTGGATACTTAGTTTCACCACGAGACATTCCTCCAGCAGCCGGGGGTCGGCTTTCTCCAGCTCATAGGCGAGTTTATCCTGAAAGCGGAATTGCTGGATTTCCAGATAGCTCTCCACCTGCTTCAGTTCATCCCGCAGCGGGATAATATTCCTCCCCTTGCTGAGGCTGTACCTGAAGAAGTCGGATAAGGAGGTCACCATATGGCTGATCTCGGGGACATCATGATTGATGGCCAGCCAGTTGATCGAATCCAGGGTGTTATAAAGAAAATGGGGATTGATCTGGGCCTGCAATGTCTTTAGTTCGGCCTCTTTCTTACGCAGTTCAGTGACATAGAGCTTGTCGATCAGTGCTTTGATTTGCTGCAGCAGCTTGTTATAACGGTTGAACAGATAGGAAAATTCGTCCTTGCGCCGGTAGCGGATGATGATGTTGAAATTCCCGCTTTCGGCATGTGACATCGACTGGATGAATTTGCGTATAGGAGCAGAGATGTTCTCCGACAGCAGCAGGGCCATCATCAGGGATACCAGCATGCATATGCCGATGACGACATACATCACCCGCCGGAACGAGGCCAATTCTCCATTCAGTTCACTTATGGGCGAGATGGAAAGAATGGTCCAGCCGGTGGCTTTTATTTTTTTGTAGCTCACGAGCATATTCTCGCCCTGAATCACATGATCGAAGGAATGAAAGATGTCGGGGTCTGCGGGTTCGGCAGCCATTTTACCGTAATAATCCTGTGTGCTGATGTTCTGCCCGATCAGGGTCTCCTCAGGGCTGATGGCAATGGTTCCAGTCTGGTCAGCAATATAAATTCTGCTGCCCGTCGTTGGCTTATAGTGCTCCAGCAATGTGCTGAATTCCGTCACGGGAATATCAATGGTGAGCAGCCCGACATAAGGCAGCTGGGCATGCCGTATGCCAAACAGACGTTTGGCGAATTTAAGCGTAAACCGGGAGTCCAGCGAGCTTAGGCCGACCACTGTGAAATCGGATCTGGCCGGTATGCCGAGATACCATGGCTTCAGTGAGATCTGGTCGATATTAAAGACCCGTCTGGAGAAGTTGTATTGGGTATATTCCGGGCGGTTCAGCATATACAGCATAGGGACGAAGCTGCTTCCCGAGGTCCCGTTTGCAGGGAAGTTCTCCAGCATTTTGTTCAGGGCAGCCAACTCATTGATAATGCCGGTGCTGTCGGTGGGCCGGTTGGAAGAGATCAAATCTGCAAATTCGGTATTGAGGTAAAGGGAGACCATGGAATTGTTGGCGCTCTCGAAACGCTGTGCGAGATTATCCTGTACAAGATTAAGATTGTTCTCAATCGATGTATTGACATTACGGGTGATGATATCCGCCGATTTATTGTAAACGGTAATAGAGATGATAGTCGTCGGGAGAAGGACAAGAAAGAGAAAGTAGAGGATGAGCCGGCTGCGGATGCTGAAATTGTACAGGAAGAGAGTTTTGGAGAGAGTATCAAATAGTTTTTTCATTTGAGTCCTCCTCTGGCCCTGTGAATATTCTTCGCTTGCCATTTAACGGATATTATTGGAATATATTAAATGCTGAATGAGTTTAACCCAATAGCTGGTATCCATTGTAAAACGCGATAAGTCTTGATGTCAACGCAGGAGGTGCACGGTGAAACGAATCCTCTTCCTTGGAATTACCTTGGTCCTTTGCGGGCTTGTGGCCTATGCCATTGCTTATGAACGTCCGCTGCTGGTTGATTTCGCTTCCGAACCTGCCTCTGAGGCAGTCCCGGTTACCCAGATCAGAATTGCACTATATGACTGGACGGAGAACCTGGAAGTGAAGAATGCGATCCATCAATACAATAAGAGCAATCCGGACCACATTGAGATTATAATCATGAATCTTTCAACAGATGTCTATGGGGATACACTGAACATGCTGATGACATCAGGTCAAGGGCCGGATGTGTTCAGCGTCGATAATGGCTGGCTGGCAACGTATGTGGAGAAGGGGTATCTGGCCGAATTATCTTCTTTTCTGAATACCGGCGATTTAGACAGGTTCCCGATTTGGGCGAGAGACTTTGCGGACAGCTCGCTGTATAAGGGCGGCATTTATTTTATGCCCTCCAGTATTGAGACGGTACGGTTGATTTACAACAAGCAGCTGTTCCGCAATGCCGGTCTTGATCCGGAGCAGCCGCCCGTTACGTTTGCGGATATGGAGCGGTTCGCCGGGAAGATCAGCCAGGCCGGGGTCGGTGTAAATAAATACGGATTTGGCCTGCCGGCGGGAGACAGCCAGTATAGTCTGCAGACGGGACTTGAGATGTCGAGTACCTACAGCGGGACTTATCTTTATAATTACCGCACCGGCCGCTATGATCTGAGCGGATATGCCCCATGGCTGCAGATGCTGCTGGATATGAAGGCACAGGGCAGCCTGTATCCGGGAGAAACCCTGCTGAAGCGCAACAGCGCCTTGCGGCAGTTCGCCGATGGCAATATCGGGATGATGTACGTAACGAGCAAAGATTATGTGAAATTGCAGGAATATATGCCAAAGGATGACTGGGCAGTGGCTTTGCCGCCAGTAACATCAGCAGCCCAAAAGGGTGCCGGAGCCTTGATGATGATTCCACATTCTCCGCTTGTTGTGAACAGTGCCGCCTCCAACCGCGAGGCAGCGGTAAAGGTCTGGAAATTTTTGCAATCGAAGGAGTTTTTGACGATTTTATTCAAGCAGGCACTGGCACTGCCGGTGGTTGACGGCATCCTGGAGCTCCCCAACATGGCTCCGGGGCTGGGGCATTTCTCGGAATTTTATCCTACCGCAGAAGATTCAATATATCCGCTCTCCCCGCAAATCATGGACCAATATGATCCCAATACGGTTTCGATCGAGCCGCGCGACTCGGGTGACCGTCCGCGGATGCAGTTGTACCTGCAGATCCTCTCCGGGGAGAAGGAGCTGAAGGAGGCGTTGCGCAGCGAGACGCAGCGGCTGAACCGGATGCTGGATATCGCGGCTACCGGGTATTCTTTTAAGCACGAGGAGTATATTTATCCCGAGTTCAACCCTAAAGATCCATTGAAGGATGACAGTCTGGAGAATCTGTTAAGTGAGGATTAGGATGGACCGAGTAAGCTGCTGACGGGAGTACGCAGCAGGCCGGAATGTATGTGAACTGAAAATGTGCTGTATTGCGATAAGAGACTGTGCTGAAGCCGACCGGGCTGCGGAACAGTCTTGGACTGTGGCGTCGCCATATTATGATAGTCCAACATTCGATGAAACTGCAGGGAACTATACCATACCGGCAACGGGCAGATATTCCATTGAAGCGACCGTCAATTATTCTACAACTGCTGCGATTTCGGTAGCTTTGGGCGCAGGAGTCGATCCGGCCTTTGTGGTACGGAGAACCTCGCCTGTAACAACAGATTTGGTAAGCGGGTTATTTCCGCTGCTGAATGTAAACATTGCCCTCCTGTTAACGCTCCGCACGATACTAGGTAACGGTACAGTAACCTTGGCAGGAGAATTCGAGTTGACGGCAGGCGATGTGATCGGCCTGTTCTATGAATCCGATGGGTTGACGGTTCCTTTGGATCTGGGCAGCACATCTTCAGGCATTGTGTGGTCTGTTCACAGACTCACTTAAGAACATCTATTCACAAAAGAGTGGCCCAGCAGGATGGGCTGCTCTTTTTTGCATGTGTGTTTTTTCAAGCCCTCTCTTTTTCAACACAAAAGACTGTAGGATTTCGAACTTTTATTATAGATCACCTTATTTAGAAGCCGCCGCTCTCCGGCTAAACTTAAGTCGTGGAAGAGAGAGACTGCTTAAGGAATCAGGAGGCGGAAGTGATGATTACTCATGAGAAGAGGAGCGCGATCAACACTGGACAAAGCTCACCGGTCCGGCCGGGAGCCAGAAAAGGGTCCATATTTAAGCATTTGCTGAAACATAAGGTGCTGCTGCTGATGCTGCTGCCCGGTTTGATCTTTCTGCTCATCAACAATTATTTGCCGATGTTCGGAATCATCATTGCATTCAAAAATATCAACTATGTTGATGGAATCCTGAGAAGCCCGTGGGTGGGGATGGATAATTTCAAATTTCTGTTCGCGACCTCGGACGCGTGGATTATTACCCGAAATACGGTGCTGTACAATTTCGTGTTTATTATTCTCAATCTGGTCATTGCGGTTTCGATTGCGATTGCCCTGAACGAGCTGAGAAATAAGCTGGCCGCGAAATTTTATCAAAGTATTATGTTTTTTCCCTATTTTTTATCTATGGTTGTTGTAAGTTATCTGGTGTTCGCCTTTCTTAATGTTGAATACGGTTTCATTAATAAAGGTGTCTTATCCCTGTTTGGACTGAATGAAATCAACTGGTATTCGGAGCCGAAATACTGGCCGTTTATTCTGCCGCTGATTAACCTCTGGAAGGGTGTGGGCTACGGCTGTGTCATTTATCTTGCGGCCATCATCGGCATTGATTCCGAATACTATGAGGCAGCTCTGATCGACGGCGCCAGCAAGTGGAAGCAGATTCTTCATATCACAATTCCGCTCATCCGGCCGGTCATTATCATCACGACCATCCTGGCGATCGGCGGCATCTTCCGCTCCGACTTCGGGCTGTTCTACCAGACCACGCTAAACTCCGGGGCGCTGTATCCGACAACGCTGGTCATTGATACCTATGTATACAACGCGCTTATCAATATGGGCAATCTGGGCATGTCCGCAGCGGCAGGCTTATACCAATCGGTGGTCGGCTTCTTCCTGGTCCTGGGCTCGAACTGGATCGTGCGCAAGGTCGACAAAGACCAGGCCGTTTTCTAAATTTGTGAGAGGAGGGAGAAGCTGTGACCAATAACGAAATATCCAAAGTAACGAATATGATACTCCATATTATTTTTATCATCCTGACGATAGCCTGTCTCTTGCCGATTGTGCTGGTCTTTATGATTTCGATTACCGACTATGATTATATTGTGCTCAACGGTTATCAATTTTTCCCGGAGAAGCTTAGTCTGGAGGCGTATGCCTATATCTTTAAGGATTACACCATCATTGCAAAAGCCTACGGCGTGTCCATCTTTGTGACGGTAGTCGGTACACTGCTCAGCGTATTTATCTCTTCACTCTATGCGTACCCGATCTCACGGACGGATTTCAAATATCGCGGCTTCTTCGCTTTTCTGATCTTCTTCACGATGCTGTTCGGCGGGGGGCTGGTGCCGTGGTACATGGTGTACACCCAGGTGCTGGATCTGAAAAACTCCATATGGTCCTTGATTATCCCAATGCTGCTGTCTCCTTTCAACGTGCTGATTATGAAAACCTACTTCCAGATGTCTGTGCCGCCTGCGCTGATTGAAGCCTCCAAAATTGACGGTGCCGGGGAACTAAGAACCTTCTTTCGGATTGTGTTCCCGCTCTCCCTGCCGGTCTTTGCCACCATTGGATTGTTCAACACCCTGCATTACTGGAATGACTGGTTTAACAGCATGATTTTTATTACCGACACCAAGCTCTATTCCCTGCAATACCTGATGTATAAAATGATCTCGCAGGCGGATTATCTGAGCCGCAACAGCGCCTTGATTCAAGGCTCGGCCACAGAACTGGCCAAATTGCCGGGAGAAACCATCCGCATGGCGATGGCGCTGATCGGAATCGGTCCGATTGTGCTGGCGTATCCGTTCTTCCAGCGCTATTTCATTAAGGGTTTAACGCTTGGGTCCATTAAAGGCTAACCTCGGAATCCACCGATTTAGCATATATTTTCAAGTCAAAGGGAGGAAAAGAGTAATGACAGGTAAAAGAGGCACGGGTCTACTGCTTTCACTTGTACTTATGATTGGAATGACACTCAGCGGGTGCTCAGGGAATAATAATAACAATAAAACCGCCGCCCCCGAGAAAACCGCGGAAAGCACAGCAGCCCCAGCCGCCACTGAAACTGCCAAAGCAACCGAAGCAGCCGAAACAACAAATGAGCTGGAGCAGGTGGAGCTGTCCCTGTATCTCCCGGGCGGTCCGGATAAGGATGTAGCATCTGTTGAGCAGGCCATCAATGCTTATTTGAAGGATAAAATTAATGCCACGATCAAGATTAACCAGCTGAGCTGGGATAAACCGGCGGATAAAGTGAATCTCATGATCCAATCCGGTGAAGTGTTCGACATGGTCTTTACCTGGAACTTCATGACCAATGCTGCCAAAGGCGCGTATCTGCCGCTGGAAGAGCTGCTGGATACCTACGCCAAAGAAACCAAGGCACAGATCAACCCTGCTTATCTGCAAGCGGCTACTGTAAACGGACATTTGTATGCGGTTCCAACCGAAAAAGAGCTGGGCCAATCCGTAGGGTTCGCTTTTGACAAGGCGATTGTCGACAAGTACGGCTTCGATGTGAACAGCATCACCAAGCTGGAGGATATCGAGCCGATGCTGAAGACCATTAAAGAGAAGGAGCCGGCCATGTCGCCGCTGTTCATGAACCATACAGACAGCCTAAACTGGTTCACGGTGTATCCGGAAAGTGAAGATCTGGACGGAAGCAATGAAATTCCAACGCTGCTTGATTACAAAACCATGAAGGTGTTCAACGAATATGACACTCCTGAAATTGTGGAAAGACTTAAGCTGATCCGCAAGTGGTATGAGGCCGGATACATCAACAAGAACGGAGCCACTGACAAGACCGAGCTTAAGGATGCGGTGAAAAGCGGCAAAGCCTGGTTCGTGTACGGCAATATGAATCCTACATCCACCAACGACTGGACCCGGCTCGCTGAGAAACCGATGATTATCAAAACGCTGCTTCCGGTTCAAGTAAGCACCAAAAGCTTGCAGGGCTCGATGCTCGCCATCTCCAGAACATCGAAGAATCCGGAACGCGCTATGATGTTTATGAACCTGATTCATACAGATCCTGTCCTCTACAACTTGCTTACCTTCGGTATTGAAGGCAAACACTACAACAAGGTTGGCGAGAACACTGTTGATTTCATTGCGGACAGCGGCTACAACTCCGTATCCTCCTGGATGATCGGGAACGTGCTGCTCAACTACCTGAATAAGAATGAAGACCCGAAACGCGTGCAGCTCTACACGGACTGGAACAAGAACTCCAAAGTTTCGCCGGTTATCGGATTTGTATTTGATTCGACGAAGGTGCAATCGCAGATTGGGGCACTGATCAATATTACGAAGCAGTATAAGAATACCTTGTACTCCGGGGAGCAAGATCCGGAACCTATCCTCAAAGAAATGAACAGCAAGCTGAAGGCCGCAGGACTGGAAGCTGTGATTAACGAGATTCAAGCGCAAATGGATGCATTTTTGGCCGCCAAATAAGGAGCCGCAGCAGTAGCAGACCCGATATCCGGCAAACAGCCTGGCCGTAATGGCCGCCTGCCCGGATTTCGGGTATTCATATTCGCCTAGCCAGCACTTGGGGTGCCCCGAATCTACCTTATTAGAAGAGGGTGTTTATTGTGCGAATTCAAAAAAACATTGCTTTACTGCTCATTCTGGCGTTGATGCTGATGACCTTTTGGATACCGGATGGGTCAATGGGTCAGGCATCCGCCGCTGCTGAAGATGCAATTGTTACAAGTCAGGAGATTGAACATCAGGCCGATTCACAAGAAGCGGCCGCGGATTCCGTACACAATAGCACGGTGACTGCATCAACCTATGAACCTCCGATGACCTTGTTGTGGCAGGTGGGCGATTCGGATAATAGCTCTGCAGAATTTACCGTCTTTAACAATGTCTACAGCAAGACTCTCCAAGTTCCCGTACCCCCGGGCCACTGGGATAACGTCCCCAAGGGCATGAAGGCCGATGCCAATGGATTCATGAATCTTTCCTTCCATTTGAGCCGGGTTCCAGAATATGGAGTCCAGTTTAGCCTCAAAGTTATCGATGCAAGCACAGCTATTCCCCAGCTTGCTGTATTTACAAACGGTCTGATGAGCGGGCTTATTCAGATCACCGGCCTGAATGACGGTGAGAAGACGCTGGAGAATACCTGGAAACAAACCTATAGGCTATACATTCCCAAGGAACAGCTGAAGACCGGGCGAAATGCAGTCCGGCTAACCGTGGATCGCGGATTGTACGCGGATCCGCAGGCTCCCGGTTATAACGGAGACAAATATTTATGGTTCGAGTGGGATTACTTCAAGCTGGAGTCGCTGAATGCACCGGCTGTCGAGCCGATCCATGGACGGTATGTCCATCTGGGAAGTACAATTGCCGCGGCAACCTTCAAATACGACGAGCATGCGATCCGCCATTTGGGGCCTATGGCCAAGTGGATGGGCATTGCCTATAGCGGCAACTGGATGCGGGCTTCTTTCTGGTCTGATACCAGCGCAGGCTGGGACCCGCAGGGGCGAAACTACCTGGCAACGCTCCGTGATCTGAACCTTGAGCCGATGGTCAATATCATAGGAGGCAACTGGAGGAATAACAGCGAGCTAAGCAGCGGCACAGTCCCGGCAGCACTCCGGAGTTACTACGCTAACTTCGTCAGTAAGTTCGGTGATTTGTACCAGTATGCCGAAACCGGCAATGAACCGGGACTGTTCGGCTGGGCCCAGAAAGCCGTAGTAGCCACGCACGAGCTGATGGATGAAGAACGGGCAACGAACAGTCAGCCCTATCTCAAGATTGTTGCTCCGGGTTGGGCGTATTGGCCGTATAACGGAGCTCCCGACGGCTGGGAGCGGGACGCGGAGCAGCGCAGGGAGATCGAGGAGCTGTCCGATGTGACGAATGGGCACAGCTATGGCGGAACGGGAGTGCAGCCGCTGCCGGGCGGCAGCCTTTATGAGACTCTGCAGGTCTATGACGACGCAGATGACGGCTTCGGCAAAAAGATGGCGATGAGTGAAACAGGTGCCAATGACAACCATTCCGACAACACGAAGTATGGAACCTATGCCTACAGGTTCGCTGCTGCTTTTGACCGGGAGATGCGCGGAAATATTGGATATGTGGACCATATTATGCAGCATGCGGCTTTCTTTAACGACGGCACGGAATTTGGGCTGTTTGCTTCCGGGATCAATTGGAACACGCACCGTTATGAAGATACTGTTGCGGTACCGGCCAACAGCAGTGAGGCGGGAGAAACGCGGCTGAAGACTTTCCGCAGGCTGGCTGCCGCGTACGCTACCCATGGCCGTCCGCTAAGCTACGAGGTGCTGAATACATGTGGATGCAGCTCGAACATGAACATGAAAAAGGTCTACTTCCGCGCGGTAGATACGTCGGCACTGGGTACCTCGGCTATCGGGGCAGAATCGGATAAAATCCTGCTGAACTTCGTCAATTTCGAGAAAAAGCCGATGACGATGAAGGTTCGGGTAACCATGCCTAGCAGCGGGCAATATGCCGGAGAAGTGTTCGGAGCGGGCAATTCCTATGCTGCCGCACATTCCACCGTGCAGCTTACGGCAACTCCGAATATCACCCTTACGGTTACCCTGGGAGCCGGCGAAACAGTCCAGTATATTCTGGATAAACTGGAGACAGAAGCACCGACAGTACCGGGAAGTCCTGCAGCTATAGCGCTCAGCCATGAGCAGATCAAGGTGACCTGGAATGCCTCGGCTGACAATGATGCGGTGGTCAGCTACAACGTGTACCGTGACGGCGGGGTTACTCCGGTGATGACGGTTCCGGGCCGGATAACCTTTTTCAGCGACTATAGTGTGGCCCCGGAAACGCAGTACAGCTACAGGGTTCAAGCCGTGGATGACTTCGGCAATATTTCAGCATTAAGCCCGGCCGTATCGGCAACTACATCGGCCATGCCGATCACGCCGCATGTCCCGGGTGATCCCACCAAGTTTGAAGCGGAAGCAGCCTCATTTGCCCTGCCTCTGCGAATTGGTAACAACAGCAGTGCATCCGGAGGAAAGGTTGTGGAACAGACCCATGGAGGCGGCATTTCCATCCAGGGATTGTATTCGGAAGTGGGCGGAAGCTATACCCTGACTATTGCATACGCTTCCAATCAGGATTCGAAGAAAAATATTGTCGTGAACGGACAAAGGCAGTCCACGGTTACCTTGCCTTCAACAGGCAGCTGGAACAGCAACATTACGGCCAGACAGTTCGGCGTTACACTTCAGCCGGGCTATAACACGATCAGCTTCACTTCCGCTGGCAACGGAGCGAATCTCGATTATTTCAAGCTGGAGGAAGGGCTTTATGTTCCGGTGTCCGACTGGTACACGGTAGAGCATGACCATGCCTATATTGACTATACCGGGTTTGAAACAGCGCCGAACGGGGTGTCCCATGTAACCTACTCGCCGGATTCGTCGGCGGTGTTTAACTTTAACGGAATCGGTGTCCGCTGGAGATCGGATATTAAGAGCAATATGGGCAGCGCGGATGTGTACGTTGATGGGCAATATAAGGAGACCGTTGTCATTCCCCAGGCAGGGCTGGAAGGCGACAACAAGATCGTCTACGAGCTGACGGGCCTGGATTATGGGCTGCACCGGATCGAGGTCGTCCATAACACTGGAACGGTAATGGTGCACGGCTTCGAGTTCGAGGGCTATGAGTCAACACTCCCGGCTCCAATGGCGGATCTAACCGTCACGGAGGTCGGCTGGAATATTGTAAACAGCGACGGCACACCTTCCAGCCATGTGACCCCCGAGCTGGGCGATTCCTTAATCTTCTGGGCCAAGGTTAAAAACGTCGGCGTGCGTCCTACCCCGCTGAACAATTCCACCGGGCTGGGGCAGATTACAGGCGGTGCTTTCTCTGTTAACGGCGGGGTCGTATCCTGGTCGGACACGAATAACACGGTCATCCAGCCGGGCGAGGAAATTACCCTTACGGCCAACAGCAGTGCCCAGGGAACGCCAAGGTGGACAGTGCCGACCATCGGAGACTTCACCATCAGCTTTTTTGTCAACGATATCTGGCGGTATGAGGAGATGAACAAGGAGAATAACAAGTTAAACAAGACCCTTCAAATCAGTTTGAATTGATCGAAGGATCGGCCAGCCTCCCCCGCTGCTTTGGATCACGAGGCAGCGGGGTTTTTCAGTTTGCTAAATGTAGAAGATTCTATATGTTTATAGAATTTTGAACTTATTTTGTAGTTGCCTTTATTTAGAGTGGCGCCGGGTTTCGTTACACTGGGGTTAGAAACTACCGGGAGGAATCGTGACCATGCGAAAGGCATTAGCTAAGGAAGAGCGGGACTGGGTAGAGCGCACCTTACGATCCATGAGCCTGCGTGAAAAGATCGGGCAGACGATGCAGGATCATGCGGGCAGGCTGCCATTCCAAGGGATGGACGAAGGGACTATAAGGGCGTATTTGGAGAAATATCCGGTGGGCAGCTTCTTTATCGGCGGAGAGGTGATTCAGAAGGCTGCCGGAAAAGCGGAGGAATACCGCGAGTGGGTGGAGCTGCTTCAGAAGGTCAGCAAATATCCGCTGCTGTTCTCGGGCGACCTGGAGTTCGGGGCTGGCTCTGCAGTCAAAAGCTTAACCGCTTTTCCTCCGCTGCTTGCCCTTGCCGCAGTAGATGATGAAGCGCTGGCTTACGAGTACGGCAAGTATACAGCAATCGAAGGGCGTGCGGCCGGGTTTACCTGGGCGCTGGCACCGGGTACGGATCTTTTGCTGAACTGGATGAATCCGGTGATTACGACCCGCTGTCTGGGAGATGATGCGGAGCGGGCACTGCGCCTGTCCAGCGCTGTGATGCGGGGAATGCAGGATTACGGTATTGCCGCTTGTGCCAAGCATTTTCCGGGAGACGGGGTGGATTACAGGGATCAGCATATCATTACCACCATCAACGGTTTGTCCGAAGAGGAATGGTTCGCCACTTATGGCCGGGTGTCCCGGCAGATGATTGATCAGGGCGTGATGTCGTATATGACGGGACATATCGCCCTTCCCTGGCTGGAGGCGAATGCGCAGGGGAATAAGCCTGTTCCGGCTACGGTCTCGGCACGTATTACAACGGAGCTTCTGCGGAAGCGTATGGGGTTTGAGGGAGTTGTCCTGTCGGATGCGCTGGATATGGGCGGATTTCTGGCCTGGGGCGATTATGAGACGCGGACCATAGATTGTTTCAACTGCGGGACCGATGTGCTGCTATGGCCGGGTGTGAACTATTTTGAAGTCATGGAAAGGGCAGTCGCCAGCGGTAAGGTAACGATGGAACGGCTGGACGTAAGTGTCCGGCGGGTTCTGGAGATGAAGGCAGAACTGGGTATGCAGCATCTGGATGCCGAGGGCCGGGATCACTCCGCTGTGCCGCTGCTGAATGACAAATTGCATCCTGAGCTGGACCGGGAGGCCAGAGAACTAAGCACGACACTTGCCGGGCGGTGTATTACGCTGGTCCGTAACCGGAGAAATCTCCTGCCCCTGAATCCGCAGACGACCCGCAGAGTTCTCGTCATTATGCTGAACAAAGTGACAGAGGGACGCAAATATGACCGCATGGAGCTGTTTGTCGGGCACTTGAAGGCCAGAGGGCTGCAGGTGGATATTCTGGATGAATTCGAACCGCTGAATACGCTGCAGAAGTGGGAACAATCCGGGATTCGCTGGGATGCTGCGTTCACGCCTTATTTTCTGCCGCTCCACGGCATGATGAACACGGCCCGTCCGGTGGGGGAGGCTGCCAAGGCGATCTGGGCGATGCAGCATGCGGAGACGATCCACCCGATCGGGATCTCTTTTGCCACACCGTACCTGCTCCGGGATATGCCGTTTCTCGACACGCTGGTAAATGCGTATTCACTGCATGAAGATACGGTGGCGTTGACGGTTAAGGCGCTGTTCGGGGAGATTCCGTTTCAAGGGGAATCACCGGTGCAGGCAGATCCTGAGGGAATGAACAATGTCCCAAGGGGGCTTCAGCATGCCCGATACTAAGCAGTTATTGCAGGAAAAGCTGGACCTGCTGTTCGAATGTATGATTTCCCCCCGGCACCAAGGAAATTGGGGAATGGACATGGATCACTGGGACTGGGTCCCCGGGGTAGGGCTGATTTCCATACTGGATTATGGAGCGGCTGGCGGACAGGACAAGGCCATGAATTACCTGCTGCAATGGGTGGAGCGGAATAAGCAGAAGGCAGAAGGCGTGAAAGTCATTAATTCCATGGCTCCTTATGCCGTGTTCCCCGAATTGTTCCGGCGGACAGGGGATGAGTGGTTTCTGCATAAAGCGCAGGAAACCGCCGCCTGGATGCTGGAAGATGCACCGAGGACCCGGGAAGGCGCGCTGGAGCATACCGTCACTGAAGCGGCCCTGTTCCCTGAGCAGGTATGGGCAGATACGGTATATATGGCTGTGCTGTTTCTGGCGCGGCTCGCCAGTCTCACCGGAGACCGCGGCATGGCCGAGGCTGCGCTGCAGCAGACTCTGCTTCATCTGCGGCTGCTGCAGGACCCGGGGACGGGCCTGCTGTTCCACGGCTGGAACTGCCGGGAGGGCAGCCATATGTCGGCGGTCCGCTGGGCGCGGGCCAACGCCTGGATTACCCTTGCCGTTCCGCAAATTGTAGCCGGGATCAAGGGGCTTGTACCGGTTCCTGAAGAGCTGTACAGCCGCTATTCGGAGCTTGCTTCAGCGCTGAGGTCCTGCCAGGATACAGGCGGACTCTGGCATACGGTGCTCGACAGGCCGGACTATTACCAGGAAACATCGGGGAGCGCGGGTATCGCCTGCGGCTTCATTCAGGGAGTCAGGCACGGTATGCTCGAACCTTCTTATCTTGGCAGCGCCCGGGTCACACTTGAAGGCATCCTCCCGCTTATCCAGGATAACGGAGAGGTGCAGGGGGTGTCGGGAGGCACCCCCGTCATGCCGTCGGAGGAGGCGTATAACGAAATTGCGCTGTACCCGTCGCTGTACGGGCAGGGGCTGGTCATGCAATTGCTGGCGCAGGCACTGAATCTGGATCTGAATTTAGATCTGGGTCTGGGTCGGTGATCCGGCCTTGGCCCAGTAGGATCAGCCAAACCGTTTTACCAGAGAAAGGCAGGGATATCGATGAACAAGATGACCGGCAATACCAATCAAGGGATAGACCAGCAGCAAATGCTGATCCGTAAAATGCGCATGCTGGAGTCCCGATATGATCCGGGAATTTGCATGCTGCGCTCGCCGTTCGGCAGCCCGGGATATCATACAACGCTGAAGCAGGCGGAGTTTATCCATTCCACCAGAGATTCGCTTTCGTATGCACTCGGGCTGTTGGATACCGAGCTGGCTGAGCTGGAGCAGCGGGCCTTTGATATTATCAGGCAGGTGATTTCCCTGCAGGATACAGACCGCAGCCATGATACCTTCGGAATCTGGTCATGGTTCTATGAAGAGCCGCTTGCGCAAATGTCGCCTCCGGACTGGAACTGGGCCGATTTCTGCGGCAGCCGGCTGATTCAGGCGTTGTCGCGCCATGGCTGGCGCTTTCCGGAGGCTCTGCGTGAAGACGTCATACGCTCTATTGAATATGCCTGCGAGGCGATTATGAAGCGGAATGTCGGTCCGGATTACACCAATATTGCCATTATTGGAGCCTTCGTTACGAGAATTGCCGGGGAGCAATTGGGCCGCGAGGATTATGCCGAGTACGGCCTGAAACGCCTGAAAAAATTGTATGCGTATACACAGCAGCGCGGGGCCTTTCAGGAGTACAACAGCCCGGTCTATACCTATATCGCTATTCTGGAGCTGTCCAAGCTGCGTTCCGAGACTACAGACAGCACGGTAAAAAGGCTCAGCGATGAGCTGATCGAGCTGACCTGGCAGACGGTCGCCGGGTATTATCATCCTGCGACCGCCCAATGGTCCGGGCCGCATTCACGCTCCTATCAGACGCTTCTGAATGATCAGAGTAAGGCTTTTCTGCAGGTCGCAACTCAAGGGGAGGTTATGTTTTTTCCTTGGGAGGAACTGCCTTATGAAGAGGAGTGGTACAAGAGCGGATTCTATTGCCCAGCCGCTTATCTGGATGCATTTAAGGTTAGGGGGACAAAAGAAGTGCGGCAGCTCTACGAAGGAAATGCGGGCGACGGCAGCGGCAAATGGGCAGTCACCTTTATGACCCCGCAGGTTAGCATAGGTTCCTTTACAGACAGTGACCTGTGGAATCAGAGAAGACCGCTGGTGGCTTACGTGGATAATAACGGTTCACCCTCCTATATTCAGCTCCGCTGTCTGCATGACGGCTATGACTATTGTTCAGCCCGTTTCAAAGCCAGACAGGATCAGGGGCATCTCCTGTTTGGAGTGGACTTTCTGACCAATGGCGGAGATACGCACCCCAATCTAGACCGCATTGACGGTGAGATTGAGGCTGGGGATTTCCGGCTGAGACTGGAGATCGGGGGCAGCCTGGACGGCATCTTCACCGAAACTGTAGAAGACGGGGCTGTGATTAAGATAGGAGAGACCGTCTTGCGTCTAACCACATGGTTCGCGGCATTCACGGGACATTCAGGAGCCAAGCGGAGCTGGGGCTGGGAGATCCACACGGACGAGGATGCCATCCTGGTGGATATGGTGCTGTATTCCGGCCTACGTAAAAGCATTAATTTCACCCATCTGCGGCAAGCGGCGTTTGTATTCTCTCTGGATATTCAGGAGGGCGGGGACATTCCAAGGCCGCTGGTGGAGATGACCAGCAGCGGCAGGCTGCGGATCAGCGGGAGCACAGAGGAGCCTGAAGCTTTCTCCCTGACCCTGCGCCCGGGTCCCGCAGAATGAAGTTCCCCGAGACTGGAATGACAAAGGAGATAGGAAGCTCATGAAACCAGACACCTCCCATATCAAACAAATCAAGGTTGTCTCTAATACACACTGGGACCGGGAGTTCCGGCGGTCGTTTGAGCGGACCCGCCGGAATCTGCTGACCATGCTGGATACGACACTGGATATTCTCGCCGCTGATCCGGACTATGCGTCTTTTACGCTGGACGGCCATTCCATCCTGCTGGAGGATTATGTGGAAATGCGGCCGGAGCGCAGGGGACAGCTTGAACAGCTGATGCAGGAAGGGCGGCTGATCGCAGGCCCATATTATACGCTGGCTGAAGAGTTCAGCATCTCGCATGAGGCGCTGGTCCGTAATCTGATCCTGGGCCGGAGCGTGGTGGAGAAATTCGGCGGTAAGACAGGAACGGTCGCCTACACCCCGTCCTCCTGGGGGCAGACCGGGCAGTTGCCGCAGATTCTCCAGGACTTCGGACTTGATAAAATGATGTTCTACCGCGGCATCTCCCATCACGAGGCCGATGCGGAGTGGATTTGGAGCGCGCCTGACGGAACGCAGGTACTTGCCAGCCGTTTTGGCCTGTATGCACGTTATAACTGGTATTACCAGGTTCACCGTGCAGTGACCCGCGGTACGGTTTTTGACAAGACCTATCAGTGGGGCAAGGAGAATGATCTGCCTTTCCGGCTGTCGGATACCTTGTCCGGAGAGGATCAGGCTTACGAGATAAAGTCACCGGTTGTCCAATACGACAAGGAGAAGTTGAAGCAGGCGGTTGAGGACATGATTGAGCGTGAAGGCCGCCATTTCACGACTGAAGTGTTCCTGGCGATGCATGGGCACGATATTTCGGTAGCCCATCCTCTGGAATCGCGGATTATTGCCGATGCCCGGGAACTGCTGGGGGACAAATATAACATCGAGCAGACAGATCTGGAGGGCTTCTGGAAGGAGGCGCAAAAACATCTGGACCGGGAGCATCTTCCTGTCCTCACGGGGGAGCGCCGGTCTTACCTTAAGGAAGGGATGTGGACATTCCTGTTCCCGGGAACGATCAGTGCGAGAACCTATCTGAAGCAAATGGACTTCTCGGCCAGCAATGCGCTGGTGTATTATGCGGAGCCGCTCGCTTCCTTGGCCTCGGCGCTGGGGTCCGCCTATCCCGCTGGATACATGGAGCGGGGATGGCGGTATTTACTGTCCAACCATACCCATGATGCCAACGGCGGCTGTGCGCCGGACAACGTCTGCGCCGATATGGAGTATAGATACCGGAAAGCCAGCGATATTGGAGATATCGTAACGGAGGATGCGATGGCGTACATCGCCTCGCAGCTGTCACCCGAAGGCATGGAGCAGGATGAGATGCAGCTGATCGTTTATAATCCATTGCCGATGGAACGGAATGCTATCGTGCTGCTCGATTTGGAGGTGCCGAGAGTCAATGGGGCCCTTTCCGTCAGCCTAAGCTCGGCGCTGGATCCGCTGGTAGAACGCCAGGCCATTGCCAGCGGCAATTCCAGCGTGTTCGTGGACAGCATATGGGATGTGCCCACGATCCTGGAGAGCCGCCGCATCCGGTTATTGGCCCGCTTGACCCGTCTGCCCGGACTCGGCTACCGGGCGTACCGGATTGTGCCGGAGGCGCGCGAGCTGCGCAGCAGCGGCACGCTGATTACAGGACCCGACACAATGGAGAATGAATTTCTGAAAGTGCAGGTGAATCCTGACGGGACGCTGGATCTGCACAATAAAACAACCGGCAGAAGCTACAGCAGCCTCAACTATTTGAGCGATCAGGGAGAGAACGGAAACGCCTGGAAGCATGTGTCTCCTCTGCATGAGCGCAAATACAGCAGCCTTGGTGTGCCGAGCCAGGTAGCGGTAACGGTGAGCGGTCCCTTGAGCAGTACGATCGAGGCGGAGTATGAATTTGCGGTTCCGGCAGATTACGGGGACGGAGAGTCGCGCAGCCGGGTAATGGCAAAGCTTCCGGTGAAGGTAGCCTATACGCTGGAAAAGGGCGCCAAGCATGTACTTGTGAAGCTAACGGTAGATAATAGGGCCAAAGATCACTGGTTGCGCGCCAATTTCCCTACAGGGCTGCGTACCGGGGTTACTTGGGCCGACAGCCATTATGATGTGTTATCACGGCCCATCCCGCTGCCGGATTCCACGGATTGGGCGGAACGGGCCGAAGGTACTCATCCGCTGCGCACCTTTGCCGACATGACGGATGGAAGAGATGGACTCGCGGTTCTGCCCAAAGGGATCTATGAATATGAAGCCTTTGAGGATGAGCACAGTACCTTGGCGCTAACCTTAATCCGGGCCTGCCGGATCAAGCTGGCAGTGAGCGAAGAGAAGCTGACGGAGCTGCCCGACCAGGGCATTCAGTGCCCTGGCCTGCAAAGCTTCGAATATGCCATCCACGTACATGAAGGAGATTGGCAGGAGGCAGATCTGCTTGCACAGGCGGCGCAGCTGTACACTCCAGTGCGGCTCGCAGCCTCCGGCCGTGGGCAGGGCACGCTTCCGGCAGAGGCCAGCTTCTTTACGCTGAATAACCCTGCCCTTCATGTCAGCTGTGTGAAGCAGGCGGAGGATGGCAGCGGAACTATTCTCCGGCTCTTTAACGGTTCGGATACGGAACAGAAGGCGGACATCACCTTCGGCATCGCCCCGGAGCAGGTGCAGTGCTGCCGGATGGACGAAACGCTTCTGGATGAGCCGGAGCTGCAGCTGGCTGCCAATCTCTTGGCAGTGACGATACCGGCCAAAAAGATCGCTAGCTATAAGATCTCTATGGGGGTTTGGGCGAGATGACGGAGAAGAAATTGCCTGGATTTGGTCTTGGAATGTCACAGCTGGCCGCCGGCTTCTTTGAGCAGGAGAGCGGAGGAGATGGGTTATTCCGCAGGGGAGTTGGCGGTGTTTCCGCTATTCTGACACCGAAGGACCGGAAGACTGAGTTTATCATATATGAAGACAAAACACTTTGTTATGTGAAGTCTTCGATGGGTTCCCCAGCGCTGTATCCTTTTTACGATGCAGCTTTCGAGGGTCCGGCAGAAGCGGTGCTGATGGATCTGGACGGAACCAGTGTCCACAGCGAAGGCTTCTGGATGTGGATTATTGAGCAGACGGTAGCCCGGCTGCTGGGAAATCCCCGCTTCGCGCTGCGCCCCGGAGATGAGCCGCATGTCTCCGGGCATTCCGTGTCGGAGCATCTGCAGTATTGCATAGCCAAATATTGTCCGCAGCACAGTGTAGAGGAGGCCCGTCAGCTTTACTTTGACATTACCCATTATGAAATGAATGAGATTATGCAGGGCCGGGGGAAGCCGGGGGCTTTTGTTCCTGCGCCCGGTCTGGGAGAGTTCCTCCAGACCCTGAAATCTAAGGGCGTAAAGATTGGGCTTGTAACCTCGGGACTGTACGAGAAGGCGTGGCCGGAAATCCTGTCAGCCTTCCGGATGCTGGATCTAGGCGATCCGTTTGGCATGTACGATGCGGTCATTACGGCCGGGCAGACATTTCATCCCGGCCAGGCGGGCACGCTGGGTGAATTGTCGCCGAAGCCGCATCCCTGGCTATATGCCGAGACGGCAAGGATCGGCCTGGGCCTGGGTACGGAGAAGCGCCGCCGGGTGGTCGGCATTGAGGACTCAGCGGCGGGTGTCATCTCGATCCGTCTGGCCGGATTTGCGGCGCTCGGCGTGACCGGCGGCAATATCCGCAGCAGTGGTGTGCTGCCCTTGCTGCAGCAGGAATTTGGCAGCCTGACGGAGATGCTTCCGCTGCTGCTTGGCGAGGCCGGTCCGGCAGCGGCTTTTTGAGGCCTAGGGAGTGCGTGCTGCGGGTGAAGAGTAGGAAGAGGAAGCAGCAGAAGGAGAGGGAGAGGGAGAGAAAGAGAAAGAGAAAGAGAAAGAGAAAGAGGAAGAGGAAGAGGAAGAGGAAGAGGAAGCAGAAGAAGAAGAAGAAGCAGAAGCAGCAGAAGGAGAGGGAGAGGGAGAGAAAGAGGAAGAGGAAGAAGAAGAAGTAGAAGTAGAAGTAGAAGTAGAAGAGTACAGCTAATCTCCAGGGAAGGCAGCCTCAACGAAGATACTGGCATCTATGAGAAAAGCAGCAAATGATGATTGCACCGGGAAAAATGCCCGCTATATTTGTGCAGACAGCCCTTTTGAGGGATATACAGGGAATACATGGCGTTAATATGGACTTATTCTTCAATAAAGCCTTTTTATAAAATATTAGCGGGCAGAATTTCCGTTAGGTGTTCGATTGTCGGAGTAATCTCTATATAGCGGCAGTAAATCCCGTTAATGAATCCGTGAGCTGCTAGGAAGCAAGGAAGCACGGAAGTAAGGTAGCGGAGTGGCAACGTCTTACGCATCACAAGGTGAAATTTGATCAGGGACACCGAATATATAATATAAAATGGTCTCCTCCATAGCTGTATTTAGTTAAACCACAAAGGAGCTTGCCCCTGGTCACCGGACCTGAGGCAAGCTCCTATTCTGTCTGCACCTTGTTATTGCGGAAGCTCGATGAAATCCCCGCGGAATCTTTCATAGTCGGCCGTCCTGCACTCCAGCTGAAGTTTTGTGCCTTGCTCTTCATAGCTGATCTTCTGAATATGGGCATGCTCATTGAAGTACGAGACGACGCTGCCGCGATCGAACGGAACCAGAATTTCACACTGGATATAGTCATTGAAGACATGCCCCCGGATCAGCCCGGTAAGCTCGGCGATTCCGCTGTTCTGCTTAGCCGAAAGAATAACAGAATCCTCATGGACAACAGGATAGGGCTGGTCCGTCAAATCCGCCTTATTGTAGGCATAGATTGTCGGAATGCCGTCTGCGCCCAGCGCCTTCAGAGTCTCAGCGGTTACCGCCATATGCTGCTTATGCTGCGGATCGGAAATATCGACGACATGAATCAGCAGGTCGGCCTCGGTCACTTCCTCCAGCGTGGAGCGAAACGCCTTGACCAGATGATGGGGCAGCTGGCTGACGAAGCCTACAGTGTCCGTAAGCAGGAACGTTTTCTGATCGGGCAGCTTAATGCTGCGGACCGAAGTCTCCAGCGTGGCAAACAGCATATCCTTGGCAAATACCTGCTTGCCTGAACCCGGATGATACGTCTCTACTATGACATTCATCAGGCTCGATTTGCCGGTGTTGGTGTAACCGACAAGACAAATCACCGGGACTTCATTCTTGTGCCGCTGCTTCCGCTGAATCTGGCGCCTGGATACCTGGGTCTGCAGCTCCGTCTGCAGTGCTGAGATGCGTTCCTCAATTCTTCTGCGGTCCAGCTCCAGCTTGGTTTCACCGGCCCCCCGGTTCTTCAGGCCCGCCCCGCCGCCTTGTCGGCCGAGGGACTCGCGCATTCCGGTCAGACGGGGAAGCATATACTGCAGCTGGGCAACTTCAACCTGCAGCTGAGCCTCCTTGGTTTTGGCCCGTTCAGCGAAGATATTTAGAATTAGAATCGTGCGGTCAATCACCTGGCGGTCCAGCGACGATTCCAGATTACGGATCTGTGAAGGAGTCAATTCATCATTGAAGATAACAAGGGTATCTTTGTCCTCCAGCATAAGGGACAATTCCTGAATCTTCCCTGTGCCAATATAGTGGGAGGGGTTGATCCGGCTGGCTTTCTGGCTGAGTTCCCCGATCACCTTGATGTTGCAGGCGGCTGCCAAATTGCGCAGCTCCTCCATGGCATAGGCGAAATTAGTTTCATTCTGCAGTTGAACCCCGACGATTACTGCGTGTTGTGGTGTGGATTCCATATATTTATCAACCTCCTAAAAGTTTTGTGAGCATAACCTCATTGAATAAGCTTCGTGCAAAACTGGCTTCGAAAGAATACACCTAGTTTTGTGAGCATAACCTCACTGAATAGACTCCGTGCAAAATTGGCTTCGAAAGCATAAAAAAACACAGGCAATCAGCGGCCTGTGCTTAATATCGTAGAGGAAACAGAATAGGACTGGGAGAGCATCACAAAAGGATGCAATGATTCTTCCAGCTGGGCATAACCATAGAAGGTAAAAGGAAAGAACCGGCATCAGCAACGGGGAATAGCTGCCTATTCCACCGCTGGTGCATGCGGTAATTCCTTGTCTATGGCTGTGCGAATCTCTAAAGGCGAATGCGGCGGAACATTATCGGTCCGCTGGTTAATCTGTGGGTTGCCTTTAAAAATGGATAGACCTATCCTGAGTCCTCTGCACAAGGCAGAGCTTTAGCGCTATTAAAAGCTGATTAGCCGCGTAAAGTACGAATCCGGATATAATCTATCACATTCATTTGCAACCCTCCGTTCCTAAAAGTTGTGTTCATTTTAGCACATCAGTCATTTTATGGCAATCCTGTTCCTTTGCAAGCACCTTCTGGAATTCGCGGCTTTTTGGCCATTTGCCATTCAACCAGAAACTTCCTACCTTCTTGTTTGCATACAATATACTAATTGTCTTAATAGGAAGGAGGGATGAGCCATGCCAGTTCTAACTACAAATACGATCACCAGGAATCCTACCGGCGGATTAGGACCGATCAGCCAGGCTGTTGTAAAAATTCTAAATAGTGGAACAGCCAAAGCAGTGGTCTATATAACGGGCCTCAACAATGATGTAAGTCCGGCAACCCTCTTTGCCCAGGAATTGTTTGAAGTGAACTTCAGGGAAGTGGTGAGCAAAACCTATAATATCACCGAAAATTTTTTTCAATTTAATGTACTTTATTCTCAGGAAAAGCTGGGTGTTCAGATTTTTCTTGTGGATAGTGCAGGGAAGTGGTTTCCGGTCAGCCTGATGCAGCTTGCGGTGAGCCGGATTACCTCGGAGTTTCGCGATAACATCGCCGTAACCAGTACTGATTTCGCCGCAATCAGCTTCCGCAAAAATGGGGCGCTGACGATTCCGGAAGGGGTAGCCGCCGAGATCCGGCCTGACGGTGTGGAAATTCTGGCGTCAACGCCCATCCGCTACAAAATCGTGGCCGGCGGTACCGTTAACGGCAGCTTTGTTAATTTTCCGACACCCACTACCGCTATTTCCGTGAATGACACGGCGCTGCAGGTGAATTATACCTGCTCGACGGTTACGGGCGGCAGAGTCATTACGCAGGGCCTGGGCTCCGGGATTTCCGGTGCTTATCAGGATGTGGTGGTTAATCTTTTGAATCAGCAGCTTGTATATGACCTTCAGGAGGAACCGGTAACGCTTGTGGTCAGCTCGCTCGCCGGGAAGGATAATCTGGCAGCCACCTTTAGAATGGTGGAGCAATGGTAAGATTGGCTGCGCCGAACAGCGATCTTTTTCAATAATCCGGGCATATAAAAAGAACACCGGCGCATGCAGCATGCAGCAGATGTTCTTTTTTGCACTTTATAGGTGCTGCCTGCTTCTTCAAGAGTTTGAAGGAAAAAGGAGGGGGCCGGGTTAGCCAACCCACTCCTGCCGCAGCGTGAACAGATCTTTCAGCGCATCTGTAGACAGCTCGGTAATCCAGCCCTCGGAGCCGGAGATCACATCGTCGCTGAGCTGCTGCTTGCTCTCCAGCATCTCATCAATACGCTCCTCCAGCGTGCCGAGTGAAATGAATTTATGCACCTGCACATCCTTGGTCTGGCCCATGCGGTAGGCGCGGTCGGTGGCCTGGTTCTCCACAGCCGGATTCCACCAGCGGTCAAAGTGGAATACATGATTGGCCGCTGTCAGATTGAGGCCGACGCCCCCCGCCTTGAGGGAAAGAATAAAGACGTTTGGCTGATCGGACTGGCGCTCGCCTGCCGCCAGAAGGTCCCCGTCTTCCTGCGGCGGCGTCTGGAATTGTTCGATCATCCGGTCACGTGCCGTTTTGGACGTGCTGCCGTTCAAGTAAAGGACAGGCTCCTGCAGCTCCTGCTGAAGCACGGCCTGCAGCATTTTGCCCATGCCGACATATTGGGTAAAGATTAGGCAGCGTTCGTTCTCTTCGCGCAACTCCCGCACCATCGCCAGCAGCCGTTCGAGCTTCGAGGAACGCTCAATCAGGGACGTGGTATCCAGCCCACCCTCGCCATCGGGATCAGGCAGCGCCTCCTTCGTCAGCAGCATCGGATGGTCGCAGAGCTGCTTAAGGCTGGTCAGAGCAGCAAGAATCGCCCCTTTGCGCTCAATGCCCTCCAGCTGCTTCATCCGTTCCAGCAGCCCGGTTACGTTCTGGTCATAGAGGGCGGCCTGCTCAGCCGTGAGATGAACATAGGTTTTCATCTCGTTTTTGTCGGGCAGATCGAGCTGGATGGCCGGGTCTTTCTTCTTTCGGCGCAGCATGAACGGCTTTACAAGCTTCTGCAGATCCGCCGTGCGCTCCGCATTGCGTTCCTTCTCAATCGCATTTGCGAACCGGTCCTGGAATGCTTTGGGACTGCCGAGATAGCCGGGTGTGATGAAATCGTAAATCGACCACAATTCGGACAGCTTGTTCTCGATCGGTGTTCCGGTCAGGGCGATCCGGTGCAGGGCAGGGAAGCTGCGCACCGCCGCAGATTGCTTGGTTCCGGCATTCTTAATATTCTGCGCCTCATCCAGGCAAACCGTAGCCCAAGTGAACTGCTTCAGCAATTCCTGGTCGAGCGCGGCCGTGGCGTAGGAGGTGAGGACCACGTCGGCCTGGGAAGCGGCACCGTAGAAGTAACCTGCATCGAGACGCCTGCTTCCGTAGTGGAGCATGATGTTCAGGGACGGAGCAAACCGCTGGAGCTCTTTCTGCCAGTTGCCGAGCACCGAAGTCGGGCAGATAATCAGCGACGGCCAGTCCGGCGGGTCGGTCTGCCGCCCGGTCCCCGTTGCTGATGGGCCGGCTTCGCTCTGCTGTTCCTTCAAGTGGAGCAGGTAGGAGATCAGCTGCACAGTTTTGCCGAGGCCCATGTCATCGGCCAGGCAGGCGCCGAGTCCGAAGCGGCGCAGAAATACAAGCCAGGCGTACCCTTCATGCTGGTAGCTTCTCAGCTCGGCATGCAGGCCAGCCGGCACCCCGGGCTTCGGCCAATCCGAGCGGTGGCCGAGCTGGCCGATCAGCCGGACCAGATGCTCGTTCAGCTCGACCTCCAGCCGGAAGCGGGCGGCATTCTCTTCGGCCTGCTCCGCCTCGGCCGCCTCGTTGTCCTGCTCTTCGCCGCCGCCCAGCAGGTGCAACTGGAGCACATCCTGAAAGGACAAGCCCTGGGACTTGTCCATCCCGGCCATGGCCCGCTGGATCTGGGCCAGCAGAGCCGGGTCAAGCGGAATCCACTTGCCCCTGAACTGCACGAGCCGCTCGCCGCGTGCGACCAGATCGGCGAACTCCGCCTCGGAGAGTTCGGCGTCGCCGATGGAGATGCGCCAGTCGAAATCGACCAGCGCATTTAACCCGAACAGCGATTGGCCGCCGCTGTTGTCGCTGCCCTCGCCGGAGCTGATCTTGGCGCGCAGGCGGGGTTTCTTCCGGCTGGCGGCTTCCCACCACGCCGGAAGGAGGACCTGCCAGCCGGCTTCCAGCAGCAGCCGGCTGTCCACGGTCAGGAACCGCCAGGCGTCTCCGTCGCTGAGCGGTTCACCAAGCACATCGTCCCCGTGGCCGATGTGCTCCCCGGCCAGGCTTTCGCGCAGGCGCGAAAGCCACCCGGACGCGCGCTCGTGGACGTGGGGCGTCCACGCTGCCGGCCACAGGCCATGCGGCTCGCCGTCCCCGGTGAGCCGCAGCGGCACAAGCGCGGATGCATCGCGCTTGTCCTGCAGGAGCAGCTGGAGCCGCCAGTACGACTTCTCGTCGTCCGGCTCCAGCAATTGCAGGGCCGGCCGGAAAGGCGCCGTGTCCGCCTTCCAGCCGATGGACATCAGCCAGCTGTCATCGTCCATGCCGGCAGTTGCCGCGCCCGCGCTGCTGCTGAACAGCAGCGGGTATTCGCTGCGCAGGTCTGCGGCTTCGGCCTCGGTGCCGTAATACTGCCGGAACACCGCCGCCGAGAAGGCAGCGCGCATTCCGTCCGCAAGGTTCCGGCGCCCGGTAAGCCCGCGCAGGGCGGACTGTGCGCTCTCGTTGCCTTCCGTAACCAGCTCTAGCGCCTTGTCATCCCAGTCCCATTGCAGTTTGCCTTCGCGATAGGCGGACAGGCTCGGCGCATACTTCTTCTCCGCCAGCAGCCCGGCGATGGCGGGCGCCAGCCCGGTCAGCAGTTCGGCGTCACCCTGCCAGCTCCAGCCGACATGCCGCAGCAGCCTGCGCTCCGCAAAGAAGGGGATGACCTGCTCGGCGGGCAGAACCACAAGGTCAACCCCATCGGCGTTCTGGAGCGTTAACTCCGTTCCATAAAAAGACTCCTCATGCCAGGAGAACAGCTTCTGCTTAAGCTGAACACCGGGCATATAATCATCCCTGTCATCCACGCCGTAGATCAGAGCATCGCCATATTGGGTTAAGGCAAGCTGGACAGTAATATTTCGCATATATTTGCTCATGGGATCAGCTTTCCTTTCCGCAGCTCTTCCTGCAGTGCGCGCAGCCGGCTGTACCGGGAGGTGAAGGAATCCAGAAATTGTTCCCACCGCTCCTCGCGTTTCAGCTTTTTATAGAGCTTGGACAGGCGCTTTAACAGTTTTACAGCCGCTTTGTAGCCGTGCCGGTTCTTCTCCAGCACGAACCGTTCTGCCGCCTGATGATAGAACGGGAGCAGCAGCTCCGGCGCGTTTTTCTCGATCGGCTGGAGGTCGCTGACACGGAAATTGGCGGGTTCCTTGCCGGAGGAGAGCTGGTAATCCATCCATTCCTGCCAGCGCCCGTGGTCCAGCAGCATTTCTTCATAAATCTCCCGGGACAGCGGCAGCATGCCGATCAGCGTATCCCACATCCGGGGTTCGGTCTCCGGCATGCGGCGGACGGCTTCCTCCCAGTATCCGGCATAATTCTTCAGGTTAAATAGGCGGCTGGTCAGCAGAGGGCCGATTTTGGCCAGCCACAGGGCAAGGCGGGACCAATGCCCGGCCTCCGCCAGGGGAGCCAGAAAACTCATCAGCTCGTCCGGGTACAGACCCGGGCGTTCGGAAGCTTTGTCAAGCAGCTCCCAGGCGCCTTTGTCATCGTTCAGATAGAAATACATCCGGCTCTCCGCCAACTGCTGCGAGTGGCGCGAGAGTGATATGCCGGCTTCCTCGCCGGCCTGGCGGAGCGCTTCCAGCTCTTCCAGGTACATAGCCGGGCCGCTTGCATTTGGTGCAATCCAGCCTCTCCAGATCAGATCGTAGCAGAGGGAGTAATAGGGCTGTTCCCGTGAACGGTCGCGCGGCTCACTCAGCATTTCCCGCCGCAGATAGGCCAGCGTTTCACTGACCCGCGGCCAGGCTTCCGGCTCTGCGCCGAGCGGCAGACTATTTTTCATGAGATCCGTTACCGCTTTTTGCAGCTCGGAGACAGCAACAGAGGTATAATAACCCAGAGAAGCACCTGCTCCCGGGACGTGAGGGCCTGCCGGTTTCAGTAAGCTTTCCAGCACAAAGAGATGGGCATGAAGCTTATATAACAGCCCGGAGGCCGGAGGGAGCGCTGGAGTGGCCCCGGAGATGGCCGCCAGCGCCCTGTCGGTATATTGGGAATTTCGCACGGTAGGCGCCAGCGGTGCGGTGAGCAGCGCTAAGTATTCACGCCACTGCTCCACATTTCCGGATGGAACCAGGGCAGCCAGCTCCTCCAGCTGCTTCTTGCGGCGGGCGGAGCCACCGGCAACGGGAGTCTCCTTGACCACAGGATTGCGGATCCATTGACTTGTCGTCTTGGCATTGGCCAGCATATGCACCAGCCGGCCCTGCTGCTCGGCATACTTCATTAATACAGCGGCCATATGTTTGCAGGAATGCTGTACCGGGCAGCTGCAACGGCTGGCGGACAGGGTATCCAGATCAATAGTTACGCTGTAGTCTTCCCCGCCTTCCACAAGTGCCAGAATGCTCCCGACTGAGATCATTTTGAACGCATGAACACGGTCCTGCTTATAATACTGAAATCCCCGCTTGAGGGTGATGTCACTGAATTGATAGGCTACGTCCGAAATAAGCTTGTCCCATTCCTGATCGGCCATGTAGAAATTTCGCTGCATCGCAATTGGTCTCCTGTAGCAAATTAGTCTTAACTCATTTTCTCATTATAACATTTGTGACGATCTTATCCTTAACTCCCTAAAATCTTAAAGAATATGACATGCTCCATATTGCCGTATAGGCGAACATGCTACTCTAAGGTCTGAACTAAGCGAACTGCGGAAGGATGAAGCTGCACCCATGCTGCGATTTAAATTAAAATACTTGCTGAACAATAAGCAGACCCGGCTAATTCTGATGCTGACATTCAGTGTATCTCTATTAATTACTCTAATTGGCCTTTTTTCCTATAGAGAGTACAGGAATGCGCTGGATACTGAGCTGAACACGCCAAATGTAGAGCTGCTGCAAATTAACATGGATGTGACTAACCGGGCATTCCGGGAATCTGATAATAAAGCGGTCGATCTGGCGTTTCATCCGGCCGTCCTTAAATATATGGATGCCGATCCGGCGGATAATGCGCTGGCGGCTGCAGAGCCGCAGAATTTCCTGAAGACGCTCGCTACGGAGCCGGATGTCCATGCCATCAGTGTAATCAAGTTCGGGGATCATTCCGTCGTCTCCAGCAATTACGGGTATAGAGCTCTTTGGGAAGAAGCACCGGAGCATGCCTGGAACTCATGGATTGATGAAATGAAACAGAAGCCGCTTCTGATCAAAAGAAGAGTATATACCGGCACGGATGCCCGGCTGACCGGCACGGAGCTGCTCTCTCTGGCCCGGCCGATTGTCCGGAACGGGGACGTCACTGGTGCGGTATTGATCGATCTGGACTATGACATGCTGTTCTCCAAGATGTATACCCATTTATCCAGCTATCAATTTGTATATAACCTGGAGGGAGAGCTGATTTACCCCAAGCTCAATCTGCCTTTCCCTCTGGCGGACATGAATAACGTGCTGTCGGATATTGATGTAAGTCCGTTTGCCCATGTGAAGCTTCAAGGAAAGGCCTATATGGCGAACCAGACGTTCTCAAATGTCACCGGCTGGCGGCTGATTTCCCTCGTTCCGATGGAGCAGCTGCTGAAGAATGTGAAGACGGCGCGCAATATGATGCTGATGCTCTCGCTGATTTCGATCGCTGTTGGCTGCTCCGCGATTTATTATTACAGCTTTGCCGCATTCCGGCCGCTGAAGCGGATCAATAAACTCCTGATGCCCGACCAGAAGCTGGCCGGTCATGGAAATCTTTATGATTTGGAGCCGGTCATCGGCAAATTGGTCGGTGATTTTCAGAGCAAGTCGCTGGTGGCCGAATGGAGCCTGCCTGAGCTAAGGTCCAAATTTGTTAGCGATCTGATTACCCGGAGCATCGGGACGCAGGAGACGTTGACGAAATGGGAGCACTACTTTGGAGGCTGGAAGGAAGGCCCCTTCGTAATTCTGACGATCTCTGTAGACCGCCATTCTAAGTGGACCTCCGCATATGTGGAAGAGGATCAGCTGCTGCTTAAATATGCGATGAACAACATTGTAGTTGAGTTCTTCGAGCCTGCCTGGCGGACGGTTACGGCCACTCCCCGGAAGGACAACCTCGTGGTGCTGCTGCAGCCCAAAGATGATAACAGCGGCGATCTGCGCGAGGATGCCGGGAAGCTGATTGCTATCCTGTCCGACGTCTTAAAAATATCGGTATCCATAGGCATCGGCGAACCTGTCTCCGCGATTTCACAGGCAGCCCGGTCCTACTCGGAGTCCGAGCTGGCTTTATCTTATCGTCTATATGAAGGCTACGGCCATGTCCGTGAGTTTTCGGCGAAGGAGAGCAAATATGAGGAAGGCGGCGCAGCGGCAGATGATGCCTGGAGGCTGGAGGTGCTGCATGCGCTGAAGTCTTTCGATGCTGCGACTGCCCTGCAATGGGTCCGCAAGTGGTCGGCTGATACCCGCAAGAAAGCCGTGCAGCCGCAAAAAGTTGTTCGTGTTGTAGACGATTTAATAGGAGAAATTCTAAATATGGCGACTTCCGGGGGGCATCCGCTGCCTGCCGAGCTGGCGGATTATACGTGGCATCAGGTGATGACGATGGATTTGTCCGATATTGAGGAGATGCTCTGCAGTATTGTTATTCATATGTCAGGTGTACTTGAAGTGCACAGACAGTCCAAAGAATATCTGATGGTACAGGAACTGATCCGGTACATGGAATCTCATTTGCAGGATAACATCGGACTGCAGGATATCGCTGCCCATGTCAAAATGGGCGTCTCCTCCGTAAGCACCATCTTCAAGGAAGAGACGGGTACGACACTATATGATTATTTGACCAACCTGAGAATAGATAAAGCCTGTGAACTGCTGCAGGGCAGCAGCCTGAAGATTGCCGAAATTGCGCTTCGGGTCGGATACCAGAATGAGAACAGCTTCATCCGTGCTTTCCGGAAGATCAAATCGGTTACACCGGGCAAGTTCCGTGAGAGCAGCAAATATCCCAATGAGTATGCAGATCGGCCAAAACCGCGCCATTCCGGCGTTTCTGACGATTCAGAATAAGATTATACGATTGATGGCAACCCCCCGTTTACGTTAAAGTTCTATTTGAGAAAACTTTCACAGATTCGTGAATGAGACTGTGATTGAAGAAATTTGGGGGGTGAAGCGGCGCACGCATCGCAGTATATCCATTGTGCCTTGCGGCTCAATTGTCATTATTAAGGAAGAGGGATGGTCTTGAAACGGACAACAAAAATAGGCATTTGGACGGCATCCGTCCTGGCGGTTTTGACGATGGTATGGGTTGGAAACCGCATGATAACCAGCGATAACAGCCGGGAGAATGTAAGCGGTGATTTTCCGGTGAAACCGATTACCTTAATCGTGCCTTATGCAGCGGGCGGAGGGACGGATACCACAGCAAGAGCTTTAGCAAAAGCAACAGAGAAGGTACTGGGCCAGCCGATTATTGTGCTCAACCGGACAGGCGGCGGAGGTTCCGTCGGACTCATGGAGGGTGCCAATGCCAAGGGCGATGGGTATACGGTCACATTTCTTCCTGCCGAGCTCACCATCCTGCCGCATCTGGGACTGCTTCCGATTACCTATGAGAAGTTCAAACCGATCGCCCAAACGAATTTTGATCCTTCCGCCATAACCGTAAGAGCCGAAGCGCCGTGGCAAACCGTAAATGAGTTTCTCGACTTTGCGAAAGCGCATCCAGGTGAATTGAAAATGGGGAACGCAGGAACGGGGAGTATTTGGCATTTGGCTGCCGTAACATTGGAGCGGGAAACCGGTGTGAAGTTTGCACATATTCCTTTTGAAGGGGGAGGCCCTGCCGTCTCCGCCTTGATGGACGGTTTTGTCGATGCAGTGCCTGTAAGCCCTGCCGAAGTGAAAAAGTATGTGGATGAAGGGAAGCTGCGGACGCTGGCGGTCAACGCTGACAAGCGCTCGGAGGCAATGCCAGGCGTACCTACACTGGAGGAAGAGACGGGGATACATGTCAATTTCACAGGTACATGGAGGGGACTTGCTGTACCGAAGGATACGCCGGACGCTATTGCCGAGCTGCTGGCCGGGGCCTTTATCAAAGGGACAGAGGACAGGGACTTCCGTGAGTATATGAAAATCAACGGATTAGGGCTGCTGGTCACGGACGGCAAAGCGTTCTCCAAGCAATTGAAGGAAAGCGACGATTTATTCTCCGGGATGATTCCGCAGCTAGGGCTAAGCCGTAAGTAACATGAAAGCGCCGTCAGGCAAATTTTCTCGGAATCTGCTGCTCACTGATGATTTACCTTTAGTGGACTGGTAAGGTCTTGGGGCTGATTTGCTGCGCCTTCTTCAGGTAAAATCATCAATTTATGCAATAATTTAGAATCCGACATGAAAGGTTTGATAAGATATGAAAATTAAAAAAGCGCTGGACAAAATTCCCGGCGGCATGATGCTGGTACCTTTGTTCCTCGGGGCGATTATTCACACCGCATTCCCGAATGCTGGCGAATATTTTGGCGGCTTCACGAAAGGGCTGATGACGGGGACTGTACCGATTCTGGCGGTTTGGTTCTTCTGTATGGGGGCGGCTATAGATGTACGCGCTACGGGAAGTGTGCTGCGGAAATCAGGCACATTGGTACTGACCAAAATTGCCGTGGCCTGGGTAATAGCCCTGATCGCGATCCAGTTCCTGCCGGAGGGCGGCATTCAAAACGGCTTCTTCGCCGGATTGTCGGTGCTGGCTATTATCTCCGCAATGGATATGACCAACGGAGGATTGTACGCCTCCATTATGCAGCAATATGGCACCAAAGAAGAATCCGGCGCATTCGTGCTGATGTCACTGGAATCCGGCCCGCTGGTAACGATGCTTATCTTGGGCAGCACCGGGGTAGCTGTATTTGAACCGCATGTCTTTGTCGGTGCTGTACTTCCTTTCCTGATCGGTTTTGTTCTGGGTAACCTGGATCATGATCTCCGTACCTACTTTGGCAAAGCGACACAAACACTTATTCCGTTCTTCGGTTTCGCACTGGGCAGCTCCATCGACCTCGGCGTCATCGTAGATACCGGACTGCTCGGCATTCTGCTGGGTATCGTAGTCATCATTATTACAGGGATTCCGCTGATTCTGGCCGATAAGTTTATCGGCGGCGGCAACGGCACTGCCGGACTTGCGGCCTCCAGCACCGCCGGGGCAGCCGTAGCCAATCCGATGCTTGTGGCAAATATGAAGCCTGAGCTCCTGCCGGCTGCAGAATCAGCAACAGCACTTGTTGCGGCTTCCGTCATTGTCACCTCTATTCTCGTTCCGATCATTACCGCATACTATTCCGACTATATGCGGAAAAAGAATCCCCCGGCTGCCGATGGCCCTGTGGATCTAAAAACTCAGAAAGCTGCAATCTAATAACATCATATAACAACGGAATTTTTTTATATTTGATGATTACAAAAGCTAAGATTAGCTTCAAAAAGCTGGGATCTTCCGGGCGCCTAATGGGCGGTGCCGGAGGGTCCTTTTTTAGATTGCCGGTTTAGATGAGCCGGCATGTGGAAGCAGCCATTTCGGAAAAATCAGTCTTATTGGGGGCGAAACGGACCCCAGCGCCGCTATTTTCACAAAAACTGTCTAATTGCCGCAGGAAACAGGAAATAACGTCAATGCAGTCCCCTGAGCAAGAAAGTGGGCTTTTTTGCTATTTAGCGTCTCTCCAGTCCGGCAGCGTTGAAAGCTCCCTTCTGGCTGAAGCGGACCGCTGTAACGCATTTCGCGCAGCATGGTGACTGGTCAGAGTCCGGTTGCATAGGTCTTCACTGTCGTAATCTTGCTCTCCTATTGAGATAGGCTGCATAAGGCCAAAGCAATCGTTTATACTGGCGGTATGAGGTGATTTCATATGGATCAGGCATTATTCGAACAGGTTTACGATTCGGTAGTCAAGCGGGAATCAACCTACGACGGAGTTTATTATACAGCAGTGTTGACTACACATATTGTCTGCCGCCCTTCCTGCCGGGCAAGAACACCAAAGGCGGGCAATGTGGTCTTTTACGGTTCTTTGCAGGAGGCGATAAGAGCAGGATTCCGCCCCTGCAAAAGATGCCGCCCCGAGGAAGGCGGCAGGCTAAGACCCGACGCGGTGCTTGCCGCGCAGGCAGATGCCGTTATGGCAGAACATTATGGAGAGAAGCTGACGCTGCAGTCACTGGCTGAACAGCTGAAAGTCAGCCCGTTTCACCTGCAAAGAACCTATAAGCGGGTAACCGGCCAGTCTCCTGCCGCGAGGCTGGACCAGCTGCGGCTGGAGAAAGCAAGCAGACTGCTCGCGGACACCGGGCTCGCCATTGCTGAGGTTGGCAAGGCGGTCAGCTTTCAGGGACCGTCCCATTTTACCGCATGGTTTGCGCGGAAGACCGGCCTTGCGCCGACAGAATACCGTACAGAGTTCAAAGGAGGAATCCAGCATGACCCAGATACTCAAGACCATTGAGATTTTCCATCATACCCTTAACGTCGGGAATAGAGACTGGACTTTGTGGGCCAGCAAGAAGGGCCTAATCCGCATATCTTATCAGGAGGATCAAGGTGTGCTTCCGGCATCGTGGCTGAAAACCTATGCACCGTCACCTCAGTTCAGCGAGGACGCTGGCATCTTCGATCAATTCGGGGCCACGCAGCTTCTGGAGAGGTATTTTAACGGAGAGCCTGTAAGCTTCAGCAGTATCCCTTTGGATCTCTGGGGCACCCCGTTTCAGCAGGAGGTCTGGATGGGGCTGGCCGGTATTCCGCATGGTGCAATAGTGACCTACAAGGAGCTTGCCGTAAGCATCGGAAGACCGCAGGCAGTCCGCGCGGTGGGTGCGGCTAACGGGCAAAATCCGCTGCCGGTCGTGCTGCCCTGCCACCGGGTCATTGGTACGAACGGCACACTAACCGGATACCGGGGCGGCCTCAAGCTGAAGCAGGAGCTGCTGAAATTGGAAGGCATTACGAATGTGGGGGCGGCGGGACATGAACGATTTGCTTTTTGAGCTGCCGCTGCCGGAGTTTTTTGACTTGTCCGCATGTCTGGAATACATGAACCGCTCTCCGCTGGAATGCCTGTTCCGTTCGGATGGGGAAGGGGTTACCCGGCTGTTCATGCTGGAAGGAACGCCGTCGCTGGTGAGGTTGACGGTCGCGGCTGGTACGCCGCGTCTGCAGGCCACGCTGCTGACCGGTGCTTTTCCCGGTCCGAAACCTCTGGCGGAACTGGCGCAGTATATCGTGGAATGGTTCGATCTGGACCGCGATCTTGCACCGTTCTACCGGCTGGCTGACGCAGACCCGCTCTTGCAGAAGCTCGCGGCGAGTGAACGGGGCTTGCGGATCATCGGCATCCCCGATCTGTTCGAGGCTTTATGCTGGGCTATTCTCGGCCAGCAGGTCAATCTGGCTTTTGCCTACAGGCTGAAGCAGCAACTCACCGCTGAATACGGGAAGTCGCTGGAATATGAAGGGCATACTTATTATCATTTTCCGGGGCCTGAGACGTTTCTACAGGTCTCGATGGAAGATCTCTGTAGTCTGCAGCTGACCCGCAGCAAAGCGCGGACCCTATTGGATGTGGCTGCACTGATCGCGGGAGGAGAATTGAGCCGTGAGGAGCTGCTGGCCCTGCCGTCCCCTGAAGCCGCCGAGCAGCGGCTGCTGAAGATCCGGGGAATCGGTCCGTGGACCTCGCAGTATGTGCGGATGCGTTGCCTGCGAGACGCCACTGCCTTCCCTGTAGGAGATGTCGGCCTGCAGAATGCGGTGAAATTCCTCACTGGAATGGATAGAAAGCCGACCCCGGCGGAACTGCTGGAACTGTCGGTACCCTGGCGCGGCTGGGAAGCCTATGCCACATTTTATTTGTGGCGGGCGTTATATTGACTATCCGCTGCCTGTGAACGAGTATTCTAATCGGTCAATAGTTTTGGGTTGTTTTTGTATCACCTTGTTGTATAAAAACCGATATGCTAAGATACAATTAAAGAAGGAGCCGTGCGTCAACACGACTCCCACTCATGTGCAATCCGCTATAAGAGCGGTTGGCTTTCGGAGTTTGGTCAGTAGTAGACCGCTATCCTAGGACGGGGCGGTCTACTTTTTTTTGTGAAAAGACAGTATAAGCACAACCAGTGTCGCAAATGAAATCATCAGCGTCAGTGCTTGGTATACCTCCACAGGCATCACCTCCCTTCCGGGAGATTAGCCGACCGCCCTTATGCCATTGTACTGGAATATTATACCAAGCCATATGCGCACGTTCTAAATCAATCTGCAGGTAAATTAATTCGTCACCTGTATTTTCCAGATGCTATGTGTTCTTTTTTTTTTAACTGCTTCTTTTTCACTTTAATCCTCCATATTAGCTATTTACTATACAATGGTTTATTTATCGCTAAAGGTATAGTGTTTTATAATCCTCCAGCAGTTAACCATGCATCAATGGAAATAAGACCAGCTTTGATAGCCCCACACTTTTTAGAAGCTCATGAAAAAGCCCCTGCAGAGTTTGCAGAGGCTCGTCCGGCTATTGATTTATTTAATGGTCTACCCCGTGGCGCAGCGGTTCGAAGCCGCCGCTTGCAAACTTATCCGTGCCGGTGGATCCTGCGTCCGCGCTGACAACAGCAGCATTAACACTTACCAAAGCGACCACAATAAAGATGAGCGTAAACACTTTTTTCTTCATTTTGAAATCCTCCCTAGTCTTGTATTTGTTCCATCAAGCAGAGGTACTCGTCCAGTTGCCCGGAAGTTGTTTGATTTCGGAGTTTCTCAAAGAGAACCGCTGACTTACGGAACCCTGTATCATCTTTAAGCTTAACTGATGATGCCAAAGAACATAGAAGCGCATTTATAGAATCATATATATTTCCATTTATGTAATAATATTTTGCCTTCAAGTAGATGTAATCTATGTAATAACGGATGTTCCTTTTTGTTATGTAGTATTCCCCCATTGAGTCGATCTGCTCTTTGAACTCGATCAGCACCTCATCGACGTTGTACTTATGCTTGATTGCTGACTCCAGAATGTATATCATGCCTGGCAGGATTTCTTCTTCGTTATGCCGCAGGAAAACCAGGTAATCCGAAAGCGCGGTCGTGTTCCCCTCGTTCAGTTCGATCACGTGCAGATTAGCTAGGGCAATTTCACAATAATATTCAACCTCGGCCCGTCCCTCGGCGTTCATACCGTTAATCCATCCCAAATCCTCATACTTCGAGATGCACTCTCTCGCCTCGTCATATCGGCCCAGCTTCTCAAGCGCGATTCCTTTCAAACACATAGAATAGCCGAAGTAATAGACGATGCTTCGGTTTAATCCGAAGTTGCACACCTTCTGGCCATCGGCATGCTCCCGCTGATAGATGCTGTAGAATTGATTAATCTCGCTGTATAGCCTATCGGCGATTTGGAGGATACCGTCCCAATTTTCAAGGGTAAATGATGCCCGCAGCATCTGAACCAATGAATCAGCATTGATCCCGTTAAGATCCAACTCCAATATGATCCATCCTTCCGTAAAAAACGAAAAAAAGTCTCTCCATTTATTCCACAAAATACAAAATAAGAATTTCTTTGTCTAATCATTGTTCTTTATTTCACCCATACTAGTAAGTGACGCATGTCACACTTAAAGGTATTTTTATACATAAAAAATCATTATATGGAAAACAAGCAGAACATCCGGTACATGCCATACAAAAGCGCCTGAAATAAGCTCAGACGCTGCAATATCGAAAGGAAGGCAACGTCTATTTTAAAGAACACCTCAGAGTTTATGTCGCAGATATAATCAAAGTTGTATAGGGCATGTCTTTAAACCGCTTCCCCGCCAAAACTGCCGCTGTATGCCCTAAGGAATCATGGGTACAGTACCATTTTCTGATCACACGCGGAGAAAGGCGTTTCGCCACTAGGCAGTTTTTTCGGTGGAGGCTTATGTCTCGGTGTTTAAAAAACTTCGCTCTTCTTCCGAAGGCGTGTGTGTGCGTCCGGAAAGTGTATTCTTGGCTTCGAGTACGAACGGACCGAGTTGCAACTATTTGAGGCTTTTAGCCTGTTACAGGAGGACAACGGACTCCAGCGCAGTTATTTCTCCCTGCGGCCGTTTTTAGATAGAATGCAGAGCAGATAAGGTCAACTGAGTCCGCCAAAAGAGAATAAACAGGGATTTTACTCTCCATAGCGCCCCCTGAGTCCGGTACGAGTAAACGAACCCGCTGCGGGCTTTTAGGGACCCTACTTTCAATACTAAATCCTTGCTTCCCCAGAGCTCTTCCAGTTTGAAGACATGCTCTAGTTAGTGATAGGGTTTCAAATAAACTTTATAGCATACATCATGTGCAACCAAGCTTTGTTTAGCGGGATTAGCGTCATAATTATAATCAGCCGGATTTGTTTCAAAAGCATACAAAACATCTGTCACAAGGTAAGATTTATAATTCCATAAAAGCATTTCTCCTACTCTTGGGACAAAAGGTAAGGCAACCAAGTCAAAATACTCAACGCGGTTTCCAGGATCATCATTTAATACAACAGCCAATTCGACAACTTTCAATTCCTCACCTCACAAATGTAGAATTATTCAACAATTAACAAATACTACTTTAGGAAGCGGAAAGCAAGATACAGAAAATTAGTAATCCAAGGTTGTAAATTCTCCTCCTCTAACTCCCTATTAAATAGAAGGCGGTTGATGCAGAGCACAATGATATGGAGTTATCTATTAGCCTCTGCCACTCCATCAGCTAATCCTTCAAAAAAATTGGAGGTTTTATAAATGGGATACCACATTAGGGTTAACTTGAACGCAAACCGGACAAAATTGGGTTCACTGAAAATGTATAATGATAGCGGGGCTTTAGTATTTGGTCCTGTACAAGCACTTGGCCGCTCAGAATACGGTTATCCTTGGTCTCAGACTGACGGACATACACCAACCGGAGTATATTCAGCAACAATATCGAAAGAGCCAATGCCCCAGACGGTTAAAAATAAACGTTCATATGGCCCGTCGAAATATATCATAATGGACCCTGTTAGTGGCAATGCGTTAATTGCAGAACAAAATGGCCGCTCAGGTCTATGGATTCATGGTGGAGATCCAGCAGATACAGGTGCCCCTTCTTATCCGCTACGTCCGACACATGGTTGCGTAAGACTTTCGAATGAGGACCAACACAGCTTGATTTATGTTCTATCTACATTAGGTGGCGGTACCGGGAAGGTTACTATCGCCGAAGTTTAATCTAAGGAACAAAATCAACATTTGTTCAAGCCGCTTCAATCGTGGCACTTAATACAGATACAGGCCATGGCTGCCTGCCCTTGGAGGGGCAGGAGCCATGGCCTGTTTTTTACCGTGGTCGTTTGGTGAAAATTTGAAAGGTTACACCGAACTTGTCGGTGATCATGCCGTAGGCTGGGCTGAAATAGACCGGACCGAGTTTAACGTTTACCTGCCCGCCTTCCTTAAGGGTGTTGTATAACCGTTCCGCTTCCCCGGCGTCCTCCGTCGAAAGACAGATGTTGATGCCGTTGCCTGTTTGCAGCACCTGTCCGATGTCAAGATCGGCCACAAAAATATCCGTGTCTCCCACACTCAGGACAGAATGGGCGATACGCGCTTTTTCTTCGTCCGACAATGGTGAATCCGGATTCTGCGGGCCTTGTCCCACGGTTTGCTTAAACTGAAGTTTTGCTCCCAGAGTGTCCTGATAAAAAGCAATGGCTTCCTCTGCCGTACCGTCAAGCAGGATAAAAGGATTTAATTGAATACTCATTTCTAATTCACTCCTTCAAGCTGTATTTGCCCGTTGCGGCTGGGCTTTGATTTCATTCTAGTCTATAATAGTGACAAGTATTGTCATGAATAGAAAAGTAAATGAAGCCAATTTCAAATCATCTGAATGGAGGCTGGCGTATGTCCAAATCGAAAAGACTGCTGGACCTGATGATGACCGTCAACCGCAGGCGGAAATTTACCGTCAGGGAGCTGGCCGACGAATTCGGGGTCTCTACACGGACGATTCTGAGGGATTTACAGGAGCTTGGCGAGCTTGGGGTGCCGCTGTATTCCGAAGTAGGCCCCCACGGGGGGTATCAGGTGCTGAACGAACGGATTCTTCCGCCGATTGCTTTTACGGAAGCGGAGGCGGTGGCGATTTTTTTTGCCAGCCATGCCTTGCGCCACTATCAGTATCTGCCCTTTAAGGGAGAGTCCCTATCAGCATTGCACAAATTTTATAATTATATGTCCGGCGATGTCCGCGACCGGATTGATGAGATGAAGAACCGGATTGATTTCGTGACCCCGTCAAGGCAGGCAGAGTTTCCTTATTTGCCGATTCTGCTGGAGGCGGCTACCGATCAGAAAGTACTGCGGATCGACTATGAATCCAAAGGGCAGCAGTCGTGCAGAGCGATACAGCCTATCGGCATTTATGCCAGCAACGGCTTATGGTACTGCCCGGCTTATTGTTTTGTGCGCGGGGATATCCGCGTGTTCCGCTGCGACCGGATCTATTCGGCAGACTATGACCATTCGGGGTTAACGCCGCTGGATTTGCGGCATATCCACCTGGGAAATAAGGAAATTTACAGCGCCATGGAGCAGGTACCTGAAGAGGAACGGGTCGAACTTCACGTAGAGCTTGGGAAAGCAGGGGTCCAGAGCTGTGAGGCCGAGCTGTGGTCGGCATCCCTGCTGCATAGGCGTGAAGATGGAACCGGATGGCTGAAAGGCCAGGTACCTGGAAGCGATCTGCGCTTTTTTGCCAGATTTGTTATGGGGCTTGGAAACGGGGCAACGGTCCACGGACCGCCGGAGCTGGTGGGGGAACTAAAGGGTATGCTTGCCGAAATGCTGGAGAAATACAGCTGACAGGAAATAACGTACACGAACCCCCGGCCCGAGCGGGCCGGGTGATAACTTCGTTATTTGGTCACGCGGATGAATTGCTTATCCACCAGGTTAAAGGGGCCTTCCGGCTCGAAGTCCGGCAGATGAAGGGTCCAGTTTAGATCCGGGTTGATGGTCTTTGGGAAATCACTGTCCCAACAGGTATAGATCTCCATAGATTCGCCTGCGGCCAAATGTTCATTCATATGGGAGAGCAGCAGCCGGATGGATTTCAGACTGCAGGCATAACCCTGCGGATTCTGCGTCTTCATCTCCTTGCTGAGAGTGAAAGAACCATTAAATCCATAAACGTATGGCTTGGATATGGGCAGCTCATGCCTCCAGGGCATTGAGCTTACTTCCCCGATGTCCAGTCCTGACGCATCCAGATCCGTTTCGAACACTTGAACAAGGGTATCGTTCAGATGGGATAAATCCATAATGTTGTGAAGCGCATGTTTATCGTCCGACTTCGGAATGTCGGAATATTTCTGATACGTGTATACATATCCGAAGCTTCCGGTCGGCAGCGGTCTGTCCGAGCCAAGGTAATGATTGAGGGTCATTGGGATTCACCTTCCTGAATGGTCTGCTGAATTACTTCGTTAAATCAAGGGGAGCCATACCTCAGCCAGGCGGCGGATCCCCTCTTCGATCAGGTCTTCAGGGATGCCCCCGAATCCAAGGATAAACTCAGGGTCATCGTTTTCGGGCTGCTCCCACCAGGTATAAGACATCGGGGTAACCCGAATGCCGGCCTTTTCTGCCACAGCCGCAAGCTGCCGTGCACTGCCGCCGGATTTCAGTGTAAGCAGAATGTGAAATCCGGCGTCCCTTCCGCTTACGGCTGCCCGGTCTCCGAAATAGCGCTGAATGGAGCGGAGGAGAAGGTCATGTTTTTTCTGGTAGAGCAGCCGCATTCTCCGCAGATGCTTCTCGAAATGTCCTCTTTCCATAAAATAATGCATCGCGATCTGATTCAGCCGGGAGGCTGAATGCTCCAGGTACAGCTCCCTCGCCAGATGGTGATACAGCAGCAGCAGTGCCTTCGGCAGAACCATGTAGTGAATGCTAAGGGCAGGGGCTACTGACTGCGCGAAGCTGCACATGTAGATTACGGGGCTGTCTTCCAGTAGTCCCTGCAGTGCGGGAATCGGCCTTCCGTGATAGCGGAACTCACCGTCGTAGTCGTCTTCAATGATTATGCTGTCCGTTGACCGGGCCCAGTCCAGCAAGGCGTGGCGTTTGGCGATCGGCAGGGTCATGCCTCTGGGGAACTGGTGGGAAGGCGAGATATACACGCTGCTGGCCTTGCTGGTATAGAGCTTCTCCACATCTATTCCGTCTTCCTGTAAAGGAATGGGAATCATCTTAAATCCGTGTCTGCGGAATGCTGCCGGCAGCAGATGATAGCCCGGATCTTCAATGCCGAGCCGTTTGCTGCTGCCCTGCAGTATGAGGCAGAGCAGAGAACATAGCGTATATTGATCCCCGCCGATTACAACCTGCTCCGCCGTACAGCGAAGCCCGCGGAATTGCCGCAAATGAGCGGCGATGCTCTCGCGGAGGGCAGGCTCACCCTGCGGATCGCCATATTGCAGCAGATCAGGGTTGGCGAGCTGTTCCTGATAGAGGCTGCGCCATATTTTGTGGGGAAATAGGGAAAAGTCATTTTTCGACATATGGAAATCATAAGCATACGGCCGGGAGTCACGGGCTGTTATCGGGCGGCCGGGAAGCGGTGGAGCGCCTGCAGCGGCTGTCAGCCCGCTGAACATATGCATAGGCTGAACATAATAGCCGCTGCGCGGCTTGCTTGCGATGAAGCCCTCGGACAGCAGCTGCTGGTAAGCAAGCTCGACCGGTGTAGCGCTGAGGCTAAGCTGGGCGGCGAACACACGGATTGAAGGCAGACGGGTACCGGCCGGCAAGGAGCCGCTGATGATCTCTTTTTTGAAATAATGATATAGCTGAATATAGTAGGGAACTTCACGGTTCTCGCTGAGAGCGGGGACAAGCAGCATATTATCCTCTCCATCTGTCCTTTGAAATTGAATGATTTTGTCTATTTTATAGTATACAGTCTTGCAATATCATAGAGCTACACTAAGAGACAGGAGTTGGCCGTAATGAACAAGCAGTCCGGGCTATTAAATGGAGATAAAGTGTATCTGCGTCCGCTTAACGGGGAAGATGCCGAACTGTACTACCACATGTTCTACGATAAGGAGACCCGCTACCTCACAGGCACCCAGAAGCATATCAACAAGGAACAGATCGAGGGGTATATTGAACGAAAAGCCGGGGATGACAGCGCAGTGCTTCTGCTGATTGCCCTTCAGGAGAATGGCGAGGTGATCGGTGACATTGCGATTCAGGATATCGACCGGAACAACCGGATTGCGAATCTGCGGATCGCCATCGGCGAGGGGAAACATCAGGGGCAGGGTTTCGGCCGGGAGTCTCTGCTGCTCATGCTGGATTACGGCTTCGGGATTCTGAATTTGCACCGGATCGAACTGGAGGTCTTTTGCTACAACAGCCGTGCTGTACATGTATATGAGAGCATCGGTTTTGTCAGGGAGGGCGTACAGCGGGAGGCGCTTTTTTATAACCATGAATACCATGATGTGATCAAGATGGGCATGCTGGAGCAGGAGTACCGGGAGCGTTATTTACGATAAAGGTCAAACAAGGTCAAATCGTTAAAAAAGCTAAAATTTGTAATATAAAATAAGCCGAAACGCCGGGATTTGCCGGATTTTCGGCTTATTCCGGTTTTGTCATCCAGCGGGAGCGGGACTATAATGAAGCCATAAGGTCAAATAAAGTCAAAGTCAAAATTGAGTTCAAAATTCAAGACATTGAGAGGAGAATGGATCATGTTTGATTTGGTGCCTTTTGGAAAACGCAGAGATGATGTGTTTGGTGTGCTGGCTAAGTCTTTAAACGAAGTGTTTAATGATGAGTTTTTTGCTCCCATGACCGGTGCTGCCCAGTCCTTCCGGACGGATATCCGGGAGAGCGGTCAGGCCTATCTGATCGAGGCCGAGCTTCCCGGCTTCAAAAAAGAGGAAATCGACATTGATTACACCCGTCCTTATTTGACGATCAAAGCGGTACGCAAGGAAGAGAATGCTCAAGAGAACGAAGAGCATCAGCTAGTGCGCAGGGAACGCCGCTACGGGGAGTATGTGCGCCGCTTCTATGTGCAGGATATTGCCGAAGATGAAATCCGGGCTTCCCTGAAAGACGGCATGCTGTCGCTGGAAGTACCGAAGCAGCAGAAATCTCAGGGCAAACGCATTGAGATCCAGGATAATGGTTCATCCGGGGAACAGCTTCAGTAACATATTCCAAGGCTATAACATCCGGGGGAAGCGGAGAGTCCCGCACTCGGATGGAAGGTGAAGTGAGACTTTCAAGCCTGGAGGAATGAGCTGTGTAAAAGGGGTCCCGGGCAGAGCGGCCTATGCCGCATGCCCCCTCTGATCCCTGCAGTTGCAGCGGCTTCACCGGGCTTTTCATATAGCAGTAACCATAGAAGGCGCATTGTAGTGGGATTTCCGGCTATGGTGCGTCTTTTCTGAGAGTATATTCCCTGTGGGCAGCAGAAGAGACAAGGTAAAGCTGCAGCACAGGGATGATCCGGCTGACGAATTACCAGTTGATGGGACGGGAAGAGTATATTTAAGAATACAAGCGGAAAGCGCCGGAGGATGGGTGCAGCCAGCAGAAAGGAAGAGGTTAGATTGGCGGCAAAAAACTATTACGAGGCCTTGGGGGTAGGCAAGCAGGCTTCCAGGCAGGAGATTAAAAAAGCCTATCAAAAGCTCGCCAAAAAGTGGCATCCTGATGTTAATAAATCTCCTGGAGCGGATATGAAATTCAAGGAAGCGGCAGAAGCATACGAGGTGCTGGGCAACGAGGAAAAGCGCAAAGCCTACGATGAAGAGCTCCGCTACGGATTTGGCGGCGCAAATACGGGCAGCACGCAGCATTCGGGTTCCGGGAGCGGCGGTATTTCCGAAGAGGATTTGTTCGGAATGTTCTTCGGCAGCCGTGGTGCGGCGGACCGGGCCGGATTTGATTTCTTCTCCGGCAGCGGCGGTGTGCGGCAAGGCGGGGGAGGACCGTGGGGTCAAGCGCAGGGCACCATGCAGGCTCAGCTGGAGATTACGCTGGAGCAGGCTTATAAGGGCGGGAAAGTAAGGGTGCAGGTCGTTGGCAAAGACGTGAACGTGAGCATCCCGGCGCGGTCACCCGAAGGCACGGTCCTGCGGATTCCCGGCGGCGGGAATGCTGCTGTGCAGGGTGGAGACGTGCTGATTACGCTGCATATCCTGCCGCATGAGATTTACGAGCCCGAAGGCGGCGATCTGTATGGGACGGTAGAAATTGCCCCATGGCAAGCCGTGCTGGGCGGAGAAGCCAAGGTGGCGCTGCCCGATGGCAGCAGTGTCAAATTGAAGATCCCCGCCGGGATCACGGGCGGGAAAACGCTGCGGATTCCGGGCAAGGGGCTGAAACGCCCGAACGGCACAAACGGTGACATCCTGTTCGCGATTGAGATTGTCATCCCGCCCGGAACTACGGAAGCGGAGAAGAACATTTACCGCCGTCTGGCCGAGGGTGCAAGCTTTCAGGCCGGAGCCAAACGCCAAGGCTCCAGAGCGCAGCGGCGCACAGCCGCCAGAGGGTAATTAGATATAGGAGCGATGAAGAAAGGGAAAGGTGATGAAGGAGATGGACTTCAACAAACTAACACAAAAACTGCAGGAAGCCGTTGCAGCCGCACAATCGCTGGCGGGTGCGGGCGGACATCAGGAGATCGGTAACCTGCACCTGCTTAAGGCGCTGCTCCAGCAGCAGGATGGACTGCTGCCGCGGCTGCTGCAGAAGATGAACATTCCCGCTGCCGAGCTGCTGCAGGGTACGGATGAGCTGCTTCAGCGGAAGCCCAGTGTCAGCGGATCGGGTGCCGGCACGATGCGGCGGTATGCTTCGCCATCGCTGATTGCCGTACTGGAGCAGGCTGAGAAGGAAGCGGCAGGGATGCAGGATGAGTTCGTTGCTGTAGAGCATGCCGTACTGGCCATGGTGTCTGTTTCCGGCAGCGAAAACCGCGAGCTGCGCGAACTGTTTGCCAGCCGGGGGATTACACGCGACAAGCTGCTGGCTGTGCTTGCAGATATCCGCGGGCACCAGCGGGTGACGAGCCGGGAGCCGGAAGCCACCTACGAGGTGTTGGAGAAATACGGCCGTGATCTGGTGGCCGAAGTGCGGGCCGGCAAGATTGATCCCGTTATTGGACGTGACGGGGAGATTCGCCGGGTCATCCGCATCCTTTCCCGCAAAACCAAAAACAACCCGGTGCTGATCGGGGAGCCGGGCGTAGGGAAGACGGCCATCGTCGAAGGGCTGGCTCACCGGATCGTCCGTAAGGATGTGCCGGAGGGACTGAAGGACAAGACGATTTTTTCGCTCGATATGAGTGCACTGGTCGCCGGAGCCAAATACCGCGGGGAATTCGAGGAGCGGCTGCAGGCGGTTCTGAAGGAGATACGCGAGAGCAACGGGCGGATCATTCTCTTCATTGATGAGCTGCATACGATTGTCGGTGCAGGCAAAACCGAAGGAGCGATGGACGCCGGGAACATGCTGAAGCCGATGCTGGCCCGAGGCGAGCTGCACTGTATCGGGGCGACGACGCTGGATGAGTACCGCAAGTATATTGAGAAGGACCCGGCGCTGGAGCGCCGTTTCCAGCAGGTGCTGGTCAGCGAGCCGGATGTAGAGGACACGATCTCCATTCTGCGCGGGCTGAAGGACCGCTTTGAGGTGCATCACGGGGTCAAAATCCATGACAGCGCACTTGTAGCAGCGGGCGTGCTGTCGAACCGCTATATCACGGACCGGTTCCTCCCGGATAAGGCGATTGATCTGGTAGATGAGGCCTGTGCAATGATCCGCACGGAGATCGACTCCATGCCGGGAGAAATGGATGAGGTGACCCGCCGCCTGATGCAGATGGAGATTGAAGAAGCTGCGCTGAAGAAAGAAACTGATGACGCCAGCAAACGCAGGCTGGAATCCTTGCAGCGTGAATTGGCCGACCTTAAGGAGAAGCATCTTGGGATGACGGCGCGCTGGGAAAAGGAAAAGTCAGCTATTCAAGGCATCCGTGAGCTGAAGAAAAAATTGGAGCAGGCGCGCAAGGACCTGGTGGATGCGCAGGAAATCTACGACCTCAACAAATCGGCGGAGCTGAGCTACGGCATCATCCCGGATCTGGAGCGGCAGGTGAAGGCTGCGGAGGAAGCGGCGCAGCAAGATCAGGAGACCCGGCTGCTGCGCGAGGCTGTGACAGAGGAAGAAATCGCGGATATCGTCTCTCGCTGGACAGGAGTTCCCGTGAGCAGACTGGTCGAAGGCGAGCGGGATAAGCTGCTGCGGCTGGAGGATACGCTGCATGAGCGGGTTGTCGGGCAGGAGGAGGCGGTCCGGCTGGTGGCGGATGCCGTACTCCGGGCCAGGGCAGGCATCAAAGACCCAAACCGGCCCATCGGCTCCTTCCTGTTCCTCGGGCCGACCGGTGTTGGCAAAACCGAGCTGGCAAAGGCGCTGGCCGTATCGCTGTTCGACCGTGAAGACGGCATGATCCGTATTGATATGTCGGAGTATATGGAGAAGCACAGCGTCTCACGCCTTGTCGGTGCGCCTCCGGGGTATGTCGGCTATGAGGAAGGCGGCCAGCTTACCGAAGCGGTGCGCCGTCAGCCCTACACCGTTGTCCTTCTGGACGAGGTGGAGAAGGCCCATCCCGATGTGTTCAACATTCTTCTGCAGCTGCTGGATGACGGGCGGCTGACCGACTCACAGGGCCGGATCGTCGACTTCAAAAACTCGATTATCATTATGACCTCGAATATCGGCTCGCCGCATCTGATCCAGGGTACCGATGATAACGGGGAGCTGACGAAGGCGGTCAAGGACAGAGTCATGAAGGAACTGAGCGGGCATTTCCGTCCCGAGTTCCTGAACCGGGTCGACGATATCGTAATGTTCAAGCCGCTGACATTGGCTGAAATTGAGCAGATCGTTGTCAAGCTGGTCGACGGCTTGCGTCTGCGTCTGAGCGACCGGGGGGTTGGCCTTAAGCTAAGCGAGGCGGCGGTGCGGTTCATCGCCAAGGAGGGGTTTGATCCGGTGTACGGAGCAAGACCGCTCAAGCGGTTCATCCAGCGCAGTCTGGAGACACCTGTTGCGCGCGCCCTCATTGCCGGGGAGGCGCCGGAGGGATCTGTCCTGGAGGTTCACCATGCGGGCGGTGAGCTGGAAGTTTCCATTGCTAAGCCGGAGCCGGCGGAGAAATAAGCACGGTGTGAGAAGCTGGCAGACAAGTCGTGTCGGGCAGGGAGCAGCCGGCATTGATGCGCTGCGTTCTGAGCTGCTAAGCGGCTTGTGGTTCGCTTGTGTTCCGCGCCACGAAGAAACTCGCGATACGAGGCACTCTGTGCTGCGTAACACCGCTGGTGCGCACTCTGTGCTGCGTAACATTACTAGTGCCGCACTCTGTGCTGCGTAACACTGCTGGTGCGCACTCTGTGCTGCGTAACATTACTAGTGCCGCACTCCGCGCAGCGAAGCAGGGCGCTGGTACTCTGCGTTCCACATCGCGCACCGCTCAGTTCAGACTATTTGATGCCCTGCCTTGGCTGGAATTGGCCGCCAAGGCAGTTCTTCCGGTCTGATCAGCAGATAGCTGCACTTCGTACAACTAAATCGACCCGTTATCCAAGCGGTGGAGGTTTAATTGTATTTCGTGCAGCTATTTTTTTGATTTCCCGCCCATTCAGCCTTGTGACGGTTTTTTAATTGCAGGAACTGCAACTATAACCCGCTTTTGGCCTTTTTGGCTGGGAATAGTTGCACGAAATACAGCTATAGATCTGGAATTGAAATTCTGTACTCCGCAATTCTGCAATCAATCTGCTTACGGCAGGCATCCATTTATTGCATTTGATGAAGCAAAAACTGGAGCAGACTAAGGGTATCTACTGCTATCTACTGCTATCTACTGCTATCTGCTGCTATTTACTGCTATCTACTGCTATCTACTGCTTCTGCTGCATCAAATTGTCCAAGTCCGGCACAAAACGAGCGTCCACCGAAGCTTTCAACTAAAAATGCTCTTTACTCAAGAAAACTGAGGGCAACAGCGGCCCTAGAGCAGTTGATCGCGTTTCTTCAAATGGCGGTAGAGCAATCAGGTGCTACTGTTGAGCTGAGGCCGTAAAAGAAATGGGACAGATTCATCATTGTGTCCGTATTCTTCACGAAGATTCACGCTCCCAGCACAGCTAGACCAATTTCCAGCATCCCGTTGTCGATGTATATTATATCAGGAAGAAGGAGCTGGAAAGCGCCGGATAGCAGTGCGGGAGGAAGATGAATATGCCCGAAACGGCCATCGAGGCGAGGGTAAATCAAACTTACAGCCTTAATGCCGATACGGCGGATCAATAGAGCGGTGAGGGAGCAGGCCAGCAGGTAACCCAGCGAATTTAGCGATAAAAGCGTACCAAGCTGTATTCCGTACAGCCGCAGATCAGAAAGCTGACGAACACGGTCAGCAGCTGCAGAATATAGTTTCGTTTAGTTGATGTGTGCAGTAAAGTTTGCATGAAAAACCGCATAGGGTCCAGTATACTACCACTCACTCTATCCAAGGAACCAAGTTGGGGTGTTGCTCCAGAATGGAGGCATATTGCTCTTTCCAACCGTATATTCCATCCGGATCAAGCAGCATATAGCGCAAATATTTATCCAGCCTGAATTCTGGCCGGGACCAGCCGAGATGCTTTAGCCGCAAATTGCTTAATTGATGGGGCAGCTCAAAAATATTCTCCGGCAGCCGTCCGCAATGCTGCGGCGATTCATTCCAGATATAGGGGAAACCCTCGCGGTAGCGGAGCAGAAACGGCCGATAGCTGTGGTGGGAACGCCAATACCTGTCTTCACGGTAGTGATGATCATCCCAGAAATCATAGAGCCGGAAGCAGAACAGGTCGCAAGCATCCTCCCGCAGCAGGGCGTCGATGTCCCCGGCAAACCTTTCCTCAAAAATCTCATCTGCATCCAGGCTCAGGATCCATTCCGGCCCACTCTTAACAACCTCATCCCACTGCTGCTTGCGCAGCTCCGCCTCATTGCTGAACTTGGAGACAGTGTTGTGTATAAGAAAGAGTGGAATGCCCTGGAGGGCTTCCCGGCAAATATCGGCCGTGTTATCCGTGCTGCCATCGTCAATAATGACGGCTTCGTCGATATACTTGCGATGCTCCTGCAGAATCTGCCGCAGGAAGCGCTGGCTCTCATTTTTGACGACCATCGTCAGAGTCAGCTTTGGTCGTCTGGCAGCCGGAGAAGCAGTGGCAGCAGACGCCGACGGGACGGCATTGGCGGTACGATTCGCTGCCTCAGCGGGTTCATCTCCCGGCAGTGCCGGCAGGTCTTTGCTCAGGCGTACCTTCGCCTCAGCCGCTGTCCACGGAGCAGAGTGCTGCGGTGAATCCTGATGAACCAACGTTTCCCCGGATCCCGCTTCCGGCTCGGCTTTTGCAGCTTGGCCAGCCTCCGCCACCGTTTGTTGTACATCTCCGGGTGCCGCAGAAGGCTCCGTTTGTTGTACATCTCCGGGTGCCGCAGAAGGCTCCGTTTGTTGTACATCTCCGGGTGTCGCAGAAGGCTCCGTTTGTTGTACATCCCCGGGTGCCGCAGAAGGCTCCGTTTGTTGTACATCCCCGGGTGCCGCAGAACCCTCCGTTTCTTCTACCACTCCCGGAACTGCCTCCGCTTCTTGTACGCCTCCCGGTGCAGCGGCAGCTTGTGCGCCTCCCATCGTTCCCAGCGTATCGGCTGTATCTGTCCCGTTATCAGTCCCGCCTACAGCTGCTTCCGGAGCGGGTGACGTCAGCCGGATATAATCCTCCACCTTGCTAAGGTCGCTGTCCCTGTAGAGATGCAGCGCAGGATAGTGGGTGTCGACATATAGCGGAATGCCCAGAGCGGCGGCCCGGATGCAGAAATGGCGGTCTTCGCCCCAGTAGGAGATATTCCGGATCACATCATAGCTTACCCCGGACTCGATAGCCCGGCGGCTGATCAGCGTGCAGGCGCCAAGGCCGCCAACCTCATAGATTCCCGGCTGCTGCAGCTTGGCCAGAAAGGCGTGAAATCTGTGGTTGATCTCCTCGTGGGTAAGCTTCTCCCCCGGAAGTGCCTCCCACTGGTTGTACTCGTCATGCATCCAGACCTGCGGCTGCAGCATCGTGTTCGGCTGCCATTGCGTCCAGAAGACCTCCGAGATAATATCTTTTTGCGTCTGGATCAGGTGGAGTAACGTGTCTGGATGCAAGATTAAATCCGAATCGATCAGGAACAGATAGTCATAGCCGAAGGCTTCAGCCCGCCGGATCATCAGGTTCTTGAAGCCAGCTACCTTCCAGACCAGGCCCGAATTCCAAAAATGGGTATGATCATCCCGGACATAGGTATCGCGGAAGCCGGAGGACTGCAGGAATACATTATTGGCGCTTTTGGAGAATTCCTGCAGCAGCGAACTGGACGCTTCATCCTCATTGTCATCAATGAAGTAGAAATCCAGCTCAACACCTTCAAGCTGCAGGCGCAGCAGTGATTTTAGAAATTGGTGCAGGATCAGCGGTTTTTGGTGGATCGGGCTGCCGAGCAGTACGCGTGTCTGGGGTCCGCTCATAGCTTTCCATTCCAGTACAGGGTCATCATTAATAGAACATCCCCTTGGATTTACAAATAGATGATTTAGATTATATGTATTCAATATATTTAGAGAGGTACTAGACTAAGCCTTATTTTTTATAGGGGGTGGGAATTTATGGATTGGTGTCTGGGGACAGCCTGTTGTACAATACCGCTTAAAGACTGCAACGGGCAGTCGGCAGGCTGACGGGAGGAGTGGCACTATCGCTATGGATAAATCACCGCTGAAAGTACAACAGCTGATCAATCTGCTGCTGGCAATGAATCCTCGTGCCGAGGTGTTCTGGCATGATGCGGAGGGGAACTACCGGCCGCTGCGGGATGAGGATGTACAGGAGATCTATGCGCCGCAGGAAACTGCCAAGACGGTTGCCCATATTGGCGGCCCTTATAGAAATGAAGAGCCGGAGGGGAGATCATGAAGCAGGCATCCATCAGGCTGGAGCAAGGACAATTTATTGAGCTTGAGCTTCATGAGCAGGAAGCCCCGGGTACCGTAGCCAATTTTGAAAAGCTGGCGAACAGCGGCTTTTATAACGGCCTGACTTTTCAGCGTGTAGTCCGCGGGTTCGTAGCTCAGGGCGGGTGTCCCGAAGGCACGGGGCGTGGAGGCACCGATAAAATCCCCTGTGAAACGCAGAATAATCCCCACAAGCATGTGCGCGGCGCCTTGTCGATGGCTCATTTCGGACCTAATACCGGCAGCTGCCAGTTTTTTATCTGCTATGATACGTTTGATTATTTAGATCGCTGGCATACGGTGTTCGGAAGAGTCACGGCAGGAATGGAGCATGTGGACGCCTTGAAGCGCGGGGACGTCATGTCAGAGGTTAAGGTGTGGAATCGTTAGACGCCCTACCCGTCTTTATAGGCGATTCCCTCGAACTCCCATTATTGTGAAATTGCATCCATTGTAATTCCGAGTATTCCGATATATAATTCATAAAAGAAGTAATGAAGTTGCTCATAGACATGGAGGAGAAACAAATGCGTAGAGGATTATCAGGGGTTATTGTTCTAATATTGTTAACGGTTATGATCAGTGCGTGCTCCGGGGGGAATAACGCAGCATCAACAAATGCAAGCCAGTCACCGGACGCCTCGCAGCAGCCTGCGGCAGGTGAACCCAAAGACGGCGGGAACCTGATTATCGGGGTGGCTTCCGATCCGGTAGTGCTTAATCCGAACTATGCAGGTGACCGGGTCAGCCTGACGATTGACCAGGCGCTGTATGCCCCGTTGTTCCAGGTTAATAACGGAGAGAAAACATTTTATCTGGCGGACAGCCTTACGCCTTCGGCCGATAATCTTACTTATACACTGAAGCTGAAAAGCGGGCTCACCTGGCATGACGGAGAGAAGCTGACAGCGGACGACGTAGTGTTTACCATTGACAGCATTTTGGATGAGGCACAGAACAGCTTCCTCAGAGCCAGCTTTGTTATCGGCGACAAGCCGGTCAAAGCGGTGAAGGTGGATGATGTGACTGTAGAATTCCAGCTGCCACAAGTCAGCCCGGCTTTCGAAGCTGCACTGGTGCAGGTGTTCCCGATTCCAAAGCATATCTTTGAGAATGAAACCGATCTGGAGAAAAGCACCAAAAACGCCTCTCCTGTAGGTTCGGGCCCATTCAAGTTTAAAGAGTATAAAGCCGGTGAGTATCTTACACTGGAAAGATTTGATAACTATTTCGGCGGTAAGCCGCACCTGGATTCCGTAACTTACCGGATTGCCAAGGATACGAACGCTGCCAACCTTGCCCTGCAGAATGGCGAGATCAACGTGCAGTACCTGGATCCAAAGGATGTAGCGACTATCCAGGCTACAAATAATTTTCAGATCCTGCCTTACAGTGAAGGCCGCCTGGCTTATCTGATGTTCAATGCCAACAGCGACACAGGTGTTCTGGCTAAAAAAGAAGTACGTCAAGCTCTGTCCCTGGCGCTTAGCCGTGATGAACTGATTCAAACGGCATACACTTCCAGTGAATATGCCGATCCGGCGAAGTCATTCCTGACTCCGGACGCGCTATACTTCACCAATGACGTGACTACGTATGACAATGATGTCGCCAAAGCAAAGGAACTGCTGGAGGCGGCTGGGGTCAGCAACCTCAAGCTGAGATATATTGTGCAAAGCGGCAACAAGACACAGGAAGCCATCTCCCTGTATGTACAGCAGAAGCTAAAAGCGGTCGGCGTAGAGGTTGAATTGCAGAATATGGATTCCTCAGCCTGGGTGCAGAAGTTTATTGACCTGAAGGCTAAGGACTACGAGCTGGCATTGACCGGATATATCATGGGATATGATCCCGATGCTTACCGCATCCTGTTCACTTCGGGCGCTTCCTCCAACTACTCGCATTATGCGAATCCAGAGGTTGACCAGTTGCTGAAGGATGGAGCCGGCGAGGCTGACACAGCCAAACGCGGCGAGATCTACAAGAAAGCACAGCAAATTGTTGCTGAAGATGCGCCGATCTACCCAATCGCTTATACTAAAACTGTTGTAGCCGTGTCCAACGCCTATGGCGGAATTGAAGAAGCTGTTCTGAAGCCTGTCGTTATTTTCGAAGATTTGTCCAAAATCTATTTGAAATAAAGCGCAGCGAAAAATAAGTACGGCAAAAAATAAGCTGGACATCCAGCTTATTTTTTGCTGATCAAGAGCTGGGAGAATATGCGTATGAGACAACTCATTTTTCGTAGACTGCTGCAAACGATCCCGATGTTGTTCTTCGTGTCGGTTGTCTGCTTTACGATGATCAAGCTGGCTCCGGGAGATCCGGTGCTGTCCTTTGTAACACCGAATATGCATGCCGATGATATCGAGCGCATCCGCCATAACCTGGGGCTGGATAAGCCGGCGTATATTCAATATTTTATCTGGATCAAAGAAATCGCCCAGGGTGACTTCGGGTATTCCCTGGTCAACCATCAGCCGGTATTGGATCAATTACTGGACCGTTTGCCGGCGACAGCCGGACTCATGGGCAGTGCGATCCTGCTTGCGGTGCTGCTGGCGATTCCCCTTGGCCTGATTGCCGGTGCGAACCGCAACCGCTGGGCCGACAAGCTGATTAATTTTATCTCCTACATCGGGATTTCGGTGCCATTATTCTGGCTGGCCATTTTGCTAATGTACTTATTTGCCATTAAACTGCATCTGCTGCCGAGTATGGGGATGCGTACGATTGGCGTGGAATCGGCGGTTGATGTGCTGAAGCACGGGATTTTGCCCTGCTCTGTTCTGGCTTTTGGTTTTCTCGCCACGTACGTGCGCTACATCCGCTCCAGCACTATCGGTCAGCTGAAAGAGGAATATGTGCAGATTCAGTATGCTTTTGGCTCGAAGAAGTCGACGATACTGTTTCGTCATGTTATGAAGCATGTGCTGCTGCCTGTAATTACGCTGCTCGGCATGTCCATGGGCGATCTGGTGGCAGGGGCGATCGTGACGGAGACGGTATTTTCCTGGCCGGGCATCGGGTCGCTGGGAATGACGGCAGTCAAGGGAATGGATTACCCGGTCATTATGGGGATCACGCTATTCTCTTCCCTGATGCTGATTATCGGCAATCTGGTGGCGGATATTCTCTACAGCTTCGTTGATCCGAGAATTAAATTAAAGGGGTGACCTCATGAATCGCAGTAAATGGAAAAATCTAAAATCGGAGCTGTTTACGAACGGTCTGGGTGTCGCCGCTCTCGTAATATTGATTGTATTTACCCTTGGAGCCATTTTTGCCTTCCTGTCCGGCTATGATCCCAATGCAATGGATGCGATGGCGAGACTAACTCCGCCGGGGGCCGCCCATTGGTTTGGAACGGATGATTATGGACGGGATTATCTGGCCAGAGCGTTGTACGGCGGCCGCGTGTCCCTGCTGGTCGGCTTCGCCTCGATGGTTGTGGCAACCGTCATTGGGGTAACAGTGGGCGTAATCAGCGGCTATTTCGGCGGCTGGCTGGATAATCTCCTGATGCGTATGCTGGACGTTATCATGTCGATTCCTTCCTTCCTGATTCTGCTGCTGCTCAGCGTGTTTCTGAAACCAAGCGTCAGCAATATTATCATCATTATTGCGCTCCTGATGTGGATGAATGTAGCCCGGGTTATCCGTGCGGAGGCGATGACGATCAAGGAACGCGAATATGTGCTGTACGCCAAGGCGTCGGGACAAAGCGCCACAGGCATTATCTGGCGGCATATTCTTCCCGGCCTGGTGCCGGTCATTATTGTAGGGGCAACGAACAATATTGCTTCGGCCATTATGATGGAGTCCTCGCTGAGCTTTCTCGGCTTCGGCGTACAACCGCCGCATGCCACCTGGGGCAGCATGCTGAACAGCGCGCAGGGCTATATTGCCCAGGCGCCTTACCTGGCGCTGTTTCCCGGGCTGATGATTTTGTTAACCGTATTGAGCTTTAATGTGCTGGGTGATATTTTGCGGGTTGGCTTTGAACCGAAGCTGATCCGGAGATAGGAGAGTGAAGACATCATGACGCAGAGGCTGCTGTCTGTTGAGGATTTGCAAGTATCGTTCTCTACCCGCGATGGGGAGAATCAGGCGGTCCGGGGAGTCAGCTTTCATATAGATGCCGGTGAAACTGTGGGAATCGTCGGGGAATCCGGCAGTGGTAAAAGTGTCACGGCCAAGGCGATTATGTCCTTGATTACACCTCCGGGCCGCATTACCGCCGGAAATATTGAGTTCCGTGGCGAGAGTCTGAACGGGCTCTCGGAGAAGCAGTGGCGCAAGCTGCGCGGTAACCGGATCGCCATGGTCTTTCAGGACCCGATGACCTCGCTGAATCCGGTCAAGCGAATCGGGCAGCAATTAACGGAAGTGATCCGCAGACACCGCGGATTGAATAAAGAAGCGGCTTATGCCGAAGCGGCGGACATGCTGCGCCAAGTGGGCATCCGTGATCCGGAGCAGCGGCTGAAGCAGTATCCGCATGAATTCAGCGGAGGAATGCGGCAGCGGGTGATGATCGCCATGGCGCTCTCCTGCCAGCCGGAGCTGCTGATTGCCGACGAGCCGACAACCGCGCTGGATGCAACGATCCAGGCGCAGATTCTTGACCTGTTTAAAGAGCTGAAGGGAAGATCGGAGACCGCTGTCGCGCTGATTACCCATGATCTCGGTGTGGTAGCTCAGGTCTGCACCCGGGTTATCGTGATGTACGGTGGGCTTATTATGGAAGAGGGGACGGTCCAGGATATCTTCTACCGCCCCCAGCATCCCTATACCCAGGGCCTGCTGCGCTCGATCCCGAAACGTGGCGGCGGCTCGCGCGAGCGGCTTATTCCAATTGAGGGCACGCCGCCGGATCTGCTGAATCCGCCGCCGGGCTGCCCGTTCATGGAACGCTGCCCGCATGCCTTTGCCCGCTGCAGCGAGCGGCCTCCGGTAACCGAGCTGTCTCCGGGCCACCGCTCCATGTGCTGGCTGGCGGAAGGCGCGCCGGAAGCTGCTGCAGTTCGTGCGGAAGGAGGGGAAGCCCTGTGAGTAAAAGCGATGTGCTGGTGGATGTGAACAATCTCAAGAAGCATTTCTCCAAAGGCAAAGATATGCGCGGACGCGACACCGCCGTGCTGAAAGCAGTCGACGGCGTCAGCTTCCAAATCCGCCGGGGCGAAACCTTCGGACTGGTCGGAGAATCGGGCAGCGGAAAGTCGACGGTAGGACGCTGCCTGCTCCGGCTATATGATTATACAGGCGGCGGGGTGTCATTTGACGGCCAGTCGCTCGGCTCTCTTAGCGAGAAGCAGCTAAAGCCTTTCCGCAGACGGATTCAGTCGATCTTTCAGGATCCGTATTCCTCGTTGAATCCCAGTCTGAATGTGCTGGAGCTGATCAGCGAGCCGATGAAAATCCATGGCGTGCACCAAGGTGAAGAACGCAAAGAAGCGGTGGCCTCGCTGCTGGAGAAGGTAGGACTCAAGAGAGATCATTTGTACCGCTTCCCTCATGAGTTCAGCGGCGGCCAGCGCCAGCGGATTTCCATCGCCAGAGCGCTTTCCGTGCGCCCTGAATTTGTCGTCTGTGACGAGCCGATTTCGGCGCTCGACGTCTCCGTCCAAGCTCAAGTCGTCAATATGCTGGAGGATTTGCAGTCCGAATTCGGACTGACGTATCTCTTCATCGCCCATGATCTGTCGATGGTCCGGCATATTTCCGACCGGATCGGCGTCATGTACGGCGGACGCCTTGTCGAGGTTGCGGAGAGCGATGAGCTGTACGACAACCCAATTCATCCGTATACCAAAGCGTTGCTGTCTTCCATTCTGGAGACTGACCCAATGAAGGTGAATCAGAGAATTCATCTGGACGGCTTCTCTGTCTCGCGCGGCGAGGGTGAAGCCGTCAAGCTGCAGGAAGTGAGCCCAGGCCACTTTGTGGCCTACGACTTCGCGGAATAAAGGGCAGCTGTGCTATGATTTGAAATAAGGATAGGCTGAGTTAATGGTGTTATTACTGGAGGGAGGTCATACAATGACAGAAACATCGGGCAAAGTTAAATTATCGCAATGGGATGCGCTGCTGCTGGAATCGCTGCGGTCCTTGGGTTGGGAGAGCGGGCAACTGCTCGGAATAACCTCCGGTGGAGAGCTGCCGGTGGACGAGAGTGAATTCCATTTTGACTATCAGCAATTGGCAGCTTTCGCTGCGGAGCAGCCGGAGGAGTACCGCCGTGCGGTAACGGATGGCTACCAGATCAAGTACAATACCATTCGCGGGATTCGCAGCTGGATTGCTGTAGCCCTCGGCAAAGAGGCGAAGCTTGAGCTGGAGGAAGGCAAGGAAGCGGTGGAGGTGGCTCTGTTGGACACTGAGAAAAGCCGTCTGGAAGCGGTGCTCTCCTTCGGATGGCAGATGATTTCTGGACAGGCTGAGGCCGGAGTATACCGGATCGAGCCGATCCAGCGGTAAACGGGGTACAAGGCATTCATAAAGTTTTATCGACATCAGAGAAGATTGTGCCCGGCGCTCTGCCGGGGCAATCTTTTTTTGTTGAAATATAATATGAAATAGAAACGTTAATCCGGGCTAGGAGGGGAATCAGTGTTACAATCGAAAAGCGCTGGTGTTACAGGATGGGCAAACGCTAGTATTCGGAGATAAGGTGCTGACGGCTATGTTGCGCCGGGGCATACGGGTGATGGACTGTGCAACAGGGAGCTGATAGAGAAGGAGCTGGCTGAAACTGCCGGTCAGACTTGAAGACCGGAAACGCAGTTTAGAGCCAGCTCCTCTTTCAAGCCGTTTATAGATTGAGCTGGATCTTGCGGGTGTTGAGCACACCTTCGAGTCCGGTAGGGTCTGTGCTTATCTTGCGGGTGACGAAGGCTTCCGCCTGTTCCGAGGTGCGGATCCGCAGCGGCTTGGTTTCCATATGCACCAGGTCCCACATGACGTCCGCTACAGAAGCAGCGGTCTGCGGCACCACGTTCCGCTGCAGGAATGTCGCGGTATAGGCATCAAGAACCGGCTTATATTCGTCCTCCAGAATTCCTCCGGTGTCGGCTACATGACCGAGCACGGTCTTGTTGAATTCAGTGGCGATGGCTCCAGGCTCAAGCAGCGTGACATCAATATTGAACTGCGGCTTGTAGTAGGTAGCCAGACTTTCCAGCAAGCCCTCCACCGCGAACTTGCTTGCGCAATAGATCTCGTTCATCGGCTGGCCAACCAGTCCGCCGACGCTTGAAGTGGCTACAATGTGTCCATACCCGGTGCGGCGCAACAGCGGCAGCGCGGCCCGAATCGTATGCATGACGCCATATACGTTAGTGTCGAACACCTTTTGAATGTCCTCCAGCGGTGCTTGTCCAAGCGCCCGGAGATAGCCAAAGCCCGCATTGGCAAACAACACATCAAGTTGGCCCTGCTCCTGATCAATCCGCTCGATCACAGCCTGAACCGATTCCGGCTTCGTAACCTCCAGCTCCACAAAATGAAGATTGCTCTCTCCACGGTACTGTTCCTGATCGCGTGCGGGGTTTCGTGTACCAGCGTAGACGATCCAGCCTTCACGTGCGAACTTCAAGGCCGAGGCCAGGCCAACTCCGGATGAGGCTCCGGTAATACAGATGATTTTTCCCATAAGATAAAGACCTCCAGTGGCAGAAATAATTCTGCGGATTTAGCGATTATTTTCCACATTATAGCATAATAAAGGCTCGGCTATGATAAGTTGACATAAAGTTTGTATTTCCGCGTAATTTAGAAGCCCTCCAAGTTGCTATAAGTGATTTCATTACTGTAGACTATAAGTAAAAGTCCTAATTGCAAGCGAATGGAGAGGAACAATGGAAGTATTCAAGCGTTACTACGCGAATTTAACAGCCCGGCGGTTTTTGATTCTGGCGCTGATCGCACTGTTGCTGTACAGTATTCGAGACATGCTGAATTTGGTGCTGCTGACGTTTTTGATTGCTTATGTAATGAACAGCTTTCAGGTATTGCTGACCAAGCGGACCAGTAGATTTGTTAAGGTGAACAGTAAGGTTATTATTATCATCTTATATCTCGCTTTAATCAGCATGATCGTGATGGCCCTCGTCAAATATCTGCCCAAGGTTTTTGAGCAAATTAAGCAATTAACCAATTTTCTCAGCACCTTAACCTCTGAAGATATTCCGCAGAATGAGATTATGCAGTATTTATTTAACATGCTGAAGGATTTGAACTATGAGTCCTATATGAAGAGCGGCATTGATTATGTGCTCAAGATCAGCAATTGGGGCACAACCTTCGTATTGTCAACCATTCTGAGCTTTGTTTTCATCCTGGAGAAGAACCGGATTGTCAGTTTTACCTCCCGCCTGAGAGAGAGCAAGATTTCCTGGTTCTATGTGGAGCTGGAGTATTTCGGCAAAAAATTCATCTCCTCCTTCGGCAAAGTCATTGAGGCCCAAATTCTGATAGCATTGTTCAATACTTTCTTCACGGTCATCGGGCTGTGGATTCTTGGCTTCCCGTACCTCTTCGCGCTGTCGATCATGATCTTCATGCTCAGTCTGATCCCGGTTGTAGGCTTTGTCATCTCCCTGATTCCGCTCTGCATTATCGGCTATAGCATCGGCGGGCTGGAAATGACGATCTATGTGCTGGCGATGATTGCAGTACTGCATTTTGTAGAAGGCTATTTCCTCAACCCGAAGCTGATGTCTTCCAAAATGAACCTGCCGATGTTCTACACCTTTATCGTGCTGCTGTTCTCCGAGCATTATATCGGCGTATGGGGACTTATTCTCGGCATTCCGATCTTTGTCTTCTTCTTAGATATTCTGGATATTACCCGGGAGAAGCAGGTACCTCTGGATATTGAAGCGAAAAAGATTCAATAACCTGTCAGATTCCTTGCGGCACAATAAAAAAGTGGCATTCCTACTTAACGAAAGTTGGAATGCCACTTTTTCTTTGTTCAAATTGTTATGTAGTTCCTGTTAATCAAATGAGGTAAGAACGCTTTGAGCCACAAGTTCGCTGAGTTCGGCTTTCTGAGCGGTATATTGCTCCGAACTAATGCTTCCGCTTGCCAGTCTGGCATCAAGCTGTTGGGTTAGCTGGGCAACCTGCAGGTGAATCACACTGTCAATATTCCCGCCGTTTTCTACAGCGATATCATGTAAGGACTTCCCGTCATAGAGTGCCTCGTACAGCTCCTCGTCGGAGGATTGATTCAGTGCCTCCAGTAATTCATCTTTGTCTGCCACATTGGTAGAAGTGGACCATTTGGCGACCGGAGCGGCTGCGGCTGCAGCTGGCTTGACCCAAGTGGTTCCTCCGAAGGACATGGCTACAATCATCGTTCCGACAATCATCACCCGTTTAATGTTCATGCGTTTAATGTTCATATCTTTTATATTCATCAGTGTCATCCTCACTTTAAGTGTAATGTTATATCAATCAAGGGGCGTAGGTTACGGTAATTAGGACTTTAGCTTAAGCTTATTGTAAACGGTGAAGCTGAGGCTAAGCTTAAGTCTGGTTTAAGATAACCTAAAAATTGGGCTCCTGACGGATACTACGTTTAAATTGGCAAGCGGGTTCGTTTTTTTGGAAGCAGGCAAGGATTTTGGTCAAACAGGCGAACAAAGGTATACTACAACTAGAACAATTGGCCAAGAAATAATTAAACCGGAAGCGTGAAGGTGAACCGAAGATGGCTAAAAAAGTGCTTGTTGTCGATGACGAGCCGGGCATTGTTAGTGCGATTGCCTATGCGCTCCGCCGTGAAGGTTACGAGGTGGACACCGCCGCTGACGGCGAAGAGGCGCTTGGCAAGGTGTTGACCTTCCGGCCGAATGCCATGGTGCTGGATGTGATGATGCCGAAGCTGAGCGGATACGATGTATGCCGCAGGCTGGAGAACCGGAAGGACATCGGGATTATTCTGTTGACCGTCAAAAATGATATCGTTGATAAAATCGTCGGCCTGGAGCTGGGTGCGGATGATTATATGACCAAGCCGTTCGAAATCCGTGAGCTGCTGGCCCGTGTCAAGGCGCTCTTGCGCAGGCTGGACAAACAAGGCGGAGAGACTCCGGGCGAGATTATCGAATATGGGGCGCTGCGCGTGTATCCCGGACGGCGAAGCGCCGAGCTTGACGGGCAGCAGCTTGAGCTGACGCCAAAAGAATTTGATCTGCTGCTTCTCCTGCTGTCCCACCCGCAGCGTGTCTATATGCGCGAAGAGCTGCTGGAACAGGTATGGGAAATGGATTACGCCGGAGGCACGCGTACGGTGGACATACATATCCAGCGGCTGCGCAAAAAGCTGGGTGAGCCGTACCAGAATGTGCTGCAAACCGTCTATGGGGTCGGATATAAAGCCATTCCTGCCGGGAGTTACCCATGAGGATCAGCATCAAGCTGAAATTCAGCCTGTTCCTGGCCGTACTGCTCATTCTGGCTGTAAGTGTGCTGAGTTATTTTGTGCTGCAAGGTGTAGCAAGGAACCAGCAGCTGCAGGCTGAAGACTACCTGGACCAGCATGTCAAAACAGTGAATCTGCGGGTGAAGCAGACATATTATACGGGTGCCCGTCTCGAGCCGCAGGCATTCATGCAGCAGCGGGGCAGATCACTGGCTGTGGAGCTGGCCGGGTTCACCGGCCTGGAAGTCACACTTTACGATGCGGCTGGGCAGGTCGTTGGCAGCTCGGTCCAAGGAGAGACTGCCCCGGCAGGGCAGGATGTCTCCGGTGCGCTGGCTTATGCGTTGCAGAATAAAATTGCCTACCAGAACGCAGCGGATGATAAGCTGCTTTATCTGGCTCCTGTGCAAGGACCGGAGAAGCAGATGGGTGTTGTGCAGCTGCAGTATTCGCTGAAGAGCGCCCAAAGCTTCCAGCAAACCTTACAGAACCTGTTCCTGACGACCGGTGCGGCGGTGCTGGTGCTCAGCTTCATCGTCGGCTATCTATATTTCAACCGTGCCGCTGCGGCGATCGGGCGGCTTAAGAAAGCGGCGGAGTCGATCCGCCGCGCCGAATATATCTCTGCTCCACCAGTAAAGCGGAAAGATGAGCTGGGCGAGCTGGCTGAAGGCATTTACTTCATGAGCCGCGAGATTGAGAGCAGCATTGCCGCGAAGGATGAGGAGCAGCGCAAGCTGCAGCTGGCCGTCACCAAGCTGCAGGCGCTGGAGCAGCAGCAGAAGCAGTATATCGGTAATATCAGCCATGAATTCAAGACGCCGCTGACCTCTATAAAAGCTTATGTAGACCTGCTGAATATGTATGACGATGATCCCAAGCTGTTGTTTGATGCCAAGCTAAATATTTCCAAAGAAACTGAGCGGCTGTATGAGATGGTTGAGAAGGTGCTGCAGCTGACGGCGCTGGAGAAATACGATTTCGAGTCACAGGCAGAACTGCTGGAGGTGGCTGGGAGCCTGGAGGATATTTGCGGGCGTATGAACGGCAAGGCGGAGCGCTACGGGATTACGATTACGCTGGATGCCGAGCCCGCCCATATCTGGATTGATAAGGAGAGCTTTATGCATATCTTTATCAATCTTCTCGACAATGCGATCAAATATAATGTCCCGCAAGGGAGTGTTCATCTTCATAGCGGGGTCCGGGACCAGCGGGTATGGATCACCATCAAGGATTCCGGTATCGGGATTCCATCCGAAGCCCGCGACAAGATTTTTGAACCCTTCTTCACAGTCAACCGTGACCGTTCCAGAGCCTCAGGCGGGACTGGCCTGGGTCTATCCTTGGTGCGCAATCTGGTGGAGAAGCAGAACGGAACCATTACCCTGCTGGAGACAGAAGGGGAAGGTACGGCATTTGAACTGTCTTTTCCGAGGGTCACTTAATTTACAATTTGGAAACATCCGGAGGCGCTTTGGAAACACTCTTCCGGTATGCTTGGAGCAACTTAAGCTTGTAGGGGGAACGATCATGGCTGCAAAGATAGGCGGAAAGCCGGGCAAGGCGGCGCTGTTTCTGTTGTGCACGGCAGTACTGTTGTGCACGGCGGCTTGCAATACGGGCGAAACGGAGTCCCGGCAGGTCATAGAGAAATCCGGCCAGAAGATCACCGTTCTGGACAATACCAGCGAATCGGTTTACACGAAGCTGGAGCTGGAGGGCATTGATAAGGTGGAGAATGTCCGTGGAATGGATTTTGTCAGTGAAGACAGTCTCGTTGTGGATAAGGAGAATCGCCAGCTTCCTGCGCAGACGGTTGAGGGACAGAAACGTTATCCGCATAATCTCTATCTGCACAACCTGTCCACGGGTGAGGATACTCCGCTCCTGGTAGGGGAGAAGAATTACGGCTCGGCCCTGCTGTCTCCCGACAAGAAGCATCTTCTCTACAAAGAGTTGGAGGATTTCACCGGCTTTGGCTACATTATGAATCTGGAGACCGGAGTATCCGTAAAGGTGGACGATACGCAGTTCAGGAGCGAAGAGGGGAAATGGATTGATAACGGGCAGATTCTTTTTCCTGATATGGAGGGCAACATCCTAAGAGTCGATCTAAAAGGTGATCAAGAAATTGTGGTTAAACCCGGTGCGGTGTATGTTCATGAGGTGGTGCAGTCGGGAAACCTGGTCTATTACGTCACAGGTGAAGAAGAGGAGTTGAACGCTTATAATACCGAAACGAAGCAATCCAAGCTGCTGAAGAAAAGTGTCATGTGGGTCATTCCTTCACCGGACGGGAGCAGGCTGGCTATTGTAAAACGGACCAAGCCGGGAGAGATGGTCCTGGTTCTCTGCGATACGGAGGGCAATGAGCAGTCAACACTAGCTTCGGCGCAGCAAATATTCGGAACCAGCTGGTCCCCGGACGGCAGCAAGCTGGCTTATGCATTGACTGCCGGAAACGCTGCTCCGGGCCAGGATGGTTTATTTATCACCGAAGTGGAAACGGGCGAACAAACACCGGTTCTGGCTGACATTGAAGTGGCCGACCAGCTGCGCTGGAGCCCTTCCGGGAAGAAGCTGCTCGCTTCTTCCGGTATTTTGAAGGATAATGCTTACCAGTTCATAACTTACGTGATCCGGTTAACTTAATATGAAGGACGGGGCATCCTGAGGGATGCTTTTTATTTTCTTCAAATCCTCACTTGACAGGTTGGTTTAAAGGGGTTTATGATTACTGCAATAATTCACCAGTCATTAAATGAACAGTGAAATAATTAACTGAGCCGATTGGACCGCCAAAGGCTCCCGCATGATCTCCCTATGGGGGAGTGTGCCGGGAGTCTTTTTTTGTTGGCTGATGGAGGGGAAGTAGGGAGAGCATGACGGAAGAACAATGGGAGAAGCTGGAAGAGGCGGATTATCTGTTCCGCAAAATGGTGCGCAGGTTTGTGAAGGAGCGTGACCGTGTAAGTGTTGCGGGGATTACCTTGCCGGGTATGCTGATTCTGCACAAAATCATCCGCGAGGGTGAGCAGCGGCTTGGCGATCTGGCCGGGCAGCTCGATTTCACCTCCGGTGCGATTACTGCACTAAGCGATAAGCTGGAGGCCGGCGGGTATACAGTGCGCAGGCGCAAGGAAGATGACCGCAGAACCGTATTACTCGATATTACAGCCAAGGGCAGGGAAGTGGCCGAGCGCAACAGCAACATCGGGGCCCGATGTATCACGCTTCTGTTCGAGGGCTTCACGGAGGAGGAGCTTGAGCTGCAGAGCCGCTTTTATGAACGGATCATCAGCAATCTGGAGGGATTCTCGGATACGCTGCTGGAGCTGGCGCAGCAGAATGCCGAGCCCCCCGTTCCTGCCAGCCCTGAACTGAAGCCGCCGAGAACCGCGACAGAGAGCAAATATCTTAGTTACTGAGAAAATAATGTCTATGCTTCCGAAGACAGTTTTGTTCGAAGTGACTCAGGAAGTGTATACACACAAAACTTAAGCAAATGCTTCCGAAGACAGTTTTGTTCGAAGCCGATTCAGGAAGCCAATATACACAAAACTTTAAGGAGAGATGATTATGGGACATTCAACAGTTTATCCAACAGGAGCAACAGTGTACAATCCGGCCAAGGCGTGGAGCGGCTACACGGTATTTCAGGCGGGTGAAGAAGGTGTAGTGCTGATCGACATGAACGGCAAAGAGGTTCATCTGTGGCAGGGGCTGCTTGGCTTTCCGGCCAAAATCCTCCCCGGAGGTTATGTACTAGGCAGCACGGGCCGGAGAGATCCGAAGTTTGGCATTCAGGATAATGTGGATCTGGTGCAGGTCGATTGGGATGGCAATATCGTCTGGAAGTACAACAGCTATGAGCATATTGAAGATCCCGGCTATGAGCCGCTGTGGTATGCCCGCCAGCACCACGATTACCAGCGGGAAGGTAATCCGGTCGGCTATTACGCTCCGGGGCTTGAGCCTAAGGTAAGCAGCGGCAAGACATTAATTCTCGCCCATAAGAACCTGCACAACGAAATCATCTCCAACAAAGAGCTGCTGGATGACACCATTCTTGAAGTGGATTGGGAAGGCAAAATGATCTGGGAGTGGAAGGCCAGCGATCACTTTGCTGAACTGGGCTTTGACGAAGCGGCCCGTAATGTCCTGTTCCGCGACCCTAACACGCGTTCTTTCGGCAATCTCGGCGGCGGCGTAGGCGACTGGTTGCATATCAACTCTGCATCGTACGTGGGGCTGAACAAGTTCTATGATAATGGAGACGAACGGTTTCACCCGGATAACGTCATCTGGGATGCCCGGGAAGCGAACATCATCGCGATTACGGACAGGAAAACAGGTGCTATTGTCTGGCGGCTCGGACCGGACTATTCTCTCCCTGAAGTGAAGCATATTGGATGGATTATCGGCCAGCATCACGCTCACATTATTCCAAAAGGGCTGCCGGGTGAAGGCAATCTTCTCGTATTCGACAACGGCGGCTGGGGCGGTTACGGTCTGCCGAATCCGGCATCATCTTTCGGGCAGAAGAATGCGGTGCGCGATCACTCCCGTATCCTGGAGATTGATCCCGTAACGTTAGAGGTCGTATGGCAATACACTTCGGCAGAGGCCGGATTCTCAGTTCCGACGGATTCCTATAAATTTTACAGTCCTTATATCAGCTCGGCCCAGCGGCTAGCCAATGGAAACACGCTGATTACAGAAGGATCGAACGGCAGATTGTTTGAGGTTACTGCGGAGTATGAGCTGGTCTGGGAGTATGTCTCGCCATTTACCGACCGCCGAAACACGAATATGGTCTACCGTTCCTACCGGCTGCCGTATGCATGGGTGCCGCAATTGGAGGAGCCGAAGGAAATTGCGATTGAACCAATAGATGTGACCACCTTCAGAGTGCCTGGTGCAGCGCCGAAGGGCTCGGATTCTGTAGTAAGTGTAGCGACAACCCTGCCGTTTGTAGAAGGAGCTGCTTGTGTGGCTACCGCTGATGAGAGCGCTGTTCAGAGAGCGAGATAGATTAATTCGAAAATGAAGAGGTGTGTTTACTTGAAAAAATCCTGGTATGGTTCTGCTTTTCTGCTCTTATCCTTATCTTTCGTAATTTTTATGTCAGGCTGCAGTTCCAAGGGGGATGCCGCCGCGTCTGAGGGATCATCCGGCAGCAAGGAGAAGACCGTGAAAATCAAGATTGCCGACACGAATTCCAATCCGACCTTCCGTGTAGCTCTAAATAAAGGTTTCTTCAAAAATCATGGAATCGACGCGGAAATTGTCAACTTTGGCACCCCCGCAGAGGGTGTGAATGCTCTTTTCATCAAGCAGGTGGATGTAGCCTACGGCGCTGACTTCCCGCTGCTGAACGCTATTTCCAAAGGCGAATATTCGATTATTGCTTCTGCCGGTCTGGCTACCGATCAGGCTGCGGCGGCTTGGAAGCTGTACGTGAGGGATGAGATCCAGAGTGCCGCCGATCTGAAAGGCAAGAATCTTAGCTTCCTGCGCGGAACCTTCCTGCCGTATCTGTGGGATGAATACCTGAAGGAGCAGGGCATCGCGTTAAGTGATGTGAAGCTTACCGGGCAGGGGGCTTTTGACGAAGCCTTTATTGCCCTGAAGCAAGGAGATATTGATGCCACCTGGGTCATCGGTTCAGCATTGGAAGATAAGCTGAATGCCTTGGAAGGTGTACACCAGTTAACTGACATGTCCAAAACTCCAGTGCGGCTGGGTACAGGAATTGTGGCCGGCAATGAACTTCTGGAGGCAAAGCCGGATGTGATCGGAGGATTCCTGGCGGCTGTTGCTGAAGCGTCAGACTATGCCCAGGAGCATCCAGATGAAGTGGCGGATCTCATGTACGAGGAAGTGAAGCAGCCGAGAGAAAATACGCTGAAGGATCTGCCTGTAAACCCATGGGAGGTTGGTTTTACACAGGCTGCCTATGACAGCTTGGCAGGCCAGAAGAAATACATGGTCGAGACGGGGATCATCGCACAGGATTTTGACCTGGACAGCAAGCTCAATCTGGAGCCGCTGAAGAGGGCTTTGCCGGATGCAGTAACCTACGGCAAATAACATGCTCTTATGAAGCGGGTTCTGAAGCCAGTTCTGACCAAGGCTGACCGAGGAGCCCTATGCATACAAAACTTTTAGGAGGTGTCCATATGGCCTTAACTGCCAAGCAGAATGCCATTCATATCGAGCAGCTTCGCAAAAGCTACAGCGAGCCTGCAGCCGGAGACGTCCATTACATTATCAAAGATGTGAATCTGGTCATTAAAGGCGGGGAGTTTTTTGTTCTGCTCGGACCGAGCGGCTGCGGGAAATCGACGCTGCTGAATATGATTGCCGGGTTTATCTCCAAATCCGGAGGAAACCTCAGAGTGGACAATGTTGAAGTGGATAGACCCGGCCGGGACCGCGCAGTTGTATTCCAGCAGGCAGACTCCTCCTTGTTCCCGTGGCTGACGGTGCGTGAGAATGTGGAATTTGGGCTGCGGATGAAAAAGACACCGAAGCCGGAGCGGTGCACAATTTCGGACCGCTATATCGGGCTTGTCGGATTGAAGGGTCATGAGGAGAAGTATCCCAAAGAGCTCTCGGGCGGCATGAAGCAGCGGGTGCAGCTGGCACGCGTGCTTGCGAACGATCCTGCCATCCTGCTGATGGATGAGCCGTTCGGTGCGCTGGATGCGATGACACGGCGGACGATGCAGAAGGAACTGGTCAATATTTGGCGTGAGACGCACAAGACTATTATTTTCGTCACCCATGATATTCAAGAGGCGCTGCTGCTCGGTGAACGGATCGGCATTATGTCCGTAGGTCCATCCTCCAATATTACGGATATTTACGACAACACGCTCTCCTATCCGCGAGATGTGGCATCACCGGAGTTCTACTCGCTGTACAACCAAATTCAAGGCCATTTCGAAGAATAGGATAGGGTGTGAAGCATGATGAAATGGATAGAGAAAAAATGGGTCTCCGTCACTTTGCTGTGGTTGGCCGCACTGGCGATCTGGCAATTGGGTGCAGTGCTCTATGGACCTGATGTGATCCCCGGACCGTGGGCTACACTTAAAGGCGGGCGGGAGCTGATTAGTGACGGTACCTTGATGAAATATATCGGCATCAGCTTCTACCGGGTGCTGGTCGGCTGGGTGCTGGGCAGTCTGATTGCTATCCCTGTAGGACTTGTAATCGGCAAAGTCCATGTAATCCGTATTTTTGCGGAGCCGTTTCTGAATTTTATCCGTTTTATTCCGCCGATCGCCTTCATTACGCTGTTTCTGGTCTGGTTCGGCATCGGAGAGCAATCGAAGATCGCGCTGATCATGTACGCGACATTTTTTATTGTGGTGTTGAATACGCTGACCGGGGTGGTGTCTGTGGAAGAGGATAAAATCCGTTCGGCACGCAGCATGGGCGCAAGTGAATGGCAAATTCTGCTGCATGTTATTGTTCCGGCTACGACTCCGTATATTTTTACCGGCGTACGTCTGGCGATGGGAGCCTCCTACATGGCGATTATCGGTGCTGAAATGATCGCTTCGAACGAAGGCGTAGGCTATCTGATCTGGAATTCGCGGCTGTTTTTCCGCACGGACTGGATTTTTGTTGGGCTGTTCTGCCTTGGATTTATGGGCTTTTTCACCGACCGGTTGTTCAACTGGTTCGGCCGTAAGGTGCTGTATCGCTACGGTGTGGTCAGCGTGGCAGTGCGGAAGCGGTAGCTATTCTATTTCCTTCATATTGAATCTTCAAACAACCGCCCAGTTTCTCCGGGCGGTTGTTTGATCTTCTATAATAATGACGAATAGGCGGGGTTACGGGCGGTCAGCCGTTCCTTGGCTCCATATGGAATGGGCCGACAGGACAATAAATGAAGCATACAGGCTGAGCAGGAACCACTCATGAAAATGATAGGCAGGCAGTGCAGTCAATAAAAGCCCCGCAGCATTAAAGACAATAAGCCGTACGGCCAATAACTTACAGAGCTTGGTCAGGATGAAATTTATTACACTCACGATCAGATTATAAAAATATATAAACAGAAAAATACCGAGAAAATTAAACCCCCAGGAGAACCCCAGCGGGGACTCATCGTTAACTGTCGCTCCTATACCTGCGAAAACTGCACTAATTCCAAGGGAGAGATAGACTGTATTCAGAAATAACTCTTTGTACGCTTTATTCATTTTCAGTTCCTCCGGAAGATCGGAATCTAACTTTCTGTAAATACTGACGCAGTGAAGTGATATAAGTTTCATCTGGACACTTACACCCTATCTGGACATTTCCAGGATTCGGCGCTGTTTATGCTATAATGGGGGAACATTGAAATAGAGGATGATCGAAAGGGGCAACACCTGATGGAAGTTACTGCGCAAGAGGTTGCGGAGTGGATGGTCAAGGAGATCCAATTTACCGGAACCTTGTACCAGGCTGCTGCGATTGAATACGTGAAGGCGAATTTTGGTGAGCAATTTGTATTTGTGAACGAGAACGGAAATGCTTCGCTGTCCAAGGAAGTGAAGAAGGCTTTCCGCAAGCTGCATGCCGGAAGGATTGCCTGGGACCGCGACGGCTTCCTGTGGGCGTGGACTTAATTGCGGGAACCCCGAACATCTATAAATGAATTCAAAAAAAGTGACCGTTGCTATTAGAGCAACGGTCACTTTTTTTGAAATAAACAAGCCGGGAGCCACAGCCATTCTTACATTTTGCGGAATTTAGATATATGAAGTCATGCCCTTTTCCTTGAGCAGATCGACGATGTCCTTGACGGATTGAGCTTTGTCCTTAGGGCAGATGAGGACCGCATCTCCGGTATCGGCAATGATAAATCCGTCTACACCTATCGTGGTGATCAGCCGCCCGTTTCCGTAAATGATCGAATTGCGGGTATCAATGCCTATATGGTTGGCTTTAATAATGTTCCCGGACTCATCCGGAGGGAAGATAGCGCCGAGCGCATCCCAACTGCCGATATCATTCCATCCGAATTGGCCGGACAGGACTACCACCTCGTCAGAACGCTCCAGGACTCCGTAATCAATCGAAATATTTTGAAGCAGGGGATAAATGCGGTTAATCGTCTCCGCTTCCTGATCCGTACCAAGCGCCTCGCTGATCGGTAGCATGGTGTTGTACAGCCGGGGGAGGTAACGCTTGAAATTATCAAGGATTACGGATGTCTTCCAGATGAAAATCCCGCTGTTCCATAAATAATTGCCTGACGCGAGATAACCCTGGGCTTTCTGGAAGTTCGGCTTCTCCACAAATTCAGCCACATCATAGACCGCTACCGGACTTGCTGAGATGGGTTCTTTGTCATAAGCGATGTAACCATAGCCTGTAGAAGGGAAGGTAGGCTTGATGCCGATCGTGACAATCCGGTCACTTTCCATGGCTACCGTACAAGCCTCATCCAGCGTAAGCCGGAACTGCGGTTCATCAGTGATATAGTGATCGGAGGGCAGGACGACCATTAAGGAATCCTCTTGGGCCATATGCTGTATAGAGAACGCAGCGAACAGGATACTGGCGGAGGTATTGCGGGCCACGGGTTCAATCAGAATATTGCTCTTCTGCACGCTGCTGTGCATAATGCTCTCCAGCAGCACAGCCTGAGTGCGGTTTGTCACGATGACGGTGTTCTCCTGGGGAATAATGCCCTTGAAGCGTTCAATCGTATCGTTGAGCATGATGTCATTGCCGCTGATATTGAGCAGCTGCTTGGGAATCTCCTGCCTGGACAGCGGCCAGAACCGGGTGCCCCCTCCGCCGGCAAGGATGGTCGCGTATTTATCCATGATGGGTCACCAGGTGGGCAATGGAGAAGGAAATGATGCTTTCCGACCCTTGATTCAGATTCAGCCCGCTGCTGTGGATACCGTCATAGCAAGCCCCGGATTGTGGATCAATCAGCGGCAAATTTAAGGAATTATGCCCTGTGTACCATGCATAGCATAAGTCAGCCTGCTGCAGATAAGACGGGTCCTGAAGAACGGACGCAGCCTCCCGGCAGGTCAGCAGCATTTCGCAGGCTTCGATGGGCTGCTCGTCGTAGAGAGCCGGCTCCCCGCCGCGCAGCAGCCAGCCGTGGCTGCCGATGGGCTTGTAATAGCCCTCCCGGGCAAAAGTCCGTGAAGCAAGGAAATCAAGGCTTTCTTTGGCTGTATGCTTAAGCGCAGTATTTCCGGAGAGCTTGAAAGCCCTCAGCAGCGCCCAGGGAAGCATGGAATTTCCGTACGTAAGGCTGTCTTCATACCAGTTCCAGCCTTCTCCCTTGGTGCGGTTATACTGATTATGCAGCCGGACAGCGATGCGCTCAATCAGGCCGGTGATGAAGTCTTTGGACAGAAATGCCTTTTCCTCTGCCGTACTTGGCGTATGGGGATAGGGAAAGGAGTAGGTTAACGCGCCGGGCGTTTTGATCAGATAACTGAGGCCTACGACGGCATAAGCTACGGCACGGGGCGAACCAAGCTTTTCTATATGCGGCAGCGCCTGATTGATCAGATAACGGCAGGTATTCAGCAGGTTGTCGGGCAGAATCGACGAATAGGAGAGGGCGAAGCCAAGTGCCCAAAGCGTACGCCCCTGGCAATCCTCGGAGCCGTTGTCCTCGAGAAATGAACGGCTATAATCCATAAAGTTCCGGAAGTTGCCCTGATCATTTTGTGCGTGATGAATGAAGGAGAGATACGTGTGGATCAGGTCGAGCGAGACGGAATCCTGATCCTTCTTATACAACAGAACAGCTGCAATTAAAGCCCGGGCGTTGTCATCGGTCGTATAGCCCTTCGAACGGTCGGGGACGCCAAACTTGGTATGCTGAAAAATTCCCGTATCATCGGTTATTCTGCGCATGTAATCCGCCTTGAACGTTACAGCAACGGAGGTTTGCATCAAATCACACTCCGGTCTGCCAGGCTCACTTGCGAAATTTTCTCCCGAAAAATCGCAGCGTAGGATTTAGCAACTTCATTCCACATCATCGTTTGTCCCAGCTCTTGGGTCCGTTTTTCCATGGCCTCCACTTTGGCCGGATCATCCAGGAGTTCGAGGATGCAGTCCTCCAGCGAAGCTGAATCACGGAATTTTGCCAGCAGGCCTCTGCCTTCGGCAAGCATTTCTTCGGCATAGCGGTAAGGGGTGGAAACAATTACTCTTCCATAGCCGACGCCATAGGCAAGCGTGCCGCTTACGGCTTGATCCTTGCCGAGATAGGGGGTCAAGTAGATATCGGACATCACCAGCGACTCAATAACTTCCTCCTGGGTCAACAGCTTATCGACAAAGAGCACATTATCGGACAGACCGAATTCGCCGACGAGGTCCGTCAGTTTTTGCCGGTACACTTCACCCGTTTCCAGCTTGACTACGGGATGGGTTTTGCCCCAGATGATATATAGCGCATCCGGATGCTGCTTCACCACTCCGCGCATGGCCTGAATGGCATATTCAATTCCCTTGCCGGGACTTAAAAAGCCGAAGGTAGAGAGGATCTTGCGTTCTCCGAAACCATACTGCACTTTAAGCTCCGCTCTAGTAGCTGTTTTTACATATGGCACACCGTGATGGATGCAGGCGATCTTCGAATCCTCGATATTATAGATGGAGGTCAGATCGTGCAGGGTGGACTGGGCCATCGTTACTACCTTGACACTTCCCTTTGCAATCCGGCTGATGATAAGGTGCTGCTTGGCTGTAGGTTCTCTTAATACGGTATGAAAAATAGCTACATACGGCAATTCGAGCCTTTCGATCAATGACAACAGATATTCTCCGCTTTCCCCGCCGTAGATGCCGAATTCATGCTGGATGACGAGCAAATGGGCGTCTGATTTGTTAAGCTCATCGGCGGCCTCTATATAGTCAGACAACGTATCTTGGTTGATTTCCCTCATGACCTGGCTGCTGTACTGGTAAGTTTCATTGTTGTTCATGGCGATGACCCGAGGCGTATTGAAGCCCGGCAGCCCGGTAAATTGATCTAATAAATCCTGGGTAAACGTAGCAATTCCGCATTCTCTAGGCAGGCTTGTAGATAGAAAAACAATGTTTCGGTTGTTGCTGTCATGATTCAACATAGAGAGCCTCCTAAGAATTTTTATGAAAAAAAAAGAAAATAAGGAGTTCTTATTTTCTGAAGTGAAGTGGTATAAAATTTGACTTCTGCAATTTATTTCCTGCCCATACTATAACATGACCATTTTTTCTTGTCAATTTATTGACTCTCCTCTGTTCTCCAGATATAGTGATGTAGGAGGTGAAGGAATGCCGGTTATACGCAGTAAATTAAGTGAGGTTATGGAGAAACATGACCCCAAGTTATCAATCCGCAAGCTTGCCAAAGAGATTAACTACCATTTCGATTCCGTCCGGCGGATGTACAAAGACGAGATGGTGCAGTATCCCCGGGATCTGCTTCTGAAGCTCTGTACCTATTTCAATATCCAGCCCGGTGAATTGATCCGGATGGAAGCGGATGAGAACGATTGGGCGATAGATAAAGCAAACGAATATGAGGAGGAAGGCAATGACAAGGAGACCGTTCAAGACGGCAACCTGTAACGAACTGCTGGACACCTTTTATGCTAGGCTCCGTCAGGTGAGCGTGGAGAAGCTGGCTTTTTCCGGTGTTGGGAAACGCGATGTATACAATATAACGGCCCCGTTTGTACATGACGGGGAGGAAGTGATTCTGGGAAGAGTTGAGGAACGGGACAGTGAGTTCTCTCAAGTCTTCTTTTTTACACTCTGCGATGGCGTCTGGATACCCCGTGCGCATACACATACCTATAATCTGCAGGACCCCTGTGTAACCCACATCAAGGGAGAACTGATTGTGGGCGGGGTTGAAGTGATTACCGCAGGGGATGACCCGCAGAAAATCGTCTCGTGGGTTACGCAGTTCTACCGCGGGTACCGCATTGATTCCATGCGCCACTTCTCGTCCGGGCCGGCAATGATGAAGGATATCCGGCTGATAGAGCTTCAGGATGGCCGGATCGGTGTATTCACTCGGCCGCAAGGAGAGAAAGGCGGAAGAGGGATGATCGGCTTCACGATTATCGATTCGCTGGAGGAATTAAATGAGCAGACCTTTCTGGAAGCGGAAATATTTCAAGATCAGTTTGTGCCCGAGGAGTGGGGCGGGGCGAATGAAGCCCAATTATTGAAGAACGGTCATATAGGCGTTCTGGGACATATCGCCTGTTTTGACCGCTTAGGAAAAAAACATTACTACTCCATGGTCTTCTCGCTTAATCCCGGTACGTTTGAAACCACACCGATCAAGATTATTGCCGCAAGGAGTGATTTTCCGATCGGTCCCGGCAAACGTCCGGATCTTCAGGACGTTATCTTTAGCGGCGGGCTGGTTCGGGGAGAGCACGGGCTGGCGGTATTGTCAGTGGGCGTCAGCGATGCCGAAGCCTACAGAATTGAACTTCCCGATCCCTTTTTGGAGTATGAGCTAAACGGGTGAGAATTGACTAGATTCTATGGTCGTGTTATGCTTCTAATGACAAGAATTTATGGTCGAAGAGAGCGGGAAAACAAAAATGAGTAAATTTATTCTATTGAACAATCGTACGGAAGAAACACAGTCCAACTTGAACGTCGCAAGAAAGCAAGGACGGATTCCGGCTGTGCTGTATGGTATTGGAAAAGATACTCTAAGCCTTGAAGTGGGAGAGAAAGAGCTGTTGAACGTGATTAGAACCAACCCGCGGGCAATCCTGCAAGGGAAATTGTCCGACGATACGGTGGTTCCGGTAGTTGTTCAACATATCCAGAAGGACTCCATTTCAGGCAAAGTGCAGCATATCGACTTTCAGCATGTGAATATGTCGATCAGTATGGACAGCAAGGTAACGATCCATTTTGCCGGTGAAGCTGCTGGTGTCAAAGCTGGCGGGGTACTTCAGGTTGAAATCTATGAAGTAGAAGTTCGCTGCATGCCGGGCGATCTGCCTTCTTCCATGGAAGTAGATATCAGCGGTCTGGAAATTGGCGACCAGTTGGCTGTCTCCGATCTGATCTTCCAGAAGGGCATTGAGGTGCTGACGGATCCGAGCACAGTAATGATTCAGATCAAAACAGTACATGAAGAAGTTGAAGAACCGGCGGAGACTCCGGCTCAAGTATAAGAGGACATTAATAGCCCCTTCCGGCAGCAGTGCAGGGAACTCATGGTTTCATGATTCCAGCCAAAGCTGCCTGAAGGGGCTTTTTTTTGCGAAATATCTGTTATACGGGAACTACCCGTGTGCTTTGTTCCATAGGGGAGCTGCAGAGCGGGCAGGGCTTGGAGGGTAAGTGATCCTCGGCTCCGCCGGCTTTCATCCGGGTCCAGCCCGGACAATTTGTACCGGTGCATTTCCAGACGGCAACGGTATGGGTTCTTGTCGCTGACGTTCTGGTGGAGTTGTGCTCTGTTCTGTTATACCCGTTTCTTAATCCCGACACAGCAGGCGCAGAAGAAGCTACGGCAGAGCGGAAGGCGGACAGCATAAAGCGGGAGACCTCAGCTTTTTTGCCCCGATGCCTTGCCGGCGAGCTGATGAACAACTCTTCCCGGGCTCTCGTGACGGCAACATAGGCCAGTCTGCGTTCTTCTTCCAGCGCTGCAATGCCGGACTCCGGACCGGTCTTCAGGGGGCTGCCTACTGTCGATTTTGCTGTCTTCCGGTCCTTCAGCCGGTCACCCTCCAGCGCGGAACTGTGGGGAAGAATCCCCTCAGAGGCTCCGATCAGGAAGACTACCGGGAATTCCAGCCCTTTTGATTTGTGGATGGTCATGAGTGCAATCCGGTTGCCTTGCTCTTTCAGGCCGGTCTGGCGGCTTAGCTCATTCCGCTCGGTAATATTATCAATAAAATCAAGGAAGACGGTGATGTTGTCGAACCGTTCCGCCGAGGTTTCCAGCTCGTCCAGCATTTCCTTTAGCGTTTCCCGGTGCAGTGTAGCCTGATGACGCTCATTGGCTTCAATGAAGTAATCATAGAAGTTGATACGGATCTGGCGGATAGCCTGTACTGGAGTTACGCTGCCCAGCCCCCGGATCAGCTCCAGCCGTTCCCGCAGCTTGGTTCCTTTGAAATCCTCCATGCCGGGCATCGACAGCAGATGAATCAGCGGTCCCTGCTTGGGCTGGATGGCCTCCATCCGGCGGATATGGTCCATACCCTTTTCGCGGTTCATATAGAGGGTCGGCAGAATATTCTCCATCGCGGCAAAGTTCCGGCGGTTCACGGACAGCCGCAGGTGGTCCAGCACGGGGGAAATCAGCCAATGCTCGTAGAGCAGCTGGCCTTCGCCGTAATCAATGTAGGGAATATCGCGCAGCAGCAGCAGCTCCAGAATTGCCCGGTTGCTGCTCGACGCCCGGTACAACAGTGCAAAATGGCGGTATTCCCGGGAATGGCCGTCAACCTGGCTTACAATATGCTCCACAATTTGCTCGGCTTCCTCGTCCGCCGTCTGCGGGCGCAGGTACCGTGGCGGGCTGCCGCCATTTTTGGCCGCTTGCAGCGTTTTGGAGCGCCGCCGCGTATTATGCCGGATGATTCCGTTGCCCAAGCCAACAATCGCCGGACCGGAACGGTAATTGATATCAAGCGTAATAACCTTCGCGCCAGGATAAAGCTTCTCGAATTCAAGAATGAACTCGCTGCGCGCTCCGTTAAAGGAGTATATCGTCTGGTCATCATCCCCGACGACCATCAGATTATGCTGCGGATGGGCGATCATTTTGACGAGTTCATATTGCAGCGCATTCGTATCCTGAAACTCATCAACCATTACATATTGAAATTTATTCTGCAATTCCTGCAGTAGCGCCGGCTGCTCCTGCAGCATCCTGTAGGCAATTAGCAGCACATCGTCGAAATCAATTTTGTGATTATCCCGTTTCCACTGTTCATACAGGGCCAGGACGGCCTTCATTTCCTGCTCGGCGGTTGTAGTTTCCGGCAGATTCTCCGGCTCACCCATATTCATCTTGCAGGAAGAGAGCAGGGCAAGCAGGGTTTCCGGCGGATAAGCATCCTTTGGCAGCCCCAGCTCGCGCATGATCTGCTTCAGCAAAATGTGCTGGCGGCGTGTCTCATGGAAGATGTCCTGCCGCAGACCCTGACGCCTCAGGAAATAGAGGAAAAAGGAGTGGAACGTGCGGGCCTGAAGGCGCGCTGCGTCGTTTTCGCTCACGCCCGGCAGCACTGCAATGCGTTCGCGCATTTCCGCTGCCGCCTTGCTGGAGAAGGTCAACAGCAGCAGGCGGCTGGGGGATATGCCGCGCACCGACAGCAAATAACCGGTTCTGCAGATCAGAACCGAAGTTTTGCCGGAGCCTGCCCCGGCCAGCGTCAGCAGCGGACCCTGGTAATGCCGTACTGCGGCGATCTGCGGCTGATTCAGGAGAATTCCGCCTTCCTCCAGCAAACGGAAATAAGCCGCATCGCCGTCCTCCGGCTTCACCATCTCGCGGCTGGTCCGGGCTGAGGCGATTGCCGCCTGGGGAATCCGTTCGCCGGTAGCGCCCAGCGGTATATTATGAAATAAGAGCTTGTTCATTAGATTCACCTTCGTTTGTTTACAATACGGGTTTGGTTTAATTTTTAGCCAGTTTACACTATACCACTGTATTTCCCTTTCTGTATAGAACAGCCGATTTATGAGATAAAAGATCAAATATCCGTTTGGCCGCTATGTTATTTTTGGAACAGAGGAGGGAACGCCAATGAGCGATAAAATGCACTTCAAAACGGTGAGAAGCTCACTGGACTATATAGAGAGGAATCTCACAGAGCGGATTACCCTAAGGGAAGTATCGGTGCACAGCAAATTTTCTACCCACCATTTCTACCGGATTTTCTATGCGGTAGTAGGGCAAACCTTGGCGGATTACGTAAGGCGGAGAAGACTTGCGAAAGCGGCAGGGGAACTGATCTACAGCAATAAGCGTATTCTCGATATCGCCTTGGAGTACCATTTTCAATCTCAGGAGGCCTTCTCCCGCGCTTTCAAAAAAGCATACCGGCTCACCCCCGGACAATACCGGACCTATTCAAGAGAACTTAATAAAGGAGAGATCAGGATGAGTACAGAAAAGGCATTGCAGGGCTGGACCATAACCGGCATGAACGGCGGAGGCTATGATGTTAAGGTGGACAAATCGGAAGTGCATATGGGCAAGGCATCGGCGTTGCTGCAATCCGGTAATGCAAGCGAAAACGGATTTGTTACACTCATGCAAATATTCAGCTCGGAAGCCTACCGCGGGCAGAGGCTGAAGCTGTCTGCTTTTGTCAAAGCAGGGGATATCTTCGGATGGGCCGGCTTATGGATGAGAGTCGATGCCGCGAACGGGGAAATGCTGAAATTTGATAATATGGCCCAGAGGCCCATTAAAGGCTCCAGAGAATGGAATCAATACAACGTCATTCTGGATATTCCGCAGGACAGCCATGCGATAGCTTTCGGGGTCCTGCTGAACGGTTCCGGCAAGGCATGGGTCGATCAGTTCCGCTTCGAAGTCGTAGATGCCAAGACGCCCACGACAGATGAAGGCGGGGAAGATACCCTGCCGCTTGCGCCGGTCAATCTCGATTTTGAACAATAATAGGCTTCTGCAGCCCCTTCCCATGCAACGTGAAGTATCCTGGGAACGGGGTTTTGCTGCGCTTATTTTAATTTCCCCAGAATAGAATTGGCTCTGCGCTCGAACAGCCGCGGCTTGTCTTCCTTGATTTCTTCCAGCAGGAACGCCAGGCATCTCTTGATCCGCAGGGGCATGCCGGCGGCGATGTCGGCAAACTCCTTGCGGTAGCTGTCATCGCCCAGTATTCTCTGGATCAAAATAATCGCCCAATTACGGCCTGTCTCCAGCAGCTCCGGCAGCGATTCCAGCAGTTGGGTCAGGTACATCTCCATTTGGTAGCTCTCCAGAAAATGAACAAGACCGAACATAACCTCCTCCTGTTCGGTATCATCATCGAACACCTTGAAAATCTGCTGGATCACAGCATCCTCCGTATCCCCAGCCAGGCCTTCCAGGGCCTGCTCAAACTGTTCGCACTCCAGCTCTGTGCGCAGCATCCGATTATCATACAGCAGGGCAATGCCTGGATACATGTTCATTTAGCTTCCCCCTACGCCTTGTCCAAAAGATGGCGGATTCCCGCTGCCACACCATGCTCAGCATTGCTGAGCGTGATGAAATCGGCCGTTTCCTTGAGGATTGAAGCAGCATTCTCCATGGCGATCCGGTAGCCGGCCACCTCAAACATCGGCAGATCGTTGTAACTGTCGCCCATTACAGCTACCTGCTCCAGAGCCAGGCCGAAATGCTCAGCCAGCATGCTTACACCGGCCCCTTTATTAGCGTCCTGATGGTTAATCTCAATATTGTTGGCATGAGAAGCGGTGATAATGAGTCCGGGAATGGCGGCGAAACGTGTAGAGGCTTCTTTCAGAAGCTCAAGGTTCAGCGAGAACGCCAGCGTCTTGTAGATGACTTTATCCTCTTTGCCCCAGATTTTCTCCATGTCTTCCACGTAGGTCACGGCAGCCTGCTGAAACTGCTGGTCGATCATGGCTTTAAGCAGCCAGCGGAGTTCTTCCGGCACCTCGTCATCTTTAAGCTCCGATATTTTCTCCAGATGCACCCGTTTATCGAGCTCTACATACACGTTATCCTCTGTGTACACCTCATAATACAATTCAGGAATTTCGTTCATCCAGCGCAGCGCGGGAATAATATTCTCTTTGTTCAGCGGCTTGCTTGCCACGAGCGTCCCGTCAGCCAGCGTCACTACGGCTCCATTCAGACTGACTACCGGACATTCCAGCCCGGCCAGCCGCAGCTGCCGCTCGGCATCCATGTAAGAGCGGCCTGTGGCGATGATTACAATATGCCCCTGGTTTTGGGCGTGTACTATCGCTTCCCGGTTCTCAGGGCTAATGATTCCTTCTTCGTTAAGCAGTGTTCCATCCATATCGAGTGCTATCAGCATATCGTTTGCATTCCTTCCTGTACTGCAGGTTGTCCCCTTCTAGGGCAATGATCGTTCCTAGTATCTTATCATTAATGTTCTGAAAATAAAAAATCCATTTTCATGTAAAGAAACCAACCGTAGAAAATGTGTAGCGCACTGGAATTTTCAGAAAGGAGTTTACTCGTGGTACAATGAAAGGCAGACTAATAAGTGAACGGCCGCCGTAATCGTCAGCTCATAGGGTCACAATGTGATTGGCGGTATTTCCCTGTCCAGGGAAACAGCTGTCCGACGCTTTAGGTAAGGGGGATAAAGATGAAATCCAGAAATTTAGCTACGATATCGCTGGCTGTCATGGCCTGCGGTTTTCTGCTTACACTGTTTTTGCCGGATAATCTGGCTGTTGTTCTGCTGAGAGGCGGCTTCGAAGCCGGGCTGGTAGGGGGAATTGCCGACTGGTTTGCAGTTACCGCACTGTTCCGCCATCCGCTGGGCTTGCCGATTCCGCATACCTCGCTTCTGCTGAAGAACCGGGATAAGATCATTCAGTCTCTTATCTCCGCTATGGAGAATGAGTTGCTGAACAAAGAGAGCATCGAGAACAAGCTACGCAAGATCCGCTTCGTGTCGCTCGGCAGCGGACTGCTGACGAAGTTCGTAGCAAGGAAAAAAGCAAGAGCCGGCATGCTGGAGCAGCTCAGCACCTTTGTTCAGCGGCTTCCGGTAGATAAGGCGGTTCCTTATCTTCAGACGGCTGTTGCAGATTATATCCGTGAAGCGGAGCTTGGTACCGCCGCCGACAACATCGTCACCAAACTAATGAACGACGGCAAGGATATTGCCGCGCTTGATTATGCGCTTGAAGGCATCTCCGGCTGGAGCAGCCGCCCTGAGACACGGGCGATGCTCGGCAAGATCGCCAGTGAGAAACTGGCTGAGGTGAAGCTGGGGGGGCTGAAAGGCATGGCCTTTCAGGCATTTGTCGGATTTGTGGATGCCGAAATGCTGGGAGAAATGCTCCAGGGCATGCTGCAATCCGGTATCCGGGATTTCCGTGAAGCGGATAATCCTTACCGTGAGCAGATCATTCAGGAAATCCGCGTCGCGCTGTTTCAGCTTGTGAACGACGAAGCGCGGATCCTTTCACTGAAGGAATGGGCGCTGGAGGAGCTGCAAGGCGAAGCGGCTTCAGCGTTTCTGCATAAGCAATTGGAGGCTCTGCGCGGCAAGGCGGTTGCGATGCTGGAAGAGGACCGCAGCTCCGGAGGACGCAAGCTGTTTGCACTGTATGCCCTGTTGGCCCGGCGCATCAGTACGGAAAAGGAGTGGACGGAGAGCTGGGAGGAGCGGATTCGCGCTTCATTAATCACCTTCGTGGAGGCTAACCATTACCGGCTTGGCGTATTGGTCAAGGAGAACCTTGATCAAATGGATGATGCCAGCCTGGTGAACATGCTGGAGGACAAGGTGGGCAAGGATCTGCAGTGGATTCGTGTCAACGGCGCGGTATGCGGCTTTGTCGTGGGACTTGTGCTTACAGTCATCCAGATGATCTAAAGTCAGAAGACTACAACATTAAGAGGCAGCAAAGCGTACCCTTGAACCGGAACAGCCGGAACCGGGGGATGTTGTGCTGCCTCTTTTCTATTGACCTGTCTATCAAAGGGACAAGGGTTACAGTTGGTTTTTACCGTTGCTGATTGTGAAGGTTTCCAGTACAGGAAGCACGAAGATTTTACCGTCACCGAAGGAGCCGTGCTCACCGGTTCTTGCCGTTCTCATAATAATGCTGATTACATCGTCCTTCTCATCATCCTGGATGACAATCATCAGCAGCTTCTTGGAAATTTGATTGTAATAGTTGGTGCCGACCTGAATTCCCTTTTGTTTCCCGCGGCCTAGCAAATCCATCTTGCTGATGGAGGGGAAGCCGGCAAGCATTAATTCAGCCATGACTTCATCCGCTTTCTCGGGTCTAACTATAGCTTTGATCATTAACATAACGATGCACCCTTTCTACAGCCATTAGTGTGTTGTAGGGGGTTGCCAATTTCATGATAGCGGTATAAGCAATACATTTTGTTAATGGCAACGCTTACAATACGAGTATAATATTTACTGCAGGCCATATCCTGCGAATAAGATCACTAATTTCTTGTTACACATTGTCGCATTGCAGAGGAGCACCCTTGCGGCAGACTCCTCTGTTATTACGGCAAAAGCGAGCGGTACAGCTCCTCCAATTGTGCTGTGGTATGCCTCCACTCAAAAGCCCGCAGGGCATCACTCCGCCCTTGCATCCCGATCTTTGCCGCCTTCGCGGGATTGCGTCCGATCATCAGCAGACGTCGGGCAAAAGGGGTGGCCTGACGGTAACGGTCCACCAGGTAGCCGTTGTGGCCTGACGTGATGATCTCACGGATGCCGCCGTTATTCGAAGCAATAACCGGCAGCCCGGAGGCCATGGCCTCCACATTGACCAATCCAAAGGATTCATGACCTTGGGAAGGGCAGACAAAGCAATCGGCCATCTGATACAGGCTGTGAATATCCTCGTGGGCGATGTTTCCAACGAAAGATACAGATACACCCAGTCTCCGCGAGAGGGTCTTGAGCCGCTGGATATATGGAGGTTTGCCCCGGCCGGCTATGATCAGATGAGAGGGCAGGCGTTTATTGAGAATGCGCATGGCCTGCAGGAGTACGGGCACTCCCTTACGGGGGATCACCCGCCCGACGAACAGCACCGTGAACACTTGCGGGAGTCTGTATAACCGCCGGAGACGCTGCCGTTCCGGTTCTTCGGCCGGTATGAACCGGGACAGGTCCGCTCCCAGCGGAATGACACTGAGTTTCTTGTCCAGGCCGGGAAAACGCCGGGAAATTCGTTGCTGCAGGGAGCGGCTGTTGGCAGCGATTCCGTCAGCCTTCGCCAGGCTGCGGGCAATTCGACGTTCTGCCGGTACGAACGTCAGAGAGTGCAGATACAGCAGTACCGGAGTCAGGGGATGCTGGTGTTTCACGGCGGCCATCAGCAGCGGCCGGTTATCGATCTGAATCATATCGAAGGACGTCTTCTCAAGATATTTGAGTACCGAGGCAAGATAACGGGAAGGACTGCCTGAAGCCAGACGGATAATACGGACCTGTTCAAGCTCTGCAGAGTCGGGCAGTCCTGGTGACTTGCGGCTTAGTACCGTTACCATATGCCGCCGGGCCAGCCTTCTGGCAATCGCCCAGATGCAGATCTCCACTGAACCGTTCCCCGGCACCGGGAACTGCTCCGGTGCAATAATACAGATATGCATAATATAAGCCTCCTCAAGGCCCGCTGATGGATATTGTCTCTACCTACCATATGCGGACCAAGAGTCGGAAGACACATTCCTTCAGCAATCATGCTGCGATTTGCTTGGCCACGTCCGCAATCACACCGGCAATTTTTTGCTCAAGCTCAATGATCTTCAGCTTGCTGGCTGCCATTTGACGGTAGCCTGAGACAAGGGATGACAAGGATTGAGCAGTTAAAGCCTGATTTTGCTTGCGGATAGCCGATTTGAAGTCGCTGAAATCGGCCGATATCCGTTTGTTCAAGGAGGCTGCCACACTTTTCTGGGACTTGATAGAGGCCTGGGGGCTTTCGATCCCCGCCAAGGTTTTACGTGCGGCGGCCATCTTTTTGGTACGGGTTTCTTTGGCCGCTTTCAGCAGGGCTTCTTTATTGCGGATATCCTCACGGGCAAATTGAACGAGAATTTTCATAGCATCAGCCTGTGTGCGGAGCACATCCTTCAGGACCTTGTCCTTAAGCCCCCTGAGGAGGTTAATCCGGCGGTTGAGTGCGCTGTATTGATCAAAGAGAGGCTGGTAACGTTCTTTGGTGCCGCTTACGGCTGAGGACAGCCGGGTCACGGTGGATTGATCTATTTCCTTAATTTGGTTTCGGACAATGATCAGCGCTTGCGTATTGCTGTCATGGAGCCGGCGGATTTGCGCCTCACGGCTGTCATACTGGGTAATCAGAACGGATAAATCACTGTAATACCCTTTAAGTCTGGTCCTTGCAGTATCGTCAGCAGTGGCGGCAGTCAGTTCAAACGAGGCTTGAATCGAAGGGGTCAGTGCTGTTCCGGATGCATTTACAGCACCTGTTGAAGATAATACTGCAAGCAGAAGTGCCAGCATTGCCAGGGAAATCTTCTTAAGCTTGTTCATCTTTTTCCTCCTTATTCTCATCCCTAATTCCGCAACAACAAAAAAGCACCCGCAGTAAAGGCTATTAAGCCTTTATTACGGGTGCTTCCGTCGTAATAGGTCACGAATGAAATATTATCTAAACTATAAAGGAAGGACAAAACCCAGTCAATATTTGTAATTTAAACTTTTTTCCATGGAAACCAGGCTGCGCGTTTATTCCGAACTTCTCTTATCGTATACTGGTTAATAATACAACAGAGAGCTGCATACGAGCCGGCTCATGACGAAGGGGGCCTTGTTTAATGGAATTGGCATATAATAGCAATATTTTGGATCAAGCCTTCATGATGTCTCCGGTAGGAATGGCCGTCCTGGCCTCAGAAAAGGACAAATGGATAAAGGTCAATTCCGCTTTTTGCAACATCCTCGGCTGCAGTGAAACGGAATTTCTAGCCGGAGCTTTATTGAGAAACAAGAGTGCGTCACAGCCAGAACAGGAAGACCGGGAAGGGCTCACACTAATGAGTGTATTGGAGGGTCTTTCCTACACCCCCGGTGATACCTTAAAGAGTGAACAAAGGTTTTATAATCGTGCAGGACATTCTGTATGGGTTTCCCTTACATTCGTGCGGGCTGATGCAGGACAAGACTCTTCACATATTATTGTATACGCGCAGGATATCACCGACCGGAAAATCGCCGATCAGCTGACAGTAGACAGCCGTGATTTGTATGATTTATTTCTAAAAGACGATCAGAGCATGATTTCGTTCACATTGCCCGACGGCACACTAAGCTTTATTTCCCCCTCATCGCTTTCGCTAATCGGATTTGCACCTGAGGAATTAATTGGTAAAAACCGGCTGGAATTTTATCATCCTGATGATATCGAGGGCATGGACAAGTCTGACGGTCTTCTGAAGAATGACATCTATGTCCGCCGTTTACGCCATAAAGACGGGCATTATTTGTGGTTCGAAAGCTCTTTTCATGTGATTCGGGGAGAAAACAATGAAATCATCCGGATCATGGGTATTGGCCGTAACGTGACGGGCCGCAAGCATAATGAGGAGGCTTTGGCCACGGCGCAAAGAGTCGCGAGAATCGGTTCCTGGGTATGGGATTTGACGAAAGGCAAGCTGTCTCTCTCGGAAGAATTGCAGCGTATGCTGAAGCTTGGTATTGGAGCAGCCGAGGTCGAGTACCAGAAGTTTCTCGATCTGGTTCATCCGGACGACATCAATGACATGTTCACAAGGGTGCGGGAGACGCTGGAAGACGGGAATTCCGGTGAGAATACCTACCGGCTGGTCCTTGCGGATGGAACCTTGCTTGCGGTACATATTCAGTGGGATACCGTACTGGGACCGGCCGGCAAGCCTGTTCAGCTTATCGGAATGATGCAGGATATCACTGAACGCCAGCAGATGGAGCAGAAGCTTAGAGAAAATGAGCGGAATTACCGGCTAATGTCGGAAAATTCCCTGGATCTGATCTCGCGCCATGCGATAGAAGACTGCATTTTCTTATACTGCTCTCCGGCCAGCCGCTCTCTGCTCGGTTATGAGCCGGAGGAAATGGTCGGCACTAGTGCTTTTGATTATCTGCATCCCGATGATTTAATAGCAATGAAAGAAATGATGGCACAAAGTGAGCAGACCCGCTGCATCCCGGCGGCGGTCTACCGTTACCGGCGCAAGGACGGAGGCTATGTCTGGTTTGAGACGAACAGCAGGTATATTTTAGATGAGCAGGGCGGGATTGTGGAGATTATTGCCGTCGGCCGTGACATAACGGAGCGTAAGCAATTTGAGTCCAAGCTTCAAGAGAATGAACAGCGCTATAAGTCGCTGTTTGAATATAATCCGTCAGCTGTATACTCCATGAATCTGCAGGGAGATTACTTAACCTGCAACTCCAATCTGGAGGTACTGAGCGGATATTCAATGGGGGAGCTGGTGGGCAACTATTTCGGCCCCCTTGTGCATGAGAAGGATATGGCGAAGACGCAGTATCATTTTAATCTGGCTTGCCAGGGAATGCCTCAAAGCTATGATCTGACCCTTATTCATAAAGATGGCCATCTGGTAGAAATCAGTACGACCAACATTCCGATTATTGTCGGGGACAAGGTCGTCGGTGTATACGGAATTTCCCGTGACATTACGGAGCGTATCCGGTATACCGAGCAGATCGAGAAACTGGGCAATGATTACACACTGATCTTAAATGCAGTCTCCGAAGGCATATTTGGTCTTGATACGGAGGGGAAGGTAACCTTCATCAATCCGGCGGGGGCGCAGATGCTGGGCTTCGCCTACGGTGAAATTATGGGCCATCCTTATCTGGATCACATACAGCACACAGCGCTGGACGGCCTGCATTACCGGCCGGAGGATTCCCCGCTGATGCAGGCCGTCCGTGCGGGGGAATCCCATCAGAGCAAAGATGCGGTATTGTGGCGCAAAGACGGTTCAAGCTTTCTGGCCGAGTATCAGGTTACTCCGCTGTTTGATAAAGGAGACCGTAAAGGTGCAGTTGTTGTGTTCCGTGACATTACGGATGAGAAGGAGATTATCCGCGCCAAGGAATCGGCAGAGAAAGCGGATCAGGCGAAATCGGAGTTTCTGGCGATTATGAGCCATGAGCTGCGGACGCCGATGAACGGAATTATGGGGATGACGGATCTCCTGTCAGAGACCGAGCTGGATGAAGAGCAGCGCGGATATGCGGAGATTATTAGCCAGAGCAGTACTTCTCTGCTATATATCCTCAATGAAATTCTGGATCTCAGCAAAATAGAAGCCGGAAAAATGATCCTTGTGCATGAGCCGGTAAGTCTTGAATGGGTCTTGGAAAGCGTAACCGAGCTGTTCTCGCTGAAAGCGAAAGAGAAGAACCTGGAATTGACCTGCCAAGCTGCTTCCGATGTTCCGGAGTTGATCATGGGCGATGCGGCCCGGCTGCGCCAGATACTGGTGAATCTGGTCAGCAACGCAGTGAAATTTACTGAAGAAGGTCATATCTCTATTGAGGTGGGGACGGAATTCTGTCCTAACCAGAATAAGCTGACTCTGAAGTTTAATGTCAGGGATACGGGAATCGGAATTCCGCCGGAGAAACAGTCTCTGCTGTTCCAATCGTTCTCCCAGCTGCATCCGTCCATTAACCGCAAGTATGGCGGAACCGGACTGGGACTTTCCATCTGCAAGCGGCTGGTTGAGCTTATGGGCGGAGCGATTGCAGTGGACAGTGTGGAAGGCGTAGGTTCAAACTTCTACTTTACCTTGCCCTTGGATATTGATCATGATCCTAGTGATTTGGAGGAGGAACCGGTGCATGAGCAGACTCCGTCAGTACCGGAGAGTAGCCTTGATGTTGCCGATACCGATGATTATTCCCGGATTGAGGAGGAAGGGAGTGGCCTTCTGCTTACTGAAGGCCTTCCTCAGTTGGAGCCGAAATACGGTCCGCTGCGGATTCTGGTCGCAGAAGATCATCCCGTTAATCAAAAGCTTCTATTGATCATGCTGGAGAAACGCGGATATACTGCGGACCTGGTGGAGAACGGCCAGCAGGCGGTGCAAGCCGTTCTGCAGCAGCCCTATGATCTGGTATTTATGGATGTGCAGATGCCGGAGATGAGCGGGCTTACCGCAGCGGCCAGAATCAGGGAACAGCTCCCCCAGGCCAAGCGGCCCTTTATGGTGGCTGTGACTGCTTATGCCAGACGGGAGGACCGTGAAAGATGCCTGGCTGTAGGTATGGAGGATTTCATCAGTAAACCGTTTCTCACCTCCGACATTGAACGGATACTACAGCAGCGTCAGGAGAAGATATCCTTATGAGGGGAGCACCGCAGCAGCACAAGCTGCCCGCTGAACCTTATACGCAGTGGGAACCGGGTGTTGCTTCACCCGGCTCGGCCTGCGGTCCGGCGACCATCGCCGCATTAATGGAATATTGGCGCACGCGGAAGGGCCGGACTTTTATTCCCGGAGCAAGTCATTTTACTTCCAAAGCGGCGCATATTAATCACATATACAGCCATCATGGCGGAACACCTTGGGGAATGAGCGTGGGTAGCTTTACCAAAGGCGTCACAGCTTATATCCGGTCTTCTGCTCCTCTGGAGGCGAAGGAACACGGACTATTCTCCGTAAGTGTGTTTAATGATATAGACCGGTACAAAGCAGAGATTGATGCGGAGCGGCCGGTGGCGCTCAAATTCGATAAATGGCTCACTTTTCGCTGGCGGGGAAAATACGCCTATGATTATCATTGGGTGCTGGGAATCGGTTATCAGGAGTCTGAGGGCGGAGGAGGCCCTGTACTTATTGTTCATGACAACGGGATGCGGCATAAGCACGGCGGGTTCACTCCCGGGCAGGCACGCCTTATCCCTTATAACGTCAATAAAGATGTTATAACCATGGTGGCTTTGGATATCAAGGAAGCTACCATAGGGCATCAGCTGTAACCTTCAGGCGGCAGGAAGGGCAGCTTGATGAAACCGTCGAGTACAAACGTTTGCACAAAATCAGTAATTAGGATATAATTCCAATTATTAAAGGGTAAAGGAGACAGATGGCCTTGTCCGTACAAAAGGAATTGAAAGAACCGATTTATTATGGTGATCCGGCGGCTACCGGAGGAATATCCGTGTTCGCCCAGGAATTTGATGAGCTTTTCAGTTATGACGGGGATGACCTTGGTGTGACGTATACGCCTGCTTCCTCGGCCTTTTGCTTGTGGGCACCTACCGCGCAAGAAGCAGCGGTTGTGCTCTATGGCTCATGGCATGAAGCCGCCGGAGATATCTTGCCGATGATCCGTGATGTCAGGGGAACATGGCGTTTGAGCGTGGCCGGGAACCTGGAGGGCAAGTTCTACACATATCGTGTGCGCATCGGGGAGCAGTGGAATGAAGCGGCCGATCCTTACGCCCGGGCTGTCGGCGTGAATGGAGATCGAGCGGTGATTCTCGATTTGCGCAAGACCGATCCCCAGCGCTGGACAGAAGATAAGCCACCTCTGGCTGACCCTGTGGACGCGGTGATTTACGAGCTTCATCTGCGGGATCTGTCTGTTCATCCGGCTAGCGGCATTGCCCATAAGGGACAATATCTGGGTCTGGCCGAAGAAGGGACGCGCGGACCGGGCGGGATTCTTACCGGACTGGATCATATATCCGATCTTGGAGTGACTCATGTGCAGCTGCTCCCTATTTATGACTATGCTACAGAAAGTGTTGATGAGACCCAGCTGGACCAGCCTCATTACAACTGGGGTTATGACCCCAAAAATTACAATGCTCCAGAAGGCTCCTACGCTACGGATCCGTATGATCCGGCTCTGCGAATCCGCGAGCTGAAGACAATGATCCAGACACTGCATGACCGCGGACTGCGCGTAATCATGGATGTGGTCTACAATCATGTTTATGACGGCTACCTTGTTAATTTCACCAAGCTTGTTCCCGGCTATTATTTACGTTATAAGCAGAACGGCAGTCTGTCGAACGGATCGGGCTGCGGCAATGATGTCGCCTCTGAGCGGATCATGATGACCCGGTTTATTGTGGAGTCGGTGCTGTACTGGGCCCATGAATATCATATCGACGGTTTCCGCTTTGATCTGATGGGACTGCTTGACATAGAAACCATGCAGGAGATCCGCCGCCGTCTGGACGAAATTGATCCTTCACTGATGACTATCGGGGAAGGCTGGCTCCTGGATACGGAGCTTCCGGCGGAGCGCCTTGCCAGCCAGAGCAATGCGGATGCCCTTCCGGGCATCGGACAGTTCAACGACGGGTTCCGCGATGCAGTAAAGGGGAATATTTTCCGCTATGAAGAGCCTGGATTTATCGGCGGCAAGACTGGCCTCGAGCAGGTGGTGAAGACGGGGATTACCGGAGGAGTCGTGTACGGTCAATCCATGGGGGCGTTTGCTGATGAGCCGCAGCAGTGTGTGAACTTCGTTGAATGCCACGACAATCATACTCTCTGGGATAAAATTGTAATTTCCAGCAAAGGGGAAAGCGATGAGCGGCGCAGAGAGATGCATCGTCTGGCTTCGGCAATGGTAATGACGAGCCAGGGGATTCCGTTTCTTCATGCAGGACAGGAATTTATGCGAACTAAGGACGGGGTGGAGAACAGCTTTAAGTCTCCCGTTGAGATCAACCGTATGGACTGGGAACGCGCAGCGGCACATGTGGAGGATATTGCTTATATGAAGCAGCTGATTGCCCTAAGGCAAGCCCACCCGGCATTTCGCCTGCGCAGCGCGGAGGAAATCCGCGCACAGCTGATGTTTGAGAAGGCGCCTGCCGGGGCAATAGCCTATACACTCCGGGATCACGCCGGAGGCGATCCGGCGCTGCACTTATACGTGCTTTATAATTCAAATACAGCCGGAGTGTCATTGGATGTGCCACAGCTTGGCGAGTGGAGCATCCTCTTCGGTGAGGATCTGGTCTCGAAGCTTGCCGGGGGCAAGCTGACCGCCAAGGGCATTGGAATGGTCGTATTGGCCGTCCGGCAATAAGTTCCCGAATACACTGTATATAATGATTTGATAAAAAAGGATGCTACTCGGTTGGAGAGTGGCATCCTTTTTTTGCGTCGATCCATATTGTCCCAACAGCAGCAACAAGAGATGAGCAGTAAGAAGCTATCCATGTTCAACCAATCTCCCGTGAAGCAAGGCTGATTTCTGACCAAACGGACCGAGGAGGCGCTAGTGTGCCCAAATCAGTGGTTTTGTGAGATTGGTGGACTTCATGGGCGTTATCTGCCCGTTAGGGAAGAACGCAGGTGGCAATCTGGAGAGATAACGCCGTTAGCGTCCGCAAACCTTAATAAACGGAGCGCAGCCACCCAATAAGGACACTGGAATCCGAGGCCCATTTTTTATAAAACTACTTTATCTGTCGTAGTAATTATGCTACAATGCAATTACTACGACAGATGAAGTAATGAGGAATAAGTTAGGAGGAAGGCTTTTGATCAGTAGTGATGTCATACGGGGATACAACGATACGCTCATCCTCTATATGCTTCTGGACGGAGAATCCTATGGCTATGAGATTTCCAAGAACATCAGGAAGCTGTCGGAGGAGAAGTACATCATGAAAGAGACTACGCTGTACTCCGCATTCACCCGGCTTGAGAAGAATGGGTACATCGATTCCTTTTTTATGGATGAGACCTTTGGGAAACGACGCACCTATTACCGTATAACTCCGCAAGGTCTGGCTTATTATCTGGAAAAATGCGAGGAATGGAAAGTTACGCAAGAGGTCGTTAACAAATTCATAAAGGAGCTGTGATCAGGATGGATACCATTATGGGCTATTTGAACAACATGTTTACTTCCCTGCCCAGGACAGAACAGACATATAAGCTGAAGCAGGATCTGCTGGCTAGTATGGAGGAGAAATATTACGAACTGAAGAAAGAAGGCAAATCAGAGAATGAGGCGGTCGGTATTGTCATCTCCGAGTTCGGCAACATTGATGAGCTGATTGACGAGCTTGGAATTACAATGGGGGGAGAGGATACACTGCTGCCTGTACTTGCCCCGGAGGATACATGGGGATATCTGGTTGCCAAGAAGACCAGCGGCTTTATGGTGGGGATTGGAGTAATGCTGTGCATCATCGGCCCTGCATTGCTGATTCTGCTTGTTACCCTGGCAGAGTTTGGTTTTCTCCGTGGGGTGATTTCAGAAGACACTGCCGGAATTATTGGCGTGATTGTGCTGCTGCTGCTGGTGGCGCTGGCGGTTGCACTGTTCATATTCAGCGACACAAGGCTGGAGCGGTATAAATATCTGCAAAAGGGTTTTAATCTGCCCTATTTTTTGCGGACCGAGATCGAGCAGCGCAGCCGTGCATTTGCCCCTACCTATACGCTGTCTCTGACTCTGGGTGTATCCCTGTGTGTACTCTCTCCGGTTCCTGTCCTTGCCTGGTCTGCAATCAATGAGGATGCCAGCGGCTACGGGGTCACTATTCTGCTTGTGCTCATTGCGCTGCCTGTCTTCCTGTTCATCTACTATGGGAGTATCAAGGAAAGCTTTGGCTTTCTGCTCAAGGAGAAGTAGTACACCGAGGTCCCTGAAGAGAAAGAGGAAAAACGCTTCAAGAGCTCTATCGCAGCCATCGCTTGGCCGCTGGCTACCGGCTGTTTTCTGATTAGCGGATTTATTTTTGAACGCTGGGACATCAACTGGGTGATCTTCCCGGTTACAGCGATTTTGCTGGAAGTATTAAATGCTGTGTATAAAATGATTAAGGTGAAATAACGCTTTCAGCCAGCTCTGCCCATTCTCCGGAATTTTATTTAAAAAAGTGACATTGCTCATTTAGGGTATAGTGGAACAATGATAATATTAAGGCATTTCAATCCACGACAGTACCTGGCAGGACCTGTGAAGGAGGGAGAACTTGGCCTCCTCGCAGTTTTTTGCTTTGCTGCTTTACAGTGACAAATGATCAGTCGGTGACAGAGCGTAACTGCCTTTTTGGAGCCGAATGGGCAACATGCCGCCCCTGAAGTTTTCGGCGGTCAATTAGAGAGACTCGGAGGATGACAGGAATGGGTAAAACAACCGGATTTTTGGAATATCAGCGGCAGACTCCTGCGGAGTGTGAGCCTTTAGAACGGATTAAGAACTGGAATGAATTTTCGGTGCCCCTGGAAGAGGAGAAGCTGCGGGAGCAGGGAGCGCGCTGCATGGATTGCGGAACACCATTCTGCCATGTAGGACGCCTGCTGTCCGGGATGGCCTCCGGCTGTCCGCTGCATAATCTCATTCCGGAATGGAATGACATGGTCTACCGCGGCAATTGGGAAGTTGCGCTGAAACGGCTGCACAAGACCAATAACTTTCCTGAATTTACAGGACGCGTGTGTCCGGCTCCTTGTGAAGGTGCTTGTACCGTGGGCCTTCATGGTAATCCCGTAACGATTAAATCCATTGAAAAGTCGATTGTAGATAGAGGATTCGCCGAGGGCTGGATTGTTCCCGAGCCGCCTTTGACCCGTACGGGCAAAAAGGTAGCCGTAGTCGGCTCCGGACCGGCCGGCCTTGCCTGTGCCGCACAGCTTAACAAAGCAGGCCATAGCGTAACTGTATATGAACGGGCTGACCGGATCGGAGGTCTGCTGACCTACGGCATTCCAAACATGAAGCTGGATAAGAAAACCGTGCAGCGTCGGGTGGATTTGCTGGCGGCGGAAGGCATTACCTTTGTAACCCGGACCGAAATCGGCAGAGACATTGCTGCTTCGCAGCTCAAAGAAGATAATGATGCTGTAGTGCTCTGCGGCGGCTCGACACAAGCCCGTGATCTTCCGCTGGAAGGCCGCGAGCTTCGGGGAATCCATCAGGCGATGGAATTTCTGACGCTGAATACAAAGAGCCTGCTTGACTCTGATTTGGCTGACGGTGAATATTTGTCTGCGGCCGGCAAGGATGTTGTTGTGATCGGGGGCGGAGACACCGGCACCGACTGTGTAGCTACCTCGATCCGGCACGGCTGCCGCAGTGTCATCCAGCTGGAAATTATGCCACAGTCTCCATTGACCCGCCAATCCAACAATCCTTGGCCGGAATGGCCAAAGGTACTCAAAGTGGACTACGGCCAGCAGGAAGCCGCTGCCTTGTATAAGGAAGATCCGCGCCGTTACCTCGTTTCCACGAAACGTTTTGCCGGGGATGACGGCGGACATGTGCAGGAGCTGCACACGGTGCGCATCGAATGGACGCGCAATGAGCAGGGCCGGATGGTTCCGGTAGAAGTTCCGGGCAGCGAAGAGGTAATTAAGGCGCAGCTGGTGCTGCTGGCGCTGGGTTTCACCGGTCCGGAAGAAACGGTGCTGAATGAGCTTGGGATAGAACGTGATGAACGCTCCAACGCCAAAGCGGAATTCGGTGCGCAGGCGACCAATGTCGAGGGTGTATTTGCCGCAGGAGACATCCGCCGCGGCCAGAGTCTTGTAGTCTGGGCGATTAATGAAGGCCGCCAGGCTGCGCGCGAAGTCGACCGCTTCCTGACAGGAGCCTCCAATTTGCCTTAAGTATATCTTGGATAGGTGTTTCATGTGGACGTCCCGGCGGGGCGTCCGCTTTGCGTTCCGGGGCCAAGGAAAGTTAAGATAAAAGATAAGCTATTTAAACGGATTGAACAGAGAGGGAGATTATACGATGAAGCTGATGTTTATTTCTGATATTCACGGATCGTTATTTTGGCTGGAGCAGGCTTTGGCAAAAGTAGAAGAGGAGCAGCCGCATACGCTAGTGATTCTGGGGGACTTCTTATATCACGGTCCGAGAAATCCGCTGCCGGACGGTTATAATCCCCAGGGAGTCGCAACGAAGCTTAACGCGTACGGGAAATCTCTGGTGGCTGTTAGAGGCAACTGCGATGCAGAGGTCGATCAGATGCTGCTGGAGTTCCCGATGATGGGGGATTATGTACTGATTCTCCACGAAGGCCGGAAGATCTATGCTACTCACGGGCATGGCTTCAGCATTGAGCATTTGCCTGCACTTGCTGAAGGGGATGTATTTATCCAAGGACATACCCATCTGCCGGTAGCCGGTATAAAAGAAGGCATCTATGTGCTGAATCCAGGCTCCATCTCGCTGCCCAAAGAGAATAACCCGAATTCCTACGGTATTATTGAGAACGGCGAGTTCACGGTTAAAGATTTTACGGGCAACGTCGTTAAGCATATCAAACTGTAGGGTGACCTTATTCTGCGCGGCATTGAGCGTAATGACGGTTTATTGTATGATGGGTAAGGAGCTTTCAGGGATCTTCCCGCTTCAAATATAAACAGCAGAGGTAAACAACAAATGTATCCTAAAGATTTGAACTATACAATGCCGGCGGAATGGGGCAAACATGAGCGGACCTTCATCTCCTGGCCGGTTAAGGCGTCCATGGTTTTTCCGGACAACCATAAATCCGTTTGTGACGGTTATGCCGGAATCATCCGTGCCATCGCTGAGTTCGAGCCGGTTACCGTGGTTGTCAATCCGGACGATCTGGGGATGGTAGAGGAACTAGAACTCGGGGCGAATGTAACGATGCTGCCGATCCGGCATAATGACGCCTGGCTGCGTGATAACGGGCCGACGTTTGTTCTGGGTAAAGACGGCGTGCTCGCCGGTGTGAACTGGAAATTTAACGCCTGGGGCGGCAAATATTCGCCGTGGGATCTGGATGATGAGGTGGCTCCGCAAATTCTGGAGCAGCTGAAGATGAAACGTTTTGACGCACCGCTGGTAATGGAAGGCGGCTCTATCCATACTGATGGTGAAGGCACACTGATCACCACGGAGGAATGTCTGCTGAACACGAACCGCAATCCGGAGCTGGACCGGGCAGACATTGAGGAATATGTACGGAAATATACCGGCACCGAGTCGATCATCTGGCTGAAGCGAGGCCTCAGCGGTGACGAGACTGACGGCCATGTAGATAATATTGCCTGCTTCGCCGCTCCGGGCAAAGTCATCATTCAGGTCTGCGACGACCCGCAGGATGAGAACTTCGGCATCACTCAGGAGAATCTCCGTATTCTGGAGAATGCGGTGGATGCCAAAGGCCGGAAGCTGGAGATTATCCAGATTCAGCAGCCGCCACGCGTGGACTATGAGGACAGCCGCCTGACGCTTAGCTATTTGAATTTCTATTTCGTCAACGGCGGCATTATACTGCCGGTATTCGGCGGGACGGCTTCCGAGACGGATAAGCTGGCGGAGCAGAGACTGGCTGCTTTGTTCCCGGACCGTAGAATCCGTACGGTGAACGGTATGGCGGTCATCGGCGAAGGCGGAAACGTACACTGCACGACCCAGCAGATGCCTGCCACAAAATAACTTACTCGCTAGGGAGGACAGAATCATGAGAAAAGTAAAAGTAGCCGCTACACAAATGAGCTGTTCCGGCGACATTGATGAGAATATTCGCAAGGCTGACAGTCTGGTCAGGGAAGCGGCGGCTCAAGGCGCACAGATTATTTTGCTGCAGGAGCTGTTTGAAACCCCGTATTTCTGCCAGAAGGAGAAATCTGATTATTACGTCTACGCCACTGAGCTTGAGCAGAATAAAGCAGTGAATCATTTCAAGGCTGTAGCCAAAGAGCTGCAAGTCGTGCTGCCGATCAGTTTCTACGAGAAAAAGAACTACGCCCGTTACAACTCGCTGGCGGTAATTGATGCCGACGGCACGGTGCTGGGCAAATACCGCAAGAGCCATATTCCTGACGGTCCCGGCTATGAAGAGAAATTCTATTTCAATCCGGGGGATACCGGGTTTAAGGTATGGAATACCCGCTATGCCAAGATCGGTGTCGGCGTCTGCTGGGACCAGTGGTACCCGGAAGCCGCCAGAGTCATGAGTCTAATGGGCGCGGAGATTCTGTTCTATCCTACAGCCATCGGTTCGGAACCGCAGGACGGATCCATTGATTCCAAGGATCACTGGCAGGCCTGCATGTTGGGCCATGCGGCGGCGAATCTGATTCCTGTCGTGGCCTCCAACCGGATCGGCGAGGAAATTGACGAGGATTCCAGCATTAACTTCTACGGCTCCTCGTTCATTGCCGGCCCGCAGGGCAACAAAATCGTTGAAGCCGGGCGGGATGAGCAGACGGTACTGGTCAGCGAATTTGATCTGGATGCTTTGGAAGTGGGCCGGATAGAGTGGGGCATTTTCCGTGACCGCCGTCCGGAGCTGTACAGAATGATATCTTCGTATGATGGGGACTTAACCTTTTAAGGAACCATCGAACAGAAGTATATAACATGAAATAAGAAGGCACTGCCAGGGAGAATCATGATCTCTTGGCCGTGTCTTTTTTTGCTTTTATGGCATGTTCATGGCAGATATGAGGACTGTTTTTAACAATGGATGTTACAATCTATGGATTTGGTGTTATAAAACATTACATAAATGAGAAAAGTTAATTGTCATCACCACTGTGATCTGTTAAAATCTCCTTAAGTATTTTACAAAATGAGTGGGGGATTGGAAAATGGGGATCAGAAAAAAGTGGGCAATGTCAGCTTTGGCGGCATTTTTGGTCTTGTCTATGGTGGGCTGTGGTTCCAACAATAACGCCAAAAGCGGAGATGCGGCAGGAGAGCCGATCAAATTCGCAAGTGACGCCAGCTACGCACCAATGGAGTATATGGATACGGATACGATCAAGGGCTTTGACATTGATTTCATCAAGGCGGTTATGGAAGAAGCGGGTATCGATTATACAGTGACGAATACGGGATGGGACACAATGCTTTCCAGTGTGAAACAGGGCACGGAATATCAGGCAGGTCTATCCTCGGTATCCATTACGGACGAACGCAAGGAAACCTATGACTACTCTATCCCCTACTTTGAATCCACTAATATGATTATGGTTAAAGAGGGCAGTGATATTAAGAATGCGCTGGACCTGAAAGATAAGACCGTAGCGGTACAAGGGGCTACAACGGCCGATGATCTGATGAGCGGGATTATGGGTGTCGACAACGCCAACCTGAGACGTTTTGACAGCAATGCAGTAGCGCTGATGGAACTGAAAGGCGGCGGAGCCGACGCGGTGGTGGCTGATATCGCCATCGTGAATGAATACATTAAGAACAATCCGAAAGAGAAAGTAACGGGCATCCTCGATAAGGAGAACTTTGGTTCCGAATATTACGGCATTCTGTATCCTAAGGGCAGTGAGTGGAAAGCCAAACTGGATCCGGCAATCAAAGCTGTTATTGAGAACGGGAAGTATGCCGAGATCTACAAAACCTGGTTCGGGGAAGAACCGGATACAGCCACACTTCTTAGCGCGGAGTAAGCAAGCAGGAACAATAAAGCGTGCGTAATGATTGCTATTGCGCATGCTTCTTTTTTTTAAAATTAGAGCAGAAGAGAAGGGAAGAATTCTATGGACTTCAGATTCGACATCATCGTTCATTATTTGCCGGTCTTACTGAAGGGAACGCTATTCACAATTGGAGTATCTATTGTATCTATTCTTTGCGGCTCGATCCTGGGCTTGGGGATAGGCTTCGGCAAAATGGCTCCGAAATGGTATTTTCGCTGGCCGTTCCATTCCTATATTAACTTCTTTCGCGGCACACCGCTGTATGTACAGATCCTGATCGTGCATTTTGGGGTAATTCCACTTTTGTACGGCACGACCAACGTCCTGATGACCTCATTTGTCGCACTTTCGTTGAATTCTGCCGCCTATTCCGCCGAGATTTTTCGTGCCGGTATCCAGTCGATCGATCCTGGACAGCGGGAAGCCGCGTTGTCGCTTGGAATGAGTAAATGGCAGGCGATGCGTTTTATCATTCTGCCGCAGGCGATCAAACGGATGGTTCCGGCGTTCGGGAATGAATTTATTGTCCTGGTCAAGGATTCCTCCTTGCTTGCGCTTATTGCCGCACCGGAGATTATGTACTGGAGCAATACGATGAAAGGCCAATACTTGCGGATATGGGAGCCTTATTTGACCGCTGCCTTTATCTATTTCCTTCTTACCTATTCACTCAGCAAGCTGCTCAATTATATTGAACGGAAGGTGTAACCTTATATGGAGCCTATTATTTCAGTGCGACATTTACATAAATCATTCGGTGCCCATCAGGTGCTGGCCGATATTAACGTGGATATCCACGGCCGGGAGGTTGTGGTGGTTATCGGGCCTTCGGGTTCGGGAAAATCGACCTTTTTACGCTGTCTTAATCTGCTGGAGGAGCCGCAAGAGGGCGATGTTATCATTGAAGGAACTTCCTTGATGGCCAAAAGTACAAGAATTAACGATATCCGTACAGAGGTTGGCATGGTGTTTCAGCAATTTAATCTGTTTCCGCACAAGAAGGTCATTGAGAACATTATGCTGGCCCCGATGCAGGTCCGTAAATGGCCTGAGGACAAAGCGCGGCAGAAAGCGCTGGAACTGCTGCGAAAGGTCGGCTTAAGCGAGAAGGCGGAAATGTATCCGGCATCCCTGTCGGGCGGGCAGGCCCAGCGGGTCGCAATTGCCCGGGCGCTGGCGATGGAGCCGAAGATCATGCTTTTCGATGAGCCGACATCGGCGCTGGACCCGGAGATGGTCGGTGAGGTGCTGGCGGTAATGAAGGATTTGGCCCGCGAGGGTATGACTATGGTTGTAGTCACGCATGAGATGGGCTTTGCGCGCGAAGTAGGCGATCGTGTACTTTTTATGGAACAGGGCGTTGTTGTTGAGGAGGGTATTCCGGAGCAGTTGTTTGGCAATCCTTCACATGAACGAACTAAGGAATTTTTGTCGAAAGTACTGTGAAATTGTGGCAAACTAGAATATTGTTTTTTTATCGGTTATATTAGAATAGTAAACTTACGGATCGACAAATACTAAGAATATCTGTCGAATAGAAGGAGAGGAGGCTCTGGGATATCTTTATTTATCATACTCTATAATGATAGAAGGAGAATACGATGAGCACATTTAAAAATTGGTTGAATACAACGAAGAGCGGGTTAACCGAACAAGTTAAGAAATTTAAAAATAAAGATTTCATGAACGCGGTAGTTGCAGGCTGCGCGCTGGTTGCGGCGGCTGATGGCAAGATTGAAGAAACCGAAAAGAACAAAATGGCGGGGTATATGAATCTCAGCAATGAACTCAAAGTGTTTGACATGAGAGATGTCATTGCCCAGTTCAATTTCTACGTAAGCAATTTTGAATTTTCCCCGGAAATCGGCAAACAGGAAGCACTCAAAGCTATTGCTAAATTCAGCAGCAAGCCGGAGGTTGGACGCGTAATTGTTGGTGTATGTTCGGCTATCGGTGCAGCAGACGGTGATTTTGATGAGCATGAGAAAGCGGTTGTGCGGAATATCTGCAGTGTACTGGGACTTAGTCCAAGCGAATTCAGTCTCTAAAACAGGAACAAATATCCACTAATCGGATGAAACGGATTGGGTTTTTTACCGTATGAGTGGTATAACAACCAAGAATGCTAGACTTACAGGCTGTGATTCTTTTCGGAAACGGAGGTACGTAAAGTTGGCTGGAATTAATTTGGTAAAAGGACAGAAGATTGATTTAACTAAAGGAAATGCCGGGCTGGCTAACGTTATTGTAGGTTTGGGCTGGGACCCTGCCGAACCTGCCCGCGGGTTCTTCGGTGCGAAGAAACAGGCGAATGTGGACTGCGACGCTTCGGCGCTGCTGCTGAACGAGAATGGTAAGCTGACCAGCAAGATGAATTTGGTATGCTTTCACAACAAGCAGAATCCTAACAATTCCGTTGTTCATTCCGGGGATAACCTGACGGGTGATGGTGACGGAGACGATGAGCAAATCAATGTCAATCTGAAGGCGATCCCTTCCGATGTGCACAAGGTCCTTGTAGTAGTTAACATTTATGATGCCGTGAACCGCAAGCAGGATTTCGGCATGATCAAATCGGCGTATATCCGCATTATCAATGCTGCCGGAAATGCCGAGCTGATCCGGTTTAATCTGACCGACAATTACACAGGCTTTACGGCGCTGATCTGTGGAGAGCTTTACCGGCACGGCGAAGAATGGAAGTTTGCCGCAATCGGTGAAGGTGCCCATGCGGCACATATCAATCAATTGGCTGAACGATACATTTAAATCTAATTTCGGAAAGAAGGTTTAATAACTATGGCAATTAATTTATCCAAAGGGCAAAAGATCGATTTGACTAAAAGTAATCCGGGATTGTCCAAAATCAAAGTCGGCCTCGGTTGGGATACCAACAAATACGATGGCGGCAAGGATTTCGACCTCGACGTTTCCGTTTTTCTGACAGATGCCGCAGGTAAAGTTGGGAAAGAAAGCAACTTCATCTTCTTCAACAATAAGCAGAATGAGAATGCTTCCGTTGTTCATGCCGGCGATAACCGTACCGGTGAAGGTGATGGCGATGATGAAGTGATTGAAGTGGATCTGAAGAACATCCCTGCTGATGTTGATAAGGTTGCTTTTACCATTACCATCTATGAAGCGGAGTCCAGAAGCCAGAACTTTGGACAAGTATCCCGTTCTTATGTGCGTATCATCAACGAGGAAAACAATGAAGAACTGATCCGCTTCGACCTTGGTGAAGATTTCTCCGTTGAAACGGGCGTGGTGGTTGGTGAACTGTACCGTCACGGAGCAGAGTGGAAATTTAATGCTATCGGCGCAGGCTACAAAGACGGTCTTGCCGGTCTGACGCGCGATTACGGACTGCAATAAAATTTGCTGCAGCCAACCTAGACATCTAGACCTTAGATGAAACCATTCACGAAAGAGGGTTGATGCCAGTGACGATCAGTCTTTCTAAAGGACAACGGATTGATCTTACCAAGACCAATCCGGGTCTGACGAAGGTAGTGGTGGGACTCGGCTGGGATACGAACAAATACAGTGGCGGCAAGGATTTTGACCTGGATGCTTCAGCGTTCCTGCTGCATGAAGACGGCAAAGCTAAAGGTGCGGACGACTTTGTATTCTACAATAATCCAACCGGCGGTGCAGGCTCTTTAACCTATTCGGGGGATAACCGTACAGGAGAAGGCGACGGGGATGACGAGCAGATCATTGTTGATTTCAGCAAGGTTCCTGCCCATATTCAGCGTATCGGGATCACGGTAACGATCTATGATTGTGATGCACGGGCACAGAACTTTGGACAGGTGTCCAATGCATTTGTTCGTGTCGTGGATGCTTCCAGCGATCGCGAAGTGCTGCGATATGATTTGGGTGAAGATTTCTCAACGGAGACAGCTGTTGTATTCTGTGAATTCTACCGGCATGGTGCCGATTGGAAATTCCAGGCGATTGGAAGCGGATTTGCCGGCGGCCTAAGTGCTCTATGCAGAAACTATGGACTGGACGCGCAATAACAGCTTCAAAGGCTTGAAAGGCGGGATCTCATCGATCCTGCCCTTTTTATACTCTTATCCATTTACAAAGGTGGCTTAAGAATGAATATTGAAGTGGTTAAAGGCCAGAAGGCAGACCTGACCAAAGCAAATCCCGGGCTTCGCTCTATTATCGTGGAGATTGGCTGGCAGGCTCCGTCCTCTATGGAAATTGATGCCTCTGCATTTTTGCTTGGAGAACAAGCCAAAGTGTGCAGCGATGAAGATCTGATCTTTTATAACAATCCATCTACGGCATACATCAGATATAAGGATAAGGATGTAGCCGGTACCAAATCAAGCGGTCTTAAACACTTTGAAATCGAGCTGGATATCATTCCTGCTCAGACGATGAGGATTGCATTTGCAATTACACTGTACGATGGCGAAAACCGCAATCAAATGTTCGGGCAGATGAGCGAGGCCCATTGCCGGATTCTGGATCGGGCGACGGGTATAGAGATTTTGCGCTGTAATCTTGAAAATCATTTCTCTGTGGAAACAGCTGTTGTAGTAGGAGAATTATATAGATATAGCGGTGAGTGGAAATTCAGTGCTATTGTGGCTGGATTTAACGGCGGACTTAAAGCCTTGTGCGCTAACTATGGAATTGATGTCGAAGATGATCCGGTTCCTGAACTCCGTGAACCGCAGAAAGGTTCTGCGCCGGAATTGGTTCGGCCAACCGTACCTCCCGTGCAAGAATCCCGGAGTATCCCGGCGGCTGTACCGCCTGCACCACCCAGGATTGAAGAGGTTTCTGCGCCACCTCTGAATCTCAACCTCAAGAAGATTGAGCTGAAGAAAAAGGGCGATTCCATAAATTTGAAGAAATCAGCTGCCGGTCTTGGAGAAGTGCTCATCAATCTGAATTGGAATCAGAAGCAAGGCGGAGGGTTATTCAGCCGTAAAGGGGGCGTGGATTTGGATCTCGCTTGCCTGTACGAGTTGAAGAATGGCCGTAAAGGAGTCGTTCAAGCGCTGGGCAATGCTTTCGGCAATCTTCAGCAGCCGCCTTATGTGGTGCTCGATGGCGATGACCGGACAGGCACCGTAACATCCGGCGAGAACTTGCGTATAAACGGAAGTAAGCTTGCGGAAATAGAACGAGTTTTAATCTTTTCATTTATTTACAAGGGGGTTACGCACTGGTCTGAAGCCGATGGAGTCGTCACCATCACTCAGGCTGGGGGTCCGGAGATTATTGTGAATCTGGACGAGCATAACAACCGGAAAGGCATGTGCGCTATTGCATTAATCCGGAACGTAGGCGATACATTCAGCATTGAACGGCTTGTGCAATATTTCAGCGGCCATCAGGAGATGGATCAGGCCTATGGCTGGGGACTGCGCTGGGTAGCAGGCAGTAAATAATTTAATTTTTCCGGAGGCGCAAGCAAAATGGATTGGTTCAGTGATTTTTTTAGAAGTATCAGCGAGAATTATGGGCACTTTTTCTCTTGGAGCGACATTGTAGGAACGCTCTCTGACCCGGTCAGCTGGGGGATTATCGGGAGCTTGATTTTGCTCGAAGGGCTGCTATCGGCAGATAATGCGCTTGTGCTTGCGGTAATGGTTAAGCATTTGCCGAAAGAACAGCAGAAGAAGGCGTTGTTTTACGGGATTCTGGGAGCTTACCTCTTTAGATTCCTGGCGATTGGATTAGGGACATTCCTGATTAAATTTACGCTCGTCAAAGTCCTTGGGGCATTATATCTCTTTTATATCGCTTATAAAGGATTATTCAAGCGCAATGAACCCGGTGAAGGTGAAGAAGGGAAAGAACATAAAGGCACCTCTTTCTGGAAAACTGTACTGCTGGTTGAATTGATGGATATTGCGTTCAGTATCGACAGTGTGGTAGCCGCCTTTGGTCTGAGCGACAAAGTCTGGGTACTTTTCTTGGGCGGTATCCTAGGCGTGCTGATGATGCGTGGTGTGGCACAGGTGTTCCTGAAGCTCATTGCCAAGTTCCCTGAACTGGAGCAGACAGCGTTCCTGTTGATTGCCCTGATTGCAGGCAAAATGCTTGCTGGAGCATTCGGATTTGAAATGCCGCATTTCATTTTCTTCACCATTCTGATTGCGGTCTTTGTGGGAACCATTCTGTACAGTTCCGGAAAGAAAAAGAAAGAAATGAACAGAAACGCGTAATTTTAAGGTTTCATAGGATAAAGAGGACCATCACAGGGAAGGTGTGACTCCCTTTTATCCCGGGTAATCGTATATGGAATAGCATGGCCTTTGCTTGTATTTGAGAGAGCCGGAAGCCGTCCCCGAGAGGACGGCATAGCCGGTTCTGCAGCTCTCTATAAGGAGAGGCTATTTGTTTTGCTCCGCTTTGCAAAACTATAAGGGGGAAGGCCTTTGAGATACTTCGATTACCTGACACAAGAACAAGAAACGTCATTATTCTACTCTCCGCCTGTTTCATTTAATCATACTACAAGCAAGGAACTGCTGGCTTATGCGGTTGGGGCCGCTCTCTATATGCCGGCTACCCGGTCCTCTGTGGCTGAAGATATTTTGAAGCTCAGAGCTTCGGGACTGGTGACGGTCATTATTGATCTGGAGGATGCGATAGGCGATGGAGAGGTTGATTACGCTGAAGAGTCAGTGGTAAGGCATCTTTCTTTTCTGTCGGCTTATGCCGAGAATGAGTCTGACCCCGGAAATAGTCTTCCCCTGCTATTTATCCGCGTCCGCAATCCGGAACAGCTGCAGCAGCTGATTTTCCGGCTGGGAGCGCTTATCACCATGCTTACCGGGTTTGTCTTTCCCAAGTTCTCAGTAGACAATGGCGTGGAGTACTTTGAGGCGATTGCCGATTATAACAGTTCACGCAGTTATCTGGCCCCTGTGCTGTATGGCATGCCGATTCTGGAGAGCGCCCCGATTATTTACCGGGAGAGCCGGATAGCCAGCCTGCTGGCCATCCGCAACTTGCTTGGCGATTACCGTGATTATGTGCTGAATGTCCGGATCGGAGCGACCGATTTCTCCAGTCTGTTCGGATTGCGCCGCAGCCTGGACATAAGCATCTATGATCTAACGCCCATCCGCGACTGCATGTCGGATATTATTAATGTGTTCGGCCGGGTGGAAGAAGGTTATGTCATTTCAGGACCGGTCTGGGAGTATTTCTCCAGCAAAGGACACCGGGTGCTCCGCCCGCAGCTGCGGCAGACCCCCTTTGAGGATACCTTCGGCCGGGAGGGCCGGGAGATGCGCAACAATTATATTTCCAGCGCCATGGACGGGTTGATCCGTGAAGTGATTTTGGATAAAGAAAACGGGATTGTCGGCAAGACGATTATCCATCCTTCCCATCTAAGACCGGTGCAGGCCTTGTATACGGTGATGCATGAGGAATATGTGGATGCACTCAGCATTGTAGAGAGCAATGATGGCAGCCGTGGAGTGTTCAAGAGCGAATACTATAACAAAATGAATGAAATTAAGCCGCATTTGAACTGGGCAAGACGTATTTTACTACGATCTCAAGTATACGGGGTGTTACATGAACAACAGCATTTTGTCGGATTACTGCCCGAGAACGAATATACACACGTTTAATATCGTCCAGAACCTGCAAGTTACGGTAACCGAAACATCCAACCCCTTTGATATGCCGGTTGAAGCTTTATTCTCCATGGCTGCACGGATCAATAAAAAGCGTTCCTTTCTCTTTGTCAGCAAGGTGCTCGGCAAGCATATTCCGGTAATGCCCTATACTCCACTGCTCAGCGGAGCAGCGCTGGGGCTGCTTTTATACCGGGAAATGAACGGCGGAGCTGCCGGCAATGAGCAGATGGACAAGCTGCTGGATGCGGCGGTTCACGGACTTATTCATCCTCTCCATGCAGAGGAAGCCTATCACGAGCTGCTGGCCGCGCAGCTGGTGCTTCCGCGGCCGGTCGTTTTTGTAGGTTTTGCCGAGACTGCTACTGCGCTGGGTCATAGCATGTACAACATTTTTGCCGGAGGCGCGTCATATATTCATACCACCCGTGAAGACATTCCGGAGATGGCGTCAATTATCAGCTTTGAAGAAGAGCATTCTCATGCGGTTGACCATCTCTGTTATGCCCTGGACGCTGCCCTGTTATCTGGAGAAGAGCCGATTGTACTCGTAGATGACGAGATTACGACCGGCAATACGGCGATCAACACGATCAGGGATATCCAGTCCAAGTTCCCGCGCAAAGAATACGTAGTAGCCTCCCTGCTGGATTGGAGAAGCGAAGGGCATATTCAGGCTTACCGTGATCTGGAGCAGGAGCTCGGGATTCAGATTAAGGCGTTGTCTCTGCTGCAGGGTTGTATTGAAGTGAAGGGGACGCCTGTGCTGGATGCAGAAGTTGGTAAAGGACAGGCGAAGCCTGCCCGTGAGGCGCCTGTTATGATTACGTATATCCGTGACGGATTGGAGCGGCTGGCAGTAAGCTCTACCGACTCGCGCGGGGAAATCAACACTTCGCCGTATCTGAAGCTTAGCGGCCGCTTCGGTCTTAGCTCGGAGGATAATGTCTGGATCGACAAGGGTGCAGCACAGGTGGCAGCGCAGCTTCGCGAACTGCGCGAGAGCCCCTCTGCCCTGGTGATGGGTGTCGGTGAATTTATGTATCTGCCTATGCGGATTGCGGCCGAAATGGGGGAAGGGGTTGCCTATCAGTCATCCACCCGCAGCCCGATTCATCCGGATCGCCGGCCGGATTATGGCGTGCATAGCGCAGCTGCTTATCCATCGGCCACAGACACGGGGATTACGAATTATATCTACAATGTTGACCCCGGACAATATGGGGATATTTTTGTGCTGCTGGAGCGTGATGTACCTCATAGTCGGATTGAGCCGATGATGGATATTTTGAAGGGGCTGGCCGGCAACAAGGTGCATCTGATTGTACTGGGTCCTGAACTGGAAGTGGAGGTGCCCGCTGATGAAGGGAACGGATAGCGGAGAAACGATCATGAGCAAAAGAATAGCCCCTCCGGTTCCGCTCGGCAGCTATCCTCCATCGGATGTTCGTTTTCTGCTTAAGGATCTCAGTAATGTATCCCTGGAGCTGGGTACGGCGGAGCGGGAGAAAGCCATTCAGTCCGGGGTGAGCTATTCGGAGATGCTTCCTGTGGAATACCAGCCGACGGAGCCGTATATTGCATTGTTTCAGGAGACACTCCGGCACTCTGCGGTAAAGGTTGCGCAGGCGGTTGCGGTTGTCTCCGAGCTGATCGTATCCCGGCGGGGGACAGACCATACGGTGCTGGTCTCCTTGGCCAGAGCGGGAACGCCGATTGGCGTACTGATTAAACGCTATATTGCCGAACGGTACGGCGTGGATCTGCCGCATTACAGCATCTCAATTATCCGCGGCAAAGGCATGGATGAGAACGCAATTCTCTACATGCTGCAGCAGCATGGTATGGATGCCAATCTGCAGTTTATTGACGGCTGGACGGGCAAAGGCGCAATCACCCAGGTGCTTATTGAATCCTGCGCCGATTTTTATAAGAAATACGGGATTGCGCTGAATGACGATCTGGCCGTACTTGCGGATCCGGGAAGCTGTTCGCAGACTTTCGGGACCAGGGCGGATTATCTGATTCCAAGCGCCTGCTTAAATTCGACGGTGTCAGGACTCATAAGCCGTACAGTGCTGCGTGAGGATCTGATCGGCCCGGAGGAGTTCCATGGTGCGAAGTTCTATAGGGAATGGCTGGACAGTGACCTCTCCAATGTGTTTATCGAAGCGATCACACCCCATTTCGCTTCCGTAACCGCGGATGCTGCGGCAATAGCTGCAGGCATGCTGAAAGCGCCGCCGGAGATTACCTGGCAGGGAATGCGTGATGTCCAGAGTATTCAGGAGACGTTCGGCATTGATAACATCAATCTGGTCAAGCCGGGCGTGGGAGAGACGACGCGTGTGCTGCTGCGCAGAGTACCCTGGAAAATTCTTGTCGATACTATGGATAACCCGAATCTGCGCCACATTCTGCTGTTGGCGGAGGAGCGGGGGGTTCCGGTAGAAGTGTATCCCGGGCTTACCTATTCCTGCTGCGGAATTATCCAGCCGCTGAAAGGAGGGGAAAGCGATTGATTTACGCCAGCGATTTAGACCGTACCCTGATCTATTCCCTGGGCGCGCTGCTTGTTCCAGAGGATTCACCGGGATTGGTGCCGGCTGAAATTATTGACGGCAAAACGGTCTCCTATATTTCACACGCAGCACTGCAACGCTTGAAGGAGCTCACCGCAAGTATCATCTTCATGCCGGTGACTACGCGGACCATTGCGGAGTATAAGCGGATCAACCTGTTCCAGGAGACGATTATTCCGGATTATGCCGTCACCAGCAACGGTGGCAACATTCTTGTTCGCGGAGTGGTAGATCAGCAGTGGCGGGCATTGATCGGCAGGCTGGTGGAACGCAATTCAGCTGCCGCTGAAGAAGTGGGAAAGCTTGTACGATCGGTGGTGCGTCCGGAATGGATTATCAACGAACGGTATTGCGATGAGCTGTTCTATACATTTATGGTGTACCGCGGTCTCCTGCCTCTGGATGAGATTAACCATCTGGCAGAACGTCTGCTTGGGTTGGGCTGGAAGGTTTCTCTGCAGGGCCGCAAGCTGTATGTAGTGCCGGAGGCTGTGAACAAAAGCGATGCGATTGTTCATGTGCGCCGCACGGTTCATTCGGAGCCGATGGTTGCTTCGGGGGATTCCCTGCTGGACAAATGTCTGCTGGAGAGCGCGGATTATGCCATTGCCCCGAGGCATGGGGAAATATTTGCCGAGCAGCAGGCCACTCTAGTAGAATTGAACTATCCCTTTACAGAGCTGTCGGGCGTCCATGCCGGGGAAGAAATTATGCAGTATGTTCAGAAGATTTATAACAATCTAACGACATTGGGAGTTGGGCCGCAATGAAAAAGGTAAATATTTATTTCAACCGCTGGTTCTCCGTGGCTTTTCATTATATGAATCTCATACGGAATAATGAGGACGGCATTCCTGTTCAAATCTTTGCTACCCACTCCGATATCCGGCATATGTCGCTGCAAGGCGCTGACGTTGCAGGAACTGAACCTGCTCTGGAAGGGATCGAATACGTGCAGTTCTGTGTAGATTTCTGCCGCCGCAATGAGATTGATATCTTCATCCCGCGTCTGCATATGATGGATATCGCCCTACATGCTGCAATGTTTGATGCCGTCGGCACGAAAGTGCTGGTCTGCCGCGATTTGGAGCTGCTGGAGATGATTTTGGATAAAGGCAAGTTCTATAACAAAGTTAAGGATAGCGGAATAATGGAAATTCCCGATTATCATGTTGTTGATACAGCGGAACAATTCAAGGCGGCTTACGAGGATCTTGTGGCCAAAGGGCATGAGGTCTGCTTTAAGCCTACCGAGACGGAAGGCGGGCTTGGCTTCCGTATCATTAATAACAGCCGCAGCCCTATAGAGGAGCTCTTCGGTTATGTGACGCAGCATATTTCGTTTGATGAGGCATACCGCGTCCTTTCCGGAGTAGACTCGTTTCCTGCCCTGATGGTTATGGAGCTTCTCGAAGGGTACGAGTACAGTATCGACTGTCTGGCGGACGAGAACGGCAGTCTGCTTTCCGCCGTGCCGCGCCGCAAGGACAACGGGCGGCTGCGGGTTATGGAGCATATTCCCGAACTTGAGAATATTGCGAAGCGTGTCGCCGAAACCTATAAGATCCCTTATAATTACAATATACAAATGAAATACGGCGGCGGAGTTCCCAAGCTGTTGGAGATTAACCCCCGGATGTCCGGCGGGCTGCATGTTTCTTGTCTGACTGGTATCAACTTCCCTTATCTGGCGGTTAAAAGCGCGCTGGGCGGCGAGGTTCAGCCTGCCGGGTTTGCCGGTGATATACTGGCCAGCCATATAGAGCAGCCTATGATCATGAGAATACACGATGAATCCGCTATTACGGATCCCGTGAATTGAGTGTGATTTCACACGCTCGCAAGAGGTGATGACAATTTATTCGAAATCAAAAGTATTGTTGTATGCAGGAGCCGGCTATGTTGTGGCTCTGCTGACGAGCGCTTTCCTGCCAGAGCTGCTCTCTCTGCTGTTCCCGGTTGCCGGAGCTGCCATCGGGCTGCTTGGAGGCAAGCGCACACGAACCAACCTGCCGGCGGAGATACTTCCGGCCGGGCAGGAGCCGGCAGCGATCGCCCCCGCTTCTGCTGCGGGCAGTCCTGAAGTGATCCGGGCTGCTCCCGCAGGATCGGAAACCGGTGCACCACATTCCTTGTCCGGCAGAGGACAGGCTGAGGTCAGGATCGGAGCGGAATTCGCTCCGGTGGTGGAGTATCTCAGCATTTTGGAGGATATGATTATTTCGGAGGGTCAGAAGGATACGCTCGACAATGAAATTGTCGAGAAATCATTGGCACTGATCGCCAGGCTCCTGCGGATCATTCCGCTGCTTCAGGAGCTCGGCAACGGTGAGATCAACCACACGGTTCGCAGATTGGTGCTGAAGGACCTGAACGGGGTCATCAATCCTTTCCTGCGGCTTGGCGGTGAGGCCAAAACGAAAAATCGGAGAATGCTGCTGAACGGTCTGCGGGATGTTGATTCTAAAATTACGGAGATTGCCTCTACGATCGAGCATAAAGACCTGATGGAACTTCAGACCAAGGCGGAACTGATTCATCAGCGGTACAGCAGTTCCGAATTATAGGAGGGAAACCCATGTCCACGCAGTTGATAGAGCTCAAAAAAGAAGATGAGCAGAAGGTAGTTGCAGAAGCTTCCCAATTAATTGAGAAGGTAGCCAAGACCGATACCGTTGCACTGGATTCCTTAATGGATGATATCGGCAAGCTTGGGGTGAAGACGCAGGAAAAAGCGGGACAAACCCTGATACTGCTGGATCGCCCGGTCAATGATCTGATGTCCGGCAAACGCGTCGAAGTGCCGAATATGATTATGAAGCTGCGTAATGAATGTGAGAATCTGCAGCAGAGCAAAAATGTCAGCTTTTTCGGCAAAATGCTGCGCAAGAGTCCGCTCAAGAATTATGTCTACAAATATCAGTCCGTACGCACAAATATCGATGCCATCGTGACCGGCCTGCGGGACGGACGTGATACGCTTGAAGAGAGCATTGTCAACATGCGGCAGCTGAAACGCACCTCCATGGACGAAATCTACAACCTGCAGACCAAGATTGCCTTTGGCAACAAGCTGAAGGAGCTGTTCGAGGTGGAAATCGCCAAACCGGAGAATGAATTCCGCAAGGCTTATCTGGAGCGCGGTCTGCGCAAGGTCATGGTGCGGATCCAGTCCATGACCGAGATGATTCTGCTTTATAATCAGGCTATTGCCGCCACGGACATCATCAATGACAACAATGATAAGCTGATTGATTCGGTCAACAATGCGATTGACAAGACGTCAAATCTGATCACCGTATCCGCGATGATTGCAATGTCCCTGGCCGATCAGGAAAATGTCATTTCCGCCGTGGAAGCGACGAACAAGACGATTGAGGACCAGTTCAAGGAGAATGCGCGTCTGCTGCGCACCACGACTGAGAAGACGACAGAGCTGCTGTCCAAGCCTTCCATGTCGCTGGAGGCAGTGAATCAGGCCATCGGCGATCTGCTCAGTGCCTTGGATACCTCCGAGCAGTCCAACCGCCGGATTATCGAAAGCTGCCAGGATTATACGTCCAAAATGACGACAATCAACACGCAGCTGAACAACCGTCTCGGGCTGAACGAAGCCTCGCAGCCGCAAGTGCTGAAGCAAGCCGGCAGCGATAGCGAGCTGAGCAGCTTCTTGAACTGACACCTTGTCCGAGTATAGATAAACAGCTATTTCGTTCTAGCCTGCTGGATGGTTCAGCAGGATTTTTTTGCGCATAGCGGTTAAGCCTCGGATATCAGCAGCTTAAGATTCATTCATAATAGAGTACTACCCTACATAAGTTGTCACTAAGGCAACGTATGGAGGAAGTGAGGAACTGCGGATGATTCTGGGATGCCTGATATTTGTGCTTATTGTCGTAGCCAGCAGCGAAAAGGCGGAAGCCATTGCCAAGCTGAATGATCCGGATGACGGCAGCTAGCACAGCGGCAACGGATTCTCACTAAATAAAATTTGTAATATATTGACGCTCCGTGATTCAAGCAATTTCCAGCGGTTTATTGGGTATAATACCCTAGGGGGCTGTATCAGCCTGCCATCATCGCGGAAAATACAAGCATTAAGCGGAGGTCATATGGAGAACGAGGCACTGCTGCAGGTTGAGAAATTGGCGCTGAAGAAACAGAAGATTTATCAGCAAAGCATTTTGCGTTATATCGCCAGAGCAATGCTGGCTAGTATGTTTATCGGATTCGGCGTAATTGTAGCCTTCAAGACGGGCAACTTTTTCTACATGGAGCAATCACCGATGACCTATCCGATGGCTGCGATTACGTTCGGCGCAGCCATCATCCTGATCTCCTACGGCGGAGGCGATTTGTTCACCGGGGATACATTTTATTACACGTATGCTGCCTTAAGACGCAAGATGCAGTGGACCGAGGTGGTGCGGATGTGGGTCATCAGCTACATCGGCAATATTCTCGGGGCCACCGCCTTTGCGCTGCTGATTTTTTTGACAGGATTGTTCTATGACTCCAGTGTGAACGGATTCCTGTTGAATGTGGTGGCCCACAAGATGGAAGCCCCGGCAATGCAGCTGTTCTTCCGCGCGATTCTGTGTAACTGGCTGGTCTGTCTGGCGTTTTTTGTTCCGATGTCAATGAAAAGCGACGGGGCTAAAATGTTCGCCATGGTCCTGTTCGTATTCTGCTTCTTTATTTCCGGATATGAACACAGCATAGCTAACATGTGTACCTTTGCGATTGCACTGGTGCTCGATCATCCCGGTACGATTTCTTGGGGCGGTGTGGTGCACAATCTGGTGCCTGTCACCATTGGGAATCTGATTGGCGGCGGTGTATTGATGGGTGTAATGTATTACTATGTGAACAAGCCGTTTCTTGACGAGGAGCATGACAAGCCCAAGGATACGCATTAACCCAAGACCAACCAGCCCGCTTCCCCAGATTGGGAGGGCGGGCTGGTTTTTTGGGGACGGTGGTGTTTGGAATTAGCCAAATACCGTAGGTTACCTTTTTGCTTAAACGGCAATGGCCTTCAAGTTTGGCGAGATCAACAACTTTGCCCTGGTTGCCTTTTGAACGTCTTCCACCGACAGACCCGGCGCAATTTCCTTCAGCATCAGCCCTGTGCCCGGAATCACATCGATGACAGCCATTTCGGTTACAATGGTTTGCACAACATTTACAGCAGTCAGGGGAAGCTTGCAATGTTCTAATATTTTCGGTTCCCCATCTTTGTTCACATGGTCCATGGCTACAATGACACGCTTGGCCCCGACCACCAAATCCATAGCTCCCCCCATGCCCGGCACTTTTTTTCCTGGAATCATCCAGCTTGCAAGGTTGCCGTTCTCATCAACCTCCAAGGCACCCAAGACGGTGATGTCCACATGCCCTCCACGGATGATGGAGAATGAAAGCGCACTGTCAAAATAGCAAGCTCCTGCCATTGTTGTAACATAACTTCCGCCAGAATCAATACAATCGATATTTTCTTGTTCCTTTGTGGCTTTGGGGCCAACACCAAGGATTCCGTTCTCAGCCTGCAGCATAATATGAACATTATCGGGAATATAGTTTACTGCCATGGTAGGCATGCCGACACCCAGGTTGACCACATCGCCGTCTTTGAATTCCTGGGCGATTCTTCTCACAATGAATTCTCGGTTATTCATGCATATCCCCTACCTTTACAATGGCGTCGATAAATATTCCGGGTACGTTGACATGATTGGGATCAATCTCCCCGAGCTTTACATATTCGTCTGTCTGGGCAACTACATAATCTGCCGCCGTAGCCATAACGAAATTGAAGTTGCGTGAGGATCCGTTGATCACAAGATTGCCCGCTTCATCTGCCTTATGGGCTCTGATTAGCGCCACGTCCGCTTTGAGCGGCAGTTCGAGCAGATATTCCTTTCCGTCAATATCAATTTTCCTTTTGCCTTCCTCTACAATGGTACCTACACCTACAGGTGTTAAAACACCGCCCAAGCCTGCTCCTCCTGCACGTATTTTTTCAGCTAACGTGCCTTGCGGGAAGAGGTTTACCTCAGCTTCTTTGGTCATAAGGAGTCTTCCCGTTTCCGGATTGGAGCCGATATAGGATGCATAAATCCGCTTGACTCTGCCGCTTTTTACAAGCTTATATATAGATAATTCTGTGGTGCCAGTATCATTGGAAATAATGGAGAGATTACCGGCGGAATGGGTCTCGACAAGCGCACGCACCAACTGTTCCGGATGGCCTCCGGCCAGAAAACCGCCGACCATCACCGTGTCTCCGTCTTTGACCTTCTTAACGGCGTCTTCTGCGGAGATTAATTTGTTATTCATGGTTTCTGACTCCTTGTATATTTTTTTGAAAATATAGAATTTATATGTTTCACGCTATATATTATCCGTCTATTTCTCGCTGAAACACCCCGTCCTTTAAAAGGACGGCGTAGCCGTTTCCACTTGGAAAGCAAAGTTTACTGGAGATAATCATGAATGACTCTTGCGTAGGGCAGCGTTAAATCGGCAATAAAATGTTTGCCGCCGATATACGCCTTAACAGGAAAATCTGCCACAGGAGCATGGACGTGGGGGGTCAGACTTAACCGGGCCGGCCCTGACCAGGCACCCTTTACTGTAATATTCTCGAGATTGTAGGCCACTAACTGCGCAATTTTAGGGGTACCATCAACATCGGGAATTAATTTTAGATTCACTTGGGTTTTTGCGATGGCTGTAGCCGTGTCCTTTTCACCGAGAATGTTATGTTTGAAAGGCATGGTTCCCATGGCGACCAGGGCATGGTTATAATGTAATGTACCGGTCAGCGTTTCTGTACCTTCAACACTCAGGCGGGGATTCGCCCATTTTTTGGGGAACCCCCAAATTTCACGTCCTCCAAGAATAGCAGGTGCGTTATCCAAATACATTTGGGCAACAAAATTGCAGGGTTCGCCCTGAAAGGTACACGGGATGACAATACCGCTCTCCTCATAGCTTCCTAGACCGGATGAATCAGGCATCTTGATCCATTCATAGGAAACGGTGTTGCTTCCATCCGGCTGAAGAGGCTCCGGGACCGCCTGTCTAATCGCAGCGGGATCGGATTCATAGGTAATTATAAAAAATTCCCTGTCGATGAAGCGGTAGGGGGGACGGCCATAACTAGCGCTGGCTGCAGGCATGGACTGTAGTGAAAAAATCTCTTGTGGATTCATAACAATCGGATCTCCCTTTCTTGTAGAAGAGTGTTAGATGAGTGCATTCTCAATCAGCATCGCGATTCCCATACCCGTTCCGATACATAACGAGGCTATGCCATAACGCGCAGAGCTTCGTACCATTTCATGCACAAGCGTAACCAATATCCTCGCTCCGCTTGCACCGACAGGGTGTCCAATCGCGATTGCGCCGCCATTGACATTCACCTTCTCCGGGTTGACCCCAAGCTCTTTTATTACCGCTAATGCTTGTGCAGCGAAGGCTTCATTAATCTCAAACAGATCGATGGCATCAAGGGAGATTCCCTGATCCTTAAGAAGTGACGAAACGGCTTTCACCGGGCCCATCCCCATATATGCAGGGTCAACACCAACAAGTGAATAACCCTTGATATAGGCCAACGGTTGTACCGCATGTTCCTTGCATTTATCTTCCGACATAACAAGTACAGCCGCCGCTCCATCATTGATCCCCGAGGCATTTCCGGCAGTAACCGATCCGTTTGTTTTAAATGCAGGTTTTAAATTAGAAAGTTTTTCTTTGCTTGCATCTCCTCTTACATGTTCATCCTCTGAGAACCAAATATTCTCTTTTTTGCTTTTGGTCAGAACGGGAACAATCTGCTCTGCAAAAACATGCTTGTTTTTTGCTTCTATAGCCTTGATCTGGCTTCCATAGGCAAATTCATCCTGCTCAAGTCTTGAAATGTTATATTTCGCGGCAATGTTTTCTGCGGTAATTCCCATATGATATTTGTTGATGGGACATGTAAGGCCGTCGGCTACCACGGTGTCTATCAATTCACTGTTGCCCAGCTTGTAGCCATTTCGGGCATTCCTTAGTACATAAGGGGCGTTCGACATGCTCTCCATACCTCCAGCTAAGAGGACGCCGCCTTGTTCTGCCAAAATAGAGTTGTAAGCTAAAGCGACGGCATGAAGCCCTGAACCGCAAACCGTGTTTATTGTTGATGCAGGTACTTCAATGGGAATGCCGGCTTTTAATGCCGCCTGTCTGGCAGGATTTTGGCCAGTGCCAGCTTGAAGGACATTTCCTAAGTAAATTTGATCAATCAATGCAGGCTCTAGTTGACTTTGCTGAAGGCAGGCCGTCATCACGTTTGCCCCCAATTCTGAGGCACTAACTGACGAAAGTCCGTTGTTAAAAGAACCGACGGCTGTTCTTAATGGGCTTACCAATGCAACTTTTTTCACAAGTTCTCACATTCCTTTCACTGTGTTTAAGAAACTTACATGCGGGTATATACCACGGTGCATGAGAGAGTGAGCGTTATAGTTTGATCGCCTTCTTTCGTCCTTATTTGGAATTAATTAGCAAATTAATCGTAAGTCTAATGTTCATTTTACTCAATGTTCAAATAAATACAAAAATTAACATATTGATATGTATGGGGCCTTGTATACTCATATAATGAAGCCGTTCTATCATTTTCATTGTTTTTCTGGATGTTTCTGGTTATTTCAGAAAAAACGAATGAAAAGTGAAAAAGAGTTCAAGTCAAAAACGCCACCGGCCCGTTATTTCGGGCCGGTGGCGTTTTGCATAGATATGTTCGCTGTCTACCATTTGGAGCCGCCAGAGGAATTTCTGCCGGATTTGCCGCCGCCACCGCCCCAGGATGACCCGCCAGTCGAGCGGCCGCCGCCTCCCCAAGAGGAACCGCCGGATGATCTGCCGCCGTCGAAGCCGCCGGAAGAGGAGCCACGCTTGCGTGCCTGCTCCCGGCGCTGCTGTTCCCGCAGGATGGCCAGCTGTGCCAGGCGCTCCTCTTCTTCTTTTTGGCGTACGAGACGGTTCGCTTCCTCCACGAAGGAGGAAATCCGGGACTCGTAGGCATGTGCCACAGCTTCCAGTTCATCCAGGTTATAAGGCCGGATGGACAGCCGCTGCTCCAGTTCACCATACTCAGGGATTAGGGAGAGCTGGAATTGGCTTCTGGAGGCGATTCCCTTGCTCTGAAGCCGCCGCTGGGCCGTATCCACACGCTCCTGTCCTTCCGGCAGGAGCCGGGTGACGTTAGCTAAGCGTTGGCCCAGCATATTGAGACTTTCGCCGACATTGTCGAACTTCTGGGCGGTTTCTTCCTGAAGTTTGAGCAACTGGTCCAGGCTATTGCGGGCATTGTCATATTCCCCCCGCTGGTCACTGGTCCAGGTTTCGATCTGCGGAACTTCTCCCGCACCCTGACGGAGCTGTGTTCCCGCAGTCTCCATTACCTCCTCAAGCAGGGTCAGGTGGATCTCCGCAAACCGGCTGCGGGCTTCGGAGATCCGGCTGTTCAGCTCATTGCGCCGCTGAGACAGCCCGCTCCAACGGCTGCGGATCGTATCCAGATCCCTCAGGTTGTTCTGGCGGATCAGGGCCTGGCGTTCTGTCATGGCAATGGCATCGCCCAGCAGGGAATCCATACGGGCAGCGATTTTGCGCACCTCATCCATGTCTCCACTGCGCAGGGGAGCTTCAAGTGTTGCGGCTGCTGCGGAGGCCTGATCCAGATTCTCATAAGGTTTGACCTTCATATTGTGGAGGGAATTCTGTTCGATCAATGCGGCGATTGTGCTGCGGGCAGCCGCCAGAACTCCAGGGAAGTTATTCAATTTGTCGTCATACGTATCGACATCGTGCAGATCCTGCTCGATCTGCGCCTGCTTCTCCTGCGCCTCCCCGGTCATATCCTGTGCGGCAATTGGGTCGAACAGCTCCAGCTCATCCGCTTTGGCGGTCTCTTCAGCCAGCTCTTTCAGATCATCGGCAATTTCCTGCAGCCCATAGCCGGTCTCCTTGACCGCACTCTGAAGCTGGAGGTTCAATTCAGGCGCTTCCTTCTTCAGTTCGGTAATCTGCTGTTTAACGTTGCGGTCAGCATCACTGATTACGGCAATGTGCTGCTCTTCTTCCTCCAGCGAGGAGCGGAAAGCTGTTTCAGTCTGCTGCAACTGTGAGCTGGCAGCCTTAAGCGCCTTCAGACGGTAGAAGGGAGGCTGTGAGCTTTGGCTGCTCTGCAATGCGGAGATCTCCACCAGCTGTGCAGACAGCCGCTTGGAGATTCCCTCGACCATTTCTCCCGTCTTGCCTTGAACAATTCCCTGGAACGGCTGCAGGGACTCCAGCGCCCGGTTCGCCCGGACCAGCAAGTCGGCCAGCTGCTCCTGCTGGCTGCCGAGCTGCCCCCGTCTGCGCAGGCCGGTGAACAGCACATACAGCACTAATGCCAGCAGCGCTATCCCAATGACAATGCCGGCCATCTTCAGCAGTCCAAGGCCTGGGTCGCTGCTGCTGCTGCTGCCAGTGCCGCCGAAGGAGTGCAGCTTCTGAATCATGGAACGGATTCCTCCGGCAAAATCCCCTTCCCGGGCATAAGGATTAAAATACGTGTCCAGCAGCCCCGTGAGGGCTGCGGTATCCAAGGCTCCGCCTTTAGCTTGAGACCAGGAGTTGATAGAGTCCTGTAGGCCCGGATTGTTGAAGTTCAGTTCAACTCTCTGGTCTCCCGCAGAGATCAGAAGGAGAACATCCTGCGGCGTCAGGCCCCAGGAATCATAGACTTCAGTGGCATAGGTGCCAGGCTCGGCGCCATCCAAAGAATCGACAGTCAGCACCCGGATGGTATAGCGGTCTCCCTCAGCAATAGCGGCAATAGCAGCTGTCTCCTGCTTCGTGAGCAGACCGGCTTCATCGATAATCAGTCCCTGCTGAGCGGGAATCGCTGCCGCATAGATACTTGGCATCCATAGCAGGCTGATGATCAGGAACAAGGATATATATTTTTTCAAACTGGCACGCTCCGATCTATAGGACTATTGTTCAGTATATTATGCTGATTATTATACTATATCATTAAACATTTTAAGCTTTGCAGATGCACTTTAAAGCAATTAATGGCCCTTTCGCAGCTTGTATCAATTGTTTTTCTATAAATGGAAACAAAAAAAGCCACACCCCCGTAATCCGGGAATGCGGCATTCTGCACGATCATTATCTGATTTGCAGGCAGAGAATATATTGTAATCTGGATTTAATTTCTTTTTGCCATTTCAAATCTCCAACTTTAACAGCAAGATTGAGCAGATCCAGATAGTCGTCAACCTGCAGAGCGGTCCGGGTATTGGCTGAGTTCATGGGTGTTCAGTCTCCTTTTAACTCCATATAGTGAATTGGATATATTCGTTTATTTAATAATGATAATCATTATCAAGTGTTATTGCTATTATCCACATTTTAAGCTAAAAAAGCAATATAAAAAATTAAAAAGATGAACTGTTTTTTGTAATGGACAGCGCAGCACCTTACTCAAGCGGGGCAGTGAACTGGTATATTTGCACATTTTATCACAATAGGTCGGGTAAACTTGCAGGAACCATACCATTTTTTGTCGAATACAGCTTCTTATAAATGCTCTTAGCCCGATTTTTATTGGAAAAAGGAGAATTGCGATGAAGCGGTGTAAACTCATCCTTCTAATTAGCATTGTGCTCATGATTGCACCCCCTGCTGCCGCTCACGCTGAAAGACAAGAGATAAGATATCAGACAGAACTGGGTTATCCGCCTTATAAATACATACAGAACGGATATCTGACCGGCTTTGATATTGACCTGACAAGTATGATTTTTGAGAAGCAGGATTATCTGATTCAATACAGCACCGGCGAATGGGAGGAAACGTATAAACGGCTAATTGACGGAGAGATTGATACCACCGGACTTATGGCCGTTACGGAGGAGAGAAAGAAGCAGGCACTGTTCTCTAAGCCTGTGTTCAAAAGCTATATCTCTGTCTATTCGCGCCAGGCGCTGAAAGAAGAAGTGAAGCTAAGCACCTTGGAGAACTATAAGGTAGGAGTGGGCAAGGGTCAGTACTCCGAGATGGTGCTGCACGGCAAAGCAGGAGTCTCACATTACATAGAATATGCAACAGTACCAGAAGCGCTGGAGGCTCTGCAGAAAGGCGAGATTGATCTCTTGTTCGAGAACCAGGGTGTCGTCGATTATTTGATTATTGACCGTGGATTAACCGGTGCGATTATTCATAAAATGAGTAATTTATATCCTGAGGATATCGCTTATGGTATCAGCAAATCAGCACCGGAGCTGGTTTCCTACGTTAATGCACGGCTGGAACGGCTGCAGCGGTCCGGTGCTTTTGAGGAGCTGTACCGGCAATATTTTTTCGCTCATTCGGATGATTACCAATCCCTAACCAAAGGGAGAATCATTTCAGGAATTGTCATCGGCTTCTGTGTGCTGCTTTTTGGTATTGTTCTAATAAGGGCTTACATCAGGCGTTTACGCCGGACTATCCACTCCGAGCAGGAATTTTTTGAGGATGTTATTGAGCATACCGGAATGATTGTCTGGGCGGTGCAGGGTGATAAGAGGATCGTGCGTTTCAATCAGTATGCGGAAAAGATGACGGGGCTGAAGGAGCAGGACATGCTCGGAAAAAGCCTCGATGATATTCCCGGTCTGGAAGGCAGCGCAGCCTTGCTCAGAGATCTCCTTATCAAAGCGGTGTACAAGGACTACGCAGGCAACGTTGAAGTGCGGCTTCCCGATCATGTGCCGGATGCCCGCTATTTCTCCATACGGACTACTCTGATTAAGGGGATGGATGAGCAGGCTGAGGACATCTTCGTACTGGTTGGACTGGATATTGATGAGCGTAAGGAGAGTGAGCTTAAGCTTCAGCTCAGCTACGAGGAGCTGGAGTCGACCTATGAGGAGCTGGCGGCGGCAGAGGTGGAGCTGCAGGAACAGCTTAACAGGCTGGGGGTCAGTGAACGCCGGTTCCGGCTGGCCTCAGAAAGCTCTGGTGCTTATATGTGGGAGCTGGATTGGGAGACAGGGGTCTATAAGCTATCTGACCGCTGGTACGAAGTGATGGGCTACAATGAAGAAGAAATCAACTCGTTCGACGGCGGGGTGCTCAGTATCATTCATCCCGATGACCAGGAGACTGCACGAAAGGCGAGACAAGAGCATCTGTCCGGGTTGACCCCGATTTACGAGACTGAATACCGCATGCGAACCCATGATGGCAACTATGTATGGTTTGAGGTGCGCGGCAAAGCGATTGTCGATCCAAAGGACAGGATTGTGCTGTTCCTGGGTTCCCTGATTGACATCAGCAAACGCAAGCAAGCTGAGTTCAAGCTGAGTAACAGCTATCAGGAGCTGGAGGCGACGTATGAGCAGCTTACGGCAACACAGCAGGAACTGGTAGGACAATATGATATGCTGGTCGAAAATCAGAAGAATATGCACCGTTTGGCTTATGTGGACTCACTAAGTAATCTGCCCAACCGCCTCAGCCTGCTGGAGACGATGGAGAATTACTTCCAGCGGCCGGGCGGCAAAGCGGCGCTCTTGTTTGTGGATACCGACAATTTCAAATACATCAATGACACGCTGGGTCATAAATCGGGTGATATTCTCATCCGCAAGGCGAGTGAACGGCTGCAGTCGCTTGTGGATGAAAGAGCCATGCTCTCCAGACTCGGCGGAGATGAATTTGTAATTTTTCTCAAGGATACGGATGACCGTGAAGCCGTGCTGAATTTGGCGGAGGACATCATGCGGTCATTCCGCAGGTCTTTCCTTATCGGGGAAAGCAATCTGTATGTCTCTGTCAGCATCGGGATCTCCTTCTATCCGGAAGACGGGGAGACCACAGAGGAGATTCTGAAGAATGCCGATGTGGCGATGTACCGGGCCAAAGAAGAGGGCAAAAGCACGTATGTAGTCTATGATAAGTCCATGCATACCGCGTTTAATGAACGGATGAACATTGAGAAGCATCTGCGAAGTGCGATGAACAACAATGAATTTGAGCTGCATTATCAGCCGCAGGTGGAGATCGGGACCGGGATGATTTCCGGCTTTGAGGCCTTGATTCGTTGGAACAGTCCTGTGCTTGGTTTTGTATCACCGCTGTCATTTATCAAGATTGCCGAGGATTCCAGGCTGATTATCTATATCGGCGAATGGGTTCTTAGAGAAGCCAGCAGGTTCATGAAAAGCGTACATGACCGCACCGGAATTCCATATAAAATATCCGTCAACATTTCGATCATTCAGCTGCTGCAGGATGATTTCGTGGAAATGGTGCTGGACAGCCTTGCGGAAAGCGGACTTGAGCCCAGCTGTCTGGAACTCGAAATCACGGAATCCATTTTTATGGAATCCTTCGAAAGCACTGTAAGCAAGCTGGGATTCCTCAAGTCGCGCGGGATCCGTATCGCCCTGGATGATTTCGGAACAGGGTATTCTTCTTTGAGTTATTTGCAGCAGCTGCCGATTTCCACACTGAAGATGGATAAAATCTTTATAGATTCTCTGGAGGATAAGGCCTACAGCCAATCCTTTGTTCAGACAATCATCGTTCTCGGCCACAAAATGGGTCTTGATGTGGTAGCAGAGGGAGTAGAGGATGCCAGACAGCTGGAATTTCTTAAACAATTCGACTGCGATAAGGTACAGGGTTATTTAATCAGCAGGCCGGTTCCTGAGCGCGGAGTATGGGAACTGCTGGAGCCTCATTATTGAAATAGAAATAGAGATGGCTGCATAGCAAAGCGAGCCCGGGACGATACAGTCCGCGGGTTCGCTTTATCTTTTCACGCAGGAATAGTCTTGGGAAAGTCTCATCAAATGTCTACTGGACGGCTTAGAAAATGATAATTTTGTTCTTGCCGGTCTTCTTCGCTTCGTACAGGGCATCGTCCGCCTGCTGAAAGGTGGAGCTCTTGGAATCCTCTCCCCGGTAGTCATGCATCCCGATACTCACCGTTACGGATTTACCGTCCATTTCGGTGACTGGCATGCCTGCAATCCCCGTTAAGATCCGCCCTATAATTTCGCTTGATTCCTCCAGCTTCTTGGCGGTCAGAATAATGACGAATTCCTCTCCGCCGTAACGTGCGGCAAAGTCATCTGAGCCAATATGCTTCAGTACCATTCCTGCAACCTGCTTAAGGACGATATCTCCGACCCAATGCCCATATTGGTCATTTACCTTTTTGAAATTATCAATATCCATCACCGCCAGCTGCATCGGGAAGGGGGTGCTCTGCTGATGCTCAATCAGCCAGCCTAAATACTCATGAAAGGTTTTGTGATTGTACAAATCCGTCAGGGGGTCGATCTTGGACAGACGGTCCATAATGATATTCTGAATGCGCAGATCCTGCTCGGATTTCACAGAGTTCTCCAGTGATTGTATGAGCTCGCGGCCTCTGACGATCACCCCGAATCCGGCCAGGGATGTTCCGGCGAAGATGAGAGCGATAATAATATGCTCAATTCGCAGCGTATAGTCATAGGGCGATGTATTAAGAAACAGCATAACGGCGTACAGCAGACAGACGGCTGAGGAAACCTTCATATAGCTTTGTTTCAGATAAATCATAGAGACGAGCAATGGGAGGAGCATGATCAGGGGTTTAACATGATATTCCGGGCTAAGATTTGAAATCATCAAAATTGCGTAAATATGGCTGGTGAAAACTATTGAAAACTCCGAAAATAAGGGCTTCCACTTGTAGACAGCTTCCAGAACGACAATTAGAGCAAATATGATGGAATCTGGAATCAGCATATGGGGAATGAAATATTGCCCGCTCGTAAATTGTGGAAGATGTCCCCACATAGACAGGGAGGCAAATAGCTGGCTTGCCAAATGTACAATCAGCACCATCCAGAATGAATTGAGGAGTACCCGATTCCAATAGATTTGGCGAGGAGTTAGCGTTGGGATGTGCATGAGCGGTTCCTCTTTTCCAGTGGCGATTTAACTATATATTCGACTATATATTCGACAAATATTTCAGGTTTCCTTCCAGTGGAATTCATCTAATAATGTTCGTGTTTAAGTGAATTGAAATCAGGAGATATAGTTAAAGATTCTATAATTAAGATCTAAAGGCGAATTATTGTATGGTTTTGTCCTTGACACATTCGTGAATAATCTGTAGAATTTCTATTGGCTCATATAATAAAGTTAAGCTGTTCGTATATCCTCAAAGATAAGGTTTGGGGGTTTCTACAGGGGACCGTAAATTCCTGGCTACGAATAGGGTGCATTTTGCATACCTATGAAGTATCCGGGATTTTTGTGTTGTGGTTAATAAACTATCTATTTTCGCAGAAACGGACAATGGCCTGCATGAGTACGGCGATGCCGTTTCTCCCTAGGAGGAACAGAGAAACAGATGAGTAAATATGATGTGATTGTCGTTGGTGCGGGTCCGGCTGGAATATTCGCCTGCTATGAATTGACACGAAAGGCGCCTGATTTGAAGGTGCTGCTTGTGGACAAGGGTCATGATATTTACCGCCGTAATTGCCCGATCCTTGAGGAGAAGATCAAGCTCTGTCCGCCCGCTTCGGGGCGCAAGGAATTTGCCGGCTGTCTGCCTGCCTGTTCAATTACTGCCGGTTTCGGGGGAGCAGGGGCCTACAGTGACGGCAAATTTAATATCACGACGGAGTTCGGCGGCTGGATGACCGATTATTTGGCACCCTCCAAAGTGCTGGAGCTGATCGAATATGTAGACAGCATTAACCTGGAGCATGGCGCAACACCGGTCATTACCGATCCGACAACCGAGAGTATCCGCAATATTGAGCAACGGGGTTACGCTGCCGGACTGAAGCTGCTGCGGGCACAGGTACGCCATCTGGGGACAGAGCAAAATTTGGAAATCCTTAAATCCATATACGAATATTTGAAAACACGTATTGAAATGCTGTTCAAGACAGAGGTTCAGGATATAGTAACCGTAAAAGACAATGGAACGCACCGCATTACAGGCATTACGCTGAAAAACGGGGAAAGCCATGAGGCGGATAAGGTTATGATTGCCCCGGGCCGTGACGGTTCGGCCTGGCTGACCGAGGTGCTGAAGAAGCGCCGGCTGAAAATGTACAATAATCAGGTCGATGTAGGTGTAAGAGTCGAAACTTCGGATGTGGTAATGCGGGAGATCAATGAACATCTCTATGAGGGGAAATTCATTTTCAATACATCTGTAGGCACCCGTGTCCGCACCTTCTGCAGCAATCCGTCAGGACATGTTGTTGTGGAAAATCACAGCGGTGTGATGGCGGCCAACGGACATTCCTATAAAGACCCTGCACTGGGTTCGAAGAATACCAACTTTGCCCTGCTGGTCTCGCATACGTTCACCGAACCCTTCGACAAGCCCAATGAATATGCCCGGGAAATCTGCAAGCGGGCGAACGATTTGTCCAGCGGCGGCGTGATTGTACAGAAATACGGTGATATTCTCCGTGGCCGGCGTTCAACGGAAACGCGAATCAAGGAAGGATTCCTGGAGCCGACGCTGAAGGAAGCGGTACCCGGCGATCTGGGACTGGTACTGCCGTACAACACCATGAAGAGCCTGATTGAAATGGTGGAAGCGCTGGAAAAAGTAACTCCGGGTATCGCCTCCGAACATACGTTGTTCTATGGAGTAGAGGCGAAATTTTATTCGGCCCGTCCGAAGCTTACGGACAATCTGGAGACGGAAATTTCCGGACTGTACTGCGGCGGAGACGGTGCGGGCATTACCCGCGGTCTGGCTCAAGCCGGAGCCGCCGGGGTATGGATTGCCCGGGGGATGCTGGAACAAACCGGCGCTTAAAGACAATAGAATAAGTGAAGAAGGGCAGACTCACTGCAGGAATTTCTGCGTTGAGTCTGCCCTTCTTCTATTTATCTATCATTTGAACTCCCGCTCATATGGTATACAATAATTATCATAATTGTAAATTCGAGAGGGTGACGCAGCCTTAAGAAGTGTGAACTTGATCCCCTTCCATACGATTTACAGATTTTTTACAGATGAATCCATCGGCAGCGATAGAATGGTGACCAATGTATTGGGCAACATCGGGATTTTTATCCCCTTAGGCCTTGCCGCAGCTTATATAGGAAAGAGCAGGAACTGGGGATTTAAGTTTGTTTTCGTCTTCTCGGTTAGTATAGCTTTTGAAATCATTCAATATATCTTTGCGCTGGGAAGCAGTGATATTGACGATATTCTGTTGAACTGTGCAGGAGGTGTGATTGGCGTAGCCTTGTATAAAGCACTCTTCAAGATCGCTCCTTCCGGAAACCAGCTCCTTGCAGCGATCATTGGATTCTTTTTACTGGCGGGACTTGGCGGAGGTGTTGTGACGGGGGTGCTGGATCGCAGCCTGCTGCCTTTTGCCGATCAGGAGATGGAATACATAGATGAGAATAAGCAGCTCATGACAGGCGTAGATGAGAGTACGGCGGATCTGTTCGGCGATTTGACCGCTGCCCAGACTGACGCTATAACCCTATATAACAATCCTAAGTATAGTATGCTGAAGAAAACAGCGGAAACAACAGAACTTGGGCAAGAGAATAGTACCATTCCAGTAGGTGCCTCCACCAAAATCATTATCAGGCACTTGGCGTCTGATCAAAATAGGATCATCACCACCTACGAAGAAAGTACGATTTCCGGCCTGGTCTCCATAGTAGAATCATCCCCAGTCGCCCCTACAGTCAGAGTCTGGTTGGACGGAGACAGTAAAAAGGCGGCAAGGGTGTTGCTCGTAAATGTTCTGAAGTGATATTACCAAGCGTTCCTATCTTCTTGGGCGAGCTGGCCGACAGCTGTAATTTGCACCCGAGGCCATAACAACCTCCAATTCTTGCTGGCGATCCGTTTCTCATAGATAGAGTGCAACTGGCGGTTGCTTATAAAACTCGGAGTGGGTCTGAGCTCCATTTGGATGACATCCTGGATGCCATGAGGGGCGGCCAACCTTAAATTACCGTGTTCATCCAGCGAAAGCCCAAGCGCGGTTGCCGTCTCGGGAAATTTGGACATGCCGTCGGCAGAAGAGGTATAGGGCGGAATATCGTTAACCACATGCATTCTCGCCTGGTTTTTGACCGACCAGGGGATAGAAGGATCGGCAGCTCGCAGCTGCGCTTCCCAGGCTTTTTCGGTCTCTTCGCGGATGTCGTTGCTATCATAATAAATAACATCAATATCTGCCAGCGGTGTTCTTTCCGTAAATCCATGCTGGACATCCCAGACTTTAGAGCGGACAAATCCGGCGCAGACCCAGGAATCGGGCAGCATTAGCGCTCGGGCGGCAGATAGAATATTCATCATCCACGGGTCTTCTCTCACGGCCCGCAGGAGATCTTCCTCCGTATGGATCAGCAGCATAGGTCCTCCTTTAAATAGTTGAACTACATAAAGCAACGGGATTTTTATCCGATGCCTTTATTATAAGGCCCAATTTACAGGCTTGGGTACTCTAAAAAGACAATAGGGCGGATTGCTATTATGATTTGGCACATCTTATAATGGACCGGTAGATTGACCATTGGAGGCGTGGCTGTGGAACATAACTTGACGATATTGCTGCAACTGTTCGAAAGGGCGGCACTGCTGTTGATGTGCCTGTTTGTGTTGACCCGGGTGCCGCGGTTTAAAGAGATTTTTGTCAAAGGGGCTTACGCTCCACAGGATCTTGTGATCGTGACGGTGATCTTCAGCCTGTTCGCGATCTTCGGAACCTACAGCGGCATTAAAGTCGACGGCTCGCTGGTAAATGTGCGGATTATCGCTATCATGGCCGGCGGGATTCTGTTTGGTCCTTGGGTCGGACTGATTACCGGCATTATATCCGGGGTTCACCGTTTTCTGATTGATATCGGCGGCGTGACTTCCGTGCCCTGCCTGATTACAAGTGTCACGGCGGGAATTGTATCCAGCGTTATTTACCGCCGGACCTCGGCTGACCGCCGCTGGATTGCCGGCATTCTGGCCGGGATGGGCTGCGAAGCACTGACCATGCTGCTTATTCTGGTTATGGCAGATCCTTCATCGCTGGGTGTGGATATCGTTTCGAAGATCGCTTTTCCGATGATTGTGGGTCAGATCAGTGTCGGCCTCATTGTTATGCTTGTCCAGAGTGTGGAGGGGGAGAAGGAACGGATCGCCGCGAAGCAGTCCAAGCTGGCTCTGGACATTGCCAATAAGACGCTGCCGTATTTCCGCAACATTAATCCCCAGTCGCTGCGCACCATTTGCGGGATTATCAAGGAGGACATCGGTGCCGATGCGGTAGCGATCACGGATACCCGATTCATCCGCGCCTATGTGGGAGTGGGGGAGGAATACTACACCGAGACGAACGAGATTATCAGTGAAGAGACGAAAAAGACGCTGAGGGACGGCGAAATTACGATCCGCGATGACGATACTGAATATATGAACCGGGCAATCCGGTCACTGATTATCATTCCCCTGAAAGAGAAAGGCGAAGTGACCGGAGCACTTAAAATTTACTATACCAAAGCCCATAAAATCACTTACTCACTGCAGGCAATGGCAGTAGGGCTGTCGCAGATGATCTCTACGCTGATGGAGGTATCGCGGGTCGAAGGCATTAAGGAGATGGCCAACAAAGCTGAGCTGAAGGCGCTGCAGACGAGCATTAATCCCCATTTTCTGTTCAATGCGCTGAACGCGATTAGTTCCCTGATCCGGATCAACCCGGATAAGGCGCGGGAGCTGATCATCAACCTGTCAGGCTATATGAGATACAATCTGGAGCTGACCGATGAATTTATTGATATCCGGCGTGAGCTGCAGCAGGTCCAGCAATATGTGGAGATTGAAAAAGCCCGCTTCGGCAGCCGCCTGGCCGTTGAGTATGATATCGACGAAGTGGAGGTGCGTATTCCCAGCCTGATTATTCAGCCGCTGGTGGAGAATGCGATTGTTCACGGCATTTTAAAAGTGAAGGGACCGGGCACGGTAACGATTTCGGTGAAGGACCGGGGAGAGACCGTACGGATCGGCATCGCCGATACCGGAGCGGGTATCGCGCAGGAGACGATGGAGAAGGTCTACAGCGGAAGCATGCCGGATAACAAAATCGGGCTATATAACGTACAACAGCGGGTAAAGCTGATTTATGGCAAGGGTCTGACTATTCACCGGCTGGATAAAGGGACGGACATTTATTTCGACGTCACAAAGGAGAAGCGATGAGAGCGATAATTGTAGAGGATGAAGTGCTGGCAAGGAGTGAGCTTGCCTTTCTGATCGGAGCACACAGCGATATAGTGATCACCGCCGAGTTTGAGGACGGACTGGATGCGCTGAAATTTCTGCAGGCTGAGGAAGTCGATGTGATTTTTCTGGATATCAATATTCCGTCCATCGACGGCGTGCTGCTGGCCCAGAATATCAGCAGGTTCTCGGTCAAACCCTATATAGTATTTATCACTGCCTACAAGGAGCATGCCGCCGACGCTTTCGAGATTGAAGCATTCGACTATATTCTGAAGCCCTACAGTGAATCGCGGATGAAAGCCATGCTGAACAAGCTGGAAGCGGCATTCGCGGCGCGTAGCCGTCCCAGAGAAGAAGGGCATCTTGCGGTCAGCAACAAGGTCAATCTGTGGAAAAACGAGAAGATCATCGTCGTCGATGCCGACGAGATTTATTATGCATCAGCGCAGGAGAAGACAACGAGCGTGATGACTAAGGGAGAGGAATACAGCATGGCTCTGAGCATCAGCGAGTTCCACAGCCGGCTGCCGCAGGACAGCTTCTTCCGCTGCCACCGGTCCTATCTTGTGAACCTGTCCAAGATCAAGGAAATTATCCCTTGGTTCAATAATACGTATCTGCTCCGGCTTCGTGATTTGGACTTTGAAGTGCCGGTAAGCCGCAGCAAGGTCAAGGAATTCAGGCAGATCATGCGCCTGTAGCGGCATTTCATTCCCGCATTCGGTCATCTCATTCCCGATTTCTCTCAAGAAAGCGTTGTTTCGCTACAATGAAGGAGCAAAGAAAGCCCTTGCAGCGACAATAGAGAGAAAGAAGGAATGACTCATGACTACGGCTAAATCTGGCAGTAAGCGCTGGATGATCGTGCTGGGTACAGTGATTATGCAAATGGGACTGGGCACAATCTACACGTGGAGCCTGTTTAATGCGCAGCTTGTCAGCAAATTCGGCTTTGAGCTCAGCGCTGTTTCGATAACTTTTTCCATTACGAGCTTTGCCCTTGCCTTCGCAACCTTGTTTGCCGGTAAACTGCAGGACCGGTTCGGCCTCCGCAAGCTGACTGCTTCCGCCGGGATTATGCTGGGGCTCGGTCTGATGCTTAGCTCGCAGGCCAATTCCCTCCTGATGTTCTACCTGCTGGCCGGCGTAGTCGTGGGTTATGCCGATGGTACGGCCTATATTACTTCGTTATCCAATCTGATTAAGTGGTTCCCTAAACATAAAGGCTTGATCTCCGGCGTATCGGTCGGCGCTTACGGAACCGGGAGTCTGATCTTCAAATATATCAACGGCAGCCTGATCGAGTCGGCAGGCGTATCGAATACCTTCTTGTATTGGGGCCTGGCCGTTATGATCATGGTTGTCGCGGGTTCGCTACTGGTCAGGGAAGCTCCTGTGGCTGCTCCGGCACTGGCACAAGCAAACAGCAGAGGGACGGATTCCTCTGCCGCAACAATTCCGGCTGCAGTGAAAGACTATACCGTCAAAGAAATGCTGCGCACCAAGGAAGCGTACCTGCTGTTTGTAATTTTCTTCACCGCCTGCATGAGCGGTCTCTACCTGATTGGCATTGTTAAGGATATCGGGGTACAGCTGGCGGGTCTGGATATCGCTACAGCGGCTAATGCCGTTGCGATGATCGCGATCTTCAATACTGCAGGACGGCTGATTCTTGGAGCGTTGTCCGACCGTATGAGCCGATTGAAGCTGGTCAGTGCCACGCTGCTGGTCACAGCCCTAGCGATGCTAACCCTAAGCTATGCGACCTTGAGCTACGGCCTGTTCTTTGCTTGTGTGGCCGCCATTGCTTTCTGCTTCGGGGGTAACATTACGGTGTTCCCGGCGATTGTCAGCGACTTCTTCGGCCTTAAGAACCATAGCAAGAACTATGGCATTGTCTATCAGGGCTTCGGAATCGGGGCGTTGTCCGGCTCGTTCATCGCCGCTTCTCTCGGCGGGTTCAAGCCTACCTTCATCGTCATCGGCGCACTGTGTATTGTAGCCTGTCTTCTGGCGGTTTCCTTAAAGCCTCCGGTGCAGAGACAGGCAAGAGAAAAGGGAATGAGCCTCAAGCCATCACGGCATACGGCTTAACCATATACAAACATGTTGGCTTAAGAAGTATACAGACAAAGAGAATAGTTATTCAAAAAAGAGATATCCCGGCCCTTCGTGGAAACGGCTGGCGATATCTCTTTTATATAGTGGTGTGGTGATAACGGAATAGAATACATCGGACCCGGTCTCCACATGGATGTGAACGCCGGGTTCGGTATTGGACGGTGTCTGGCAATCAGCAGTCTGACTCTTTCCTGAGCTGCTTATTGCCCGCTGCTCTTCGGAGCCTCACAGTCATAAGAATCGGTATTCGGATTCTCCGCCAGCTCGCGAAAGTGGCGGAGTTTATAGCGGATAACCTCTTGCGTCTCTTGAAGCTTTGCAATCTCACGGGAAATTTTATCATTGTGTTCCTCTAGCAGAGTGTACCGTTCGGATAGCGTACCCCCGCCCTGATGGGTCAGTGTCAGATAATGCCGCATTTCTTCCAGCGTCATTCCCGTAGCCTTGAGGCGCATCAGGAAACGAATGCCCAGAATCTGATCCTTGCTGTAGTGCCGATGGCCGTTAGGTTTGCGGTCGGCATAGGGTAGCAGACCAATTCGCTCATAATAGCGTATCGTATCCTCAGTCAAGCCGGTCAGCTCGGCAGCCTGGCTGATGGAGGTGACGGTATCGGGAATTTCCTGCGTGGTGATATTCATGGAAACCTCCTTGAGTAATGTTACCAAGGAACTTCTCCATTCTCGTCGAAAAATCCTCCTGTCGGGCCATCCGCATCCAGTGTCGCCAGACGTACGGCAATAACCGCCGCTTGCTCCACGGTACGATGGCCGGTGAAGCCATTGAGATCGGTGGCAGTGAAGCCGGGATCGCCAGAATTAACCTTGAGCGGAGTATCCTTGAATTCCTTGGCAAAAGTAATTGTAGCCATATTAAGCGCTGCTTTGGAGCTATTGTAGGCAAGCAGATTAAATTCGGCATGCTCGTGATGGGGGTCGCTGTTGAAGGTTAAGGAACCCAGACCGCTCGACATGTTGACAATCCGCCCAGCAGGAGATTGCAATAGCAGTGGAAGCATAGCCTTAGTTACGGCAATCGTACCGAAAAAGTTGGTGTCGAATGTGACTTTGAGGTCATTCATCGGCAATTGGCTGGGAGCAGCACTGCCTCCAAGGGAAATGCCCGCATTGTTGATTAGCACATCAAGACCAGCATATTCCTTGGCAATAGTCTGCACTGCTGCTGCAATGCTATCCTGGTTCTGCAGATCAAGCTGGATAAAGCGTGCATCGACGCCTTCCTTTACCAAAGCGGCGGCTGCTTCGCTGCCCCGCTGCTCATCGCGTGAGCCGATCAAAATTGTATGGCCGAGGGCTCCGAGCTGCCGGGCCGTTTCATAGCCGATCCCTTTATTTGCCCCTGTGATCAGAACGGTTGTTGGTTGTGTCATTTCTTGTTTCCCCTTTTCATGTTCCAAGATACGGTGGCCACCTGTGATGAATGTACTACTTGGAGTATGCTCAAAGTCAAGCACCCATTTTAAGCGGGGATAAAAATCATGCCATTTGTAGATCGTTCCTTCGGAAATGGATTGTCCAGATCGGGTAGGAGGAAGGTGCAGCCGCTACTCGAATGTATAGGATGGAAAATAGCTCGGGGCGTAAAGAATATAATTCAGGCTTAGGCTTTTTGCAGGGCGCAAGTGTTATAGAGCTATACAATTGCCGGCAATCATTGTCTTAATTTGCTGGAGTGCGGAGCAACAGATGGAAGCGCAGCTGTTTAGCCCTGCCCTGGAGTTAGCGCTGATGGCTGCACTGGAGGAGCGGAATATTCTTGTGCTGCGGTTGTTTGAGGAGCTGACTTTTCTGGAGATGGGCCACATTCTGAAATAGCAGTCCTAATGCGCTGCACAAGCGGCTGGAACGGATTAAACGGAAAGTCAGGGAATTTATAGACAGAGGAGGGGATCTCTTGAAAAGAACCGGAATCCATAGCGGATACCAAGATATAATAGGAGCCGCTGCCCGTGAGGAGCAGTTGCCGAGCATTAACGTAACGGAGCGCGTTATGGCGCGGATAAGGGGACTGGAGCAGGTCCGGAGCCGGAGCGGAATAAGATATGCCGGCAAAACGGCTGCAACCTCAGGGCTGCTGATCACAGTAACGGCTTACGCGGCGGTCATGTGGAGAACGGGTTCATTGTTTTAAGTGTCAGGACTCACAGTCCGAGGTACCAGTTCGCGAAAGTGGCCCAGCTTATAGTAGATAACGGTTCGTTAAAGAAAAGAGGGATACGAGGACGATGGAGCTGTCTTCGTATCCCTCTTGGTATGTGATTATCCATACGCTGGCGATGAAGAGCGGCCTCTTGAGGCCGTGTTAGCCTTCAAGCAGCAATGCTTCCGGGTCCTCCAGCAATTCCTTGACTTTGACGAGGAAGCTTACCGCTTCGGAACCGTCCACGATCCGGTGATCGTAGGAAAGCGCGATGTACATCATCGGGCGGTTGGCGCTTCTTTCTTCGTCCAGGGCGATCGGACGGAGCTGGATCTTGTGCATGCCGAGGATACCAACCTGCGGCGTATTGAGAATCGGCGTGGACAAGAGCGAGCCGAACACGCCGCCATTGGTGATGGTGAACGTGCCGCCCTGCAGCTCCTGCAGGCTGAGCGTGTTGGCGCGTGCTTTGGAGGCGAGCTCGCCGATCCGCCGTTCGATCTCAGGGAAGCTGAGCCGGTCCGCATCGCGGACGACCGGCACTACCAGCCCTTCCTTGGCAGCGACGGCGATGCCGATGTCATAATATCTCTTGAGCAGCAGATCCTCGCCGTCGATCTCAGCATTCAGCAGCGGATAGGCTTTGAGCGCGCCGATCACAGCCTTGGTGAAGAAGGACATGAAGCCCAGTCCGACTTCATGCTTCTCTTTGAAGGCATCCTTGCGGCGCTTGCGGATGTCGAGGATGGCAGTCATGTCCACCTCGTTGAAGGTGGTCAGCATGGCCGCGGTCTGCTGCGCTTCGACCAGGCGGCTGGCGATCGTCAGCCGTCTGCGCGACATGCGCTTGCGCTCCACGGCCTTGCCGTCCTCTTGCTGCGGCGCTTTGCCCGCCGCAGCTTTGGCAGGCTCCGGCTTGCCCTGCGGCGCCGGAGACACGGGCGCAGCGGCCCCTGGGCCGGCTGCGCCATGGTCCTTCACATCGGCCTGGCCAATCCGGCCGATAGGGTCGCGGGCGCTGACCTCGCCGAGGTCGATGCCCCGCTCACGCGCGAGCTTGCGCGCCCCCGGCGAAGCCAGGGCCGCATTGCCTGCCGCACCTTCGGGTGCGGCGGCAGGAACGGCAGCGTCCGAAGGCGCTGCCACAGGTGCGGCAGCGGCAGGTGCAACGCTGCCTGGCGCAGGTGCCGCCTCGGGCTTGCCGCCCGCAGCGGCCTGCGGCGCACTTCCGGCAGCAGCGTCTGCGCTGCCGATCACGCCGATAGCCTCGCCAACGGCTACATTCTCGCCGGCCTGGCGCAGGATGGAGGAGATGACGCCGTCCTCCTCCGCGCTGATTTCAAGATTGACCTTGTCGGTTTCAAGCTCAGCAAGCACATCCCCCTGGCCGACAGTATCGCCCTCTTTAACCAGCCATTTGTAAATCGTTCCTTCGGAAATGGATTCGCCCAGATCGGGTACTTTAATTTCGGACACAGGCCCTTACCTCCCCAAATATAATAGTTAACGTTATCGTGACACCGTCCCCTTTCAGGAGGACGGTACAGCCGCTTGTACTTGCGAATTTAGTTTCAGGGCTTCCGTAACTATACGCCGCTGCTCAAAGCTATGCACATCCGCGTAACCGCTGGCCGGGCTGGAACGTTCCGGACGGCCGATATACTTCACTTTGACATTCTGCGGGGCGATGGCGCGCAGCCGTGGTTCGGCATAACTCCAGCCGCCCATATTCTTAGGTTCTTCTTGTACCCAGATGATTTCCTGCAGGGAGCGGAAGGTGCTCAGATGAGCGGCCAGTTCCCGTTCCGGGAACGGGTAGAGCTGCTCCAGCCGCAGAATGTGCAGCCAGGACCAATCCTGCCCCTTGGCTGAATCCAGCTCAGTCTGCAGGTCGATAGCGACCTTACCACTGCAGACAACCAGTCGTCTAACCTCGCCGGGCTTGCTGCCCAGAAGCGGCTCCGGCAGGACCGGCTGGAAGCTTCCCGAAGCCAGTTCGGCTCCCGGGGAAGTGCTGCGTGTGTTGCGGATCAGGCTTTTCGGAGCCATGACCACCAGCGGGCGGGCATCCGATCTGCCGCAAAGGGCAGCCTGGCGGCGGAGCAGATGGAAATACTGAGACGCACAGGTCAGATTGGCTACGGTCCAGTTCTCTTCAGCCGACAGCTGCAAGAACCGTTCCAGCCTTCCGCTGGAATGCTCTGGCCCCTGGCCTTCGTAGCCGTGCGGCAGCAGAATCGCCAGGTTGCTGCGTTGGGTCCATTTGGCGCGTCCGGCAGCAATGAACTGGTCGATAATGACCTGTCCGGCGTTGGCGAAATCACCATACTGTGCTTCCCAGATGACAAAGGTTTCCGGGGCAAACACGTTATAGCCGTATTCATACCCGAGCACCGACGCTTCCGACAGCGGACTGTTGTACACCCCGAAGGAGGCGCTGGAGTCCTTAAGCTGATGCAGCGGAGAGAAAAGTGCCCCTGTGTCACTGTCATGCAGCACCAGATGGCGGTGCGCGAAGGTACCGCGCTGGGAATCCTGGCCGCTGAGACGAATCGGTGTGCCATCCTTCAGAATCGTAGCGAAGGCGAGTGCTTCTGCGAGTGCCCAGTCCACGCGTTCTCCATCATTCAAAGCGTCTTTGCGGCGCTGTAGAATCCGCTCCAGCTTCGGATAGACCTGGAAGCCGTCCGGAACCGACAGCAGCTCCCGGTTAATTTCCTGCAGGTTGTCAAGCGGAACCGCTGTAGGGCGCTGCGGTGTAGGTGCGCTGTCCAGGGCAACTGAGGTTTTGGCGTCTGCGTTCTTATGCTTGCCTTCCTTCATCTTATCAAAGGCTTGCTGCAGTACGCCTTCGGCTTCGGCATTCATTGCCGTAACGTCTTCTACCGTGATGACGCGCTCCTCCTGTAACCGTTCCGCGTACACTTTGTATACAGTAGGATGATTGCGCACTTTACCATAAACAATCGGCTGTGTCGTTTCCGGATCATCCATTTCATTATGTCCGTGGCGGCGGTAGCCGATCAAGTCGATCACGAAATCCTTCTTGAACAGATTGCGGTAGGCGCTGGCCAAACGGACGGCTGCAATGCAAGCCTCCGGATCATCGGCATTGACATGCACAATCGGAATTTCATAGCCCTTAGCCAGGTCACTGGCATAGTGGGTAGAACGGGAATCCTCACTTTCCGTCGTGAATCCGATCCGGTTATTGACGATAATATGCACCGTACCGCCGTTCTGATAACCTTTAAGCTTGCCGATATTAAGGGTTTCGGCCACGATGCCTTCACCCGGGAAGGCAGCATCGCCATGCATCAGCACAGCCATGGCTTTATTGGTGTTTAGCTTAGGCAGACCCGGAGTGCTGCGGTCTTCCTGGGCCGCACGCGTGAAGCCCTCGACCACCGGATTGACGAATTCCAAGTGGCTGGGATTGTTGGCCAGAGTGATCCGTGTACGGACGGTTTCGCCTTCACGGACAGCGCGGTCAGCGCCGAGATGATATTTCACATCGCCGGTCCAGCCGTAGTTAATGCCCATGGAGCCTTCGGAAGGGAACAGCTCCTTGTTCGGCGAATGATGGAATTCCGAGAAAATAATATCATAAGGTTTGCCCAGGATATGAGCCAGGACGTTAAGCCGTCCGCGATGCGCCATACCCATCAGGATATGCTCGGCACCGTCATGAGCGGCAGCACGCACGATTTCATCCAGCATCGGCACCAAGGCGTCATTGCCTTCCAGGCTAAAGCGTTTCTGGCCGACAAAGGTTTTATGAAGGAAAGTTTCGAACTGCTCTACCTGAATCAGCCTTTTCAGCAATTCTTTGCGCTCTGTGTTGTTTAGAGGCGCGGGAGAGCTGGTAGATTCCGCCTGGCTGTTCAGCCAGCGCAGCTCCTGCTCGTCACGCACATGCCCGAATTCATAGGCAATGGTCTGCGTGTAGGCCTGGCGCATCCGGTGAACGGCATCCCAGGCCGTATGAACGTCATTCGGGGCATTCTCCCAGATCAGCGAGGCGGGCATAGCCATTAAATCCTCGCGGGTCAGATCATAGGTTTCGTACTCCAAATATTTCGCCATCGGATTGTTTCCCCGGTCCAGCGGGTCGATATTGGCGGCCATATGGCCATGTATGCGGATATTGGCGATCAGCTTGGATGCCCTTACGGCCTTTCTAAGCCACTCAGTATCTCCTGAAACCACAGGCAGCGGTGCCTGTTCAGCATCGGGAGCCAATGGAGGGGGGCCGGAACGGGTGAAAAGATCGCGGTAATTATGCTCTACTAAAGTTGGATCTTTTACAAATTGCTCATATTTCTCTTGGATGTAACCCAAATTGGGTCCGTAATACTTGCTCCACACAGTTTCGTTATAGGGATCTTTGGCTGCCATGAATACATCCTCCTAACGGATGAACTCCACGCGCGCCAAAATTTCGCCGGCGCCCTTGTGGAGCTTCGATGTTTGCGGTTTCATTCCTCATCTTATTGTGCAACTTTCAAGCCGGGTAATCAATTCATACTTTGGTTGAATCCGTTCGCAAAACGGTATGATTCAGTGCCTAATTCATACAGAACTATTATAAGTTTGGTTTCTTAACTATATGAAAATAATGCGGCGGTGTGATTGAAATGAATGAAATAAAAATGTTGTTTTCAGTTTTCATATATACATACATAGATAAAGAGGCTTGTTCTACAATTTTTTGGGATTATCGAGTAATTCGTACAAGCAGTTGGCAAAATAATCAATTATTTTCCGTTTCCATTTATACAATATTCCCATAAATCGACACACTTTTCGTGTAAGATATTGTATAATGTTATTGCGGATAACGGTTTCATGAATTTCTAGCCAGATCCTTTCATGTAAAGGATCCAGTAAAGGGTAAACCTGCCGAAAGACAGGGGCACAAAGTCTCGGGTCTAATGTAGAAATACTACGACGGCCGGACTGCCTGGGGACGCGTAATCTTAGGAGGAGATTTCTTGGATAAGTCCAACCAGGGGAACAACGGAGAACTGCAGACAGTTGATCTGGATTTAGAATGGGTCTATTTGCTGATGTCGGCTAAGCAGGCTGGCATCCAAGCGGATGAAATCCGCCAATTTTTTAATGAGAAGACTTTGCAGGCAATGTAGCGGTTGGTTGTTAATAGCTTTGTACATACAGAAAGGGCACAGCGGATCTCTCCGCTGTGCCCTTTCTGTATGACCGGCAGGAGAGGGAACCTGCATGAATCAGGAATCCTTCTGCTCCAGCCGCCATTTTTGATAGTCCAAGAACTCTTTGAATTCCCGCTTGCTTATACCCGAAGCCATAGCTTCCAGTACGAGCCGGGACCATTCTCCATCCAGAGGTGACTCTTGTACACCGGAAGGCTCTCCGTAAAGAAGCGCATGAATGGACACCTGAAGTGCGTCAGCGATTTTTTCAATAAATTGAATAGAGGGGTTGGATTGTATATTTCTTTCCACATTGCTTAAGTATGATTTCGCCACATCAGCCTTATCCGCAAGCTCCGAAAGAGACAAGCCTTTTTCCAGACGGAGATGGTGGATACGACTTCCCATATTATCTGGCACGATAAAAACGTCCCTCCGTACTTTTTGTTACAGTATATCAAATAACCGTAAGACGGACAAAGCACTATAGAATCAGTTCCGGTATGAATGATCCCCCTTTTATGTCGTTTCCACTCCACATCCCCATTATTTTTGTTTCCTCTGCGGTATCATTTAGATTTTTCATGCAAAAAACGTTCGTTAAAAAGTACGATAAACTGAGGAAAATGAAGCTTAAAGCAGGAAGTTAACTATAAATTGTTCTTTATTGAGAATATTGCAACAAAATGCGATTTTTGATTTGTAGGAGTAATGGCATATACTTACGTCATAGTTCTTTATAACGAACGAATAACGTTCGTCATAAAGGCTGGATGTTAATAGATTACCTTGTTTGCAGGAAATTGCAAGCAGCTAAAGGAGAGGCTCCTGTGAGGCTTTCACGTTCTTCCCGGAATAGAAACATCCGTCGGTATACGCTTCCCCAAATTGCAGGGATCGTAGTGATTTCGGCTTATGGCATCGGCCAAATTACAACGCCCACGTATGCATTGCTGACTGACGTCGCAGCAACCGAATCCTCCAATATCACCACAGCATTTGTGTTTCCAAGTACGGTCGATCACATTGCCAACCAAGCCAGCGAGGCGATGAAGCTTGCTGCCTGGCAGCGTGAAGCGGCGAGAGAGGCGTTAGCGGAGATAACGGACAAGAATACGGACTCGGAGACCGCAGAGGGACGTATTGGAGGTATTCAAGAGGCTGCTGCACAAACGCGTGAGGCTGCGGCCGGCGCGGCTGCCCTTTTAGCTGAGCTTCAAGGCTATCTAACACGCTCACAACTAGAGCTGGAGCAGCAAGTCAATGAAGTGAACCAGAGACTTTCTCCATATGAGGTCGATTTTAATCAATTAACAACCGCACAAAATAATGCTATCCCGGTATTCGAACAATTGCTCAGCCAAGCCAATCTGACGCTGCGCGAATTTCAGGAGATGGTTAGAAAGTTAAGCTCCATCAGAAGAGTGGACGCTTATGTGCAGGCAGCCTATCATCAGGCATCGACCGCGGCCGAACAGGCCAGGAGTTATGCGGACGAAACCTCGCTGATGCATACGGAGGCCGCTGACGTGATCCAAGGACTGAAAGAGGCTGAGAAGAAGGCGAAGCTCGAAGCGGAAGAAAAGGCGAAGCTCGAAGCTGGGAAAAAGGCGAAGCTTGAAGCCGAGGAAAAAGCGAAGCTCGAGGCTGAGAAGAAGGCGAAGCTTGAAGCCGAGGAGAAAGCAAAACTCGAGTCTGAGAAGAAGGCGAAGCTCGAAGCCGAGGAGAAAGCGAAACTCGAGGCTGAGGAGAAAGCGAAGCTCGAAGCCGAGGAGAAGGCAAAGCCTGATAAGGCTGCTGAGCCGGAAGCCCCTGTCCCGGACGCGAATCCTGACAGCATAACGGTAAAAACAGGCGAAAAGCAAGACGTATTCTAACCAAGGCGGTGCTCTCCAGTGATACTTAAATGGACTCGTAACCTATTGATGTATGCGTTAATTCTTATTTTTCTACTTACGCTGGTATCTGCAATCACTAGCCGGATGAATGGCGGAACGCCCAAGATTCTGGGCAAGGAGATTCTAACGGTGCTCTCAGGCTCCATGGAGCCTGGAATCCAGACGGGGGCTGTCATTGCCGTCAAACCGGTGAGTGAACAGAGTCAGGGATCTTTTAAACCAGGAGATGTAATCACTTACAAAGCTCTGGATGGATCAAACAGCCTGATTACCCACCGCATTGTCAGCGTGCTCGGCTCGGGAGAAAACACCCAGTATATCACCAAAGGCGACAATAACGATGCGCAGGATGCAGATCCTATTCCTTCGAGTAATGTTGTTGCACAGTACGCGGACTTTACCGTTCCGTTTCTGGGATATTTCATGAACTGGGTAAAATCGACCGCCGGGATTATTGTCGTAATGGTTATTCCGGGGATTTTTCTGGTCATCTCGTCCCTTATTACAATCTTCAAATCGATCATGCGCATAGAGGATCCTGCAGAGGTGCAGCTTGCGCCCGGAGAATCCCCGCCTGTTACGAACGGTTGATGCTTCTCCTAACGTGGTTAGGGAAGATTCAATAAATAATTCATAACATACTCCATTCATGGAGATCCAGGAGGAGACAAATAACAATGGCAAATCTCAAAAAAACGATGGCAATGGCAATGGCGACTACAGCACTGGGGGCAACATTAATTGCCGGGGGATCCTTCGCTATCTTTACGAGCTCCGCACAAAATATAGGCAATACGTTTGCTGCTGGCACGCTCAAGATTGAACTGGATAAGAAGGATGAAGCTCAGCAGAAATATTTCAACATCACAAATTGGGCTCCGGGAGATTCTGAAATCCAGCCTGTAGTAGTTAGCAACAAAGGAACGCTTGAGCTGCGTTATGATCTCTCGCTGGCTGTAGGCGGCGACCTCGGCGGCGGAGCAACCCCGCTGGTTATTACCGCATATTCAGATGCGGCTGGAACGGTACCGCTTACCGTTGCCGACCGTGTACTTACCGTGGGCGGATCGGAGACGATTTATGTCAAAGCAGAGTTCCCGAAAGCAGCTGACAACAGCTATCAAGGTAAGTCGGGTACAGCCTCCATTAAAGTAGATGCAGAGCAGACTAAAAATAACTAAGCCTCATAACGAACGGATCTATAACTAAAAATCAAATAAAAAGGGGGCTGCCCCCTTTTTTAATAAGGAGAGCTTACTTCAATGATGAAAAAGAAAAAAATGCTGATTGCCGCATTTTCCTCTGTGGTGCTGCTCTGCGCCGCCATTGGTGGAGGCACGTATGCCTTGTTCACCAGCTCCGCCCAAAACACCGGCAACACCTTTGCTTCCGGTACGTTGTCCTTAAGTACTCACCGCAATGACGTGCCGGTTGAAGGCCCGATGTTCTATACCAGCGACTCCGATGCCGGACGCATGGGAACAGGATTGTGGGCACCGAAAGATACCCATACCCGCGCCATGCTGATCAAGAATACCGGAACGCTGGATGCCAAACTGACCGATCTGATTGCCATCCCGGAAGGAACACCTGCACAGCAGGCCGATGCGCTCGCATTCGGTGAGCAAGCGGTGGTTACTGTAGCCGCTTTGGCTGCTCCAGGCGGCGTCACTCTTAATGCCGATGCGCTCAATGAGGTGAACGAAGCTGCGGACCGGCTGTTCAAATCGTTGATTAACGGTCCTTCCTTCCTGAAGGCACTGGCACGTAACGGACAGGAAGCCTTCGCGATTGCCAGAGAAGCTGTGCTCGACTGGACATACCGCGTAGACAATAACGGCCAGACTGTACTGGTCAGCGTTTCCGATGCGTATGTAGGTTCACTTAAGGATTTGTACAACAGCGGGGCTGGGCGGGATGCTAACCTCCCGAACCTGATTCTTCCTGCCAAGAAGACGATGCATCTGGCCTATAACGTGACTTTTGTTGATGATACCGGCCTCGGCTTTGATAATGACAGTCTGCAGGGCAAATCGGTTAACTTCACCTTCAAGAATAACTTTGAGCAGGTGAAGAATAATTAGAATCGGGAATAGGACATAAAAGGAGCGTCATCTCCGGCTACATGAACCGGAGATGACGCTCCTTTTGGCATGCGGATGAGGATATGAGGCTTACGGCAGCTTCTCGCCGCGCGAGCTGACATACAGGTCGTACCATTCCTTGCGCGTAAGCTCCAGCTTGTCCGCACCCGCGCAGGCGGCGATCCGCTGCGGATTCACCGTCCCGATTACCGGCTGGATGGCCGCAGGATGAGTCATCAGCCAAGACAGGACAATCACTTCAGGGGTAGTGTTCTTCTGTTCGGCGAGCGTTTGGACCATAGCCGCCGTGTTCACGACACTCTCAGGCTGGCCTGTAAGTGAACGCCCGCTGAATAAGCCTTGGGCCAGCGGACCCCAGGCCTGCAGCTGGATGTTCTGCGTCCGGCAATATTCGAGGGTACCTTCGGGAAAGGTGATGTCTTTCCAGGGTTCACGGTTTACGCTGACCATGGCATCCAGCCAGCTTATTTTGGCCAGACTCATGTGCAGCTGGTTCACGGCGAATGGTTCGTCACAATAATGCTCCAGCAGCCGGATCTGGGCGGCACTCATGTTGGAAACGCCGAAGTGACGCACCTTTCCCGCCGCTTTGAGTTTCCGCAGCGCTTCGGCTACTTCTTCGGGGTCCATAAGCGGATCGGGACGGTGCAGCAGCAGAATATCAATATATTCCGTGCCCAACCGGGAGAGGGTTCCTTCGACACTCTTCAGAATATGCTCCCCGGAGAGGTCGAAGCTGTTAGAGGTATCGCCTGGCTCAATCAGCTTGATGCCGCATTTGGACTGGATAATAATCTCTTCCCGCAGTCCGGGGCGGTCTTTGAAGAGCTGTCCGAATACCTTCTCCGCCTTTCCGCGGGTGTAGATATCTGCATGATCAAAAAAGTTGATTCCGATAGACAGTGCAGCCTCAACGGCCTCATGTCCCTGTCTGACATTCCCGGCAGTGATCGGCTCATGGTCCCAGCCTCCGCCCAGTCCCATGCAGCCCAGAGCAATGCGGCTGGCTGGAATCCCGCGCGTATGCAGTGGTAGCGTTTTCAGCAATAATATCCCTCCGTGAGATAGGATTAACGTTATACCGAATATTGTACATCTTTAGAAACCGGTATGGTATTTTTTGTCGCTGGAGGAGCGGTGTTTCGTGCCCTCTTTATCCTTCTCTTCTTCTTTCTCCAGCTTCAGGTCTTCCAGCGGAATCGGATCCACATTTTGCTCGCTTTCGTCCAGGTCGAACAGACTGGGAGTGTCGGTTGGATATTGCTCGGGATGGTCGCGTTTGTCTCCTTGAAATTTCTTTTCTTCACTCATGTGTGATTCCCTCGCTCTCTTATAAGTTAGGAGGCGGAACGGCCCTATATACCCGCCTGATGTTCAGTTGCAGTTGCTCGTTAATAAACGGTTTTGACCTGTGTTAAACAGCAAAGAGGCCCCTGAGGGCCTCCAGTGTATAACGTTTATTGCAAATCGAGCGGTGTTCCGATGTCGCTGAGCTTGCGGGCGGCTACATCGTCATAGAGCCGCTTAAGCCACTTCAGCTCAGTGAGGCTATGCTCGTATCTGCCGTACATCAAGTGCAGCGCGGACCGGGGGACGATGGAGATATGCTCCTCGTACACCTGATAAGCATAATTGACCTGATGCTCAACTTCGCGTATCCGCTCCTGCAGCAGCTTCTCCACCTTGCCCTGATCAATATGCCGGGAGAGTGCAAGAGCCATGTACAGCGGGTGAAAGACCTCATCGGTCTTCTTGATCTGCTGAATGACCAGCTGTTCGAACAGGGTTTTGCCCTTATCAGAAATCCGGTAGATGGTCTTATCCGGGCGGTCGTTGCTGGAGATGGTCTCTACAGCTTCAATATGTCCCTCCTGTGCCAGTTTATCAACGGCGTAGTACAGCGACCCCATCTGCAGCTTTATCATCCGGTCATACATGCGCTCTTTCATTACGAGTGTGATCTCATAGGGATGCCTGTCCTTCTCCAGCAGCAGCCCGAGAATGACCATCTTCATGGACATTTCCGTTTACCCTCTTCCGCCCGAAGGCTGAGTTTCCTTACTGTGATCGGTGAGCCGGTCTTTGGGCATCAGCAGTACAAAAGCCAGACCCAGCACCGCCGGAATCAGCGCCCACATAAAGGTGTGGGCAATGGAGCTGGACAATGCGCCCGTAATCTTCTCCAGTACAGGAGCCGGAATTTGTGCTCTGGCTTCCGGTGTCAGGGCGGCGCGTGGATCGCCGAACGAGGAAGCTTCGGCACCACCCCCAAAGGCATCACTAAGGCTGCTTGTGAATCCGTTGCGCTGGATAATACCGAAGATGGTAATGCCCAGCGTCATGCCTAGGGAACGCATGAAGGTACTGGTAGAAGTAGCCGAACCGCGCTGGCGCATCTCGAAATGATGAATCGAGGACATGCTGAGCACGGAGAAGGAGAAGCCTACACCGAAGCCGGTCAGCGCCATAAATACATTAAGCAGCAGGCGGGAAGTATCCGGCGACAAGGTGCTTAAGGAGAAGACGCCTGCCACAAAGAAAACGGCTGACAGCATCATAATATTGCGGAAGCTGGTTTTGGTGGTGAGCAGCCCCCCGGTCTGGCTGCCGATTACCGTGCCGATCATCATCGGCATCAGAATCAGTCCCGAGTTGGTGGCGGAACCTCCATATACACCCTGTACATAAATCGGGATATACACGGTAGCTACGATAAAGGCCGAGCCGTAGAATAAACCGATGATGCTGCTCGTTGCAAACAGCTTCTTGCGGAACATGTCGAAGGATATAATCGGTTCGGCTGCTGTCCGTTCTATAAAGAGGAACGCAATCAGCAGTACTGCGAAGCCGGCGAATAAGCCAAGGATGACCGCGGAGTCCCAGGCATATTCATTGCCGCCCAGCTCAAGGGCGAACATCAGGCAGATGACGGAGCCTACAAGGGTAAAAGCTCCACCCCAGTCGATCCGCTGCTTGGCATGGGAGACGGATTCCTTATAGAACATGGAGATCAGAATAAAAGCGACAATGCCGATCGGCAGGTTGATATAGAAGATCCACTGCCAGCCTACATACTCAGTAATGTAGGCCCCGAGCAAAGGGCCGATTACGCTGGAGATGCCGAAGACGGCACCGAAAAGTCCGGTCAGCTTGCCTCTTTTTTGCGGCGGATAAATATCAAATACGATAGTGAAGGCGATTGGCATAAGTGCGCCGCCGCCCACGCCTTGAATAGCGCGGTAGATGCTAAGCTGCGTGATGCTGGTTGCGATCCCGCAGAGTGCCGAGCCGGCCAGAAACACGACAAGGCCAAAAATGAAGAAACGCTTGCGCCCGTACATATCGGACAGCTTGCCGAAGATCGGTGTTCCGGCCATGACCATGACCATATAAGCCGAGGTGACCCAGACGATTTTATCGAGTCCGCCAAGATCGGAAACAATAGTACCCATAGCTGAGGCAACAATGGTATTGTCCATAGCGGACATTAGAATACCAAGCAGCAGACCGACAACTACGAGTTTGAGATTGCTTTCTTTAGTGTGCATGCTTCGCAGGCTCCTTTTTGTAAAGTTAATGATTTCCTTAAGAAAAAACGGCAAGTGGAAACAGAACTCATTATATTCAAATTTGAATAGGTGAGCAAGAGTTATTTTTTTTAGGGGGGAATTAAGTAATTAAAGTATAGCTTTTTGTATTGTGGTCAGGATTGGGGGCTTCTAGACGAGGGAACAAAAAAAGAGCTTCGGCCGGGGAATTCTGCAGCTATATAGCTGCATCTCCGGCGCTAAGCTCTCGGGCTTCAATATAGGTAATGAAAAATTCAGTCAGTTCAGGGTCGAATTGGCTTCCCGCACAAGCTCTCAGCTCAATGATCGCCTCCTCCACGGACTTGGTTGGCTGGTAGGGTCTTTCCGTAGTCATGGCGTCAAAGGAATCGATAATGGTCAGCATCCGGCATAAGCGGGGAATTTCCTCACCCTTAAACCCGTAGGGATATCCCTTGCCGTCATACCGTTCGTGATGCAGCTCGATGTAGGGGGCGAGATCCTTGAATTTGTCGTTGGTGAGTGCCATTTTTTTGCCCCAGGTGACATGCCACTTGACCATTTCCCACTCCTCCGGCTCCAGCTTGTCTTTCTTGTTAAGGATGCCCCACGGAATTTCCAGCTTGCCGATATCATGGATCAGCGCGCCGAGTGTGAAGTGTCTTTTGGAAAGGGCGTCGATGTCGAGCAGCTCACTGATATCCATCGCATAGCGGAATACGCGTTTGGAGTGGCGGAAGGTCTCCATATCCTTATACATAAACAGGTTCAGCTGCTGCTCGATGTCGCGTACATCCTGGCTGAAGTCAAGCTCCTGCTCCAGTGAGGAGTATGCTCCGTACGTATGCACTGTATTCTTGCCCTGGCGCTTGGAATAGTAGAGAGCCTGGTCGGCCTGGTCGACGAGCTGTGATTTATCGTGGATATCGCTGGTGCAGGAGGCAATGCCGGCGGAAAAGGCGAGGCAGCCAAGCGGGAAAATTTCAACGCCGTCAAACCGGCTGTTGTTCAGCTTTTTGCGCAGCTGGTCAATGTAAACACGGGCTTGAAGGATATCGTAGGCCGGCATGAGCAGCGTAAATTCCTCACCGCCATAACGGGCGGGAATAATCCCATGCTGCTGGGCTTCGCTCTTAAGCGTCTCACCAACAAATGCGATCAGCTTGTCCCCCTGCAGATGGCCGAAATGGTCATTATATTTCTTGAAGTCGTCAAGGTCGATCATGGCGAGTGAAAGCGGAACGCCCGATGCCCTTGATTTCTGGATTTCCTGTTCCAAAGCTTCCTCAAAGTAGCTGTGATTGAATAGCCCGGTCCGCTGATCGGTGTTGGCCCGTTCTTCAATGCTGCGGTACATGGAGAACAATCTTTTGAAGGAGTAGCAGAGCAGCGTGCTCAGGCACAAGAATAGGACAAGCCCGAAAAAGCTGTTATGGACGATCAGTACAACGAGAACCAGAGAAAGAACCAATGTGCACAGATAAACGACGAAAGAATCTTTAATAATATCCTTAATCGTCTCATAAAGGGTGCCTTTATATATAATGTAGTAATATAGTCCGATCAAGAGGGTGTTACCTATAAAATAGACCGCAAGTGTCATCAGATAAGCCGGCAGTTCGTCATTGATCAGCGGTCCGGGATGTCCTCCAAACAAATCAAAGGTATAGGAAGAAACACAGATCATAATGGAGTAAATTGAGAAATTTGTCAGGTGTTTCCACCAGCTGGTGCTTGTGTCAAAAAAGAAAAAGATCAGGCAGTTGAGAAGAAGAACAGTCAAAGTGGCAGAGCCGCCAAAGACAAAAATGCAGGCCAAATACACCGCTGATTCCATGGTCAGTTCGTTGCCCTCCGGAGGAAGCTGCACCAGGGAAATGGTGAGTATTAAACTGGCTCCGGTAAGCGCATAAATCCATACCCACCTTGGGGTTGGATACTGCAGAAATTCCAAATGATTGCTATACGTGAAAAGCGCTACTCCCAGAAGAGATATGAGCAGTGCATAGATATGGCCTGAATTAATATTGCCTGCAAACGTTTTAAGCTTGGTCATGATTACCCCTCTTTATTAACAAAATGTGCCTGTGTACATAATAATGGTTTTAGGGATAAATGAATAGTAATTTGCAAAGAAGCAGGCTGTTTTCAGCCTGCTTCTTGTGGAGGAATTAGTGTCCGCCGATTCTGAAACCCGAAGTAAGCGCGATAACTACGGAAGCTACAATAATAGCATTGATCGCAAGACGGGAATATTTGATGCCTTCCAGTTTCTTTTTCATGGGAACTCCTCCTTTCACTTGGTTAACGGCTTATCCCTCTACTTTGGGCAATGTTTTCAGGTCTGCAGCAGCCGGTGTCATGATCGACAGAATGTAGAGGAAAATCCCGAGATTCATCACTACATCTCCGATGCTGATCGCCTGAGTACGCGGATAAGGGCTGGACAGGGGGATGATATCGCCAAGAAACGGCAGGCGTGTTGAGGCGTCAAGCAGATAGTGCTTGGTCACCACATCGCCGCTCTGCAGCATCTCCAGATAAACCGGATCGAGTACAGAAGCCGCTTCAAAGGATACCGGCATTCTCCCCCCGTTAACGAGCATAACCAGGAAGTTAAGGAATACACCCGTCATAATGAGCCAGAATCCTTTGTTGTGCCGGTTCAACCATAAAAAAATCAGCCCAACCACATACACAGCGGTAAAGATATAACCGCTGGCTGCGGCTACAGTGGACGACCGCTCCTGAATATAATACATAAAAAATTGGAATACCAGTAGCAGCGGGAAGATCCATCCTGCCTTGAGCCGAATGTTGCTGAACTGGACGAGGCCGTGTCTTAAACCGCCCCGGAAGAACCCTACAATTAGACCAAGAATGATGCCATCGTAAACCATTACCCTACCTGCCTCTGTTCAAGAATGGGAAATATGAAATAATTGGATTCCTGAGTCTTTCATTCGTTATACTTCGCCAAAATACCTTTTTTTAGGAAGATGATTTTTCTTGACATACCCATGGGGGGTATATTAAGATTAAGTTGCAGCCAGGATACAAGGAGGTGCGTAGATGGCGCCCAAAGAAGAGAAGCTGTCACCTGAATCATGTGATAGCGGTTGTCATACCCCCGGAGAACGCAAGAGCCACCATTCACCGGAATTCAAGAATGGCCTCACGAACCGCCTCAACCGGGTCGAAGGCCAGATTCGCGGCATCAAGGGCATGATTGAACGGGATACCTACTGTGACGATGTGCTTAATCAGCTCGCTGCAGTACAGGCTGCGTTGAACGGTGTCGGAAAGCTGTTGCTTGAAGGACATATGAAGAGCTGTATTATTGAGCGCATTGAAGCCGGTGAGCATGAGGTTATTGATGAGCTGCTGATCACGGTTAACAAGCTTATGAAATAAGGATTGTACGAAGTAGAATCAACGAAGTAAAGCTCACAAAACTAAGCGTATGCTTTCGAAGACAGTTTTGTACGAAGTAGAATCAATGAAGTTAAGCTCACAAAACTTTAAGGAGGTTTTTAATATGTCAAACGTAACGTTAACTGTAGAAGGAATGTCCTGCGGTCACTGTGTCAGTGCTGTGGAGAAAGCCGTAAGCGGTCTTGGCGCTGCCGCCAAAGTCGACCTGCCTGCGAAGACAGTCGCTGTTGAATACGATGAGAACAAGGTAAGCCTTAGTGCAATTAAGACAGCGATTGAGGACCAGGGATACGACGTGGTTTAAGTCGGATGAATGAATAATGAGGCTTGGGGCGGGGAACTTTGCAGGTTCCGTAGGCTTCAGCCTTTTCTTTTACACATTAATATACCCCTAAGGGGTATGAGGAGGCGCGGAGATCGTGGAGAAAACGACAGAATCCGGCCTGCAGCAGACCACGCTGCAGATTACCGGCATGACTTGCTCGGCTTGCGCGGCCCGGATCGAGAAGGGGCTGTCCCGGATGGAGGGGGTATCGCGGGCCAACGTCAACTTGGCGCTGGAGCAAGCGACAGTGGGCTTTGATCCGGCGGTAGCGGGATTGCCGCAAATTGAAGAGAAGATCCGCTCGCTGGGATACGATACGCTGAAGGAGTCGGCAGATTTTGATATTACAGGAATGACCTGTGCCGCTTGCTCTGCAAGGATTGAGAAGGTGCTTGGGCGCATGCCCGGAATCGCGGCGGTCAATGTGAATCTGGCCCTGGAGACGGCACATGTGGAATATACACCCGGAAACATCAGCACGGCTGAGATCATGGAGAAAGTAAGCAGCATCGGATATAAGGCTGCGCTGAAACAGGACCGCAAGGACACGGCCGATCAGCGCAGCCAGGAAATTGTGCGCAAGCGGAATAAATGGATCATTTCCGCAGTTCTGTCCTTTCCCCTGCTCTGGGCGATGGCGGCGCATTTCTCCTTCACTTCATGGATTCCTGCACCGGATATACTGATGAACCCCTGGTTCCAGCTTGTGCTGGCGACCCCTGTGCAGTTCATTATCGGCTGGCAGTTCTATGTCAGCGCCTATAAGGCGCTGAAGAACGGCAGTGCCAATATGGATGTGCTGGTTGTTCTGGGCACCTCGGCTGCTTATTTCTATAGTCTGTACCTGACGATAGATTCCTTGTCGATGGCAGGCATGAGCCATTCGGTGGAATTATATTACGAGACCAGCGCGATTCTGATTACGCTGATTCTGGTAGGCAAATGGTTCGAAGCACTGGCCAAGGGCCGTTCCTCCGACGCCATTAAAAGCCTGATGGGCCTGCAGGCTAAGACGGCGCTGGTCATCCGTGACGGTGTTGAGCTCAGCATTTCTGTGGAAGAGGTCATTCCGGGAGACATTGTGCTGGTTAAGCCGGGAACGAAGGTGCCGGTAGACGGCGAGGTCGTTGAAGGGCTGTCATCTGTGGATGAATCCATGCTGACAGGCGAGAGCATTCCGGTAGAGAAGAAGCCGGGAGATACTGTCATTGGGGCAACACTGAACAAGAATGGAATGCTGAAGATTAAGGCACTCAAAGTTGGCCGTGACACCGCCTTGGCGCAAATCATCAGAGTAGTAGAGGAAGCGCAAGGCTCCAAGGCTCCGATTCAGCGGATTGCCGATGTGATTTCCGGCATCTTTGTGCCGATAGTGGTCGTAATTGCAGCTGTAACCTTTGGAGTCTGGTATATCTGGGGAGCGCCGGGCCAGTTCGCCGATGCACTGGAGAAAGCCATCGCTGTACTGGTTATCGCCTGTCCATGCGCACTAGGTCTGGCTACACCAACCTCAATTATGGCCGGATCAGGACGCGCGGCTGAATTCGGGATTCTGTTCAAGGGCGGCGAACATCTTGAAGCCGCACAGGGGATCAAGACCGTTGTACTGGATAAGACGGGAACTGTAACCAGCGGCAAGCCGGTGCTGACGGATATTATAACGACAACGGAAATCGCCGCACATGGCAGAGTACTGGCCGAGAACCGGCTGCTGTCCGTTACGGCTGCTGCCGAGAAGCTGTCAGAGCATCCGCTGGCCGATGCCATCGTGGCTGGTGCTGCGGAAAGAAGCCTGGACCTGCCGGGTGCCGAGCAGTTTGAGGCGGTGCCGGGACGCGGCATTTCTGCGGTGGTTGACGGCCAGAGCATCCGTGTGGGAACACGGCGGATGATGGAAGAAAGCGGTGCAGACACCGGTCCGTGGACCGGGCTGATGCAGAAGCTGGAGCAGGAAGGCAAGACCGCGATGCTGGTATCCGTGGACGGGGCCATTGCCGGGATTGTCGCGGTAGCCGACACCATCAAGGATACTTCGCGGGCTGCCGTAGCCAAGCTGCATGATATGGGCATTGAAGTGGTCATGATTACGGGAGACAACAAGCTGACAGCCGAGGCCATTGCCGGGCAGGCTGGCATCCGTACGGTGCTGGCCGAGGTGCTGCCGGAAGGGAAGGCTGCCGAGATCCGCAGGCTGCAGAGCGGGGGAACCAAGGTGGCGATGGTCGGGGACGGCATCAATGATGCCCCTGCCCTGGCCACTGCCGATACCGGTATGGCTATTGGTACCGGCACCGACGTAGCGATGGAAGCAGCGGATATTACCCTCATGCGGGGTGATCTGATGAGCATTCCGGATGCGATCCTGATGAGCCGCAAAACCATGACCAATATTAAGCAGAATTTGTTCTGGGCGCTTGCTTACAATACCATTGGGATACCGATTGCTGCGCTAGGCTTTCTGGCGCCATGGCTTGCCGGTGCGGCAATGGCCTTCAGCTCTGTATCGGTCGTGCTGAATGCGCTGCGGCTGCAGCGGGTCAAGCTGTAAATCTCATCATTTTCTCCACAGGGGAATGCTCTTTTCTTGGAGCAGAACGGATAAAAAAGCCGCCGGGCATTAAGCCCCGGCGGCTTTCTTGCGTCCCAGACGGTTGGTGCCAATAACCCCTGCAATAATCAGGAACGATCCGATCCAGTGATACACAGTGATGTTTTCCCCGAGAAAGATCGCCCCGGCCGCAATGGAGACGATGGTCGAGAGATTGGTGAACACACTCATAAGGGAAGCTTCGATTTTGGACAAAATATAGGTTGATGTTAGGGTGGTGACGAGCGACGCTATAATACCCAAGTAAAGGGTAGACAAGATAAAGGTGCTGCTGCCGAGCGGTTTGAAGAAATCGCCAAGCGTGCCGCTGGACACATGTCCGGTAAGCGAAATGATCAGGAATGTGGCGAAGCCAATTCCCATCATCAAATAGCTGAGTTCAGTGGGGCTGAAATGCTTGGAGAGTGACCGGGCCAGTACGCTGTATCCGGCAAAGGCCAGACAGGTCAGGAATAACAACACAATCCCGGTCATGTTGGACAGATTAATACTGCTCCCTTTCATGACAAAGATGAACACAACGCCGAATACGGACAGGAAGATACACAGCTTCTGCAGAAGCGTCGTGCGCTCTTTCAAAAATATAGAGGCGATGATCATCGTCACAACCGGGGTGAAAGAATAGAGAATTCCTCCCTCGGCAGAGCTGGCATGCTGGAGTCCGAATACCTGAAGGGTGAAGAATCCGAGCGGGTACATGGCTGCCAGCAGCAGTGCTTTACCAATCGGCTTGCCGCTGTAGGATATTTTGACCCAGCCGAAGGCAACCGGGATCGACATCACTATAAACGAAGCCGCGAAGCGGTAGGTTAACGTATCGAGCGGTCCGGCATGACCGAGCGCTACTTTGGTGAATAAGAATGAGAATCCGATAATAACTGCGTTAAGCACGGCAAATATATAAGCCAGCTTGAGTCCTTTTTGCGGCATAGTAGCATCTCCTTTTCGTTAACAGGACAGGATCGTCTAAACGTCTTATCTGTTACTTTAAAATTAAAGGGAAATGCCTGCGCGAACAATACTGTTTTTCTATGACTGTACCGATACAGTTTGTTGATTGCTATATAATGAATAGAGACGAATAGTGGTAACATGAACTTACTTAGTGTAGAAGGCCATTCAGGAGGCGCATTATGAAAAAGTATCTTTCGGTCTTGTCCGATATGGAAAACCGGATCAGAGAGGGGCAATACAGCCCGGGGCAAAAACTGCCCTCTGTGCGTAGCAGTGCAGATTTCTACGGCTGCAGCATCAGCACTATTCTGCGGGCATACGGGGAGCTGGAAAGACAACATGCGATTTATTCTATTCCGCAGAGCGGATACTACATGGTTGAAAGGTCTGAAGATGCGGGACCTGCCAGGGGCGGGGAGACGATTGATTTTGCCTCGGCCTCGCCCGATCTGAATGTGTTTCCATATTTGGATTTCCAGCATTGTCTCAATAAAGCGATTGACAGGCACAAATACCACTTGTTCACCTATGGAGATACGCTGGGACTGGGTACGCTGCGCCAGACCCTTGTGCCCCATCTGGCGGAATATCAGGTCTTTGCCAAAGTGGGGCAGATTATCATCACTTCGGGAACCCAGCAGGCGCTGGAGGTACTTGCCAAGATGCCATTTCCGAATGGCGGGACAGAAATCCTTGTTGAACAGCCCGGATACGATCTGTACCTGCGTTATTTGGAGGCTGAGGGGATGCCGGTGAGCGGGATTACCCGTTCGGCAGCCGGTATTGATCTGCGGGAGCTGGAGGAGAGGTTCAGAGCCGGGGGGATCAAATTCTTTTATACCATGCCCAGATATCATAATCCGCTCGGAACCTCTCTCAGTACGGAGGAACGGAAAGCCATTGCCCGGTTGGCCGGCAAATACGATGTGTACATCGTTGAGGATGATTATATGGCAGACCTGGGTGCAGAACGGCGCTTTGATCCTATTTATGCGTATGACCAGACTTCACATGTTATTTATTTGAAAAGCTATTCCAAAATCATTTTTCCGGGCCTCCGGCTGGGTGCGGCTGTTGTGCCGGAAACCCTGTTTAAGACATTCTGCGCGTATAAAGGATACACGGACAATTCATTATTGTCCCAGGCAGCTCTTGAGGTGTATATCAGGAATGGCATGTATGAGCATCACAAGCACAAAATAAAAGCTCTGTATGCCGAAAGAATCAGTGCAATGTATGAGGCACTCCAGCAGCACAATACGGAAGGTCTGATTGAAGTGTCTTCGGACAGCTCCGGGATCTACATGCAGTATAAGCTGCCGGAGACAGTGAATTTGGATCGTGTGGTCAAGCGGCTTGCGCAGAGAAAGATCAGCGTCGTATCAGGCAAGGGATTCTATATGACCGGTTACGGGAACCGGGAGAAGTTTATGCGGATCAGCATTTCACGCGCCCGGCTGGACCAGATCGACGAAGGCGTCAAGGCCATTGTCGAAGAAGTGAAACGCGGGGGCGGATGGTAAGAGTGTGGCCTATATTCATTTGTTTGTGGCTAATAAGGAGAAAAGAGAGGCGAACAGATCATGAAACCGAATAACGAAACCCTTGAATTATTAAACCAGCATGTCTCCGTCCGCCAGTACCTGGACAAGCCGGTAAGTGAAGAACAGCTTGCTGCCATCATCGGCGCAGGCCAGATGGCCTCGACCTCCAGCAATGTTCAGGCCTATAGTGTCATCGCAGTCACTGAGCCCGGGCTTAAAGCACAGCTTGCCGCTCTCTCGGGCAATCAAGCTTATATCGAGCAGTGTCCGGTCTTTTTGGTCTGGTGTGCCGATCTGTACCGGCTGCATGAAACAACGGCACCCTATTTGCAATCAGCCGAATCCTTCGATTCCACTGAAAATTTCATTGTTGCCACCGTTGACGCAGCACTTGCGGCGCAGAACGCTGCCATTGCTGCAGAATCGCTAGGCATGGGCATCGTCTACATCGGCGGAGTCCGCAACAATATCGCCGAATTGTCGGAGCTGCTGAATCTTCCTGAACGGGTCTATCCGGTATTCGGCATGTGTCTCGGCTATCCTGCCGGGGCCTCCGGACGTCGTCCGCGTCTTCCGCTGGAAGCTGTACTGCACCGGAACGGCTATGACAAGGCCAAAACTGCCGGGCAAGTTGCAGCTTATGACGAAGTGTCGAGTGCATATATGCGTGAGCGGACGGGCGGACAGAGTGATGCACCCTGGTCCGCTATGATGGCTAAACGTTTCGCGGAGCCGGCCCGCATGCATATGAAGGAATTTCTGCAGGAAAAGGGATTCATGCAAAAATAGCATGGTTATAAGCTTCTTGAAGCGATCCAAAGAGCCTCATGCCAAATGCTTGCCGTTTGGTGCCGGGGCTTTTTGCTATGCGTTTAGAGCCAGGTGACAGTTGTCATCTCAAAGGAATGACAGTCCATACTGATCTCATTTCCCCATTTTTTATACCATAGAAATATAGATCAGGGCTTAAGATACGGGGGGAACGGACATGGACGGTATAGACAACGTGATCGAAATGGATGGGGTAAGCAAGATATTTCACGGCAAAAAAGCGGTGGACGGCATTAGCTTCAAGATCAGCAGGGGGTCGGTTACTGCGATTCTGGGGCCTAACGGGGCGGGGAAAACAACCGTGTTATCCATGCTGCTTGGACTGAAGGAGCAGACGGAAGGCAGTATAAAGGTGTTCGGGCTTCCGCCCGGAAGCCGGCTGGTCCGGGAAAAAACGGGGGCCATGCTGCAGGAAGTAAGCGTAATGGACCGGCTGAAGGTCCGGGAGATCATCGCTCTGATCCGCAGCTATTACCCGCAGCCCATGGCTATGGAGGTTCTGCTGCAGGCGACGGGCCTGGCCAAGGCCGATCTGCAGCGGTATGCCGAGAAGCTCTCCGGCGGCCAGCGGCGCAGTCTGAATTTCGCCCTGGCCCTGGCGGGCAATCCCGATCTGCTGTTCTTTGACGAACCTACGGTTGGGATGGATATTACAGCGCGGCGGCATTTCTGGGACAGGGTACGCGGACTGGCCGCTGGAGGAAAGACGATCCTCTTCACGACCCACTATCTGCAGGAGGCCGAGGATATTGCCGACCGGATTCTGCTGTTCAGCCGAGGCGCGCTGGTGGCGGACGGCAGCCCGGATGAGATTAAGGGGAGAATTGTGCGGCAATCGCTGTCCTTTCTGGCAGCAAGCGATCCTGAAGAGCTGCGCGGACGGCTGCGGCAATTGGCGGCGGTCGAGGAAATGTACGATAAGGACGGCCGGATTGTGGTCACGACAGAGAATACGGACGAGGCGCTCCGTGCAATTTTTACCGGCGGGCTTGAAGTGAAGGATGTCCGCATCGATCAGGGCCGGCTGGATGAGGCCTTTGAGCAATTGACGATTCAACCGGAGGAGGGCGTCAAGCCATGAAAATAATGATCAACCAATGCAAGTCCGAGCTGCTGCGGATCTTCCGCAATCCTTATTATGTGTTCTGGTCGCTGGTCATGCCGATCATGTTCTATTTCATCTTCACTAAAGTGGTGAATACAGGCATGGACGACGCTGCCCTCTGGCAGGCTCATTATCTGATGTCGATGGCGGCGTTCAGTGTAATGGGGTCAGCGATCATGACGCTGGGCATCCGGCTTGTGCAGGAGCGGACCCAGGGCTGGAACACCTTTATCCGCATTACTCCGCTGCCGTCCTATGTCTATTTCACCGGCAAAATGTTCGCTCAGATGATGATGCAGCTTTTCTCCGTGGTATGCATATTTGCCGCTGGTTATGTGATGAACGGGGTGTCCCTGACTCCAGGGCAGTGGCTGTTCAGCGGATTATGGATTGTTGTCGCCTCCCTGCCTTTTCTGGCACTGGGCACACTTGTCGGCTTTATGAAACGGGTAGACACGGCAAGCGGTGTCAGCAATGTGCTCTATATGGGGCTGGCGCTGGCGGGCGGCATGTGGATGCCGCTGGATATTCTTCCGGAGCTGATGCAGCGGATCGGCCGCTGGCTGCCTTCTTATAATTATGGAAACGGGGCGTGGGAGATTGTACGCGGAGGCCATCCACAGTGGAGCGGTGTGCTGATTTTGCTCGGCTATCTGGCAATATTTATGTTACTATCGCTGTATATTCGAAAAAAACAGGAAGCGGTGTAATGCATGTTGTCAGGCAGGAAGTTTCGGTTGTTCCCGCAAAAATACGGTTTTTTCCCTTTTGTATGGATGTTCTATTTGTTGCTTCCGGCCTTTAATCTGCAGGAGGAGCGGGGTCTGAAGCTGATCATTGGAGCAGCTCTGCTGCTGCTCTTCGCCGTGACATACCGCCAGTTATACTGGGCCGGTGACAAAGCCTTTAACTACTGGCTGGGGCTGCAAATGCTGCTGATTGTGGTGCTGAGCCTATGCTACAACCCGGTTAATTTTTTCATGGGCTTTTTCTCTTCCAACTTTGTCGGCTGGTATGCCGGCAAGAGAGAGTTTAAGATAGCTTATGTAGTTTTTTGCGGCGTGATTCTGATACCACTGGTTATAGCGGCATGGGGGATGAATCCATATGACCTGCTGTTCTTTTTTCCTTTTTTAATTATCATGCTGGTCTCTCCGTTTGGGATAAAATCTCTAGGGCGTAGGAAAATACTGGAGAAACAGCTGGATCAGGCTAATGAAGTCATCGAGGAGCTAATCAAACGCGAAGAGCGGATGCGGATTGCCCGGGACCTGCATGATACGATGGGCCATACCCTGTCGCTGATTACGCTGAAAAGCCAGCTAATCGAGAGGCTTGTCGCCAAGGACCCGGAGCGCGCGCAGGCCGAAGCCAGGGAGATTCAGCGCACCTCGCGTGCGGCACTGCGCCAGGTTCGCGAGCTGGTCTCGGAGATGCGGGCAGTTACCGTAGCCGAGGAACTGGCAGAGGCCGGGAGAATGCTGCGGGCTGCGGAGATCGCCCTTGAAGTGCAGGGGGAGGTGTCGCTGGAGGACGTGCCTGACCTGACACAGAATATCCTTAGCCTCTGCATCAAGGAGGCGGTGACAAATATAGTGAAGCATAGCCAAGCCACCCGTTGCCGAATCGGAATTGCACTGACGGAGGGGGCGGTGCGGATCACCGTTGAGGATAACGGAATCGGCCTCACTCCTGATGGAGCAGGCCGTGAACGCCGCGAAGGCAACGGAATGAAAGGGATGGCCGAGCGGTTATCGCTCGTTGACGGCTCCATGACATTTAGCTCCAATCCGGGCAAGGGGACAGCATTATCTGTAGTAATTCCGAGGATTATCAAGGAACATAAGGAGGGGGAATTGGCATGATAGGCATTGTAATCGCCGAGGATCAGCGTTTGCTGCGCGGGGCGATGGCCTCGCTGCTTGACCTGGAGGAGGACATTGAGGTTCTCGGAGAGGCCGGTGACGGGGCAGAGGCCCTTGCGCTGATCGGGCGGCTGGAGCCGGACGTGTGTCTTATGGACATCGAAATGCCGCTGAAGAGCGGGCTGGAGGTTGCGGAGCTGCTGAAAGCCAAAGGCTGCCGGACGAAGATCATTATCCTGACGACCTTTGCCCGGCCGGGCTATTTCGAACGGGGCGTGAAGGCCGGGATTCAGGGCTATCTGCTGAAGGACGAGCCGGTCGACAAGCTGGCGGATGCGATCCGGCGCGTCATGGAAGGACACCGTGAGGTCTCTCCGGAACTGGTCTTCGGCAGCCTGCGGGAAGAGAATCCGCTGTCCTCCCGTGAACGGGAGATTCTGCGGCTGGCCGGTGCAGGGCAGACGGCTGGTGAAATTGCCGGGAGTTTGCACCTCTCGTATGGCACAGTCCGCAATTACATCTCGGAAATTCTGGGTAAGCTGGAAGTGAAAAGCCGGATCGAAGCCGTACGGCTGGCTGAGGAGAAGGGCTGGATCTAGGCGTTTATTATTTCTTGATATTCCCGAATGCTGTGGCGGGCGTGCTACAGGTGGATTGTTACTGGTTATGTACGGATAAATTGTGATAAGGCTGAATGCTATATGGAGCGGCGGGAAGGGGGCTATTAGTCTCTTTGTGGAGCCGATGTATGCCTATAGCTTAAAGGGAAAGGGTCCCGCTAATTTTGCCACCGACAGAATGATGGGTAATCAGAGGGATTTACTACCGGTAATTCCTTGAGAAATGGAAAAATGGCCTAATTACTGAATAATACAGGTAGTAATTCCCTCTAAATCAATATTAAGTGGGTTTTATATAAAATTAGCGGACAAGTTTCCTTTTGTTTGTGTTGCTGAGCCCTGCGCTGCTGAATCAGTGCGCATTCGTGTGCCGTTATCTTGAAATAACTACATATTAATAAGACCAGCCGTCCGGTTCATAGGGCGGCTGGTCTTTTGTAGAGGCTGTTAAGCGGATATCGCTTAAGACTACTTGGAACTCTTCGCCTGCTCTTCCCGCATCCACTGTGACAGCTGGCGCTTGAGCTGGAGGAATTCCGGCGAATCGGCGATTTCCTCACGGCGCGGCCGGGGAAACGGGACATCGACCGTATGCAGGACGGAGCCGGGACGTCCAGAGAACACATAGATGCGGCTGGAGAGCAGCAGCGCTTCTTCGATGTTGTGGGTGATGAACAGCACGGAGCGGCGGTTCTCCTCCCACAGCTCCAGCAGCCAGCGCTGCATTTCGCTGCGCGTCAGCGCATCCAGCGCGCTGAACGGCTCGTCCAGCAGCATCAGCTCCTGCGGCGCGAGCAGCGCCCGCAGGAAGGCAGCCCGCTGCTGCATGCCGCCCGACAGCATATGCGGGTAGGCCCGCTCGAAGCCGCCAAGGCCGACCTTGGCCAGCCAGTGGCGGGCGGTTTCCCGCGCCGCAGCCTGCGGCGCGCTCTTAAGCTCACCGGCGAGCAGGACGTTGTCCTCGATGCTTCGCCAAGGGAACAGCGCGGGCTGCTGCGGCATGTAGCTGATCTCTCCGCGCTGCCCTGTAACAAGGTTGCCGTTCATGCTTACCGTTCCGGCATCCGGCAGCTCCAGGCCCCCGATAATATGGAATAAAGTGCTTTTTCCGCAGCCTGAGGGTCCGACAATCGAGACGAATTCCTGCGGCCGCACTGTAAGGGATACGTTATCCAGCACGCGGGTTTCGCGGCGGCGGTGGGTGAAGGTTTTGGAGATTCCTTTTACCTCAAGTGCAGGCGGTAAGGTCCTGGCTTCAGGAATGCCGGCTGCTTCAGTGCCGGATGGCGGGTTATCTGTAATATGCGGCATTGTCGGCCATCCTCCTTTTCTAGGAACTTTTGCGCGGCTTCCAGCGCACCAGCCATTTCTCCAGCAGCGCGATAAGTGCGAACAGCACAAGACTGAGCAGCACGATGATGGCAATGGCGACGAATACGCGGTCTGTGCGGTAAGCGGATTTTTGCAGCAGCATGTAGTAGCCGATGCCCTTGTCAGCTCCGATCCATTCCGCGACAACAGCGCCCATTACGGCGTAGGTGGCCGAAATTTTAAGCCCCGAGAACAGGGCGGGCAGGGAGCCCGGAAGCTCCAGCTTGGTGAAGATCTGCCATTTGTTCGCGCCGGCCATCTTCATATAGTTCAGCATGGTCCGGTCGCTTTGCATCAGGCCGCCCATGGCGGCGACTGAAACCGGGAAGAAGCAGACAAGTGTAATCAGGACAACCTTCGGCAGCAGCCCGAAGCCGAACCAGATAATCAGCAGCGGCGCGAGCGCAATCGAGGGCACATTCTGACTGAGAATGAGCAGCGGGTAGAGAGCTCTCTTGAGCCAAGGCAGCAGATGCAGCAGCAGGGCAACAATAAGACCCACGCCTGTGCCGATGGGGAAGCCGATCAGGGTAAGGCGCAGCGTAGCCGCTGTATGTGCCCAAATGCCGGAAGCATTGCCCGAGGTTTCCCGGGCGATATCGCTTGGGCTGGGAAGGATCCATGACTCGATATGGAACAGGGATACCGAAACTTGCCATAACCCCAGAAAAAAGACGACCGCCACAAGGGGCGGCCAAATCTGTTTCCAATACGATCTCACGGCCGGTATTTCTCCGTCAGTTTGTCCATGCTGATTCCATTCGGGTTATGGGCGATTTTGATCTGGGAGATGACGCTCGGACTGCCTGCGGCAATCAGCGCTTCATGCATCTGGCGCACAACCTCAAGCAGCTCGGTGATGTCGCCCTCCATCGTGGTCTCCAGCGGGTTCACCTGATGTTTTACACCGGATTTCTGAATCACTTCGATGGCTTTGTCCACGTAAGGAATCGAATCCTCGTTGTTCGGAGTTTTGGGAATTACCTGAATGCTTAGCAATGTATTGGCCACAATATATCAATCCTCTCAGTTTAAATCACTTCATCCTTAATCAGTTAGCTGGCAAAAACTCATTCGTAAATGTGCTTGGAACATCCAGCGGCTGATCGAGCAGCTTCAGGCCATACATCCAGTCGGCGTAATCCTGCCAGACCTCGCTCTTCTGCTCGCCCCAGCGGACGGCATCATCCTTGTATTTCGGGCTGAGCCATTTCTGGCTGGCCAGGACCAGCTTGGGGTCCAGCTCAGGAACAGCTTTGGAAAGAATGGCTGCGGCTTCCTCCGGCTGATCAATGGCGTATTGATAACCTTTCGAGGTAGCCTTAAGGAAAGTCTTCACCAGCTCCGGATGTTCGGCAATTTCCTTCTCGCTCGTAGTCAGTACCGGCGTGTAGTAATCGAGCTGGGGTGCATAATCCTTGAGGTAGAGCATGTCGAGCGGTTCTCCGCGCAGCTCCGCTTCAATCCCGGTCCAGGCATAGAAGATCCAGGCAAAATCAATGTCGCGTTTCACGGCGGTGAAGAAGTCCGCTTCACCGATGTTCACCAGCTTCACCTTTTTCACATCTCCGCCTTCGGGGTCCATAATGGCTTTCATGGCCGCTTCTTCGGCAGGGGAACCCCAGCCGCCGTAGGTTTTGCCTTCGAAATCCTTCGGTGTCTTAATATTGCGGTTTTTCGGTGCAGCGAACCCGGAGGTATTATGCTGAATGATAGCGGCGATGGACACAAGCGGCACCTTCTGCAGGCGGGCCAGCGTCAGTGCCTCTTGGGCACTGATGCCAAAAGCGGCTTCGCCCGAGGTAACCATCGTGTCGGAACCGGCAGCGCCCGGCTGCACGATTTCAACATCCAGCCCTTCCTCTTCGTAATAGCCCAGCTCTTTTGCCGCATAAAGCCCGGTATGATTCGTATTCGGCGTCCAGTCCAGCGCGACCTTGACCTTGGTCAGCTCCTTCGGAGCGTCCGTTGCTGCCCCGGCAGTGGTTTCAGGAGCAGCGGTGCTGTTCCCGGCAGTCTCTGCCGCATTCCCCCCGGAGTTCCCATTGCTATTGCCGCATCCGGCAATGGCAAAGACCAGCATGCAGGTGAGGCTGAGCTTTAATACTTTTGTGACTCCCATTTCTCTTCTTCTCTCCTTCCAGCAACCCTAGTCTTCCAAATTCTGAATAGTCCCATACAAAAAAGGTGCCCCGAGAATCGGGACACCAGTTACTTGCGCAAGGTTGTGGCTTGGGCCATAAACGGCCGTAAGCGATTGACGATTCCTACGCTGGCATTATCCAGATCAGGTATAAGGGTCAGTATCTTGTGGGATACAATCTCAGCCGGCCAATTCCAGCACCCCTGGTACTATGAAGTTATAGGTATTGCTGTGTTCTTACGGTGTATTATAGACGCCTGCTCCATAGTTGTCCAGTAGCAACTCTGCTTAGCTATCAAGCTTCAGCGGCAGGCGCCACGGCCCTTTGAGCAGAAAATGCGGCTCGGACAGCTTAAAACGCAGCTTATCCTCCCCGGGTTTTGTTTCTAAATGGAGGGTCTTCATCACGCCGTAGGTCTGGTCCATATTCACCCAAGAGAACGAGCTGTTGTCCGCCTGCCCCGGATAGCGAATAAGAAAATGCTTCAGCGTCCGCAGCTTTGCGGCATTGAAATTCACATTCACATCGACGCTGGCAGCCGTCTCGCCGGTACGTTCAATGCGGGTGAACTCTACCGGAAAGCCCGCGATTTCCGCGCGTGTGTGGAGCATTTGCTCCTGGCCGATATCAGGCAGCGGAATCTCTACTTCTGCAGATACAGCGTCATGATCTGAAACTTCAATATAAGGAATGAAGACCGTATAAGGCCAAGCGCCCGCCCCGGCAGTCTCATGAAACCGGAAGTCGGAAGGATAGGACATGGATTCAGGCTGCTCCAGTGCCGCCTTTTCTCCTGCTGCGTTCTCTATATAGAGACCTGATCCAGGGACCAGCGGCTCCAGTCCGTAAGCATGGACAGTCAGCCCGGATTCCGCCGTCAGAGTGGGCAATAACTGGACACGGACAAGCCCGCCGCCAAGGTCCACCGGAAAAGCAGTAATCCGCACATCCTGCTGTATATCGCTTGCGCCGAGTTCCCCGAGCTCCTCAGCTGTCTTCGGAGCGGTGAGCTGTAACGGACCAACGGTTGTGCCGACCAGATGCAGGGTTAGAAGATTATCCTTCTTCAGTTGCAGCGGTTGAGTTGAACTGTAGCTGCCGTACCACTCACTCTCCGAGGACGAACGCATGTAAGAGGTGAAAGTATAGCGGTTGCCGCCGATATTTGCCTCAAATTCGCTGACTTCAGGGACTTTCCGGCCGCGAAGCGTAATACTCCCGCCAAGCTCTTGCAGGAGAACGGCATCTACGGTCAGACTTCCGTCCCCCAGAGCAATATCATAGGGTTTGCCCAGCACATAGATCCGGTCACCGGGGCTGTTCTCCACGACGGTGCCGAAGCCAGGAAGGAAACTCAGCGCCTTTCTTAACCCGGCCTGTACCTCAGGAGAGAAGGCGAGCATACCGGCAGCAATGAGTATTACCGCTGCTGCGGCCGCGAAGATATTCCGCCTCCGGGATCTCCGGGCGAAGGAACGGACGGTGTGGACAGCGGCTTCAGGCTCCAGACGGGCAAGTGTACGTGCTTTGATGCGGGCGAGCGAAGCTGTCTCCTCTTCGTCTGCCAGGTGCGGACCTTGGTTAATCTCCGGCAGTACACCTAAGGCAAGCTCCGCATCACTGAAGTTCATAGAATCAATCATTCCGAACAGGCGCTGTTCCTCAATTTTCATGTCTTTGGCCATGTTGCGCCTCCTTTCCCTGACTCTCAGACAGGCCTAGCGCCTGCTTGAGCAGCGTCCGGCAACGGTATAAGCGGCTTTCGACTGCCTTTTTACTGAGACTGAAGGTTTGCGCAAGCTGATCAAGGCTCTCATAGAGGAAATATCTGCGCAGAAACAGGCTGCGGTCCGGTTCGCCCATCTGCTGCACGCAGCCGATCAATTCACTGGCCGTCTCGCGGGAAAGAACTTCCTGTTCGGCGGAAATTTCGTTCCGTGCAGCTCCGGCAGCAGCTGCTTCCCCGGTTCCGCCCCGGCGCAGCAGCTTGCGCCTCAGATCCAGTGCTTTGTATTTGGCCAGCAGGAACAGCCAGGTGCGGAAGGAGGCACGCTCGGGCTCATAACGGCTGATTCCGCTCCATGCCGCCATAAACACATCGCTCACACATTCCTCAACATCCTCCGCGCTTCCGGTGCCGGACAGAATACGCCGGACCAGTCTCTGCACATCGGGGCCAAAGAGATCAATCGCTTCTGCGAGTGCCTTTTTATCTTTGTTTTTGAACCGCCCGGCCCATGCCAGGCTGTCATTTGGATTGAACGTCATAGGCAACCTCCGGCGTATATACTATTCAATACTACGTCGCCCGAAGGGCAAATCACTCATGATAGTTTCCGGAAGCTTATCAATCCTTGGTATAAAATCTTTTTCTGCGGCGGCTGCGGATTCCGTTCCACAGCTCTTTCAGCGTCAGGAGGATGCTGACGAGGATCCCGGTGAAGGTGAGCAGCAGTGCCAAATATTCAAAAGGAGAGTATTCCAGCATTTTGCTCCATTCAATGCGTCCCTTCAAGTCTTCAATAACCTGGTTCATCCCGTAGATGCCGCTCACCACTGTAAAGACAGTCAGAATCATCAGCAGCGTATCCCGGCGTTTAGCCTGGAATTTCTCCTGGTACTGGAACAGGTCGTTCAGGGTCATTTTGACTTCATCAAAGAGGGCGTCATTGCCGTATACTTTGCGCAGCTGGATGAAGATCTCCCGGCCCTGCGACTGTGAAATCAGCTCCAGAAAATAAAACTTGGCCGAAAACTTGTTGATCAGGAAGATCAGATTTTCAATTTGATCATAATCGTGGTTGATACGCAGCCGGGAGTGGAGATTGGAAAGCTTCAACAGGACGATTTTGTGGAAAATACTAAGGAGCAGCCCGTAGTAATACTGCCCGTACATCTGATTGACCAGTGGAGTGGCTACCTCCGGTTCGGCCCGGCTCAGGCAGCAGAAAGTCTGCTCGTTGGTCATATAGTAGGTATCCGGCCCCCAGCGGTTGTACGAATGTGCCTGGCAGTACTCTTCGATATACTCGGGATCGCTGGCGCTGATATAGGGTTTTCCGTCCAGATTCAGCCCATCCAGCTGGGAGGCGCGGTAACGCAGCTCCACGCTGATCTCGTCTGCATCCTCCTGCCGGTTGAAGCCATAAAAGGCTTGGACCAGCATTCGTTCGTCTACGAAGAAGGGAAGTGTCTCAAAATAGGCCCCGTCAATTTCCGATTGGTCCATAAACGGCTGCAGGCCATCGGCCAGATTCCTGAACACAAAATCCTCCACCTGATCGAAGGTTTTGTCCTGGTAATGGATATAGGTATGTTTGTCCTGGTAGGAGACATCCTCGAGTGTGCGGAAACGGTCGGCGAATTCCAGCGCTGTGCTGAAGGGCAGGTTCTCTTCCTCGATGCGGACTCTTACGGTCAGAAATCCAAGCTGAAACGGACAAATGAATACATCCGTCGAGAGTACCCGGAAGTTTACGGATTGCTGTGTCATTTCCAGCCTGCAGGCCAGATTGTTTACCCGGGAAAACCGGCGGAAGGAATCTTCTTTATCCTTGTCCCGCGGGAATAAGACATGGGCTGCGAACGGCAGATAGCTCCGCTCCATTTTCTCATGGGATACGCAGTAGCCTTCGCCGTAATAAGCATCCTCCAGCTCTTTGTTGTTGAGAAAAAATCGGGTGAAGCCGTCAAGCCCAAGCTGCCGGGCCAGGCTCTTGTCCTCACCGTCCTTGATGGAGAAGGGGAAAATAAACTGCAGCAGAACGGTATGTAGTGTAGGTTCGGTGTGTTCGGAGAAATGCTCAGTCATTAACGATTCCACCCTTATGCACAGGATTTTGACATCTTCTATATTACCCTAATTTCCAGGCTGCCAAGCTGAGTGAAAATAGGATTCCTGCAATAATGGCCAGCGTCTGCAGCCACGGCGATGACATACACCCAGCCCCAGGGCGGGAGAAAAGCATAAGTGAGTTCATGATTTTGTCCCGGATTCATTCTGAACCGGACGGGTACACTATAATAAGCACACATATTGGAAAGGAGCTGTTTCGTCAATGGATAACAATGAGCTGGAGCAAAATATCATCAAAGCGCTGGATGACAATAAGTTCGGTTCCTTCGGCACGATAGAAGCCGGCAACAAACCTAAGGTGCGTTATATGGCAGTATTTCATGAGGGGTTAAACATTTACCTCGCTACCAACCGGAAGACGCATAAGGTAGAAGAGCTGAAGGATAATCCGCATGCTTTTTTGCTGCTTGGATATGAAAAGGGCGGCGGCAAGGATGTGCTGGAGATCGAAGCAACAGTCGCCGTTACCAGGGATGAAGGCTTACGGGCCAAAGTATGGGACCAATCACTGGAGAAATGGTTCAAAGGACCGGATGATCCTGACTATGTCATTCTGGAGCTTACACCGGCACGGATAGAGTATGTCGGCAAAAACGAAGAGCATGGCGTTTGGCAGCCTGCGGCCGCAGTTAACGGCAAATAAACCTAAGATATGAAACAGCTGGCCATCGTAAACCCTACGGTTTATAGATGGCTTTTTGCCGTCCGGAGGATAGCTGGCTTATGGTAAATCATGTTACAATTAGAGGGCTGAAAATTTGAAATTTAGACGTACTCGATAATGTTACCGGTCCGGTTCCTTTGGTGCTAATCAATACAACCTATACCCTCCCCGAAGCGCAGACGGTAATCCGCCGCCTTCGGGTTTTTATGATGTCCTGCCATTTCCACCGAGAAAGGAATTGAAAGCTAAATGAGCGTTACATTGTTATATGTTGAAGATGACAGGGAGATTGGCAGTGCGGTTTCCGCCGATCTTCGGGAACGCCAGTATGCCGTCCGCTGGCTGGAGAGCGGTGAAGGGGCAGTGGAGGCGGCTGCCGGCTGTCAGTTAGCCATTCTCGATGTCATGCTGCCCGGTCTTGACGGCTTCACCGTTGGGCAGCGGCTGAAGCGGACGTATCCGGGGCTGCCAATTCTGATGCTCTCCGCCCGCACCTCCATCGACGATAAGCTCCAGGGGCTGGAATTTGCCGATGATTATTTAACCAAGCCGTTTCACCCGGATGAGCTGGTCGCACGGATTGAAGTCCTGCTGAGAAGGAGCGGTGCTGCGGCACCTGCACCGTTAAGGATTAAGCATCTGATCGTCCATGAAGGGGAACACCTTATTCAAGAAGCGGCAAGCGGCAAAGAAATCCTGTTAACCGGCAAGCAGTTTCAGATATTCTCCTACCTGCTCCGCCATCTTGGGCAGATTCTGACCAAGGAACAGATCTATGAAGCCGTCTGGGGTGAGGCTTACATAGAGGGCGACAAGACACTGATGGTACATATCCGTTATTTGCGCGAGAAGCTGGAGCTTGACCCGGCTGCACCCGAGATTATAGAGACGGTCCGGGGAATCGGCTACCGGGTGAGAGCATGAGGGCCATTAGGCGCTTGTATAAACTGCGCAGTTCGCTGCTCTCCCGCTACCTGCTGATCATTATTGCAGCGCTGCTGTTCCTGCCTGTCATGATGACGGCAACCTTTGTCGGATACGGCCTATTCAGCGCATGGACCCGGGAAGGTCCGCCTGATGAGTATGCCCCTTACTCCAGAATCACCAAGCTGGAGACCATGTGGCATCAGGAAGCGCTGGATCTGCTGGGCAAACCGCCGGAGGCGATCAATGAGCGGATGCGGCAGCTCAGCAGTGAGTATCCTTTGGCCGGGATGTTCTGGGTAGACAGCCACGGGAAAACCAGGCTAAGCCTTATGCCGGAAGATCCCGAGCTGCAGAAGCAGGTAAAGGGTGATGCTTTGCCCGCGCAGTGGAGTGCTGCAGAGGCGGTTGCCTTTATGAAAAAGAGCACAGAGCTTAATCCGCTCGCCATTGTCGCCTTTGTAGGAGACCGTGCGGAAGCCGGAGAAGGTTTTATGGTGATGCAAATTCCGGATGCATTGAGGGATGAAGAAAGTATTGATGGGCTAAGCTCGTGGTATTTAATCGTTCTGGTTTTGTTTTTTGCCGGCTTCATTGTGGTGTCGCTGCTGTTCTTCATAGGGATCCGGACCCGGCTGCTGCGCCTGCAGACGGCGATGAGTTTCACGGGCGGGGCCGGAATTCCGAAGCCCGTTACTTCTGGCGGCAGAACGGATGAGATTGGCCGTCTGGAGGAGGCCTTTAATACGATGGTGACTGAGCTTACTGCCAGCCGGTCTAGAGAGGCGGAAGAGGAGGGGCTGCGCAAGCGCCTGGTTTCCGATCTGTCGCATGATTTGCGGACTCCCCTCACCGTAATCCGTACTCATCTCCATGTGCTGGGCAAGGAAAGCCTATCGCCGCGCGGGCAGGAATCGCTGGAGCTGATGGATGAACGGATTGCCGGGCTCAGCGTGCTGATCGAGAATCTGCTCTCTTATAATCTGCTCAGCAGCGGAAAGATAACGCTGAAGCTGGAGCGCAGGGACGTGCTGCGGCTGCTGCGCGAAAGTGCCGCCGCCTGGTATCCGCTTTGGGAGAAGGAAGGGTTCCAGGTTGATATTGACCTGGAGGGTGAACCTCTATACTGGACTATAGACGAGAGCTGGTTCCGCCGGATTCTGGACAACCTGTTTCAGAATATCCTGCGCCATGCCCGCTGCGGACTATATGTAGGCATTGCGCTGGAAGTCCGGGACAGCCGCCCTGTGATTATCGTCTCGGACCATGGCAAGGGAATGATGAGCAACTCTGACTCCAAAGGGGCAGGACTTGGTTTGTCTATTGTAGAGCTGCTGCTTAAGCGGATGGAGCTGGAATGGACGGTCGACAGCAGTGAGCAGGGTACCTCTATTGTCATTTCTCAGCGCCGGGATAAAATTTAAACGAAATTTAAACTTGCTGCCGCCGCTCTTTTAACCTTGGGACGTTATGCTAGTTACCGAGGTGAACGAGAATGAAAGAAACTGTGATTGAAACAAAGGATTTACTGAAGGAATACCGCGGCCGGGCTGCGGTGGAGCGTTTGAACCTGAATATTGGTAAAGGTGAAATTTACGGCTTTCTTGGACCCAACGGCGCAGGCAAAACAACGACTATCCGCATGCTGCTGGGGCTGATCAAGCCGACATCGGGGCAAATCAAGGTATTCGGCCAGGAGCTCCGTAAAAACAAGCTGCAGATTCTGCGCAAAGTGGGGTCGCTTGTGGAGTCCCCGTCATATTACGGGCATTTGAGTGCACTGGACAATCTGGAGGCGATCCGCCGGATTCTTAATGTGCCTAAGCAGCGGATCGCCGAGGTGCTGGATATTGTCTCGCTGACAGGAGAAGAAAAGCGGCCTGTGAAGGGCTTCTCGCTGGGCATGAAGCAGCGGCTGGGTATTGCTGCCGCACTGCTCGGGAGTCCGGAGCTGCTGATCCTTGATGAGCCGACCAACGGACTTGATCCGTCAGGTATACAGGAGATCCGCTCGCTGATCAAGCGGCTTCCGGAAGAGCAGGGAATTACCGTGCTTGTGTCCAGTCACCTGCTGAGCGAAATTGAACAGATGGCGGATACGGTCGGCATTATCCGCCAGGGCAAGATGGTTTATCAGGACTCCATTGTCCATCTGCAGCAGCAGGCGGCAGGAGACCTCCGGCTTGCCGTATCCGAGCCGGAAGCAGCACTGGCGCTCGCCTTGCGAAGAGGCTGCGGCGGTGAAATGCAGGAAGGGCGGCTCGTGCTGCCGCGGATGAGCGATGCCAGAGTGGCGCTCCTGATTAAAGAACTGGTCGAGGATGGACATGCAATCTACAGGGTGGAAGAACGCAGACAATCACTGGAGGAATTCTTCCTGCAGGTTGTTGAGGGAGGCGCATCATGATGTGGCGGGCGCTGTCGGCTGACTGGCTCAAAATCCGCGGCAAAGGGCTGTGGTTTCTGGTCTTCCTTGGCCCCATCGGCCTGCTTGCCATGCAGGGGCTGAACTTTGGGCTACGTTACGATTATCTGACCCAGCAATATCATGCCGATTTATGGGGCGGGCTGCTCAGCAATGTGGCTGACTTCGTTCCGGTGGCTCTTTATCTGGGGGGCACGCTGATCTGTTCGATGATGGCCAACGTGGAGCACCAAATGAGCTCGTGGAAGCAGCTCCTGGCGTTGCCGATTTCCCGGACCTCTGTCTTTATGGCCAAGCTGCTGCTCTGCCTGCTGCTGCTTACTATCTCCTGTCTGCTGCTGGCGGCGGGTACGGTGGGCTTGGGAGTGATCCTCGGGTTCCAGTCGCAGCCAATCCCTTATGCGAAGGTGCTGCAAATCGGCTTTGCTTCTTATGCTGCAGCACTCCCGGTGATCTCACTGCAGCTGTGGTTCTCCCTGTCCAGCCGCAATCAGACGTTTCCGGTGTCGGTGGGAATTACCTTGTCGCTGCTAAGCATCTTCTCCTTGTTTCTGTCGGAATGGGTTCCCCTGAGCTGGCCGGCCCTAGCCTGGAGCGCTCCCCGGCCCTGGCTGTTCAGCGGAGCAGGCTTGCTGCTTGGCTTGCTGATTCTGCTGCCGGGATCCATACATTTTGCGCGAAAGGATGTGGACTAGGATGAGAACCTTTTGGAGAGTTCTATCGGCTGAGAAGCTGAAAATGTCCAAATCTCATATCTGGCTGCTTATTTTGCTCAGTCCGGCTGTCGCGCTGCCTATCGGAGGGCTAGCCGATATGCAGGATGATGGGCAGATCACCTGGCAGGTGCTGCTGAGTGTAATGTCGCTAATGCATTCAATGTTGTTCCTTCCCGTGCTCGCCGGCATATTTGCGGCTTTAATCTGCCGTTCCGAGCATACCGACGGTGGCTGGAAGCAGTTGTTGTCCCTGCCTGTAACACGAAGTTCTGTGTACCTGGCTAAATTCACACTGATAATGGGAATGCTGGCCGCCGTGCAGCTGCTGTTTATAGTTATGGTGGTAAGCATGGGGATATATCGCGGTGCGGAAGGTGCTGTGCCTTGGCAGCTGCTTCTCACCAGCCTCTTCGGCGGCTGGTTCGCCTGCCTGCCGCTGGCCGCGCTGCAATTGGCAGTATCCCAGGGCTGGAGCAGCTTCGGCGCACCGCTGGCACTGAATGTAAGCCTGACTTTACCGAATATGCTCATCTCCAATTCAGCCACCTACGGCCCATATTATCCCTGGGTGCAGCCGCTGCTGGCCATGTCTCCTTACGGTGAAGATAAGTTCGGAGCTTTTAATTTGCCGATGGAGAGTTTGATGCTGGTAGTTACAGGAAGCCTGGTTCTCTTTTTGGCGGGAGGCCTGCTCCACTTCTTGCGCAAAGCGGTATAATATCTCTATGCTGCATGCAGTGCTGAATCCTTCTCATGGACATCCGGTGAAGTTTTTTCTATAATTAATCGTAGAAGATACTATTAACAACCAGTAACACCGGATAAGCATATTAGAGGAGGGCGAGAGCATGGAGCCTGAGGCACTTGAAGAATGCGACAACACATGCAATGGTTCGGAGCTGGAACCGGAATCTATGGCGCTGATTCTGCCGGACCGCGGAACAACGGATAAAATGGCGGAAATGTTCAAAGCACTGGGCGACCCGACCCGGGTACGGCTCATTTACGCTTTGTCGCAGAGAGAGCTGTGTGTGCACGATTTGTCGGTTATCCTCGACATGGGGCAATCGGCCGTATCCCATCAGCTCCGCTATTTGCGCAATCTGCGGATCGTAAAGCGCCGCAAGGAAGGCAAGACGGTCTATTATTCACTAAACGATGCGCATGTGGAACAGATTTTTCTGCAGACGCATGAGCATATCAGACATGAATAGATTTTCATGAGAACTCAGCTGTAAACACAAAACCGTCCTGCGCTAGCTTTAGCGCAAGGACGGTTTCTTTTGTTTGCGTCAGGAGATTTCACCGTCCTAGCGCACGTTATACCTTCAAGCTTCTGTGCTTCATGGAGGAGTCCTCAATTTGCAGTGTCGAATGATGAATGCCGAAAGTTTCTTCCACGAGACTGGTGGCCTCCTGGAGAACACGCTGATGATCCTTAGGGTCCTGAATCAGCAGATGGCCGCTAAGCGCATCCAGCCCTGAGGTAATGGTCCAGATATGCAGGTCATGAACCTCGATGACTCCGTCAATGCGCAGCAGCGCTTCTTGTACATCACGGGTATTCACGTTAAGCGGAGTTCCTTCCATTAAAATATGGAATGCCTGTTTAATTACGCCCCAGGCTCCTCTCAGGATGAGCAGTGCTACAAGCACGCTGATGATTGGATCTGCAATATACCAGGAGAACAATTTCATGATTAACCCGGCAAGCAGAGCTCCGACCGAGCCTAATGCATCACTAACGATATGAAGATAGGCACTGCGGACATTGATGTTCTCTTGCACATTGCTTTTTCGCATTAAAGACCATGCACTGACCAGGTTAGCCAGCAGTCCGACTGCCGCAATGATCATCATTGTACCGCTTGCTACCTCCGGGGGTGAGAAGAACCGCTGGTACGCTTCCCATATAATAAATCCGGCAATGATAAACAGCGTAACTCCGTTGAATAAGGCTGCCATAATCTCAAATCTGTAGTAGCCGTAAGAATTTTTCAGAGAAGGGGGCTTTACAGCAAAGATCATGGCGACAAGACTTAAGGCCAGCGAAACCGTATCGCCCAGCATATGGCCGGAGTCTGACAGGAGGGCTAAGCTGCCCGTAACCAGGCCGCCGAAGAACTCCAGCAGCATGATGCTTCCGGTAATGATCAGAGCGATTAATAGGCCTTTGAGGTTATCGGGGGCGTGAGAGTGGGAATGAGAATGAGAATGGCCGGAATGATTATGTTCCGAATGATGGTGTCCGTGCTCCTGCTCCTGATGTTCATGCTTATGGTGGCTATCGTTGTGTTGATGATTTGTCATACAGGTACCCCTTCCTAAAATAACATATGAATGATTGCTCATATGTTAATAGTATTCGCAACTGAGCTGAATTACAAGTCCCTTTTGGAAACAATTGTGATCTTCTTATCATTTTAAAAAAAGTGGTGAAGTATACGGAATCTGCATTGACACTGCAAGTTTAGGGAGAATATAATATGTGTAAGTAAACATATGAACAGATACTCATATATAGATTTTTCCAAGGGAGATGAGTGATTTGAATGCGGTGGAGGGAAACGTAAGACGTCAGTGGGTGCTCGAAGGTCTGGATTGCGCAAATTGCGCCATGAAAATTGAGAACAAGGTGAAAAAGATTGAAGGAGTGTCATCCTGCTCCGTAAATTTCACCATGAAGATGATGACACTGGAGACTGCCGCAGCTTATGCGGACACGGCAGCCGAAGAGGCAAAGCGGACAGTAACTACCCTTGAGCCGCATGTGAAGCTGAAGGAGGTTCAAACTGCCGGTGCAAGGAAGAAGCAACAGGCTGCTGCCGTGAATTTTGCATCCTCAGAAGCACAAGGGCAAGCCCACAGTCATGCTCAACATGAACATCAGGGCCACACTCACGGACATAGCCAGGGGGAGGCCCACGGACATAGTCACACTCATGGCAGTGATGAAGCCCATAATCATGATCATGCACATGATGAAGCTCATGGCCACTCCCATAGCCATGAGCATGGGGAAGGGGATACGCACAAAATCCTGCTGCGGCTGGGCGCCGGCGGAATTCTAGCGGCAGCCGGAATGTTCCTGCCGGTCAGCGGATTCACGGAGCTGCTGATTTTCCTGGCTGCTTATTTTATTGTCGGCGGCGAGGTCGTCTGGTCAGCCGCAAGGAATATTGTCCGCGGCCAAGTGTTCGATGAGAATTTCCTGATGGCACTGGCGACGATCGGAGCTTTCGCCATCGGCGAGTACCCGGAAGGCGTTGCTGTCATGCTCTTTTATCAGGTCGGCGAACTCTTCCAGGGCCTGGCAGTTAACCGTTCCCGCCGCTCCATTACAGCGCTGATGGATATCCGTCCGGAATTTGCCTTTCTTAAGGAAGGGGAGCAGCTGAGAAAAGTATCGCCGGAGGAAGTAGCCGTTGGAGACATCATTGTTATCAAGCCGGGTGAGAAGGTGCCGCTTGACGGAACAATCCTCGAGGGCAGTGCAATGATGGATACGTCCGCACTTACCGGAGAATCGGTGCCACGCTCGGCTGAGCCGGGCGCTCAGGTGCTAAGCGGCTTTATCAACCGCAACGGTGTGATTACCGTTCAGGTCACTCAAACCTTCGGAGAATCAGCGGTATCCAAAATTCTTGAACTGGTGCAGAATGCTTCCAGCAACAAGGCGAAAACAGAGAATTTCATTACGAAATTTGCCCGGGCCTACACTCCGGTTGTAGTCATTACAGCTCTGCTGCTGGCAGTACTGCCGCCACTGTTTATCAGTGGGGCCACCTTCTCGGATTGGATCTACCGGGCGCTTGTCTTCCTCGTCATTTCCTGCCCCTGCGCGCTGGTTGTCTCCATTCCGCTTGGCTTCTTCGGCGGCATTGGAGCGGCTTCCCGGAATGGCATTCTGGTTAAAGGCAGCAATTATCTTGAGGCACTGAATGATGTGAAGATTGTTGTGTTCGATAAGACGGGAACGCTGACAAAAGGGCAGTTCAAAGTTACTGGCATCTTTCCAACGGAAGGTATTGCCGAGAGCGAGCTGCTGCGGCTTGCCGCTTATGCGGAGAGTCATTCGCCCCATCCTATTGCGGAATCCATCCGGTCGGCTTACGGCGCAGATATTCCGGGTGAAGCTATTGCTGATTACAATGAAATTTCCGGTCATGGGATAGCCGTTACTGTAGAAGGCAGGGCAGTACTCGCCGGAAATGCCCGGCTCATGGAGCGCGAGGGGATCTCCAGCCGGACTCCTGAGGTGAGCGGAACAATCGTTCATATCGCTGTTGATGAACAATATGCAGGATATCTGGTTATATCTGATGAAGTGAAGGACGACTCCCTTCAGGCGATCCGCAAACTGAAGGCGCTGGGCATCCGCAAGACGGTCATGCTGACAGGTGACGCTTCGTCGGTAGCGGAGGCTGTCGGGCGCCAGCTGGGAATTGATGAAATTTATGCCGAGCTTCTGCCGCAGCATAAAGTAGAAGCTGTCGAAAGATTAGAGAAGGAAAAGTCACAGCGGGAGAAAATTATTTTTGTCGGCGACGGAATCAACGATACCCCTGTGCTGGCGAGGGCAGACGTGGGCATTGCAATGGGCGGACTTGGCTCGGATGCAGCGATTGAAGCGGCGGATATTGTCATTATGACCGACGAACCGTCGAAGATTGCGGCAGCCATCGGAATAGCCAAGCGGACGCGGAGCATTGTATGGCAGAATATAATTTTTGCCCTGGCGGTCAAGGCGGTCTTTCTGCTGTTGGGTGCATTCGGGATTGCTACAATGTGGGAGGCAGTATTCTCGGATGTGGGTGTAACCGTACTTGCTGTGCTGAACAGCATCAGGGCGCTGCAGGCACCTAAATCGGAATGAATGTCATAGGAGTCCTGAAGCTATATCAGTTGAACTAAAGAACTACCAAGAGGCAAAAGCAGCGGAATAAATTCAAGAAATCTGTAGACAACAGCGGCCGGAAGTCCAAACATTCACCGCAGTTGCGTTTTATGCCGGCTCGGTAAATTTAAGTTCAACTTGTATAGCTTGAAAATTATGTGAAAAAACATGAAAATAGTATGAAAAAGTAAGCTCTTTAGATTCCATATTGTGGGACTAAGGGCTTATTTTTTGTATTGAATATAATGATTTATGTCTGTTTTTGCCGATATATTAGTATACATTTACAGCAATTGGAAAATTGTATCTAGTACTGCTAGGAGGACTTAAGGTGGAAGAGACAGAAATGAAGCGGGAAAAAATGAAAATGAAAGCAAAGAAAAGAAAGCCAGCATCTGTGCAGACGAAATGGTCGCTTGTGATTCTTGCCATTTCCATCGTGCCTTTGCTGGGAGCTACCATCTTTTTTATGCAGTATTTCGGCGGTGTAACCAAGTCGGATAGTCAAGAGTTGGCGGAAACTACTCTGGACATGAATAGTTCCAAGCTCGGGGAATGGCTGGAGTCCAAAACCTCTGCGGTGCAGGAACTGATCGCTACGCATCCCGAATTTGATACGGCAGTGCCGGAGAGCATTTTCCCGGTAATCAAGGTGCTCGAAGAGAGTGACATTCAGTCTGAAGGCTATAGCGTTATCAGTAAAGAAGGTAAACTCAGCAATATGATGGGGATGACGGCGGATTCGGGTACCTCCCCGTATTTCTTGGAGGCTAAGGAGACACATAAACCGTCAATAGCTGATATGACTTTTCTGGAACAGCTGAATAAACATATCATTACGATTATGGTCCCAATTATGGATAAGAATAACCAGTTTAACGGCGGTATTGCCTTTTCGGTTACACCGGAGATAATGATGGAAATGGCCAAAAATATCAAGGTGGGAGACACCGGGTACGGATTTATAGTTTCAGGGGAAGGGAACTATTATGCCTCCTCTGATCCGGGAAAGATCGGGAAAAATATTGCGGATTATGCAGAGAAACCCGGGACGCAAAAAGCGGTTAAAAGTATATTGAGTAAGCCTAACGGTTCGGTAACCTATAAGGGCGAAGAGGGTAAAGTTCTTATTACATATTTCAAAACTATCCCTGGCACCGATTGGAAGCTGCTGATTAATGTTCCCAAAAGCGAAGTTTACGCTAAAGTGAATTCGGCCCAGACCTTGACGACAATTTTTATAGTCATCGTTATTTTGCTTGTCGTGGTATTATCCCTCTATCTTACCCGGAAGATTGTTAAGCCGATTGTCGCTATTTCAGAAGTGATGAAAAGGGTGGCAGACGGACGGCTGAATGAGCGTGTGGCTGTTGGTTCAGAGGATGAAATCGGCCAGATGAGCCGGAGTATTAATCATATGATTGAATCCCTGTCCGGAATTGTCAGCAAGATCGATACAACCGTAGTGGAGGTAGCGGTATCTGCGGAAGGTCTGCTGGATTACGCCACTCAGTCCTCCAACACTTCGGCAGAGATTGCAGAGGTGATTCAGGAAGTGGCGCAGGGAATGGAGGAGCAGTTCAGAAGTTCAGAGCAGTCCGCACGGGCTACGGAAGAGATGGCGGTAGGCTTGCAAAGAATTGCTGAATCCTCCGTGAGTGTATCCGATCAGGCGGAGTCCGTAAGTGTGGAGGTCGAGAACGGCTATCATGAGATCAAGGCGACATTTGAACAGATGAAGGTAATCAGTTCTACGGCGGGCCAGACTGCTGAACTCATCGGCACACTGACACAGCAATCGGAACAAATCGGGCAAATCGTCGATGTGATTTCAGAGATATCCAACCAGACAGGACTGCTGTCCTTGAATGCTTCCATCGAGGCAGCCAGAGCGGGCGAGCATGGACGGGGCTTCGGAGTGGTAGCGAATGAAGTGAAGAAGCTGGCCGAGCGTACCAATATAGCGATTGTGCATATTGTTGAATTAATCAGACAAATTCAGGATTCGACAACGAATGCCGCAGTATCCATGGAAAAAAGTATTTCCGAAATCGGTGATGGTATGGACAAGATGACGAAAGTTGGGTCCGCCTTTGACCATATCCGCTCCTCCATCCGTGAGGTCTCGGTGCAGATCCAGGACGTATCTGCTATTAATGAAGAGATGTCTGCAGGCACGGAAGAAATTACGGCATCCATTTCAGATATGCTGATTATCGCCAAGACTTCCGCGGACAACGCCCAGGCGGTCGCTGAGGCCTCGACAGATCAGAAGGAGCTAATGAAGCAGGTAGTCAATTCTGCGGAATCACTGAATCTGATGATGTCCGAGCTGAAAGAAGAGATCGAGAAATTCCGTTAATCAGCAGATAAAATAAGAACAGCCCCCGGCTTCGCGAGTTGCAGCGCGGCAGCCGGGGGCTTTTCGTTTGAAAAGATAAGAATTTATATGCTTCACGCTATAAATTATCCTTCTATTTCCCGCTGAAACGGATACCGTCCTTTTGAGGACCGAGAAGCCGTTTCCACTTGAGAATTAAACCTGCTCTTCCAGGTGCAGGCTTTCGATGCCGGATCGGATGATGCCACATGAAGCATCAAACTTCGCATACTCCTGATCACTGAGATTGAGCTCCAGCAGTTCCTGAATGCCGCCCCCGCCGATAATGGCAGGAGCTCCGGCGCATACATTCTTTTGCCCGTATTCTCCGTCCAGAATCGCCGAGACGGCAATGATTTTGTGTTCATCATTCAGGATGGAGCGCGTGATATAAGCCAGAGCGCTGCCGATGCCAAAATGTGTGGAGCCTTTGCGTGTAAAGATCTCCCAGCCGGCATCCTTCGTTTTGCGGGCGAGGTCCTCCAGATCCAGATCCCTGAACCGCTCGCGGTGCTGCTCCATAATCTGCAGAAGCGGTTTGCCGCCGATCGTTACATGCGACCAGGCAACAAACTGGGATTCTCCATGTTCGCCGAGTGCATAGCCGTTCACACTGCGGGGATCAATGGAGAATACTTCTGATAGCAGCGTCTTCAGCCGCGATGAATCAATGGAGGTGCCGGTGCCGATAATGCGGTGGCGCGGCAGTCCGGAGATTTTCCATACCATATAGGTGACAATATCAACCGGATTGGCGGCAACAACAAAGATACCGTCGAATCCGCCAGCCATAATTTCTGTAATAATAGCCTTGGTTATAACCGCAGCATCATCCAGGACATCAAGTCTGGTCTGGCCCGGTTTGGGATTGGCTCCGGCAGTCAGGATAACGACATCCATTCCGCTGCAATCGCTGGCGGTGCCGGCATATACTTTGGTGCGTGTCCCTGCGAAATCCATACAATGCGAGAGGTCAAGCGCTTGTGCCATGGCCCAGTCATAGGTGCGGTCGACCATCATGATCTCATCGCAAATCGCCTGGTTGACCATGGAATAGGCACAGCTGGAGCCCACATTACCGGAGCCGACGATCGCCACTTTTCTCGATTTTGTTTTCAATTGCCTGTCCTCGCTCTCTAAAAAGTATGAGTTTCCTATCCTTGGTGAAGTATGCTTATATTCTAACTGATCTGATTGCAAGTTACCTGACATGAAGGTGAAAAAAGAGGGTGTTTACCGAACATTTTCTGCCACAAATGACATGAAAGGTTAGGAATGACTGGGCGGAGTTATAGAATATTCTATGCTTGTAGCGTGAAGGTGGACTTCCAGGAATAAAAAAAAGAGCATTCGTGCGGCCCTAAGGGTCAATGAAATGCTCTTTTTACTCATTTTAGGCTTCATTCTTATCCGCGGGGCTGGGGAATAGGTGCCTTCGGCAGAGCCATTCGGGTATAGCGCTTATACATGTACACCCTCCAGTGGAGGATCATGCCAAAGGCCAGAATAAAAAATAATCCGCCTGACTGCGGTATGGATACATATCGGTTGATAAACTCATGAAGCACTGTGCGGATCAGCAGCAATCCGAGCAGAATGAAGGCGAAACTCTTGGAACGCTGGGCATAGATCTGCCCGTCCCGTTCTTCAAATACCGTGCTGCGAATTAGCGGATAGGCGAAAATGAACCAGCCGATCAGGAAAGCCGCAACGGCCCACCACCAGGGAAACCGGACCTCTGGTACAACGAACATGGCAAAACCTGTGGACATGCCGAGCGGCGGTATCCATATTTTACGGAGGGTCACCGGTCTCGCGCTTGCCTTCAGGCGGATAAAAATAACCATCAGCGCCATAAACACGGCCCCCAGTGTGGAGCCCACATGCAGAAGCGAGGGGTTAATATTGCCCATGATTCACTTTCCTCTCTGTGATTTGTGTCACTATTTCTCCATTATAGCAGAAATTCTGTGATGTTCAGAATCGCAGCTGAAACTAAAAATTCAGGCGGGTATGCTGAGGATATCTGCTCGTCGGGACACAATAAACCCGCCAGGGTGACCCTGGCGGGTTGTGTTCAAATGTTCAACTCATCTGGTCAGCTTGGCTCGTCGGCAAGCTTAAGAACGGCTGCGTCCACCGACCGAACGGAGGATCAGGCTGACGATAAAGATCAGGACAATGGCACCAATCAATGAAGGGAAGACATAGAAATCACTGATTTTTGGTCCCCAGCTTCCAAGCAGCATGCCACCGAGCCATGAACCCAGAACACCGGCAATAATGTTGCCGATAATGCCTCCAGGAATATCTCTGCCCATGATCAGACCTGCCAACCAACCAATTACCCCGCCTACAATTAACATCCATAATAAACTCATTATGCTTCAGCTCCTTTGTGTTTGTTATCTTCGATGGTTACTATTAACCGCAAGCGGAACGTTTAAACCATGTGTAAAATATTGCCTAGCTGCTTATTATCAGTATTCAAGTATGCCCCAAAAGATGCTGTTTAACCCGCATAATGTGTTGGGTATATAAACATGTTATAGTGAAAATGAAGCGCGGATATGAGTGAACAGGGTGCTTTGCAGGGTATATAAGAAGTAAGGGAATACACCTGCAAACGATAGCTCCGAAAGCGGGTCTCCCGGGGTCAAGCAAGATACGCTGCTATTACACTAAAAGGAGACGCTGCTATGGAACAGCCTAATGAAGTACTATTTTATGTGGGGACTTATAATACCAAGGAAGAGGATGCTATTCTGCTGGGGGCTTTGAACAAGGATACAGGGGAAATGAGAGTACTGGACGGTACCAAGGGGATTGAGAATCCGTCCTATCTGGCTGTAAACCGTGCGGGAACTGTTCTATATGCAGCGAGCGAACAGGATGAGGGCGAAATTCATGCCTTTGCCATTGAAGCGGGAACCAAAGCCTTGCATCCGCTAGGCGGCAGAAGTACAGAAGGCGGTGCCCCTTGTTATGTCTCCGTTCATCCGCAAGGGGATTACATATATGTCGCCAATTACACGGGCGGCAATGTCAACGTGTTCCCTGTGGGCGGGGACGGTTCTCTCCAAGAGATGTCGGCCCAGGTCCGGCATGAAGGCTCAGGGATTCGCACAGACCGCCAGGAAGCGCCGCATCCCCATTCGGTAATTCCCGACAGTACCGGCGGGCGGGTGCTGGTCTGCGATCTGGGTCTCGACCAGGTTCTGCTGTACCGTGTGCAGGACGGCAAGCTGATTACACATCGTGAAGTGGATCTGCCTCCCGGTTCGGGACCGCGCCACCTGGCCTATCACCCCACAGAACAATGGTTATATCTGATCAATGAGCTGAACAGCACCATTACGGTATTTGCAAGCGACGAACAGCAGGGGGACCTGAGAGTACTCCAGAGTGTCAGTTCACTGCCGGAGCAGTACACAGCGGGCAGTGATGATACGGCTGCCGACATTCATGTTTCTCCTTGCGGACGGTTCCTTTATGCCTCTAACCGCGGGCATGACAGTATCGCCCTATTCCTTATTGATGCAGCTACAGGTTTGCTTGAACCGGCGGACTGGGTCAATTCGGGCGGCCGCACGCCGCGCAACTTTGCCATTATGGGCGGAATGCTGCTCGCTGCCAATCAGAACAGCGGCAATATCGTCTCGTTTAGAATCGACTGTGAGAGTGGCAGGCTGATTCCTACCGGCAATGAACTGGAAGTTCCTTCACCGGTCTGCATAAAAGCCCTGAAATAAGAAGCAAGAAGGAATTGTAATAGGAATAATAGGATAAGGGCCCTCCCTTCGCTGTTAATCAGCAAAAGGGAGAGGCCCTATTTGTTGCAATCCATTGATTTCGCCGGATTTGTTATAAAATCCGATATCGTCGAGCATGATTTTATCGCCTTCTTCCTGCAGATAGAAGGTTATTTCAGTCAGCTTGCCGGGATTAAGTGCGGGCTCTTCCTCCAGGAAGGCTTCAAGCGGCAGCTCGTAGGTCTGGAATACGGCTTCCGAAAGATCACCGTATTTGCCGTCGCTTATCCGTTTTTCCAGCCAGGGATTTACCGTGAACTGGGTTTGGGGCAGCGGCAGAATCTCCATCACCTCATCCAGCGGCAGGCGGGCGGCAATGTCATTGCTATCCGTGAGTTCGACCACTACATCAGGCGAGAGGGAAGGCATTGTATTGTCACCAGTGCCGGTATTCTCATCCTCATCAGTATCGGCGTTGCGGTTAGCCAGGGAAAAGCTCAGGCCTTCTGCACCGGACCCGGCAATGTCGTTAGTGACACTATCCTTAAGCGTGAGGGTGTAAGCAGCTTCTTCACCGCTGTTGCTGGCACTGCGTTCCAGCAGGATGCCATGTGTTGCTTTGCTCTTCAGCTCACGGTCCCGGGCAACTTCTTCCGTCCAGCTAAGACCCGTGGCAGCTGCTGTTCCGCCTAGTGCTGTGTTCTTGTTGCGGTCTTCGTCAAAAGTGGCTACCGGGATGAATTCTCCGCTCTGGAATCGGCTATAATACGCAGTATCCGGCAGCCACCTCGCTCCGCGGCGGTAATCGCGGAATAGCCCGCGATAGTCTGCCTCTCCATGCAGGGTTGTTTCCAAGAACGCGGCTACATAGACCTTGGCAATTTGCCGCTGCTCGTCTCCGTCCATAATATGCGTTCGGCTGAGGAACAATCCTGCCGGCAATGACTGATCCAAGAGTCCCCAGTCGGTATTGAACTGGCTATGATTGGCATCGGCGATATATAGAGAGCTTTTGAAAGCGGAGGAGCCGCGGGAATAACTAGAACGAATATACTGGCGGTCTCCATAGAAGTCATGCACATCCCCGTCCCGTGCGCCTTGCAGGGTCAGGTAATTGACGTCAACCAGCTTAGCCTGCTGCTCGTCGATTGCCTTATCTGTGGGAGCGAGGGCAATGACTGAGGCTATCGAGAACTTATTGGCGTCAGCCAGCACGGGATCGCTCTTGAACCAGCGTCCGGCATCGGCAGCCATGGCAACAGCCTGCCCGCCGCGGCTATGGCCAAGCAGGGCGGTCTTGGTGTAATCCACCTTGTGATAGAAAGGGTTGCCGGCCTGCTCGTTGAAGACACCGATCTGCTGGAGATGCTTTAGAATCATCCAGGTCCGCACCTTGAAGTCGTTGTCGGGAATGCCGGACCAGGCTGAATAATTCAGGAAGTTCTCATCCAGGGAGAGCGCGATAAATCCCCGGCTGGCCAGCAGCTGGCCCAAGTAAGTGTAGCCTTCGTCGGAGTAGTCCTCCATCATATGGTTGCCATGAACCATAAGCACAAGCGGGAAGGGGCCTTCACCGTCGGGCATCCAGACACGGGCATTTAACGGGAGCGAGCTGTAGTCGAATCCCCAGAATATAGTCCGCAGCTTGGGCCAGGTTTTGATATAAGCCGAGGCATCCGCAGTGGAGGAGAGAAGACCGACTTCCTTGCCGTATTCAGAACGGTGCAAGTCCTCGCCGCTGCCGTAAGTAAAGCTCCGATAGGTATAGTCACCAGGCTCTCCCGGATTTGCTGCGGGGATATCATCTTCCATCATCGTGGACGCTGCCAACACGGGCACCGCTCCGCCGTGGCTCTTGATGGGCAGAGCTATCGAAGATAAGGCGACAGCAACTGCGAGCAGCAGTCCCGAAACGATCCGCCTGCTGCGCAGCAGGCCCAATACGAGTCCTCCGAACCCGCCGAATAAAGCGGCAAGAACAGCAACGGCAGCCGCTGCTTCAATCTCCAATTCAGCATAATAGAGGATTAGCAGAACGGCGCCCGCCGCACTCAATATAGAGCCTGTAAATAACCGCGGGACAGGCAGTCCGGTCAATGCCAGCACCAGAGCCAGTATGTTGGCTGCCAGAGCGAGGAAGATGGTCCCGGTTCCGGCCGCCAATATAATATCCGCCGGGGCACCCAGGCCGGTGGGGATGCCCAGAATAGCCGCCGTAAATATGAGAACACATATTATCCAAGGACCGGTAAGTGCCATCCTCCATAGTGCTGTATCATAACGGTAAGTTTCCCTAATTCGCTTTGCAAGACTGCTGCGTATCCTCCGGAGCAGCCGCGGTCTCCCCGGCGCCGGAGCATACTCCAAATCCATTCCCATGATTGTCTCCCCCGACAGTTTGCGGTGATTTCCACTCTCTCTTTTTCCCCTATTAGATGTAGCAATCTTATTACTTTAGAGCTTTAATGACAAGTGGATCTTGCAGGAACGGCCGCCACTTGCTGCCGCTAAGCCGGAGAATGTCTGATTGCCGTCTTTTTCTAAAAAAAGGTTTGACAGGGTAAGAAGCTTTCAGTATTATGTCTTTATAACCTACTAAATAGGTAGGAATAATTGAACAATAGTTCTTACCGTACAGACGGAGGAACGCCCGCTTCAGGCTCGCAGATACGTGTCTTTCAGGACCGGTTTGACCTGCCTTACGTGGGCCTTCCTCCGTCCTTTTTTTGCAAAAATTAGCGCATAGAGAGTTCAGCAATCATCTATTTAAGAGAAAACATGGGGGAGTGATTGTGATGAAGAAAGGGATCAAGAAGGGGCTGCTCGCCGGATTTACACTGTTGTTGACGGCAGGGCTTACTGCTTGCGGAAGTAATACTGACAATACGAACAACAGCGCAGGTGCAGCAACCGGTACGTCGGAGAGCAACAATGCGGCGGCAACGGCAGAAGCGACCAAAGCACCGTCTAAAGATCCGGTAGAGCTGCTGAATGTATCCTATGATCCTACACGTGAGCTTTATGAGAGCTACAACAAGGCTTTTTCGGCTTATTGGGAGCAGGAAACTGGCCAGAAAGTAACGATCAAGCAGTCCCATGGCGGGTCAGGTAAACAAAGCCGTGCCGTTATTGACGGTCTGGAAGCGGATGTAGTCACGCTGGCGCTAGGATATGACATTGACGCTTTGCAGGAAACAGGACTCATCAATGAAGGCTGGCAAAATAAATTTGAGCTTAACAGCTCGCCCTACACGTCGACTATTGTTTTCCTCGTGCGCAAAGACAATCCGAAGGGCATAAAGGACTGGCCGGATTTGCTTAAGGAAGGTGTAGAGGTGATTACACCGAATCCGAAAACCTCCGGTGGTGCACGCTGGAACTATCTGGCGGCTTGGGGTTATGCACTCGATCACAACAATAATGACGAAGCCAAAGCACAGGAATTTGTGCAGGAGCTGTTCAAGCATGTGCCGGTACTGGATACCGGGGCGCGTGGTTCTACGACAACCTTTGTGGAACGCGGAATCGGTGATGTGCTGATTGCCTGGGAGAATGAAGCCTATCTGTCCATCAAAGAGCTGGGGCCGGACAAATTTGAAATTGTGAATCCTTCCGGGAGCATTCTGGCTGAACCTCCGGTTGCTGTAGTCGACAAGGTTGTCGATAAAAGAGGAACACGTGAGGTATCCGAGGCTTATCTGAAATATCTCTACACCGAAGAAGGTCAAAAAATAGCTGCAGAGAACTACTACCGCCCCACACTGGAAAATGTGAAGGAGCAGTTCAAGGACCAATTCCCGGACATCAAGCTGTTTACGCTGGCTGATAAATTCGGCACCTGGAAAGAAACGCAGGAGAAACATTTCAATGACGGAGGCATTTTCGACAAGATTTATGTCCCGGGCAGCTAATAACTCTTCCTTTAAGTGCGGTCATTTAGATCTCGATGCTGGTGATATTGCCGCAGGGTCTGTAAAGATAGGCTTTGGAAAGTTCGTCCCGTGAAGGGTGCTGATCAGCCCATAAGCTGAAGGCAGGAAAGGATGAATACGTAAATGAATGTCACTACTACGGCTGCAGTGCGGCGCAAGGTGCTGCCCGGCTTCGGGCTTACGATGGGCTACAGTGTACTGTATTTGAGTCTCGTTGTCCTGCTGCCGCTTTCGGCGCTGCTCTTCAACTCCACCGGGCTTAGCTGGGCTAAATTCTGGGATGTAGCCACAGATCCGCGCGTCCTGGCTTCTTACCGGGTCAGCCTGAGCACTGCGGCAGCGGCAGCTTTGGCGAATGCTTTTCTGGGACTGCTGCTGGCATGGGTGCTGGTACGCTATGAGTTTCCGGGAAAAAGAGTATTCGACGCTCTGATCGATCTCCCGTTTGCACTGCCGACAGCCGTAGCAGGTGTCTCGTTGACAGCACTATATTCGCAGAATGGCTGGATCGGCTCCCTTCTGGAGCCGCTCGGCCTGAAGGTTGCCTTCACACCGCTGGGCATCACGCTTGCGCTGATGTTTATCGGCATTCCGTTTGTTGTCCGGACCGTACAGCCCGTGCTGGAGGATCTGAACAGGGATATGGAAGAGGCCGCCGCGACGCTGGGGGCAGGCCGCTGGCGGACCTTTCTGCGGATTGTGCTGCCGGAGCTGTTCCCTGCGCTGCTCACCGGCTTTGCACTTGCTTTTGCCCGGGGGATCGGAGAATACGGGTCGGTGGTATTCATCTCCGGCAACATGCCGATGAGAACAGAGATTGCCCCGCTGCTCATTATGACCAAGCTGGAGCAATTCGATTATGCCGGAGCCACAGCGGTGGCGCTTCTTCTCCTGCTGATCTCCTTCCTGATGCTGTTCGTGATTAACCTGCTGCAGCGCTGGGCCCGCAAAAGCTCACGGTAGGAGAAGAGTGAAACTTAAGAGTATGCTTTCGAGGCGATTTTTGTCGAAGCCCATTCAGTGAGGTAACGCTCACAAAAATTAAGCGTATGCTTCCGAGGCCAGTTTTGTACGATGATTAATCAAAGCTGCTATCCTAACAAAACTTTTAGGAGGAATAATTATGGCCGGTACTGTGCCGCTGCTCGCTCCAGGGCGGAAGACCAGCGTATCCTCGCCTGCGACGAACGAATCTCCTGCGGTGAAGTGGGGGCTGATTGCCGCCGCCGGGCTGGTGCTGTTCTGGCTGATCGCCCTGCCGCTGATTGTCGTGCTGACAGAAGCGCTGAAGAGGGGCTGGGATGTCTACTGGGCCGCGCTAAGTGATCCCGACGCCGCTTCGGCGCTTAGGCTGACGCTGCTGGTGGCCGCGATTACCGTCCCGCTGAATACAATCTTTGGCGTGGCGGCCGCCTGGGCAGTGACCAAATTCCGTTTTCGCGGCAAAGGCTTCCTTATTACCTTAATCGATCTGCCCTTCGCCGTGTCACCGGTTATCGGCGGGCTGATCTTTATTCTGGTGTTCGGTGCACATGGCTGGTTCGGGTCCTGGCTCAGCGACCATGATATCAAGATCGTATTTGCGCTCCCGGGCATTGTTCTGGCTACGCTGTTTGTGACTTTTCCTTTTGTGGCCCGTGAGCTGATTCCGCTGATGGAAGATCAAGGTACACAGGAGGAAGAAGCGGCGATTACACTGGGGGCGCACGGCTGGCAGATTTTCTGGCGTGTGACACTGCCCAATATTAAATGGGGTTTGCTGTACGGGATTATTCTCTGTAATGCCCGTGCTATGGGCGAGTTCGGTGCGGTATCCGTAGTTTCCGGGCATATCCGGGGAGAAACGAATACGCTGCCGCTGCATGTCGAGATTTTGTATAATGAATATCAATTATCGGCATCGTTTGCGGTGGCTTCATTGCTGCTGCTGCTCGCCTTGGTAACGATGATCATCAAAAGCTGGCTGTTACGAAAAAATGCTCATTGACAGCTCTTTTGATTCCATGCTAAGTTAAATCTTAGTAAACAAGTTGGTAATAACGGGATTCGAGGCGGAGAACATCCCCTGTCCGGGGAAAGGGAGGCTGGAGAATGGCTAAGCCACTGAAAGTGGATGAGGTATGGCTGACGCGGATTGCAGGACTTCTGGATGACATGGAGTTTGGCTCATTGCACATCGTGGTGCATGAAGGTCAAATAGTACAGATGGAGCGTACGGAACGCAAACGTTTCGAGAACAGCACTGCAAATGCACGATATAGTGGAGAGACCGGAAGCCGGCGCACCGATACCCGTTCTGCGGGACGAGGATAGAAGGTATAAAGAAAGACCTCCATCAGTTGAAGGTCTTTCTTTTTTTTGATTTAACGAAGCTTACCATTCGTCAAAAGATAATTTGTCAGTGATATGCTTCAGCTCTGCCGGAACCTGGACAGAGCACATCAATTCCAGGCTATTGCATAAGTATTGCCTTAATAACGCGGTCCCCGACGGGAAGAGGAGAGGCCTTCAAGCAGCAAGACTATCGCCGTGATCACATGCATGATCCAGCCAACGATCGGAATTAGAGCGACTATCGAGGTAATGATACCAATGACGTTGCCGATAAAAGGCCCCCGTTCCTTAAGCATGATTATAACAGCCACTGCGTGCAGCAAAAAGGCGATGCCGAGCGGGACCCATGCATTGGCTACAACGAACACCCCTCCAATAATCGGCAGGGCCAGGAACGCTTCATAAGTGAAAGTCCCCCATTTCAATAATTTCCCCAGAGAAGACATGAGTGCTTCACCAATCCTTTCTTTATGATATTGTGAATATTTGGCTTTATCTCTAGGTTACCCCGGGATGCAGGCTGAGAATAGTATTATTTCTTTTCTAAACAATTTATTAGTTCTGTTACGTCAGAATTCCTTCAACGTTTCAAATCTCCGCATGTACCCATTCCGTCAGGTTACCCGGCCTTGCTTGAAATCAATGCTTAAGTATATATTGGTAACAGCATTGCAGATCTGAGACCGTTTGTAGGAACGAGAAGGGAAGGACCGTATGGATGCAGCAGAAAAAGTAGAAATTAGACATGAATCTCCCTCGGTGGAGCAATATCTGGCGCTGCGGGTTGAGGCAGGACTTAGTCCGATGAGTGTAGAAGGGGCTATGACTGGGCTTCCGCGTTCTTGTTATGCAGTATCCCTCTATGAAGAGGACATGCTGGTAGGGATGGGGCGTGTCATCGGGGACGGAGGCTGTTTCTTTCAGGTGACGGATATTGCCGTCAAGCCTTCCCGTCAAGGGCGTGGCTTCGGAAAAGTCATTATGGGTGAGATCAGGGCATTCCTGGATACGGTGCCCAATCCGTCGTATATTAGCCTCATTGCTGACGGAAATGCTTCGAAGCTGTATGATCAGTATGGTTTTGTTCCGGTAATGCCTTATTCGCAAGGGATGTTCCTGCGGCGGTAGCGGGCCGGAATGGCAGATTGTAACCTTATGATATTGAGGCTGGCCGCCCCCCACCTAGCGGGGGTATTTGAATGCTTCTTCTACCCGAAGGGTTTCAGAACGCCACTATGGGATAAATTAGAATTAGGGCTTGAGAAAGCGAGGGAAATTAGAGATGGATGTTGTTGTGCTAGGTGCGTCGGGGACGCTGGGAAAAGCAATTGTACAGGAAGCACTAAGAAGAAAACACGAAGTAACCGCAGCCGTCCGCCATCCGGATTCGCTGCAAATCGAGCATGAGCGGCTGCAGATTGCCACCGTTGATATCCTGAATCCTTCCTCGGTAGCTGCCGTAGTTGGCGGGCACGGGGAAGTCATCAGCGCGTTCGGACCGGATTCCGGGCGGGAAAATGATCTGCTTGGCGCAGCGGATTCGCTGCTGGAGGGGATGCGCATAGCCGGGGCGGAACGGCTGATGATCGTCGGCGGAGCAGGCAGTCTGAAGACGGAATCGGGAGAGTGGCTGATGGACACGGCTGAATTCCCGGAGGAGCTGCGGCCGCTGGCTGCCGCACATGCCAACGCCTATGAAATCTATAGAGGTTCGGCACTTGATTATACGTATATCAGCCCGCCTGCGGTCATCGTGCCGGGCCGGCGGACAGGCATGTTCCGCATCGGACTGGACCGGCTTATCGTGGATGAAAATGGCGAGAGCAGCATCAGCGTGGAGGATTTCGCCGTGGCTGTCATTGATGAACTGGAGGAAGGCAATTTCAGCCGGGAGAGATTTACGGTAGCTTATTAGTCGAGCCGGTACAGAACAGAAGCAGTTGTAAGGCTGCCTTGAACTGAACAACAGGACAGATACAGTGCCGGGACAGTGGATTCCGGCTATGTGCAAAGGGGTGCGAGTCATGGATCTGGTAACTGCTGAGCAGATGCGGCAATTGGACCGCAAAACGATTGAGGGTTTAAGCATTCCGGCGGTTGCGCTGATGGAGAATGCAGGCCGGGCCATCGCCGAGGAGGTTATCGCGCTGTGCCATAGCAGGCACGGCGGAGGCGCAGGCGGAGAAGACCGGAACGGTGGACGGGCCGGAGCGGGAGGCGGCTGTGCTGATGCAGATATAGCGGGGCGCGGCGGCTATATAAACGCGGGACCGGGTGCAGAGAACGGCAGGGACGAGGGAGCGAATGTGGGGCGTGGAAGCGGCGGCCCGGGGATTCAGCCGCCGGGATTCAGGGTCAGCGGCGATGCCGCGCTGACCCTGGACTCTGCCGAAGCCGAGCACTGGCTGATTCTCATCGGCAAAGGCAATAACGGCGGCGACGGCCTCGCCGCCGCCAGGCATCTGCGTGAGGCGGGTATCGCCGTCACGCTGGTGTACGCGGCCGCGCCGGAGTCGCTGGCCGGCGAAGCCGCCCTGCAGCGGGATGCCGCTGCAGCCATGGGCCTGCCCGCCGTCGTCTACGGCGTGGACCGGCTGGACTTTGCCGCATGCAGCGGCATCGTGGATGCGCTGCTCGGCACCGGCAGCGCGGGAGCCCCGCGCGGTGCCTATGCGGAGCTGATTGCCGCCGCGAACGGCAGCGGCAAACCGGTGGTGTCCGCGGACATCCCGAGCGGGCTGAACGCGGACACGGGCGAGCTGCATGAGCCGTGCATTCATGCAGCAGTGACAGTCTGCCTCGCGTTTCTCAAACGCGGGCTGGTGCAATATCCCGGCGCGGGAGCAGCCGGGCATGTGGTGGTCCGCTCCATCGGCATTCCGGCTGCCTTGGCCCGGGAACACGGCGTGCAGGCTTGCCTGCTGACGCCGGAGGTGCTGCGGACACGTCTTCAGATCGACGTGTCGCGCCGCCGCTCGCCCGAAGGCCACAAGGGCACTTACGGGCATGTCCTGCTGGCCGGCGGAAGCTTAGGGCTGAGCGGTGCAGGCCTGCTCTCCGCCCGGGCTGCGCTACGGGCGGGTTGCGGCTTGGTTACCTGGGCACTGCCCGGCGGGCTGCTGCCCTATGTGATCGGTGCCGCCCCTGAAATTATGCTGGCTGCAGCCGGCAGCGCAGAGGATGGCACCTGGAAAGCAGACACGGCAGCCGAGGTGCTGCGGCTGGGTGCCGGAAAAGAGGTTATCGCCGTTGGTCCTGGTCTTGGCCGGTTCGAGGGCGATACGGATTGGCTCCGCACGATTTGGGAGGGGACGGAAATGCCCCTGGTCATCGATGCCGATGCTTTGAACATCCTGTCTGATGCCAATTACAGCTCCTGGACCCGCCGGGGGCCTGTGATCTTGACGCCGCATCCGGGAGAAATGGCCCGGCTGGCAGGTCTTGCCACGGCAGAAGTGCAGCGCGACCGGATCGGTCTGGCATTGGACTATGCCCGGGAGCATGGCGTGGTGCTTGTGCTGAAAGGGGCGCATACAGTTATTGCAACGCCTGAAGGACAAGCCTATGTAAATGTCACAGGCCATCCGGGTATGGGAACCGGCGGAGCGGGCGATGTGCTGACAGGCATCATTTCCGGACTGCTGGCTCAAGGGCTGAATGCCGCACAGGCTGCGGCTTTTGGCGTGTATCTGCACGGACTGGCCGGGGAACGGGCAGCCCGCTTGCGGCATCATCCGGCGGCATTAATTGCCGGGGATATCATTGAAGCACTCTGATGCCTGCAGGCTAGAGCAGCAGCAGGCAGAGCAGCGGGATGAATAGCGCGAATACGGGAAGCAGCAGCGGCTGCCGCTCGCCGGCTACCTGGGCGAGCCGGAATACCAGGAGTACAGCTATACCGTAGATGCCGCAGGTCATGGCTTCTCCGCCCTGCTCTGAGGCCAGCCACAGACCTGCGCCATAGCCGGCAGCCGCATACAGGACCAGTGACGGTCCAAGAGAAGACGAACGGAACATGCGCAGCAGCAGATCTGCCAGCAGTGTCGCCGGCAGTCCATAAGCGTAAATGGCATAGGGTACCGATATCGGCCAGCCTTCCGGCACTCCGCCTTCGTGCGGAAAGAACAGCATCAGCAGGGAGACGAGCATAAAGGTCAGACCGGCTGCAGAGAGTTTCGTCAGTGCGTACATGCCTGCGGATAGGCGGACGGACGGAAGATCGTAATCCTTGATTTTATTCATCCTAAAACTTCCTTTCAGGGTGGGATTAACGCCACGGGGGACTCAGGGTCTCTAAACGACGGCGGCTCAGCTTGTGACCATGTCCCCTCCATTAACATGAATACATGTGCCTGTGACATAAGAAGAATCGGAACTGGCCAGATAGACATAAGCTCCGGCCAATTCATAAGGCTGAGCGGCACGCCGGAGCGGAGTATCCGTTCCGAAGACGCTAACCTCGGCAGCGGAGAAGCTGGAGGGAATGAGCGGTGTCCAGACCGGCCCGGGGGCGACACTGTTGACACGGATTCCGGTATCGGCGAGCGAAAGGGCAAGAGAGCGTGTAAAGGTGACGATGGCACCTTTGGTGGTTGAATAGTCTATGAGCTCTTTGTGGCCCTGGTAAGCGGTAATTGAGGCGGTGTTAATGATGGAACTGCCTTTTTTTAAATGCGGCAGTGCGGCCTGTGTCAGGTAAAAGAACGGAATAATGTTGGTATGAAAGGTCTGGAGCAGCTGTTCTTCTGAAATATCGAGAATGCTCTTCTGCGGATACTGCACGGCATGGTTATTGACGAGGATATCCAGCTTGCCAAAGGTCCGTACCGTCTGCTCTACGGCCTGGAGGCAGTTTTGCTTGTGCCGCAAATCAGTTTCGATCCGCAGGCAGCGGCGGCCCAATTGTTCAATGCGCCGCTGTGTGACTTCGGCATCCGAGGCTTCGTACAGATAGGCAATGGCTACATCCGCCCCTTCTCTGGCAAATGCGATCGCCGCCGCCTTGCCGATGCCGCTGTCTCCTCCGGTAATCAGCGCCACCTTGCCTTCGAGCTTTCGGCTGCCGAGGCTCTCAGGATTTTCACTGATCGGACGGGGGTTCATCAGACTTTCAAGTCCCGGCTGGCGGTTCTGGTGCTGAGGTGGAAAGGCAATGGGCTGCTTGCGGCATACCGTCTGTTCCCCATAATAGGGATAAGTGGGATTCATATCGCAGGTTTCCTCCTTGGATGCTGTCATTCGTATATTTTTATGCATGCGCCCAGAAAAGCGTGCGCTCCCGCAGTGTGAATCCGGCATTTGTAACAGGCAATGATCAGGGCGACAAATCTTCTTGCATTCTATGAAAAAAGAAAATGATATATTACCTGGGAGGAACGTATGGCGGATCGTGTGAACTGGTTCAATATTGCCTATTTGCAGCAGGGCACGGTACTTCAAAGAGAGGTATACAATCTGCTTCAGGAACTGCGGATTATGGAGCTTCTTGCGGACTATGATCCGCTGCTTGCAGGTACGATACCTCTGGGAATTCAAGTGGAGGGCAGCGATCTCGATCTGATCTGCGAGGTACATGACCCCGTGCGCTTTACCGCCGAGGTTCACATTAATTTCGGGCAGTGCACTGGGTATTCCGCCGTAACCCGGTTGGTTGGGGGAATAACACGCACCAAGATTAATTTTCATGCCGGAGGCTGGCCGATTGAATTGTTCGGGCAAGCCAAGCCAGCGCGGCAGCAGAACGCTTGGCTGCATATGCTGGTAGAGGGGCAGATATTGGATTTGCTGGGAGAAAGCTTCCGCAAAGAAATTATTTTGCTGAAGTCAGGCGGAATGAAGACGGAACCGGCTTTTGCGAGACTGCTGAAGCTGGAAGGCGATCCTTATGAGGCGCTGCTGGACCTTGGCGGGCTTCGTCAAGAGGAGCTGGAATACATATGCAAGAAGGCTTATCCCTACATACAATGAACAATGGAAACGGGGGAGGAATATTGAAGTACAGAGCAATGGTTGCAGATGATTATGAGGAAGCTTATTTTTTATGGGGGAATACTACAGGTATGAACCTCAGCCAGGCTGACTCCCGGGAAGAAATTGTTCGTTATCTGGAGCGCAACCCCGGACTGAGTCTAGTCTGCGAGAATGAAGCGGGTAAAATTGCCGGGACTGCAATGTGCGGACATGACGGGCGGAGAGGGTATATGTATCATGTAGCTGTCAGCGGAGAATGCCGCGGAGCAGGAGTCGGCCGTGAACTGGTCTCCCGTTGTCTAGGCAAATTGCGGGAAGCCGGTATTGTGAAATGCCACTTGATGGTTATTGAGGGGAATGAGCTGGGCCGCAGGTTCTGGTCGGGCATCGGCTGGCAGGAACGGGACGGGATTGTTCTTTTCTCACAGGATACTGAATCAGGCGGAGAGATTTCAGAGCATCGGCCCTGATAATGATCTATCGTAAGGTGACATACCAATGTAATAGTGTAGCTTCTGCATTCGTGCAGTATAATATATGTGAGTATATTGTCGAATTTTGATAGGTGGCGATCTGAACTATGCGCTTTAAAGATGTATTCTCAATTATCGGCCCGGCGATGGTCGGGCCTTCCAGTTCGCATACTGCGGGAGCGGCCCGGATTGGCAGAGCAGCCCGTCAGGTGCTTGGTGAAGTGCCGGGCGAGGCTGAGGTCATTTTCTTCGGTTCCTTTGCCGCAACCTATCAGGGGCATGGCACAGACCGGGCAATTGCCGGCGGGCTGCTGGATTTCGCTACGGATGACCACCGTCTGCCCGATTCTATCGAGCTTGCACAAGAGGACGGGATGGAGATTTCCTTCCGGCAGGGAACGGGGCTGTTCCCCCACCCCAATACGGTTCGCTTACGTCTTGTCGGCCGGGAGACCGGAACAGAAATGACGCTTACGGGGATCTCGATTGGCGGCGGCAATATTGAAATTGTAGATATCGACGGCTTCGGGGTTAAGCTTACGGGAATGTATCCGACAGTGCTGATTAACCATATGGACTATCTGGGAGTACTCGCGAGTGTTACCGATGTAATGCGCAAAGGCCAGTTTAATATCGGGCATATGTCCCTGGACCGCAAGAACCGCAGCGGTGCAGCTTTGACAGTGCTGGAGCTGGATGAGCCAGCCACAGCAGAGCTGCTCAAGGATCTGGCAGGCCTGCCGGCCGTGAAGTCGGTGAAGGTTGTTGATTTAAACGAACCAACGCAAGTAAAGAAAGGGAAGGATAGCTCATCATGAATTTTCAAACATTAAGCCAGTTGGCGGTACTATGCGAGGAACGGGGTTTGGGTATCGGCCAGCTTATGCTTGAGGAGCAAAGCGCAGAGTCTGGACGTTCCACAGAGCAGGAGTTCGCCACGATGAGCCAGTACTACGGAGTGATGAAAGAGGCGGTGCACCGCGGTATGCACGAAGATACCACCTCGCGCAGCGGTCTGACCGGCCTTGATGCGCAGCGGGTTGCTGCCTACAATGAGGCGGATGAACCGTGTCTTGGTGGATCTGCCGGTACCGCGATGGCCTATGCGCTGGCTGTATCTGAAGTGAATGCGTCCATGGGCCGCATTATTGCCACACCGACCGCAGGCTCCTGCGGAATCATTCCCGGTGTATTTCTCAGCTGCCAGGAGCGGTTTGGCTGGGACGATGATTATATGGTGTCGGGCTTGTTCGCCGCCGGTGCCATTGGTTATGTGATCGCCAATAACTCCTTTGTATCCGGTGCGGAAGGCGGATGCCAGGCAGAGGTTGGTTCGGCGATCGGGATGGCTGCGGGAGCGCTGACCGAGCTGCGCGGCGGAACCCCGGCGCAGGCCGTGCATGCTGTCGGTCTGGCACTCAAAAATACACTCGGCCTAATCTGTGATCCTGTGGGCGGCCTTGTGGAAATACCCTGCATTGTGCGCAACGGCTTTGGTGCCGTTACGGCACTTGCCGCAGCGGATATGGCACTGGCCGGCGTGCGCAGCGTAATCCCTTCTGACGAAGTGATTAAGGTAATGCTGGAAGTCGGTTCCGCTATGCCTGAGAAGCACCGTGAAACGGCAGGGGGAGGATTGGCTCAGACCCCTACCGGGCGCCAGATTATGAAGGATCTGCGGAACAAGAAATAATCGGGTCACGCAAATACGGTATATATCAAATCATGCGGAACCGCTCCAACTGCTCCCATAATCCCTCCTGCCGGAGTATTTCCGGCTGTTTTGGACCCATAAGATCGAAATGGGGGAAGGGTTTGCGGTTGTGGATATACTGCGGCGGAAGACCATTCTCCGTACACCAGCGTTTTAGACGGGGCAGGTCACTGCAGCCTACTTTAGTCACTGTAGTAATTCCCGGAAAACGCGGGTCAATCCAATAATGTGTCAGAAAAGCGATCTCTCCTGCCGAGACTGCCTGTTTCCACCGGGTTAATTCTTCTCTGTTAATTCCGAAGGCCATAGCTGTCCTCATCCCTATTCTTTTCAGTAATTGTTGACTCCATTATAACCTATGAAAGGGGAGAAGATCATGAGTGGGCAATCCAGAGCAGACATCCGCCCCGGACTTGAAGTGGATATTGTACTCAAGCAAGACCAGCCAACAGGCAAACTTACGCATGGCACGGTCAAAGATATTTTGACCAATTCGCCCCGCCATCCGCACGGCATCAAGGTGCGGCTGACGGACGGACAAGTCGGCCGGGTTAAGAATATTACCAGCTGAATGAACAAGCCGTTGCATCCCTATTTTTAACTTTCAATAGCGCTCCTTTCGCCTGGCTACTGCTGCCTAACAGCACAGCAGCCACCGGCGGAAGGAGCGTTTATTGTTGTTTAGGCAATTGGTGTTGATCATTGGAGAGTAGAGAAAATTCTGCTTGAATTGGACAATATAATAGATCAAGCTAGATCAGCAGGTGGATTCCTAAAGCTGCCCCGCCGCTCTTAACGGCCCATAAATTCTTCTACATATTGGTCCGCTTTTGTCTGGTTGCATTGATTGCAGGCACAGACGCAGTTGTCGGGAGTGGTGTGGCCGCCTTTGGCGCGCGGCAGCAAGTGATCAATAGTGTCTCCGTACAAGCCGCAGAAATGACAAGTATAGTTGTCCCTGTTTAGAATTAACGTCCGAAAATCCTTATTGCTGTACAGGCGGCGAATCGTGCGGCGGTTCACAACTACTGCGGCATGCTCTCTGACAAGGGTCACAGCCAGCTCCAGATCAATTTTCTGGTGCCAGCGGCGCCCCTTGTCGCTATGTCCGCGCATCAGAATCATCCCCTTAAATGAAGGGATCAGGGCGGAGGCGTCCTGCGGATCGGGCTTCGGTCCGAACGGCTGCGGCGATTTCCGCCGCTGCTCGGCTCCGCGCGGACGCGTCTTTCCCTTGACTCCGGAGGTAAGGGTTGCGGCCTTGCCCTCCTTGGAGCGCTCCGGCAAGGAGTGCAGATGGGTTTTGGGTGCAGGCGCTTTGGAAGCTGCAGAAGCCGGTGCCGATGGGGCCGGTGAACGGCGGGATGCAGCCGCAGGTCCGGGTTCGGAAGTCTGAGCTGAAACAGCGGACACAGACACAGCCCCTATACTGCGGAGCAGTGCAGGAGCGGATCCCGCTTCGCGGGCCTTGCGGCATTCCCGGCAGGCCCCGCGGCGGGACTGGCCCTTGGAGCGTTTTCCGGTCCGCCGGCGGAATTCGGCAAGTGGTTTTAGTTTATGGCAATAGGCGCATTGTTTGGATAAAGGCTGGTTCGTATCGGTCATAGGCATGTGTGGATGATGCTTTGCCAGCATCACCCAGTCCCCTCATTTTTTTATGGATTAGTAAAGGCTTCCTGTTCAACAGATAATAACTTTAGTATAACGTAAAGTGCGCCTGTTCACACCGCAAGCATAAAAATTCGCCGATCCCCAAATTTGTGACATCTGTCTTAGCAGGATAGAGGAAGAACCTGTAAAATCTACTCAAAGCAAGTTAAGATCGATATTTTGGGACGATGAATGCGAGGGGATTAGCAATGATACAAGGCAGGAAAAGACCGGGTGCTGTAATTTTACTGTATATTCTTCAGGCTTTTCTGGGAGTCGGAGCGGTAGGGGGAGGACTGATGCTGCTGGCCGACCCCAGTGGTGAAATGATCGGGATGCCGTCTTCCGTGCTGGAGAGATCGCCCTTTGAGGATTTTGCAATCCCCGGCGTTCTGCTGCTGGTGATCTTTGGACTTCTGCCGCTGCTGGTGCTGTATGGCCTAGTCAAGAAGCCGGATTGGAAGTGGGCGGCCCCGCTGAATCCGTTCAGGACACTGCATAGTGCGTGGGCACTTTCCCTCTATATCGGCTTCGGGCAAATTATCTGGATCATGGTGCAGACCTACATGATGGACGCCGTATCCGTTGTCCATGTGATCTATACCAGCCTGGGCCTGCTGATTCAGGCTGTTACACTGCTGCCTGCGGTACAGGGGTATTTTATGCTGGACGGACGTGCGGAAAGACGTTAGAATGGCAGTGAACAAATAAAGGGCTTTCATTTGAGCCGGGGGAGTGTACCGGAATGACAACTATATATGATATTGCCAAAAGAACCGGTTACTCTCCAACTACGGTATCAAAGGCATTTAATAACTACTCCGATGTGCGGGAGAAGACGCGACAGGAGATTCTGCGGACTGCCCGCGAGATGGGCTACTTACCCAATGCACATGCGCGCACGCTGACTACGAAGAAATCATGGACTCTTGGCGTGCTGTTCGTAGAGGGCACAGGTGTCGGTATCCGTCATCCGTTTTTCGGCGCGGTGATTGAGAGCTTCAAGCAGGTTGCTGTGGCCAAAGGGTATGCCCTGATGTTTATCTCCAAGGATGTCGGCGGCAAGCAAAGCGGGTATTTGGAAAATTGCCGGATTCATGGCGTGGACGGAGTCGTGGTGTTTCTCTCTGATTATGAAGATCCTTATTTTCAGGAGCTGCTGGAGAGCAATATTCCCACGGTTATACTGGATTATGAGACAACGCAGTCACATACGGTCTGCTCGGACAATATTGCCGGTGCGCTGCAGGCGGTGGAATACCTGACTTCTTTGGGACACCGGAGAATTGCCCATATATCCGGGGGGGAGAATACATTTCCGGGCAAACAGCGGGAGAATGGATATAAGGCTGCAATGAAGCAGCACGGGCTTGAGGTACAGGAGGGGTATGTTTCGGTGGGGGCTTTTTATTCCCTGGAGAGCGGCTATGCCGCGATGCAGAGTCTTCTTGAACTGCCGGAACGCCCGACAGCCGTCTTTGCTTCGGGTGACTTGCTGGCGTTAGGCGCGGTTATGGCAGCCAAAGACAAAGGGCTGGCGGTACCGGCGGATATTTCCGTTATGGGTTACGATGATATTGAGCTTGCCCGGTATGTTACTCCAGCTCTGACGACTATTAGGCAGGATACGGCTAATCTCGGAACCCGTGCGGCTGAGATCCTTCTGGCTTCGATCGACGGCAATCAGCAAGAAATGGAGGCGCTTGTGCTTCCCGTCGAAGTGGTCGTGCGGGATTCCTGCGCACCGCCAGGCAATGAATAAAAGGAAGTTCGCCTCGGTGCGCTTTTTTTTCGAAATAATCGAAACCGGTTTCGATTATCATAGCATTCATAATTTATCCAAAAGGAGACAGACAAAATGACAAAGGTAAGCACAGTAGTAACCGCCAAAGAAACAGGAGAACGCTTAAGCCCCAAGGAGGCAATCCAGTTTAAAGCCCGTACTGCCGGACAGCAGGCCGATGTGCAGCTGCAGCCCGAGGTGGAATTTCAAAAGATGATAGGTTTTGGCGGCGCTTTCACTGAAGCGGCGGCCTATACTTTATCGCGTATGAGTCCGGGCAAACGTACAGAGGTTATACACCGCTATTTTCACCCTGTTGAGGGATTGAATTACAGTATGGGCCGCGTGCATATTCATAGCTGTGACTTCGCACTCGGCAATTACACCTATGTGCAGGAACATGATACAGAGCTGGCTACCTTTGACATCTCCCATGACCATAAGTGGGTGCTGCCGCTGATCAAGGATGCCATGGAGGTAAAAGGCGGACCTTTCACAATGCTGGCTTCTCCCTGGAGCCCTCCGGCATGGATGAAGACGAACGGGGAGATGAATAACGGCGGTTCGCTGAAACCGGAATACGGGGATGCCTGGGCGCGTTATTATACAAAGTTCATTGAAGCCTACCGCAAAGAGGGCATTCCGGTATGGGCGGTCTCGGTTCAGAATGAGCCGGCAGCTGTTCAGACCTGGGATTCTTGTGTCTACAGCGCGGAAGAGGAACGGGATTTTGTTAAAAATCACCTCGGACCGGTCATGCACAAAGCGGGACTGGCGGATGTGAATATCGTGATTTGGGACCACAACCGCGATATTATGGTCGAACGTGTAACACCTATCCTGTCCGATCCCGAAGCGGCGCAATATGTATGGGGCAGCGGTCTTCACTGGTATGGCGGTGAGGAATTCGACAAGGTGGCCAAGGTGCATGAGCTTTTCCCGGATAAGCATCTACTGTTCACGGAAGGCTGCCAGGAGGGCGGAGTACGGCTTGGAGAGTGGTTCACAGGAGAACGTTACGGGCGGAATATGATCGGTGATCTTAACGCCTGGACCGAAGGGTATTTGGACTGGAATCTGGTGCTGGATGAGACCGGAGGACCGAACCATGTAGGCAATTTCTGTGATGCTCCGATCATTGCCGATACGACGACAGACGAGGTGCACTATAACAGCTCTTATTATTACATCGGGCATTTCAGTAAATTTATCGCTCCGGGTGCTGTGCGGATCGGGCTGGAGTCCACTGCAGAAGGTGTGCTTTCCACAGCTTTCCGCAATCCGGACGGCAGCATTGCCGTGGTGCTGATGAATGAGAGCGGGGGAGAGCGTTCCCTGACCCTGGGTCTGGGTGCAGAGCTGGCTGAATGCTGCCTGGCGCCGCACTCCATTGTTACGCATGTCCTCTCGTAGGTCAGCATAAGCTCACAAAACTAAAGCAAATACTTCCGAAGCGAGTTTTGTACGAAGTCAATTCAGGAAGCATAAGCTCACAAAACTTTTAGGAGGGCTTGTCATGAGCAAATCTTATTTTGATGCAGGCAAATTTATTATGGAGCAATTTCACGAGAGTAAGCCGTTTGCCAGCTTTTTGCCCGGGCTCGCCGGGCTCAAGGGAATTCCGATGTGGACCTTCTATGTCAACCGGGGCCAAGGGGTCTGCAGCTTCGGGGTACGGGATAAAAACTCGCCGATCATGGAATTTTCTCCGGCGAATATTTCTTATAAAAATGTAGCGTCTTCCGGCTTCCGCACCTTCATCAAGCTGGGCAATACGCCGGAAATCTATGAGCCGTTCCAGTCGGCACGTCCTGATCCAGCAGCCAAACGGACCATGACCATCCTGCCGAACGGGCTAACCATTGAGGAAGCTCATGCCGGGCATGGATTGAAGACGACCGTACACTACTTTAACCTGCCAAATGATGATTACGCCGCGCTTATCCGGCGGGTGGAAATCGAAAATACAGGCACTGAGAAGCTGGAGTTTGAGCTGCTGGACGGGTTGCCAGAGGTTCTGCCTTACGGTGTGGAGAACAGCGGCTACAAGGAAATGGGCAACCTGCTGCGCAGTTGGATGGATGTATACAACCTGGAGAATGGCATTCCATTCTATAAGCTGCGCTCCAGCACGAATGATGATGCGGAAATCAGTGAAATCAATAACGGCCATTTCTATCTTTCCTTCACAGCTGAGGGGGAAATGCTGGCACCGATTGTAGATTTCGAGCTTGTGTTTGGCGGAAACACCTCGCTTGCCTACCCGGACGGCTTCGCCGGACAGCCGCTTGCAGTGCTGCTGGAACAGCCGCAATATCCGGTGAACAAGGTGCCTTGCGGCTTCAGCGGTACAGCACGTACGCTTGCTCCCGGCGGCAAGCTGACGCTGAATACGATCATCGGGCATGTCAACGAGATCGGGAAGATCAATCAGAAATCGGCGGAGATCTGCCGCGAGGAGTATATTACAGCCAAGGCGCAGGAGGCGGCCAGCCTGACCGAGGAGCTGACGGCGGATATCGCCACCCGTACCTCCTCAGCAGTGTTCGATGCCTACTGCCGGCAGTCCTATCTTGACAACTTTCTGCGCGGCGGCTATCCGTTTATCTTTGACAACGGGGAAGACGGCTTTGTCGTACATCTATACTCGCGCAAGCACGGCGATATGGAGCGGGATTATAACTTCTTCTCTCTGGCACCGGAATATTATTCCCAGGGCAACGGGAATTTCCGCGATATGAACCAGAACCGGCGCAACGATGTATTTTTCCATCCGCAGGTCGGCAGCTTCAACATCAAGATGTTCTACAGCCTGATTCAGGCGGACGGCTATAACCCGCTCAGTGTGCAGGGAACCAGCTTTGAAGTGCTGCCGGAGAATGCGGAGAAGCTGAACGGCTGGATTGCCGAAGCTGCAGCCGATCACCGGGAGGAACTCGTGAAGCTGTGCGCAGGCCGCTTCACACCGGGCCGCCTGATCAATTACATCGCCGACCACAACGTTACGCTGAAGGTAGACGAACAGCAATTTCTCAGCGGTGTGCTTGCCCTGGCGCAGCAGAATATAGAGGCTGCCTTTGGCGAAGGCTTCTGGTCCGACCATTGGACGTACAATCTTGATCTGGTCGAAGGTTATCTGGATGTATTCCCGGATCAACAGCAGGAGCTTCTGTTCGGGGATGAATCCTACACGTTCTATGACAGTCCGGCCTATGTGCTTCCGCGCAGCGAGAAATATGTGCTGAGCGGCGGGAAGGTCCGGCAGTACGGTTCACTGCTGGAGGACGAGGAGAAGCTGCACAGACTGCAGCGCAAAGCCGGAGATACCCAGTGGCTGCGCACGGAAGGCGGGTTCGGGGAGATTTACCGCACAAATCTGTTCGTGAAGATGATCTCGCTTGCCTTGAACAAATTTGCGACCCTTGATCCGTATGGTATGGGTGTGGAAATGGAGGGCAACAAACCAGGCTGGAATGATGCTATGAACGGGCTGCCCGGATTATTTGGTTCAGGGATGAGTGAGACGTTCGAGCTGAAACGGATGATCCTCTTCTTACTGGAGGCGCTGGAGAACGGGGGGGACGGCACCGAAGCTGTAGCGCTTCCGGTGGAGATGGCGCGGCTGCTGGAGCGGGTGCATCAAGCCGTGACGGTTATGCTTGCCGGCGGGACCAGCCAATTTGGCTACTGGGATACTGTGGCTTCGGCGCGTGAAGCTTACCGGGAGAGCATCCGGTTCGGAATTGCCGGTGAATTGGCCGAGGTCCCACTTACCGTCATCCGTGAGGCGCTTGGCAAATTCTTGCTCAAAATTAATGAAGGCATTGATAGAGCCGTAGAAATGGGCGGCGGGCTTGCTCCAACTTATTTCCGGTTCGAGGCCGTGCGCTTTCAGCCGGTGACGGATGAGGCGGGTAAACCGGTAATCAGCGGCTACGGCCTGCCGAAGGCAGTGGTGGAAGAGTTCGAAGCCTATGTCCTGCCGTATTTCCTGGAGGGGCCAACCCGCTGGCTCAAAACGCTGGAAAGCCCGGAGCAGGCAAAGGACATCTATACCAGAGTGAAAAATACCGGTCTATACGATCCAGTCACTTCGATGTACCGGACGTCGGTCTCGCTGGAGCAGGAGTCGAACGATATCGGGCGGATACGGGCGTTTACTCCGGGCTGGCAGGAGCGGGAGTCCAATTTCCTGCATATGTCCTATAAATATTTGCTGGAGCTGCTGAAATCGGGGCTGTACGAGGAGTTCTTCAGTGAAATGAAGACTTCGCTGATTCCGTTCCTCGATCCGGCTGTATACGGGCGCAGCACCCTGGAGAATTCCTCGTTCATTGCTACGGGCGGGAATCCGGACCCGGGCACTCACGGCCGGGGATTTGTAGCCAGACTCAGCGGTTCCACCGCAGAGTTCCTGAGCATGTGGAGAACGATGATGGCCGGAAGCCGTGTGTTCACAGTAGAGGATGGTGAGTTGACGCTGGCGCTTGCACCGGCACTGCCGGGCTGGCTGTTCGATGAACAGGGCAATCTGTCGTTCACCTTCCTGGGGGGCACGGAGGTCACCTATTACAACCCTAAACGGGCCGATACCTTTGGAGCAGAGCGGGCGGTGATCCAGAACCTTACGCTGGTCTACCGTGACGGGACCGTTACCCCGATTTCGGGAGCGCTGCTGCGCGGTGCGGAAGCTGAAGCCCTGCGCCGGGGAGAGATTGTGGCGATCCGTGCAGTTATGGGTTAAAGAGACTGAGCAAATGAGGAAGGCTGAAAAGGCCTTTCTCTTTTTGTGTGAAATATCTTAAATTCCGTCCTTATCCGAAAAATGAGCCCCTAAATATGAAAATTGCGGCCTTTCGGGGAACGCGGAATACAATTACAATAAATACATAGAGCTGTAAGCGCTTTAAATATAGATAGATTGGTTTTGGAGGTCCATATCATGGAGAACAAAAGAGGCGACGGAATAAATCCGGCGAAACGGCCGCTGATTCCTGCGGCAATCGAAACCGGTTTTGGTAACAGAAGGCCACTCTGGAGGAGATTTCTGGCCCAGCGCCATCTGCAGACAATGGCATTGCTCGGCGTGGTCTGGATGATCATTTTCAACTATATTCCAATGTACAGCATCATCATCGCTTTCAAGGAGTTTAATATCGTCAAGTCGATTTCCGAGGCCCCCTGGGTAGGTCTTACCCACTTTAGGGAGTTTCTGGCGGATGATAATTTTGGGAATGTCATGAAAAACACCCTGGGGATCAGTTTAATCAAGCTGTTTGTCGGTTTTCCTTTGCCGATCATATTCGCGCTTTTTCTGAATGAAGTCCGTTCGATCCGGTATAAGAAAACCATTCAGACGATTTCCTACCTGCCGCATTTTCTTTCCTGGGTAGTGCTCGGCGGGATTCTCGCCACATGGCTGGCGGATGTCGGGATCATCAATCATATCTTGATGGGGCTTCACTTAATCGACCAGCCCATTACTTTCTTGGCTGAGCCCAAGTATTTCTGGACCGTCATTATCTCTTCCGATATTTGGAAAGAGCTTGGCTGGTCAGCTATCATCTATCTGGCAGCGATCGCCGGTGTATCTCCCGAGATGTATGAAGCAGCAACGATTGACGGAGCCGGAAGGTTCCAGAAGATGTGGTATGTTACTTTGCCATCGATCAAATCGACGATCAGCATCCTGTTTATTCTTGCGGTCGGCGGTGTGATGAACTCCAACTTTGACCAGATCCTGGTCCTGCGCAATTCGCTTAATGACAGCAGAAGTAATGTAATTGATTATTATGTTTACCAGACCGGCCTGCTTTCGGCGCGTTTCTCTTATTCTGCTGCCATCGGGCTGTTCAAATCAGTTATCGCTCTCATTCTACTGCTGATTGCCAATCGAGTAACCAAAAAAATCAACGACACATCGTTGTTTTAGGCCAAGGAGGACCTGCACATGTTTGCACTGAAACGCAAAACAAAGGGCGAAGTCATCTTCGATCTAGCCAACAATGTCTTCATGTTATGTATATGTTTCATTACCCTATATCCTATCTGGTACGTGCTGATCAACGCCTTTAACGATGGCAAAGACGCCATGCTGGGCAATATTTACTGGTGGCCGCGCATGTTCACCTTTAAGAACTTCGAGGCGGTATTCGCAAGCCCCGGCATCATGCGGGCCATGTGGATTACCGTTGCTAAGACCGTAATCGGTGTTGTCGCCCATGTATTCTTTACAGCCATGGTAGCATACGCGCTTTCCCGCAAGGATCTGATCGGAGGCAAAATTTATATTCTGATGGGTACAGTAACTCTCTTCTTTGCGGGGGGGCTCATTCCAAGCTATCTGCTCATGCGGGATCTGCATCTGCTAGAGAACTTCTGGGTTTATATTATTCCAGTGTTGTTCAGCTTCTATGATCTAATCATCCTGATGACCTTCTTCAGGGAAATTCCAGACGGATTAGAAGAGGCGGCCCGGATTGACGGGGCCAATGACTGGTCGATCTTCCTGCGGATTGTACTGCCGGTGTCGATGCCCGTTCTTGCTACGATTGCACTATTCCATGGTGTGTATCAATGGAATGACTATTTTACAGGGATGATCTATATCAACAATGAAAATATGCAGCCCATTCAGACCTATTTGTACCGTGTGGTGGCCCAGTCCAGTTCAAACCAGATGATGGTTGCCGTTCAGGGCAGCGCCCTTACCAAAACGGTAACGTCACAGTCGATTAAATTAGCTACCATGGTGGTCACTACACTTCCAATTGTGTTTGTATACCCGTTCCTGCAGCGTTATTTTGTCAAGGGAATGATGATTGGCTCGATCAAGGGCTAAAAGTGACCTGTAAAACAAAGCTTCGGCACACCAAGGTAACTCCTCCAGTCGTTTCGCAACGGTTCTGGGGTTATAGCTTATAATTACACATTCTCAGAAAAGGGGTAATAAAGCATGGGAATCAAACGTAAGCCAAAGAAAATGGTGCTTCTGCTGTTGACATTAATTATGTCACTTTCAACAGCAGCCTGTTCCAGCGGCAATGGTGACAAGAATAACGAGGGTAAGGCTAATAACGGAAAAGCGGCGAATGCGTCAGCAACAGCAGAGGCGACCAAAGCACCCGTATCTGCGGATGAACCCGGATGGAAGTCCGATACTTCTCCGATTACCTTTGACTGGTATCTAAATTTCGCCTGGTTCCCTAATAAATGGGGTGTAGACCCAACCTCCCAATATATTACCAAAAAAACCGGTGTAGATATTAACTTCATCGTTCCTGCAGGTAATGAAAATGAAAAACTGAATACCCTTATGGCTTCCGGTAAGCTGCCCGACTTCATCACGCTGGGCTGGTACGAAGATGCTGTTAAGAAAATGATCGAAGGCGAGCTTGTGCTTCCGCTTAATAAGCTGGCTGATGAATATGACCCTTATTTCTACAAAGTATCCGATCCAGACAAGTTAGGCTGGTATACGCAAGCGGATGGTAATGTTTACGGCTATCCTAATGCTTCCTCTTCTCCAGCCGACTACGAGAAATATGGCGATAAATATGTATCCAACCAAACCTTCGTTGTCCGCAAGGATATGTATGAAGCTATCGGCAGCCCGGACATGCGCACACCGGAAGGATTCCTGAACGCACTGAAGGCTGCAAAAGAGAAATTCCCTGATATCAATGGACAACCGATGATTCCGCTGGGTCTGCATGAGTTTACCGCAACCGGTAACGATTCGTTGGAGCAATACATTCAGAACTTCCTGGCGATCCCAAGAGAAAAAGACGGCAAGCTGTACAACCGCGAGACAGATCCAGAATATATCAGATGGATGAAGACACTTCGCCAAGCTAATCAGGACGGACTGCTGGCCAAGGATATCTTTATCGACAAACGTCCGCAAATGGAAGAAAAAATTGCTCAAGGCCGTTATTTCGCAATGCTGTATCAACGTACCGACTTTGCAACACAGCTTGGCACCCTGTATCAGCAAGATCCGAATAAAATCTATATCGCTGTAGACGGACCGGCTAACACGAACCTGGATGCGCCTACGCTGAACGGGCCTGCTATTTCCGGCTGGACAGTAACCCTTATCTCCAAAGATGTGAAGGATAAAGCCCGTGCCATTAAGTTCCTCAGCTACCTGAACAGTGAAGAAGGCAATAAAGATCTTTACTTAGGGGAAAAAGGTGTGAGCTATGATACCATTGATGGCAAAGATCAATTCAAACCCGAAGTATTTGAACTGATGAATAAAGACCGTTCGGCATTCGACAAGAAATACGGCTCCTCCTTTACCTTCTGGATGCTGATGAATAACAATATCGCAGATCAATGGGCACCTAAATCGGTAGAGCCTTTCAAACAGCTTGAAGACTGGACCCGGGGAAAAACACACAGTATCTCCGAGTTTGACCAGATTGATCCATTGGCCAACTCTCCAGAAGGGATTATATTAGCCAAAGTTAAAGAGCTGCGCAGCAAAACACTGCCGAAGCTGCTAATGGCTTCTTCGGACGGGGAATTCGACAAAATTTGGACAGAGTACATCGACAAACAAAAGGATCTGGGCCTTGAAAAGGTGCAGGCCTTCCAACAAACGAAATATGAAGAGAACAAGAAAAAACTCGGTATGTAAAAAAGAATAGTCCAAAACGCCCGCTGACCGCGGGCTTTTGGGCGTTTAAAATAAGTAGTCGTACTAACGGTGAGGTGAACGTTACAGCGTGAGACTGGGCAAGCGTACTGGAGCTATATGGGAATCTTTTTTTTATTGGTGGGGGCGGCGTTCACTGCAAAGCCGCTTAATCGCCGCATATATTTTTATTATTTTGGGCCCCTGTTTAATGGTGTCCTTTTATTCATATAAGGCCATCAATAATACTTACGTCAAGGATGCAGTCGACAAGAACAGCTATCTGCTGCAGATGGAGAAGCTGCATATCAATAATCAGATCGAAGTGATGGAACGTGCGGTTCAAATGGCCTATGAGGATAAGGAGGTAAAGGATTATCTGGCAAATACAGAAGAACCGGATCTGGTAGAGCTGGTAGACTTTAACACCAATGTCTTTAGGAATATTACACGTGTCCAATATAACAATCCGAACATCGAACACTTGCGCTTGTATTCAAATAGTAATGTTCATGAGATGTGGCCCATTATCTTCCGTGAAAGCCGTGTAGCCTCTGAGCCTTGGTACCAGAAAGCAGAAAAGCTGAAGGGGCAGTTTTCTTGGTCTTTTCTAAATAGTGACCGGGATCTGCTGGAGCGTTTTTACGGACAAAAACCAAAGCTTGTGCCAAAAGTATCGCTACTGCGTGAAATGAGCATCCCAGAGGATAACCATATCGGAATGGTGCAAGTTGATATGCTGCTGGAGCGGTTTACACCTAAGACTTATACAACTATACAGGATAGCCAATCTCAAATGTTTCTGGTCGATGGGGAAATGCAGCTGTTTACGCGGCCGGATCACTCTTTTCTGCAAGAGAACAGGAAGATGGCTGCAGCAATTACGGATCGTCTGCAATCGTATAATAAGACAGGGGATTGGAATATGCACTATACGGAGAACGGGAAGTCTTTTCTGCTTATAAACACTCCGCTGGACCGGATTAATGCGCACCTGCTCAATGTAGTCTCTATGGAAGGCGTCATGAAGGAGATTTCACATACACGGAATTTAATTATCGGCGTTAACATCGGTTTTATTATATTAGTGACCGCTATTGCTTACGTGCTTAATGCATTTATTCTTAAGAACTTGCGCCGCTTGACCGAAACGATGAAAAAAGTGCGCAGAGGTGAGGCATACACGGGGATTACGATCCGGGGCGGCGGGGAAGTGGGCGAACTCGCGCATCATTTCTCAAAGCTGATGAATACGATCAATACTTTAGTTGCTCAGGCCGTACAAAAGCAAGCACTATCCAAGGAGGCTGAGCTTCGTACATTACACAACCAGATCGATGCCCATTTTCTGTATAATACACTCGAAAATATTAAAATGCTGGCTGAAATGGAGAATCAGCGTACAATCTCCGATGCACTGACCTCGCTCGGCGGTATGATGCGTTATAATTTCAAATGGTCTGGCGAGTATGTGAAGCTGCGTGATGAAGTCCGCCATATCGAAAATTACATTGAAGTGATGAATATCCGCTTCGAGTATCCTATTGTTTTGAAGCTTCGCATTGAAGCTCACTATTTAGAGCTGGAGGTGCTGAAGATGTCTTTGCAGCCTATAGTTGAGAACAGTGTTAAGCATGCCTGGACCGGAGATAAAGAGGAAATGAAGGAGAGAATCATCTGTATTGATATCTCGGAATCCGAAGGTGATATCCTTATAGCTGTCCATGATAATGGGATCGGGCTTACAGCGGAGCGGCAGGCCACTTTGAACGAGAGCGTGTACGCTGTCAAAGAAGAGCAGCCGGCCGCAAGCTTTAGCGGTACGGGAGCCAGTAATCCTAGAGCAAGCGGAATCGGGCTAAGGAATGTGCACCAGCGGCTGCAGCTGTTTTATGGCGGCGCTTACGGGCTGGAAGTGCAGAGTGAGCCAGGGAAATGGACTACGGTCTTCATGACGCTGCCTAAAGTTCTTTTGACGGGGGATAAACAACCATGATGAAACTGCTGATTGTAGATGATGAAAGAATGATCCGCCAGGGCCTGCAAGCGATGATCGAAAGGGAATATCCGTCGCAGTATAGTATTGTGCTGGCAGGTAATGGTACGGAGGCGCTGGAGCTGTTCAGGCAGGAACACAGAGACATTATTATTACGGATATCCGCATGCCGGTCATGGATGGCATTGCACTGCTGGAGCACTTGTCTGCGGAGGCAGCGCCGGGTGAAGACCCGGCTGTTATCATCCTGAGCGGCTATGATGATTTTGAATATGCCAAAAGTGCTATCCGCTACCGTGCCAAAGATTACTTGCTAAAGCCTATCCGCCGGGATGAGCTGTTCAGTATTCTGGAGCAAATCGTTCAGGAGAAGAAGGAGCGTGAGTCCGGCGTCCACAGACTGGAGCTGGAAACGGAGGGTTTCCGCAGGGAGCTGCGTTCGGCCCGTTTGAAGGGACTACTGATGCCGCAGAGGGTGCAGCCATCGCCCGAACAGCAAGAGGAACTGGGCCGGTTGGAGCTGCCTTTTACAGTTGGTGTACTGAATTATTATTACAGTGACGGTGCGCGAATGAAGCCGGAGGAAGTGCAGGGGATGGCCGAACGGCTGGTCGGTCCGCTGGAACAGAAATTTATCGAGATTCTGAAGGATTGGGAGGGGAAGCTGGTGCTGGTCGGCAGCAGCAGGGAAGGTTTTCTGGAGCTGTCCCGGCAAGCCGGGGCCAGGGAGCCGAAGGGGCTGCTCATCGGTATAGGCAGCACAGGCCGCAGTCCGGAGGAATTCCAGACCTGCTACAAAGAGGCTTGCCGCGCGCTGCAGTATACCTTCCTGTCCCCGCAGGCAAGCTTCATGGATTATGCCGATATCCAGGCCAACCGGCTTAACTTTCCGTCACCGGACGAGGAGCTGCGCAAGCTGCTCAACATGCTGGGCACAGACCGTGAGAAGGAGATCAGGAGTCTTTTGGGCGTTATTTTTCAGATCGAGCATTTGCCGCAATTGGATTTGGCTTACCTGGAGAGTGTAGGCCGGAGTATGAATGAACGTGTGCTGGATGAGGTGTTCCGGGTACACGGAGAGGCCTCCGTAGAGGTGCTGAAGCTTTACCGTACGGTCGGTGATTTGTACAATTACCGCCATTTCCATGACTATTACCGTGCACTGGAGCATTTGCTCATCAGTATAAACGATTATATTATAGGCATTAGGACTGCTCATAGTGAGCATGCCGATATGGAAGAGGCACTGGCTTACATCGAGGAGCATTATTCCCGCCCGCTGAATATGGCGATGGTCAGCAATTACGTTTCGCTTAGCTACTCCTATTTCAGTGAAGCCTTTAAGGCTTATACCGGCGAGAGCTTTGTCGTATACTTGAAAAAGGTCCGTATCCGCCATGCAAAGAAACTATTGTCCGAAAACCGTGTCAAGCTGGCGGAGGTGTCTGAGGCTGTCGGGTTCGAGAACAGCAAGCAGTTTGCCCGCGTATTTAAAGAGCTGGAGGGCATCTCCCCGGGTGAATACCGGATGAAGCAGCTGGAGAGGCTGCCTTCCCGTGCAGATAACAAGGAATTCTATTAGCCTAGCTGTTTGGAGAGTGTAAAATGGAAGAAATACAAGGGGATTTGAATACGGTTGAGACGCTTGCATCAGATTTCCGGAAGCTGGGAGTAACCGAAGGCATGACTTTGCTGCTGCATTCGTCCTTTAAATCGCTGGGCCAGTGGGTAGCCGGTGGACCGGTGAGTGTTATACTCGCCCTGGAGCAGGTGCTGGGAGAGGAAGGGACGCTCGTGATGCCTACCCATTCCTCCGATCTGACCGATCCTGCCGGCTGGAGCAATCCTCCGGTGCCCAAGGAATGGTGGCAGAGTATCCGGGAGCAGATGCCGGCCTATGATCCGGACATGACGCTGCTGAGGGGAATGGGGATCATCCCCGACTGCTTCCGCAAGCAGAAGGGGGTTAGGCGCAGCAGCCATCCGATCCATTCCTTCGCCGCATGGGGGAAACACCGGGATGTGATTATTGACGGCCATGCGCTGGAATTTGGCTTGGGGGAGCAATCTCCCCTCGCCCGGATCTATGATCTGAAGGGAAGCGTGCTGCTGCTTGGGGTGGATCATGTTAACAATACCTCCCTTCATCTGGCCGAGCACCGGGCCAGCTATGCCGGGAAGCAGGAGGTCACCGCCGGAGCGCCAATGCTGGTGGACGGAGCCAGACAATGGGTTGAATTCAGAGATTTCAACTGGGATTCGGATGACTTCGCAGCGCTTGGCGAGGAATTTGGCCAAGATACGGGGCGGATTACATATGGTATGGTTGCCGCCTCTGCAGCACAGCTGATTCCGCAGCAGGAGATTGTTGATTATGCGGTGAAGTGGCTGGAGAAGAAGCGGAATCTCTGAATCCGCCGGAATGAATGAATTACGAACAATCTGAGCCAGGAAAAGGAGAAGCGAACATGGGGACGACAACAATATATCTCACGCGGCATGGACAGACGGAGTGGAATGTCCAGCAGCGGATGCAGGGACATCAGGATTCGCCGCTTACGCCGCTTGGCGTGCAGCAGGCGGAATGGTTGAACCGTGGATTAAACAAGGTACAGATTGATGCCGTCTACGCAAGCTCCAGTGAGCGGACCCTGCGGACGGCAGAGATTGTCTGCGGAGAACGGACGCTCCCGGTAATCGCTTGCGATGAATTCAAGGAGATCCGAATGGGCTTGTGGGAAGGCTGCGAGTCTGCGGACATTGAGCTTGCTCATCCGGAGCAGCATCATTATTTCTGGAAAGACCCGGAGAAATTCTCTGTAGAAGGCAGCGAGACATTCCGGGAAGTGCAGGAACGGGCACTGCGGAAGCTTCTGGAGATTGTGGACAAGCATGAAGGGCAGACCGTACTCATTGTTACGCATACTGTAGTGATTAAGGTGCTGATGGCCTATTTTGAAGGCAGGGCAATGAAGCAGCTATGGGATCTGCCATATATTTATCCGACCTGCCTGTGCAGAATTGATATTACGGACGGTGTGCCGGAAATTGTGCTGCATGGAGATACGAGCCATTATGAAACAAGCGAAGCCGGAATGGAATCCTAGCTGATTCGTGATTTGTGTTCCGGTAGATTATTAATTGAATAGAAGCGGCCAACAGGCGATGACCCGGGAATCTGGCATCGCCTGTTTCCGGTGGGCTGATCTGAATGTTGATCTGAATATATTGAAATATCTGTTCGTCACTGTTCGGCGATTGCGTTTTGTGCTACAAAGGTCCCGCCGCTCTGCCGGGTCTTAGCTTCAAGTGCAGACAGGTCACCGTCCAGCGCCTTCAGGCCCGGGAGCAGCAGCGCCAGTCCGGCGCAAAGGAGAGGAAGCAGCCCGGCGGCCAGGAACAGTGCTGGTACGCCGTAAAGCTCGGCGACGGCTCCGCCTGCAAAAGCGCCAAAGGGCTGCAGGCTGCCGCCGATCAGGAAGCGGATCGAGTTGACCCGGCCCTGCAGGTTGCCGGGAACCAGCCGGCCATGCAGGGAGGAGCTTAACGAGCCGAAGAAGGGGCCCAGGACTCCGGCAGCGAACACGGCAGTGAGCGCAAACGGAAAGCTCGGAATCAGGCCCCAGAGCGCAGTGGAGAGCCCAATGGCTCCCAGGCTGCCCAGCATCACGAAACGTCTTCGTTTGATTTCACCCAGCAGGGAAATTATGCCGAGTCCGGTTAAGGTTCCAAGTGCGGAAGCTGTTGTTAGTGTGCCCATAGCCGCCGCGTCACGGTGGAGTACCTCGCGTACATAGGGAACCATCATAGTCCAGACGGCAACGGAGCTTAAGTTGCTGATGGAGGCCATCATCATAATGGTCAACATCGCCGGAAACTGCTTATAGAAGGTGAAGCCTTCGGCAATCTCCCGCATATAAGCCGGTATGGAGAAGGTGCCGGAGCGCGGCGATGGCTTCGGCATCTTCGGCAGGCACAGCAGGGTGGCTATAGCAGCGGTATAACAAACCGCGTTGATGCCAAGCGCCGGCAGGGCACCGCTGGCGGCAGTCAATACACCGGCCAGTGCCGGGCCCAGCAAGGCAGCCGCCCCCTTGCAGCCGTCGATAATGGCGAAGGCGCGCACCAGCTTCCGGCTGTCGGTGACGCCGGGAATCACCGCCATGGCCGTCGGCATGAACAGCGCGGCGCAGGCCCCGCTGAGGCTGGCGGCGGCGAAGAGATGCCAGAGCTCCAGCTTCCCGGCCAGGCCCATGCCCAGCGGCAGCGCAATCGCCAGCAGGCGGATAGCCGCCAGGCAGGCCATGAAGCGCACGCGGTGCAGCCGGTCGGACAGCGGCGAGCCCAGCAGGCGCAGAAGTAGCTCCGGAATGCCGGAGCTGAGGGCCAGTGCCCCCATAGCCAGCTTGGAGCCGGTCAGCTCGTAGACCAGCCATTCCATGGCCAGCAGGCCAAAAGCATCCCCGAAGGCGCTCAAAGATATGGTGGACAGCAAACCATAATAGCTGCGTTTTTTCACAGGATGTACTCCCCTTTCAAGGCAAACCTTACTAAAGATCAGTTCCAATCGCTGCTTCAGCTCTCCAGGTAGGCCCCGATCTGATGAGGCAGATTGTCCAGTGCTTCAAGGCGCAGACTGTACGATACGCTTTTTCCGCTGGAGTGGACAATGACGAGACCTGCTGCGCGCAGAGCGATAAGATGATAATGAATCGTGCTTTTGGACAGGCCGACCTGCTTGACGATCTCGGTGAAGTTCAGCTGTTTGCCTGCAAGCAGACGGAGAATGTACAGCCGTGTCTCATCAGACAGCGCCCGGGTAAGCCGGAGCAGTGCGGGAGCCGGACGTCCTGCTTCCGGAGGAAGAACATCACAGGAGTAGCTGGTAAATACAAATTCATCGTACATAGCGGAAGTAATCAGAGGCCGGGGATGATATTGCGGAATAATAATCACCTGCTTCAGCTGCCCGGCAGGATACAGCCGCATGCCCTCGGTTGCTTGTTCGAAGACCTCCATGTCATTCTCACCGTTCAGCATCGCCCGTCTGGCTTCAGCCTCCCGGCTTAACCCTTCAAGGATTTCGGGATTGATTCCACTGAAGTAACCTGCATCCCAGGCACGCAGAATCTCAGAGGTGGAGTCCCGCAGCTCAGCAAGGTTGGACGGGACGGATTGTCCGAAGCGTCCGGCAATCTCAAACAGCTCACCCGCAGACAGATCCTCGAACCAGCGCAAAAAGCCGCTGACCGAACGGTCCCCCGGACAACTCCAAATATATGGTGCCAAACTGAAATCCTCGACAAGGGTAATAATCTCCCGCATTCTCTGGAGCTGCACCGGTGCAAATCTGGCCTGGACCTCGCGGACCCAGAGCTTTCCTCCATCCATGGCATTATGATTCTGCTTCCAGAGAAAAGCGTTCAGGCTGGCGATACATTCATACATGGGCGCAAAGTCGACTTCTACTTTGTACATTGTTGGGGTTCCTCATTTCCTTCTGTAAATGTGTGTGCAGGATTTTTGTTCTATAAATATAGAACTATTTGTTTGTTTTATTATATACGAACTAAATAATAATTTCAATATAAAGGAAAAATAAAAAAGACGGTTCCGCAGGACGCCATTTGCGCCTTTGGAACCGCCTTTTTATGCTGCTGTAAAAGTTGTCTTAGCTTAGTTGATGAACTGAAGGGACTTCAGAGTCTTCTCCAGCATGGTAACTGCTTCCGCGCGGGTAGCAAACATCTGTGGAGCGAATGAGCCGTCTGCTCTGCCCTGGATGATGCCCGCTGCAGCAATTTCCTCTACCGCACTTTGCGACCATGCGGCAATGTCGGCGGCATCGCTGAATTTCGCAAGCCGGGCCGGATCGGCAGTTAGGGTTGCCCCGGTGTACTTCATCGCCTTCGACAGAATGGAGGCCATCTCCTGACGGGTGATTGGACTGTTCGGCTTGAAGCTGCTGTCTGTGTAGCCCGTGATCAGGCCCGCTGCGGCTGCCGTGTGAATGGCCTCGGCATACCATGCGCTTGCATTGACATCACTGAAGGCAGCTCCGCTGCTTGTTGCCGTAAGTCCAAGGGAGCGTGTGATCAGTGCTGCGAATTCCGCCCGTGTCACCTTCTGGGCAGGGGAGAACACCGTATCGCTGGTTCCGGTAATGATCAGCTTGGAGGCCAAGAGATCAATGGCCGACTTGGCCCAGTGCCCCGTGGTGTCTCCGAATGTTTTGGCTGATTTCACAACCGTGTAATAGCTGTTGCTGTTCCGCTTAATGGTGACATCGGTAGTTCCGTCAGCCTTTGTTGTAAAGAGAGAAGGCACGAAGGAAATTTTGCCCGTTGCCGGATCAAAGGATACCGCTGTTGCACTCTCGGAGTTCAGTTTCCCTGGAGCAGTGATACTCCGCTTCACATAAGTGCTTCCGAAGCTGTTGAGCGGCACGCTGTTAGTTCCCGCTTGTGCGGTAATACTGAATTCAATGACCGGAGCCGCCAGAGTGACGGAACCGGCTTGGGAAGCCAGCGCCTGATTCACGCTGCTGAGTGTTGCCGGACTTGCCAGCAGCATGGAAACTGTAATCGTAAAGTCCGTGGTCCCAAGCTGCGCAGCCAGTGCTGTTCCGTTCAAGACACTTAACGGAAGCGAGTAGGAAGCTCCCTGTGAAGTGAACGTAAGAACTGTCGCAGGGTTGGTTGCGGCCTGCTTGACCAGCACGCTGCCCGGCAGTACAACCTGTACTCCGCCTGCTGTGGCGGTAACCGGAATGACGAGCTCATTGCTGCCGCTAGGCAGTGATGCCAATTTTCCAGTCAGATCGGCTGCTGTAATTGTAGTCACCTGCGGTGCTGCTGATGATGCCGGTGTTGCACTAGGTGCCGGTGTTGGCGTTGGCAGCGATCCGCCACCTGTGGAAGGTGGTGTTGTTGGCGCCGATCCTTTCAGATCGGTAATGCGGCCTTCCATAGCAGGGTTTACAGTGCCGGATTTTTTCAGATAGTCGGTAAAGACTTCATAATCGGGCAGGTACAGCTCATAGAACCGGCCGTCTGCCTTAGCTGTAGCCAGTGAGCGGTAGAAATCTCCGCCGCCTGCCATGAAGGAGTTCGTGGACAGGATATAGTAAGCTGCAGGGTCAATGGCTACGTAGCTGCCATCGGCTTGTTTAATATCAACCGAGATTATGCGCGCTCCTTCCTGCTCCAGAACGTTTGTAGTTGCATTGATTTTTTCTGCCGGTTTGGTGGAGTCGTAGGTATAGCGCATACCCGAAACCTGTGCGAACCGTCCTTGGTCGGTCTCAAGTCCGCTGACACTGTTCTCCAGAGAATCAATAATCTCCTGTCCGGTAACCTTGAGAGCCACCAGACTATTGGAGAACGGCATTACAGTCAGCACTTCACCGAGTGTAATGTCTCCCTGATCAATGCCGGCACGGATGCCGCCGCCATTCTGAATAGCGACAAAGCCTTTAATCGTGGAAAGATCTTCGGCAGCAATCAGCTTGCTTACCAATTCCTTGGCCTTAGCGTTAATGCCGTCGGCAATGAGATTGCCCAGATTGGTTTCTTCCTTGCGTACAACACGGGTTGTTTTTCCGTCGACAAGCCGTTCATAGACCAGAGGTACATTGGTTTTGCCGACGAGGGTCTGGCGGATTTCCGCAAGCTGCGCGTCATATTTGACCAGCATTTCCTTGGCGGCCGGATCATCGGCAAATTTGCTTACGTCCAGCAGCTTGCCCGTATAGTTGGTAATAACGCCGTTGTCGTCGAATTCAACATCCAGTTCGCCGAGGTTCTGGCCATACTCCCCGGTCTGTACAACCAGTGTCGGCTCGCCGTCCTTATTGAAGATTACAGGAGCGTCAAGCTTGGTATGGGTGTGCCCGCCGACAATTACGTCGATGCCCGGCACCTGAACAGCCAATTGCTGATCCATGTTATACCCCAGATGGGAGACAGCAATGATTTTGTTGATGCCTTGTTCCTTCAGTGCTTTCACTGTGTTCTCTGCGCTTGTTTTGAAATCTTTAAAGGCAATCTTATCACCCGGTGAAGACAAGCCTACGGTGTCCTCAGTGGTAAGTCCGAATATGCCGATTTTTTCACCATACACATCCTTAATGACCGAAGGATAAATGTGGCCGTCCAGTGCTGGTGTGGCAGTGGTGCCGCCGGTTTGATTTACAAAAATATCCTTAAGTTCGTTATCCTTGCTCGTGAAGTCGATATTTGAGCTGATGAACGGGAACTTGGCCTCATTAATAAACGTTCTTAATGCAGGCAGTCCTTTATCAAACTCATGATTTCCGAAGGTCATAGCGTCATAACCGATATAGTTCATGAATTCAAGATCGGCCAGTCCTTCGAATTTCGTAAAATATAGTGTGCCGGAGAATACATCCCCTGCATCAAGTAGGATGGAGTTGCCGGTTCGTTCTTGCTTGATCGCCGTCATCCGTTTAACTACAGTTTCCAGATGGCTGTGCGTATCGTTGGTGTGCAGAATGCGTAAAGAGAAATCTTCGTCCGGTGAAGGGGTTCCCTTCAGGTCCGTGATACGGCCCTCGACTTCGACATTGACCGGTTTATGCTTGTTCAAATAGGACAAGAGAACCTCGAAATCGGGAAGACCAAGCTCATAATAACGTCCGTCTGCCTTGGCAGCAGCCAGGGCACGGTAGAAGTCTCCGCCGCCTGCCATGAAGGAATTCGTGGACAGAAGATAGTAAGCGTTCGGGTCAACCGGTGCGTAGGAGCCGTCAGCCTGCAGGATATCGACGGATACGATACGTTCCCCGGTTTGTGTTACTTTGCCTGTTATGGAATCCACAATTTCAGGTGTTTTCGTGGAATCATACGTGTATTTCATACCGGAAACCTGAGCAAAACGTCCTTGGTCGGAGCTCAGGCCGCTGACCGAGTTCTCCAGAGAGGAGATAATTTCCGAGCCCGTTACTTTGAGCGCAGCAAGGCTGTTGGCGAAAGGCAGTGTAGTCAGCACTTCACCCATCGTGATGTCGCCTTTGTCGATGGCTGCACGGATGCCGCCGCCATTCTGGATGGCCACAACGCCCTTAATGGAAGCAAGGTCGCTTTCCGGCACAAAATTCGGCATAAGCTCTTTGACTTTTTCCGCGATACTGTCGGCAATCATGTTGCCAATCGGTGTTTCTTCCTGACGCACAACACGTACAGACTTACCGTCGATGGTGCGGTTGGTGTAGAGGTCGACGTCAGTCGAGCCTACGACTTCGCTGCGGACAGCTGCCAATTCAGCGTCGTAAGGAGCAAGCAAAGCTTTGGCTGCAGCATCCTCGCCGAATAGATTAACATCCAGCAGTTTGCCGTTGTAGGTGAGAATTTCACCGTCTTTATCAAAGGTTACGTCCAATTCGCCGAGGAATTGGCTGTATTCACCGGTCTGCACGATCAGTACATTCTTGCCGGTTCCGGCATTAACAATTGGCGTCGGAGGATTATCGACCTTCGTATGCGAATGTCCGCCAACGATAATGTCAATTCCGGGAACAGCCTTCGCCAGTTCCTGATCAACAGTGTAACCCAGATGGGTAACGGCGATGATCTTGTTAATTCCCTGGTCTTCCAGCATTTTAACTGTGTTTTTGGCGCTTTCCACATGGTCCTTGAAGCTGATTTTATCACCTGGCGATGCCAGTCCAACGGTGTCCTCGGTTGTTAGGCCAAAGATACCGATTTTCTCACCGTAAATATCCTTGATGACCGCAGGATAAATGTTGCCATCCTTGGCCGTGCTCAGGGACTCCTCGGTTTCCAGCGTTCCGATCGTATTGTGATAGAGCTCCGCGAGTTCACTTTTCTTCGTAGTGAAATCGATGTTGGAGCTGGCGAACGGGAATTTGGCTGCCGTCACGAAGTCCTTCAGCACTTCCGGCTGATCCTTATTCAGATCGAACTCATGGTTGCCGAATGTCATCGCGTCATAGCCGATGTTGTTCATGAACTTGATATCTGCCTGCCCCTTGAACTGGGTAAAATACAAGGTTCCGGAGAACACATCCCCTGCATCCAGCAGCACCGTGTTGCCTGTGCGTTCGCTGCTGATCGCCGACGTGCGTCTGGTCACATTCTCCAGGTGGCTGTGCGTATCATTTGTGTGCAGCACACGCAGGTTGAAAGTGTCGGTACCGAAGTCAATTTGAGTCAGCAGCGGGTCATGGTCGCTTACCCGTCCTTCTTCTTCCTGGAAGTCGGCATTGATGTGCACGATGTCGAGTGTGGATCTGGAGGCCAGCTTATTGTTGACCAGCATGTGATCCAGCGTTTGGGAATTGCCCTCATAAATATAGGAGTAGCGCTCTCCCAGAGGCAGGGTGTCGATCAGATTGGTCAATGCGCTGCCTTTCAGGACCTTTAGTGTATTCGAGAACTGGAAGTCATTCAGATCGCCAAGAACGACGACATTGGCATCCGGATTCTTGGTCAGGACATCTGCCACGAAGCCATTTACCACTTTGGCGATTTCCGCCCGTTGAATTTCACTTGCCTTAACCGGAGGCTGTGTGCCGCCATAAAGGCCAGTATCACCTGTTTTGGAATTGAAGTGATTAGCGATAACCATAACTTTTTCATTGTTAAACATAAATTCGGCCGCAAGCGGCTTGCGGGAACTGTTGAATGCGGAGTGGGTAGGATCAATCCGGCCCGGATTCAGGCTGAGTCCGCCGTCTTTAGTGTAAGCAACTGCTGTTGCTGCGTCGCCTTTGCTGGCTGATCCAGCCAGTTTAACGCGTGCAGTGTTGTAAATAAATCCGGCCCGGATGTTAGCGCCTGGTGCACCGCCATCCATGTTGTTTGCAGGGGAGATGTCAGTATATGAATAGACTGGACCACCCTGTGCTGTGATGGCGTCGATCAGCGCCTTGTAGCTCTCAGCTGCATCGACATTGCCGCTGTCCGTGGCACCGTCGTTGTCCTGGATTTCCAGCAGGCCGACGATATCCGGTGTTTTCAAATTGCTTACAATGGCTTTGGCTACATTACTGATTTTATTGGGGTTCTTGGGATCTATGATCTTGGAGAAATTCTCCACATTAAATGAAGCAACCGTCAATTTGTCCGCTTCGGCTGTCAAAGCGGTAGTTTCCCGGTCCTTGGAGGTTCCCGGGTTTACCGCAGGCAGCTCGGCATCTGGACGCACTTTGAAGTTTCCGTAATCATAGCCGAGAATACCGGTGATGTTGCCGGCAAAAACCTGCCCTGTTTTGACCGGGCTGCCTGGTTTCTTGGCAATCAGAATCCGCTGGGGATTATAGTCCGCTCCTGTAAGGACCAGACCGCCCGCCGGGGAGCTGACTTCTGTTGTGCTGGTACCGTTGTTTACGGTAACCGGAATTTCATGATCGTAAGGTCCGATAATCTTTGGGGTATTGAGCTGAACGCGCATGCCCTCAAGGCTCTCGTAGAAGTCGAGCGCATATTTGGCAGGTTCAAGCTCTTTGCTCAAACCGCCAGAAATGACAGCAGCGGGAATAGCGCGGCCACCGGTGCCAAGAACGGTAGCAGCGGGAAGAGCGTTTCCGGAAGATATGACTTTTGCCTGAGCTGCGGCAATTTCCGTAGTCAGCAGATCTACGGCATCATTATATCCGCCTTCCTTATACTCCTTGACCGATCCGTCCACGAGCACGGAATCGCCAACCTTCACCTTGTTCCCGGGGAGGTAGACCATGATTGCCTCGGAGGTCCGGACATCGCTGTCCGGCGCAGCGTTCTGGATATAGAAGGTGCTGCCGCTTGTGTAAGTCACAATGCCCGGCACGCCCTTCACCAATTGACCTGTGTACGTAGAGGATTGGACGGTGCCCTGGATCTGGGGAATCGTCAGTCCGCTCACGGCATCCTTGGTCGTATAGTTAAACTGTGAAATATCGCTGTCGGGTTTGCCTTCTTCTTTAGAGAAAGCTTTGATCAGGATACTGTCATCCTGCAGAACAATCGGGGCATTATACCATGCGTAATCTGCTAAGGCGTCAGTGCTGCCATTTGCGTATACACTGTAGTATACGCTTGCGGTTACACTGCTTGTAGTAAGGGCGAGTTCAGTTCCCTTGCCCACGAGCAGGCCGGAAGCGATGGATGCGGCAACGGCCGGAGATTTGGGGTCGACTACCCCGGAACCGGAACTGCGCGGATCTGGTGCTTGTGTAGTAATAAAGTCTGCGGCATTATCATTGGTATCTTGTCCGCGATTTCCGGATGGTAAAGCGTTAGATGACTTGCGCACGGCCGCAGTTGTGTTAGTTAAGGAACCAGTAGGGCCTGAACCCTCAAAAATACTTGCAGAACCATACCCCACAAGGTCTACCCGGGTGCCCGAAGCATCCAATAGTTCAACCTTGCCACTTGCACCTGCCATAGAAATGACAGCGGTACCTTCGGAAACCAAATTAGGTGCCGGCAAGGCATCAGTACCTCCAGAGCCAGCCGCCTCTTGTATCAAAAAGAATCCGCCAGGAGGGATACTCCCGCTTAATGGGGTGAACATTTTTTCTTTATCTTCAAAATTTGATGATGCGCCAGCTGCTGCATATCTAACCTTCCAGCCAGTCAGATCGACAGCTGTATCGGTCGGATTATAAAGCTCAATGAAGTCATTTTTGTACTTGGCTCCGGAGTTTCCTCCGCCGCCATATACCTGGGAGATTACGGGTGAGCTGTTATCCCCGGCCGCAGAAGCGGTCTGTGGTGCGGGCAGGGCAATACCGGTAACGAGCAGCATTGAGAGTGCCGCAGACCACCATTTTCTTTGCCTTGATGAGATTTTCATTTGTTCGAATCTTCTCCTCTCGTTTACGATAATCACTCAACCTAACCTAACTCTATCATTTGTTCATTAAATGATAGGTTGTCTACCATTAAATATATATTAAACATGGGTTGAATAACATAGAAAAATTGGAAATTTTGGTTCAGAGCACAAAAGACGATGATATTTTTCTCGTTCAATCCAAACAGTTGTGTTGAATTTATGAAATGATAGGTTTGAGACTATCTTTTGTGAATTAGTTAGTGTTATCTGTATGTTATGTTTATGTGAAGAGAACGTAAAAATGCCCCCGGCCACGGTAAGGCCAAGGGCATTTGTGAAACGATAAAAAGATTTGCAGGATTGTATTCTGCTATTACTCTGTCTGTGCCGGAGCAGGGAGATACTCCCTGCCCCCCATATAAGGCTGGAGTGCCTTCGGAATATAAATCGTTCCGTCCTCCTGCTGATGGTTCTCAAGCAGCGGAATCAGAATCCGCGGCGTAGCCACTGCGGTGTTGTTCAAGGTGTGACAGTACTGCAGCTGTCCGTCCTCATCCCGGTAACGGATGCCCGAACGGCGGGCCTGGAAATCGAGCAGGTTCGAAGCTGAATGGGTCTCCCCATAAGCGCCTCTGCTGGGCATCCAGGTCTCGATGTCGTACTGCTTATGCGTTTTCAGCGCCATGTCACCGCTGCAGACGGCCACGACCCGGTAAGGCAGCTCGAGCAACTGCAAAATATGCTCGGCATTCGCCAGAATTTCCTGCAGCATTTGCTCCGAGACCTTGTTATCACCTCTGCATAACACAACCTGTTCGATCTTCGAGAACTGATGCACGCGGTACAGGCCGCGCACATCGCGTCCCGCTGAGCCGACTTCGCGGCGGAAGCAGGTGGACATCCCCGCTAACCGCATAGGCTCCGCAAGATCGACAATCTCATCGCTATATAATGAAACAAGCGATACTTCCGAGGTTCCGGCCAGCCAGCGTTTTTCACCGGTCAGCTCATAGGTCTGATCCATGCCTCCGGGGAAAAATCCCGTCCGCTCCAGCGCCTCCGGCCGGACGATAACCGGCACATCCATTGTCGTGAAGCCGCGTGCTGCCAGCACATCCAGGGCCAGCCTCTGCACAGCGAGATGCAGGTTCAGACCCGCGCCTTTCAGCACATAGCTGCGCGGTCCGCCAGCCTTGACGCCACGCGGTATATCGATGATATCATGCAGTTCGCCAAGCTCGACATGATCGCGTGGTATAAAGCCGAAATCCGGCAGCGCACCGGTCCGCCGCAGCTCCACATTCTGGCTATCATCGTCGCCGATAGGCGTATCACCCGATACCGGGTTCGGGGCGAGCAGCTGCAGCTCTCCGCAGCGGCGGTCCGCCTCCGCCAGATCAGCTTCAAGCTTGCCGAGCAGGGCGTTGATCTTTCGCACCTGCTCCTTGGCAGCTTCTCCGCCTTGGGTGTCGCCTTGCCGCAGCAGCTGTTCCACTTCTTTGGTCAGCGTGTTGCGCTGTGCCCGGTGCTGCTCCGTGTCCCGGCGCAAAACCCGCCGCTTATCGTCCCATTCCAGCAATTCATCCAGCGGGAAATCCACCTTTTTCCACACTGCCGTGTTTCTTACGAGTTCCTCATTCTCCCTGATCCAGTTCATGTCCAGCATACCGCTTCGCTCCTTTTGGTTTAAAAAAATGCAAAAAACGCCCTCATCCATGGGACGAGGAGCGTCAGCTCGCGGTGCCACCCAGGTTGACCGAATCCTTGTAAAGCTGCTTCATTAGCGGAATCCGATCCTCTTTGGTCTTCGCGGTAACGGGCGAAACCCGGTAAACTTAGGGAACAAGTAAATGCTCCGGTCGCAGACGCCTCGCGGTTGGATGCCGTTCATTGGCCTGGTCGGGATATAGTATTGCCGCTTATTATATCCCATGATTTTGCGGGGTGCAAGGGTAATTCCTGTTTGACATTAATCCTTGCTCTTTGATAGGATTATTACTAATTTAAAGTATTCAGGCTTGAGATCAGGTGCATCTTGCATATATTGTGAAATGAACGGAAGAGGTGGAGAAATGGGCAAAATAGTTGTGATCAACGGAACGCCGTCTCTGGTATCGCGGATCAACGCGGTTATTGAATATGCGGAGGACGATTTACGCGGGCGAGGGTTTGAGGTGGAACGCATTAATGTCGCTGAGCTGCCGGCGGAGGATTTGATCCATACCAAGTTTGAAAGTGAAGCGATCGTCAAAGCCAATGGTCTTGTAGCCGAAGCAGACGCAGTAATCGTGGTTAGTCCGGTGTATAAAGCCTCCTATACGGGAGTGCTCAAGACCTTCCTCGATTTGATCCCGCAAAAAGGGCTGGCCGGCAAAATCGTGCTCCCGCTCTTTATGGGCGGCAGCCTGGCACATTTGCTCACCATAGACTACGCACTGAAGCCGGTATTGTCCGTGCTGGGCGCACGGCATATTCTGGGCGGCGTATATGCCGTGGACTCACAGGCTGTGAGGGGCGATCAGGGTATAGTTGAACTGGCCGAGGAACTCAAGCTGCGGCTGAACAGCGTACTGGCGGAGCTGGCGGAAGAGACTGCACATAAAGCGGCCCGGAAGGCCGGAGAGTAACCGGCTGCGCTAGCCATGCCTGTCTTACAATAATTTAAAGAGCTCCCTTTATCCGGTGGATAGAAGGAGCTCTTTTGTATATGGAAAGGGCAGGCACATAGGCTGATTGCACTTTTTGCAGCAGAATTGCCGCGTTTCAGACGCTAATCAGACTTGACTGCGTTTTGTGCAGCAGAATTGCCGCGTTCCAGACGAAAAGGCTTTTTTCAGGCAATCAACTGCATGAAATACAGCAGATGGTCTTTTTGGGCTGAGATCAGGTTAATCTAGTGCACATTCTGCATAGATTAGCGTGATCCGTTACTTCGCCGCATTTACAAATCGTCGAACCCGTTGTCGTCGCCGACTTTGCCGTAATTGCGTGACTTGGCTTCGAAGAAATCGGTTTTGGTGGCGTTCAGCGCTTCGTCGGAGAAAGGCTTAATCCATGGCATGCAGTTGACGTCCACGCCTTTATAGGCTTTTTCCATGCCCATCAGGGTCAGGCGTTTGTTAGCTGTGTATTTGATATAATCGCTCAGCTCATTCATGTCAATGCCGCGCACGTTGGTAAGTGTGTAGTGACCCCAGTTGGTTTCCAGCTCTACGGCGCGGTCGATGGTGCGGTACACGTAATCCATATTCTCCGGAGTGTTGAGCTCTGGGAAATCCACGAGCAGCTGCTTGAACACTTCTGCGAAGAAGTAGCAATGCTGGTTCTCGTCGCGCTGGATGTAGGAGATCATCTGGCTGGTTGCCATCATCTTCTGGTCACGGGCCAGATTGTAGAAGAAAGCAAACGTGCTGTAGAAGAAAATCCCTTCCAGAATGAGATCGGCTACCAGCGCGCGGAAAAAGGTTTCTTTCGACGGCTCGTCGCGGAACTCCTGATAAATATCGGAGATGAACTGGTTGCGCTCCAGCAGGACAGGATCATGTTTCCAGTATTCGAAGATTTCCTTCTGCTCGCTGTCCGAAACGATGGAAGAGAGGACATAGGAGTAGGATTGGTTGTGCACAACCTCCTGCTGTCCGATGATCGCGGAGATCGCCTCCAGGGAAGAATCGGTAAAATACCGCTTTACGTCGCCCACAAACATGGTCTGCATGGAGTCCAGCACTGCGAGCAGGGAGATGTTGATCTTGAACACACGCTGTTCTTCAGCCTCCAGCATCGGGAACTGCTGGGCGTCCTTGGACATGGGGATTTCATCGGCGATCCAGTGGTTGAGCAGCAGCACCTTGTACAGCTTATACATATGCGGCATGCGGATATCGTTCCAGTTCAGAATGCCCGAGCATTCCCCGTCAATGATGCGGGTAGACATATTCGGCGCTTCTGTATTAAAAATCTTTTGCAGTTGCATTTATATTCCCTCCTATATTTTGCGCTCAAACTGTGGTAGGTTTCCGCCGCCATGGCCTCTCGCCGGAAGCGGGCTTCCAAAAGGAGAAGGGGAGCAAGCTTCCTGACTGCTAAAAGGGGGTAACGGGAAAGTCGCCCGGTAATTTTATATAAATGGTTCTATTTATTCTTATAGAGGGAATTCATGTCGCTATTAGGGACTGTTTATCAAATAGAGCCCTTTTATGAAAACTTAGCGGGCAGAATTCCCGTTCCTTGTGCGATTTTCAATCCAGGGCACAGATAGCGGTGGTAATTCCCTTTATTGATTAAAGATGGGCAGAAAAATGACGCGTAGAGGAAGTTTGGACAATCAAAACATCTGATGACAACAGCGGCCGGAAGCCCAAACATTCCTCGTAGTTACGAATACATCACCGTGTTTCTATTCAAGGCATGAAGACAATTAGCTCGCGCAAGATTCACACTCTTCTATGGTTAATGCACGGCTCCGCACATAATACGTCGACTTGAGTCCGCCCTTCCAGGCGTTCAGATGCAGGTTCAGGAAATCGGTGGCCTTGATGTCCGGCGTCACGTACAGATTGAAGCTCTGGCCCTGATCGACGTGGCGCTGGCGGGCTGAGGCCATACGGATCGACCAGTTCTGGTCAATCAGGAACGCCGTTTTGTAGTACCAAATCGTCTTCTCGGACAGATCCGGTGCCGGGTTGGCGATCTTGTAAGTTGTTTTCTCCTCGTAGGAGAGCAGCTCGTACAGAGGATCAATGCTGGCTGTGGAGCCGGCGATGATCGAGGTTGAGCCGTTTGGAGCAATCGCGAACATCCAGGCATTGCGTACGCCGTCTTTGGCTACTTCCTGCTGCAGCTCACGCCACTGCTCCGTTGTCACATATTTGCCTTCCTGCTCGCCGCTTGTATAACCGCGCGAGTCGAAGTAGGCTCCGGTATCCCAGTCGGAGCCCGCAAACTTCGGATAGCGGCCCTTCTCGCGGGCCAGCTCCATGCTGGAGCGTACCAGCAGATAGTTGATGTGCTCATACAGGTGATTGTTGTATTCCACGGCTTCGTCGGACTCCCAGCGGATGCCCTCCAGCGCCAGCAGGTGATGCAGGCCGAAGGTGCCGAGTCCGACTGCACGGTATTGGCTGTTTGTGTACTGCGCCTGCAGCACTTCGATATTGTTAATGTCGATGACGTTGTCTAGCATGCGTACCTGAATCGGCACCAGCCGCTCCAGTACTCCGGCCGGGATGGCCCGTGCCAGGTGGATGGAGTTCAGGTTGCAGACTACGAAGTCGCCGGGAACCTTTGAGATGACGATCCGGGTCTGGCCGTCTTTGGTAACCAGCTCTTCACTCTCAATGACCGTTGGCGACTGGTTCTGCATAATTTCTGTGCACAGGTTGGAGGAGAAGACCATCCCCTGGTGCCGGTTCGGGTTGGAGCGGTTCACCGTATCGCGGTAGAACATATAAGGTGTGCCGGTTTCCAGCTGTGATTTCATAATCCGCTTCATAATGTCGATGGCCGGAACCGTAATACGGGACAGCTCCAGATTGGCGGTAGCTTCGGCATATTTGTCACGGAATGCGCCTTGGCCAAGCTTTTCGTCATAGAAATCCTCAAGGCCAAGTGCGCGGCCGTTCTCATCCTTCCAGCCCATTACCTTCTTCACCTCATGCGGGCAGAAAAGGTTCCAGTGGCCGCGCGCTTCTACGGCCTCCATGAACAGATCCGGCAGGCAGACGCCGTGGAACACATCATGCGCGCGCATCCGCTCGTCGCCGTTGTTAAGCTTCAGGTCGAGGAAGGCGAGAATATCTTTATGGAAGACGTCGAGATAAACGGCAACCGCACCTTTGCGTGTGCCGAGCTGGTCGACGCTGACGGCGGTATTGTTCAGCTGGCGGATCCACGGGATAACGCCGGAGCTGGTATTCTTGTGGCCGCGGATATCGGAGCCGCGGGCCCGTACCTTGCCGAGGTAGACGCCGATGCCGCCGCCCATTTTGCTCAGCCGGGCTACGTCGGTGTTGGAGTCGAAGATACCTTCGAGCGAGTCGTCTACGGTGTCGATGAAGCAGCTGGAGAGCTGTCCGGCAACCTTTTTACCAGCGTTGGACATCGTTGGCGTTGCAGCCGTCATGTAAATGTTGCTCATCGCCCAGTAGGCTTCTTTAACCAGATCCAGACGTTTCTCTTCCGGCTCTGTGTGCATGAGGAACATGGCGATAATCATATAACGCTCCTGCGGAAGCTCCATCACACGCCCGTCAAAGTCATGGGCCAGGTAACGGTCTGACAATGTAAGCAAGCCGATGTAATCGAACAGCAGGTCGCGTGTATGATCAATGCAGCCGCCAAGCTCGGCAATCTGTTCTTTGGTGTAGTGGGTCAGAAGCTCTTCACGGTAGATGCCTTTCTTCACCAGATCGGAAATCAGCGGGTACAGCTCGCCGTATGGCTCATCCGGGTAGGCTTTATAGCGGCGGTTAACCGCGGCTTTTTTGTATAGGGTCGTCAAAAGCGAGCGGGCAGCAGCAAACTTCCAATCCGGTTCTTCTTTGGTTACGAGCTCAAGGGCGCTCATGGTGAAGGCGCTGCTGATTTCCTCTCCGCTGACCTCGCTCCGGCGAAGCTTGGACTGCACCCCGCGCAGCAAGGTTTCTTTGCTTAATTGCTCAAGGCCGTTCAGGATACGGTCGGCGTAAACGGAGAGGCGGATTTCATCAAAAGCCAATTGGCGGTTGTCGGGTTTCACTACGAGTTCTGGCATAGGGGATTCATCCTTTCGTATTTGGGTTTAATTTTCAATATTAAAAATTGATATATTATAGCGCAGAAAGCGGCCAGGAAATGGCGGCTAAGCCGACATTTCAAAGCTGCCTTCGAAGCAGGCGATAGATCGTATCGCGTGCTGGAATCCGGGTCTGCGGAAAACAGAAGCTTAAAGTATACCATGAAATTTATATTTCCAAAAAGCTAAAGTACAGCAGGCTGCCAATGGATGACTTCCTTGCCGGCAAGGCTGGCCGGAATGTCGATAATCCGCTGGTTGCTGCTTCCCCGGTAGGGAAGGGTAGTATCTTTAAGCTCTTCTACAAATCGTCCGTCAATCACTACATGGCACAAGGCCAGCAGATTCCATTCCGGCGAGCCCGGAGAAGCCGTCAGCTCTTCATACGTATAACCGGTATAAATCCAAATTGAGAAATCCGGCAGCACAGCGCGAAGCTCATGAATGAAGCCCGCAGCCTCTTCTGCCGAGAAAAAAGGGTCCCCGCCGGCCAGCGTCAGGCCGTCCAGCAGCGGATTAGCGGCAATTTCGGCAATAATCTCACGCTGCCGCTCCAGGGTGAACACTTCACCAAAATTGAAATTCCACGTTTTCGGATTGAAGCAGCCCGGGCAGCGGTGGCGGCAGCCGCTGAGGAAGAGGACGGCCCGCATGCCCTCTCCCTCATTAATTGATTCCGGGTAGTAGCCGCAAATATTCATAGATGCTTGAGGCGGTCTCTTACTTCGGCCTGCTTGGCGGCGTTGAAGCGGGTCTGGTAATCGCCGGTCAAATATCCGGTTACCCGGCGCAGGCGGCGGATATGGGTGTCATGCTCATGCGCGCCGCAGGAAGGGCAGTTCGTGCCGATAACCCCTTCATAGCCGCAGCCGGAGCAGCGGTCAATCGGGTGGTTAATGCTGAAATAACTGATTTCCTGCTCCAGCGCGTAGCGGATGATTTTGACAAAAGCCGCCGGGTTGCTGCGGGCATTGCCGTTCAGTTCCACATAGGAAATGGCTCCGGCGTTGCAGTACTCATGGAAAGGGGCCTCAAGGCTAATCTTCTTGGCCGCACTGAGCTCGTAATACACTGGAATGTGGAAGGAGTTCGTATAATATTCGCGGTCGGTTACGCCGGGAATAGAGCCAAGCACCTTGTGGTCCACCTTGGTGAATTTGCCGGACAAGCCTTCGGCAGGTGTTGCAAACAGCGTGATGTTAAGATTGAGCTCTTCGCTCTTGCGGTCGCAGTACTCGCGCATATGGCGGACAACGGCGAGCGCTTTGGCATGGACTTCCATGTCCTCGCCATGATGTTTGCCGTACATGGCCTTCATGCACTCCGCCATACCGATGAAGCCGAGCGACAGACTGCCGTGCTTCAGCAGCTCGCCTACGCTGTCCTCGGGAGCAAGCTGTTCGCCGCCTTCCCAGACACCTTCGCGCATCATGAAATCGGAGGCTTTGGCTTTCTGGGCCGCTTGAATCCGGAAACGGTGCAGCAGGCCTTCCAGTGCAATATCCATATAATGATTCAGGTCGTCGTAGAAGCCTTCCTCGTCGGGAGCAAGACGGCGGCCTGTTACAGTGCCGTGAGCGAGGCCCAGACGGACCAGATTCAGGGTGTTGAAGGACAGATTGCCTTTGCCGGAGCAGTGATTACGTCCGAAACGGTCGCCCAGTACCCGGGTGCGGCAGCCCATCGTAGCAAATTCAGTGTCCGGGTCAGCCGGATCATAGTACTGCATGTTGAGCGGAGCATCCAGATTGGCAAAGTTCGGATACAGTCTGCGTGCGGAACATTCGGCTGCTTTGAGGAACAGCTCATAGTTCGGATCGCCCTGCTGCTGGTTGACGCCCTGCTTGCATTTGAAGATTTGGATCGGAAACACCGGTGTTTCTCCGCTGCCGAGGCCGTTCATGGTGGCGGTCAGCAGGGAGCTGATCACAAGCTGGCCTTCGGGGGAGATACAGGTGCCATAGTTGATGCTGGTAAAAGGAATCTGTCCGCCGGAACGGCTGGACATCGTATTGAGATTATGTATCATACTCTCTGCTGCCTGCAGTGTTTCGCTTTCGGTCTCTTTCTGCGCAAAGCGGAAGGCGCGAGGATACTGCTCCGCCAGATCGCTGCGGCTCATCGAGATTTCGCCGAGGTGATCACCGGCTTGTCCTTCTTCAAAGTACTCCAGTCCCTTGCGGAACAGCTTGGCGAAGGATTTGGTCACGTACGGGGCAAGATCATAATCCAGTTTATTGGCGGATACGCCGCCGTATTGGGCATTTTGCTGGGATTGGAAAATAATCGCCACCAGCGACATTGCGGTCATAATCGAGTTCGGAGGACGGACACTGCCGTTGCCGGTATTGAAGCCTTCGCGGAGAAGGCGCTCAAACGGGATAAAGATGCAGTTGGTCGTTCCGATGGCGTATTGATCCAGATCGTGGACGTACACGACATTATCCTGAATGGCCTGCACGAGCTGTGGCGGCATCGTGAAGTTGCGGGCATACCACTTGGAATATTCACTGCCGAATTTGCTCATTTTGCCGGAGAAGCTTTCTCCGTTCAAATTGGCATTCTCGCGCAGCAGATCCAAATCCCGGCTGTCGATAATATCCCGTCCCAAATGAATAACTTCCTCCAAAAGAACTTCCTGTGCAGCTTGTCCACCGTTGTACCGTTTCTCCAGCAGCGTCATTGTCTAGCTCTCTCCCCTCGGTATAGTAAGAACGAAGTATATACTTCCTGATAGCAGTAAAAAAGCATCTCCCGCCGAAGAGGCGGAAAATGCCCGAATGCGTACGAAATATCCTTACAAGGATATTTGCCGGTTGTCTTGATGAACATACAAGCAGGGGACAGGGGTAATCTCTGTCCTGTTCTTATATATTCCGCAGAAGCCGATACCTGAGGGCGATAACGGTTTATAGCCCTCAGGTATCGGCAGCCTTGGCTCCTTAAAACACGGGAAGGCTATGTCTGCTTGTGCAGGCCGCATTGCGGACACCTCACCTGGTCCTCGCAGGCATGAATGATGGTGTCGGCGAAACAGGCAGGTCTCCTGGCTTCCGGTGAATCCTCCGGCGCCTTCCCGAGAGCTTTGAGGCCCCTCAGTGGCTATTGCCGGTAGACGCTGCTTGACGGGCTTCAGAAAGCCTGCAGGCATCCGGTTACAGTGGCGGGACCACAGCGGATTTGCACCGCGTTTCCCTATTAAGCTTCAGCTCGCTTGAAAGAGCGAAACACCTGTTTCCACTATATTTTGTTGTCGTTAGATAAAAATAACCCAATATGTTGTGTTTGTAAACCATTTTTTGAAACTCCGCGCGGGGAGCGGGTTCTGCGGTTTTACTCACAAATGATCCACAGTTAGTCCACAGGTAATCCACAAGTTGGGTGCAAAAAGTGTCTGGATAAAGTCATAAATTGTCTTAAAAGATGCCACAAAGAGTCCATAAATATTGTGAGCGTGACACTGGAATGCCTAATGAAGAAATATGGGGGACGAAGGGTTACGAATGGTGGGGGTTAGCGGTTTGTGGGTGTGCGGCGGAGTTGCTACAATAAGAACAGGCCGGAGACATATATCAGGAACTTTAGGTTTATAGTCCGTAATAAGGTCGCGCGAGGAAATTTCCAATAAAGGGTTTTATTTACAGCATATTAAGGAGGGATTCAGAATGGCAATTGGCGAAGTAACCGTAATTCCAATCGGCACAGGCAGCACGAGCCTGAGCAGTTATGTGGCCGATATGCAGCGTGTGCTCAGGGGAGTGGAAGGGATCACTTATGAGCTTACATCTATGGGGACGATTATCGAAGGACCGATCCCGCGGATTCTCGCTGCCGTAGAAGCGCTGCATGAGTCGCCTTTCGCTGCCGGGGCACAGCGGGTATCCACGTCGCTGAAGATTGATGACCGCCGCGACAAGCCGTCTACAAGCCGCAGTAAGCTGCAATCCGTTGAACGCAAGCTGCAGGAGAATTGAAGCCCGGATGTTGTGAAAAAAGGTTGCGTTTTTGGCTGAAAGTTGTATAATATTTTTTGTTTGACAGAAAAAATGCTTTAAGCTGGTGTAGCTCAGGGGTAGAGCAACGCACTCGTAATGCGTAGGCCGGGGGTTCAATTCCCTTCACCAGCATCCCAAAAAAACATACGCGGCGCGGCTTCTTGGAATTTCGGGGGGGCTGCGCTTTTTTTTTGATTTTTCTACCATTCTTCTTATTTTTACCCGAGTAAAGGGGTGTTTCTGAGTCGCGCTGACCTCAATTGCCAGGCAGATAATTGTTTATTACTTAAATGTAGACTACGTACTCTGCATATTGTGTAGGATAAGAAGATTTTGGGCACGGGTGGCAGCACCGATAACAGAATGAATTCAAGGAGCGTACATAATATAAAGATATAAAGTTTTGTTTTGAGTCAATTTCATAACTCGGCATAAAAAAAGCCAACAATCGCTGTGTGATAAATAAATTTGCGAATTAACAAAAAACCGCTCTATTAAAAGGGCGGTTTCTCATGGCATATCAATTCTACATTACTAAACTCCTTGAAAAAATTATTTTACCCCACTGTACTCAAACTGGCGAAGGCATTTACCAACCGCTACACCTAGAAACAAGTGTAATTTAGCTTCGCTCAATTGGAATGAATACACCTAAAATTTCACATGGAAATTTAGAAGCCCGGTATCCTAGGGAGAGGGGATGTGCATGATGGCTTTTATAATTTTTGTTAATATTTAATAATATACCATCCGCTAAATGTAGAATAATTCAGACCATTACCATAATTGCGATTAGCTGTTTGCGGGTTGCGAATTGAAATTCCGCTTGCATCTCTAAAATCAATTGCAGTTAAGCCTCTTTTGTGTGACCAGCCGCCGTCAGCATCTTGTCTATACCAGTGATAATCATAATTAGGAGCAATTACTAATGCTACTTTGTACTCCCGATAACCTGGAACTTCACTATAACTAGAACTACGAATAGATTTACTCAGGTAAGGCATATCAGCTTGTGCAGCATTAATTATGCTTGTAGTTGTTAAGCTTGAGAAAATATTCCCAGCCTTTTCACCTGGTTGAAGTTTGTGCCCAGAATAAGTAGATATGTTTAACATATAAGCATAGCAATTGGCCTTATCTGTTAATGGTGCCCAAACACTAGTATCATAAGGATGTTCGTATCCACCAGTTACCATTGTTTCAAGTAACTGCAATCCTACGGACTTTTTGGAATCCTCTTTTGGTTCAGATGAATTTTGACTATATTGCGTTTCATTGATTGGTATATCATTGTTTGGTAAAACTGCTTTATTTAATGTGGAATCAAATCCTGCAGGTCTATAATTGACTTCTAATTGCACTTCTTCAGGCAAGCTGTTAAACCATTCCAACCACTTTTCCGGATCGGGATTAAAAGATGCTTGTTTTACCTTTTTATGGTATGATTATCTTCTAAATATTACCAGTAAAATAATGGTAAAAAAGGAGAAGTTCTAATGACACTAGCAAAATGCTTTAAGTTCTCAATGACATTATTATTCATTTTAATTATTTGTTCAGCATGCCAAAGCAACAAAGAAGAAGGGCCAAAGGAGTACATTTCGTATGATGAATTAAAAAGCTTAGCTGAAAAAGGCGTATCATTGAATTGGGGGGATTTTGACAAGTATTCCTTTGAGGATATCGGATCAGGAATATATATAAGAAAGTACAAAATTGAAGGAGGACACCAACTGTTAATTAAGGGGAAAAGCCTAGAAAGTCCACCTGAGAAAATTTATATTGTTAATCAAAATGGTAAGGAGCTAGAACTTACTCAAGATAACTTGAGCGAATTGTAAGACTTGAAGTAAACACCTTGGAACATTGCTACACTAACGGTTTTTTTAATGGTTTTATGGGGCTTATTTGACCGAAACATCCCCTCTGCCTACGAAAAAACGGGAAATATGACCTGCTGGCAACCGTTACGGTTTGGTAAACTCCTATTTTAACCCAAATTGTGTTACTCACATAGCGTGGTTTGGACATACGAGAGTTCAGCAACTGAGACAGCCCCAGTTGCTGATTAAAGGGGATTAGGTTTAAGTTGCTTTACGGGACAGCTGCTAATTTTAACGCATTACATAGCCGGTTTCACTCCACGAGCTGCTGTTAGGCGCTGTCAGATAAATAGTTCTCCATGGATCGCAGATCCGTATTTTTGAACTTTATGACCTCCTTGATTGCTTTAACACGATCCGGTTTGCCCCGTTTGCTCAGTCGGGCAAAAGACCATTTCTCTATGCCGTCATTCATCGAAAAGGTTGGTGAACGCGTTGAAGAAACCCAATGCTTGTTGAAATTAATCCAATCAATATCCGTACAGACAGAACCGTGGTCATAAAAAAGTTTCAAAACCTCCTTGATAGTTGTTGTCATCATTTAATAATTTTATGGCTAGTCATACATAGTTAAACATTAACATGCAGGCTCTTTTGCTATATAAGCGCTAGTCTGAATAAGCACACCCATTAAAACTTTCAGGTCCGACACGGTTAACGTTTACAGTGCTGTTCACAAATAAGGAATAGATGATCTCAGCTGCTGGAGCGGGATTGTAGTCAGAGCCTATTAAGTAAAGCGGGAACAAGTTAGTAGGTGTTGTTGCCCCTGGATTTAACTGAAGCCGGTTTGAAGCAACTATGGGATCAGTAGCTGCACTCCCCCTAACCACAAACAGGTTTAAAGTGATAAATCCTCCTGAAAACACAAAAAAAGTTGCGACGCCATTGAACTGTACCCTAATAGGGCCCTGAGATCCGGCAGTGGTTAATCCAATCTGGCCAATTAATACATTTTGGTTTGCTGTCAATCCTGCGCCATTCATGCTGCCGGCAATGCTAGCGTTTTGAGAAGTCCGAGCATCGAGTAAACGTGTCATACATCAAGCCTCCCATAGTTTTTGAGATATGGTATGCAGCTAATTCAAAGAGTTCGTCCGCAGGGAGGCAATCATTTAGAGACAGCTAGCCGGTCAGGATGAATGTGTAAACGGATTCCAGAGGGGACCACAATATGTAGAGATTGCACGCGGGGGATATCGGTTACACGACAACGTTATTTTGAGGTAATGGCATAGGAGAAGGGAGGGGGAATTGCCTCCCTCCTATCATTAAATAAAAAACGGGAGTAAAAACAATGCAGTGATGGCACCAAAAGGAATCCGTCTCTGGATAAAGCGGCGTCTGGGGAAAAAGCCTGGATGGAAACCGAATTGTCTGTAGGTAGAGTTTTGCGCAGGCATACCCTGAAACATCTCGTTTGTAGGAATAGCAAGAGTAACGAAATCCTGGTCTACATGGGCAATAAACCCATCATGAGACTGACCATCCGTAGTAGTTACACCAACGTACTTATTCATGCAACTCCAAGCGACCTGTTGATAATTATTTGCGTCCATAAAATAATACCTCCTCAGATAAATACATCCTGACAACAGTCTATGGACTATAACCTATATTGTTGACGGCGAATGCCCATTAATTATTATTTGATGTATTACATTCTTAAGGAGAGAATGCTCATTGATTTTCTTCTTTGAAATTAACGATAATGTCACTCAATTGTTTAGGGTAGAGTATCTATGCCTGTAACCAAAAATTTGGCCAAGGGACTAGATGGGTTTCCCGGAGTCTTAGCCGTCATTTGACCTTCCCAAACAAGGCTCATGTATCCATTCTTCAACTCGTAATAATAAACGCTATCGCTGTGCAGGAAATACCACTTAGAATAGTCATTTTCAGTGTAAATAAAACTAGTCATAGGGCCTTCCGGATGCACAGTGGAATAATAAAATTGAACCCGGGGCAAACCTAACCCAAAGACTGCGCAGTGCGAATAGGAACATAACTCACGTTCTTCCTGACGAAAGGAGAAGGTAACTCATCCTGTAACACCCCGTTTACATTTAGTTTTAGGGGTTAGCAGCATTCGCTGTACCGCCGATTGAAAAGTTACACATTACAGTAAAAAACAAAAATATTGTTTTCTTCAAGTTAATCCATCCTTTACTTTTTTTATTTAGACTTGCTGATTTGGAAAAAGTTGCAGCATGAAGCAAAGCCGGAGCCTTAACCTTGGAATAGCCATCCATCCATCTGGCATTTCTTCTACCGTTGAGAGAAACTTTACAAAACCTGATTGAACCTTATAATGAGTAGTGAAGCGCCGCAAAGATCATACAGAACCTAATTGAACCTTATAGATAGGTGTGGGTTACGCTCACAATGTTTAAGCCGGGGGGGGGATCCCTTCGCCATCATCTCAAAAAACTAAATGCGGCGCGGTTTTCCGGATTTCCGGTGGACTGCGTCTTTCCTTTGTTGCAGAGAGGGGGCAGGATGTTATGCGATGCCTGACGATACGGCAGCCTTGGGCGACGCTCATTGCGCTTGGTGAAAAATCATTCGAGACCCGTTCCTGGAGAACGGCTTACCGGGGTGAAATCGCCATTCATGCCGGTTTGAAGATTGATAAGGCAATATGCCTACAGGAGCCTTTCCAATCGGTGCTCGCCCGTCACGGTCTTACAGCGGACAATTTGCCTGCCGGAGCGATTATAGCGACAGGTTCGCTGATAAACTGTTATGAAGTTACAGCTGGTATGGCTGAAGAAGGCTGGCCCTACGGCAGCGAATATATCTTTGGAGATTATAGGGAGGGACGGTTTGCCTGGGAACTGACGGGGGTCACTCCTCTGGAGGGGAACATTCCGGCCAAGGGCCGACTGGGCTTCTGGGAGTATCCTGTTCCGGCGGTCCGGTGAAATACAAGTATGAAAGGGATACCGCCCGGGTATCTTTTTAAATATAGGGCTTTGTGTATCTTTATCTCTGCCGGAGCCAATCAGGTTGTTCAGGAAGGAGCGTATGCATAGGAAATGGGCAGTCTTCTTATTGCGTGGCTTTGCATGTTATGTTTATTTCTTACGTTTAAGGATAAGGTAAGCCGGAGAATTCTATATCCCGTGGCGCTGGTAGTTATTTTCGGCACATTGGGCTATTGGAAGGTTTTAATGTAATTTATAGCAGGTACTTTATTCAGGTCTTGCCGACTCCCATGGCGAGGCCTGTTTTTATTCTTCAACGCTCCAAAGTCTATAGGCTTGCTTGAGGACCGGGTTTGATTTTGTACTGTTCCTCATAACTGTAGTAGCCGGAGATATCGAGTCCCAGGTATTTGCGCATATGGATAGCGGCCTGTGCAGCGATGACGTCATCCAGTAGCAGCATCCGTTCATGATATCCCCGGCATATAAATTTGGCCTCGATGCCGACCTGGAGCCGCTGCTGTTCATAGACTTTAACTCCGCGTTTCCTCATTTCGGCGCGCACATCCCTCAGATCGGCAGTAGCCGCATTCGCAGCAGTACGGAGAACATCCATGTATGGGGCGGGGGTCCGCAGTTGTGTCGACATAATGGCTGAATCCCGTTCAAAGGCTGATAAAATCAGCGGAAGCAATATATAGGATTTGACCAGTGTATTATCGTTACTCTCCGCTCTATGCATAAATTCAATCACCTCTAATAAGAACGTATATTCGTATTTTAACCGATTATTCGAAAATTAATCAATGGAATTTCTAAACAACTGAAACAATGTGACATAATTCACAAAATAATTATAAGAATTATTTTATATTAAAATTGAAATAATAAATATTGAAAAATAAAGCTCATTAAAAAGGAGAATTGTGATGAATTATGAGGGAAGTCTCCGCCGCGGGTTGTTGTTCGGGTTGTTTTTAAGTGTTCCACTATGGATGTCCATGATCGGCTGGGTTCAGCTGTTATAAAATATACAAATCCTAAGTCCGGCCGTTGCCCGCTGACTTATGTAAATTGACAATGACTAAAAACTGCTGCCAAGAGCTGGCGACAGTTTTTTTGCTGTTTCGACATGAGTTGAAAAATGGTTCGAATATACTAATTTTTAATATTGAAAATTTGTTTTATGTGATCGGTGAATACAACGAAACCCTTATGTGTTGCGGAATTGAGGACTTTTTCAGAGAATCTAGCAAAAAAAATAAGGAATAGATTGACAAACGGAGGGGTGAAGAGATAGACTGATTCTAGTCCGAAAGTAACAAAAGTCATAGACTACATAGAAAACAACTGTTACCAACTTCTCATGTATAATCGCAAACCGTTCGAAAGAGCGGGACGCAAAGTCAGGAATCTACAGCACTCTAAAGGTGCCACGATCGTCCGGCCGCCATGAAGCTAACCCTTCTTGGCGGTCTTTTTGTTGTTACGGGCTAATCTGTGCATTCATAGAATAGTTACATAGGAGGTACATATCATTGTTGAGGAAAAAATCATTAGCCTTGATTCTGACGGGGGTTTTAACCGTCGGCAATATGCTTCATCCGGGGATCAATGCAGAAGCGGCGGCAAGTATGCCGTACACCCCAACACCGGTGCTGGGAGTCGCCGGGAATTTCAACGCCTTTATCTTTGGAGATTTTGCACAAAGCAATGACCAGATCCACGGACGGCTCGCTGCTGCAGGGAACATTACTCTTCAGGGATATGGCGTATCCAAGGATGCTGTGGGCGGAGATGTGCTTATCGCCGGCAAAGACATCGACTTTTCAAATGGAACAGTTTATGGCACCTCTGTGTATGGAGGCAGTATGAAAAGTTCAGGAGCCGATCTTAAAGGAGGTAAGCGGCAGGATCATCCGATCGATTTTCAAGCTGAGGAGCAATTTTTGATTCAGCGTTCGAGTGAACTCGCTGCTCTGAAACAAACGCAGCCCTTTGTCAGAGATGGAGGGAAAATGACGATTAACGCTCCGGATTCCTTTAATGTCATTCATTTGACTGCTGCGGATTTGGCGGTTACCAACGGTCTCCAGTTCAATATTGCAGGAAACGCCACGGTAATTATCAATGTAAGCGGGAATAAGGTCGTCATTCCGGATTTTCAAATGTGGAACGGAAAATCTCATAATGTGTTGTTCAACTTCTACGAAGCTTCTTCTGTAGCTAATGGCAACACGACCATTGAAGGCTCCATGTTAGCGCCTCATGCCTTTGTGGCGTTCAGCCGTGCTGAGCTGCATGGTACTCTTATTGCAAAAGGATTCAGCGGTTATATTCAGATGCATCATCATACCTTTGAGGGAACGGTGCCGCCAGTCGGGCCGACACCGACACCAACGGCGACACCGACGGCGACGCCAACACCGACACCGACACCAACGGCGACACCGACGGCGACACCGACGGCGACGCCAACACCGACACCGACACCAACGGCGACACCGACGGCGACGCCAACACCGACACCGACACCGACGGCGACGCCAACGCCGGTACCAACGCCAACACCAACACCAACGGCGACACCGACACCAACGGCGACGCCAACACCGACGGCGACGCCGACACCAACGGCGACGCCAACACCGACGGCGACGCCAACACCGACACCAACGGCGACACCGACGCCAACGCCGACAGCAACACCGGTGCCGACACCAACGCCAACGCCGACACAGACGGCGACGCCAACGCCGGTACCAACGCCAACGCCGGTACCAACACCGACACCAACGGCGACACCGACGCCAACGCCGACAGCAACACCGGTGCCGACACCAACGCCAACGCCGGTACCAACGCCAACACCAACACCAACGGCGACACCGACACCAACGGCGACGCCAACACCGACGGCGATACCAACGCCGACACCGGTGCCAACACCGGTGCCAACACCAACACCAGCGCCGATATCGACGACGACGCCAACACCGGTGCCGACACCAACGCCAACACCGGTGCCAACACCAACACCAGCGCCGATACCGACGACGACGCCAACACCGACGCCGATACCGACGGCGACGCCAACGCCAACGCCGGTACCGACACCGACACCAACACCGACACCAACGGCAGACCCAACGCCAGCGCCGACAAGTGTAACGCCAACGGTAGACCCAACGCCAGCGCCGACAAGCGTAGCACCAACGGTAGACCCAACGCCAGCGCCGACAAGCGTAGCGCCAACGGTAGACCCAACGCCAGCGCCGACGAGTGTAGTACCAACGGTAGACCCGACGCCAGCGCCGACAAGCGTAGCGCCAACGGTAGACCCAACGCCAGCGCCGACAAGCGTAGCGCCAACGGTAGACCCAACGCCAGCGCCGACAAGCGTAGCGCCAACGGTAGACCCAACGCCAGCGCCGACGAGTGTAGCACCAACGGTAGACCCGACGCTAACGCCATCTCCGACACCAACGGTGATTGGTACGAATGACGATCAGGAGATTACGATTGATGAGGATCCGCTGCCTTTGGGCCCTGTGACCACACCTTCGTCTGTGCAGCCAACGCCGGAGACTACTCCAGTGACTGTCCCAGTACCTGCTTCGGTACCGGATGAAGAAGTTATTCTTGATGAAGAAATACCGCTGGGTCCTGTGGATCCAGCCGAGAGTCTGCCGCAGACGGGTGAAGCCAGCCCGGCACCTTATTATATTACCGGTCTCGCTATTGCCGGAGTAGGTCTGCTGCTGAGCAGAACGGCAAGAACCAGCAGACGAAAACGCTGAGGCTTTCATTGAATCACACTAAGGCCAATAGCAGTCTATAAGCTATGTTCTTAACATAATTCAGGCCGCTTTCGGGAAATCCCCGGAAGCGGCCTTTTTATACGGTGTTTACTACGTTTTAAGGGTTATTATACAACAATCGTTTAGATTTCAATCATCTGTTATACGTACATTTCTCGCAGGCAAGGCTACCATGTTATACTATGCAGAAATCATTGCGGAGCCCGCATGATGGTGACTGGAGTATCCTACAGCTACGAGAAGGAAAGGTGAGAATATTCATGTGGAGTGTAATTATACTGGCGATTATTATCGTCATTACCGGAGGATTAACCTATGCGGGTTTCTTTTTCTATGGAGTGGCGATCCATCGGGCACCTAAGGAGTTTTTGGCGACTTCACCTGCACTGAAGGTGGACCCACCGGTGGCCGGCGCATCCTGGGGAGAAGGGGCGGAGTGGATCGCCCGGCAGAGCTTCCGGAATGTCGACATGAGCTCAGAGGATGGACTGAAGCTGCGGGGTTATTATCTGCCGTCAGAGCGGGCAGCCGGACGTACAGCTATCGTTGCCCACGGCTATTCCGGCAAAGCAAAGGATATGGGGGCCTACGCCAAGATTTATTATGAAAACCTGGGCTATAATGTGCTGATTCCCGATGCCAGAGGACATGGTGAAAGCACTGGCAATTACATAGGCTTTGGCTGGCCCGAACGCCGGGATTATGTAAAGTGGATCGAATACATCATTGAAGAGAATGGGCTGCAGGCGCAGATTGTGCTGCATGGGGTGTCTATGGGGGGAGCAACGGTGATGATGACCGCGGGTGAAGAGCTTCCGCCGCAGGTGAAGGCGGTTGTTGCCGACTGCGGGTATAGCTCGGTCAAAGCACAGCTCTCTTATCAGCTCTGGCGGATGTATCATCTGCCAAGCTTTCCCTTCGTGCAGATTGCCAGTCTGATTACCCGGCTGAAAGCAGGCTATTTCTTCGGTGAGGCATCAGCGCTGAAGCAGGTGCGTAAGGCACGGGTGCCGATCTTGTTCATCCATGGTGATGCCGATAAGTTCGTACCCTATGCCATGATGGACAAAGTGTACCAGGCATGCCGCAGCCCCAAGGACAAGTTTGTAGTGCATGGCGCAGGGCATGGACTTGCTTATGATACGGATAAGGCGGGATATATCAGCAAGGTAAGTGAGTTTGTTAACCGGTACGTGAAGTAGTCCAATAACCCCCGGAAAGTAGACTCGCCTACGTTCGGGGGTGTTTATTCCCTGAGTCGATCGAGTGTATTAGTTATGTACCTGTTGATGTATTGCGCAATGTAATCACATGATCATTAAAGAATCATCTCTCTATCGCTTTGTACTTTATGATAAAAAGATGATTCTTTTAAAGATGAGCGAAGCATATTGATAAGATGTTCTAATCAGTTTCATTGTAAGTGATTACTTTTGAGAATAATTCGAACTGTTTATCTTTGGTGTATTTATTTGTTATTTGAGCTTCATAAGTGTACGAGAGTCCATTATGACGAGCATATATTAATAATGAATCATTAATTTCTGTATAGAGAAGCTCGAGACCATTTACAGTTTTTGTGTTCATGTTATTAGTAAGTTCTACTTCAATGTCGCTTACAGAAAGTGTAGATACTTTGTCGCCCTCATATGGACCATAAAGCAACTCAATGCTTTTATCATAGGCTTCTGCTTTCTCTTTTTCACCCTTATTGTCGGTGTAAGTTAGTATAACTGTATTTTGAGGGGGATTATCGGTTTCTAATCCCTTTTTAACAATTATTTCCTTAATATCCAAACCGGCAATTTTGGGTGTTTCGGTGAGAGGACTAAGCTTCTTAACTTTTTCGTTAGCTTTCGCGAGATCAGCATCTCCAGATGAGGAACATCCTAAAATTGAAGCCAGTGTAAGTACTAAAAAAATGAATGCTATTGTTTTGCTTTTTTTAATCATATGCCCTCCTTAGAGTCAATAAAAACTTAAACTTATTTAATTGAATTAAAAAAAATCCCGAAGTTGTGACTCAATTAAATTTGTAAAAGCTTACCGTTTCTAGCATATCACAATTATAGTAAAAATATGTATATTATTTGATTGGTTTACAGGATCTAAGCCCTTTAGGGCTGGGAATTTCTTCGGGGAGGCCTCAGTGCTGAGGCAGGTGTGAGGAAAAGGTGCCGATTATGTTTATCCATGGCGATGCAGGAAATTTTTTTCGTGCCTTGTAAAGCCCAAAAGAGAAATTTATGGTTCGTGGAGCAGGGCATGGACTTGCGTATGATACGGATAAGGCAGGATATATCAGCAAGGTAAGCCAGTTTGTTGCCCGTTATGTACATTAGTTCCGGATTAAGCCCCTAGAAAGTAGACGCGCCCGATCTCCGCAAGCTGCGGAGATCGGGCGCTTATATGTTCCACATATGGCAGCGTTCCTTGCAACGGGGAACGGCACGTCCATATCTTCTCGTATATTAATCCCCCGCCGTTTGTGAGCGAAACGGGTGTCGTAATTCCCTGTTATTTCCAGCAGCCATATGGCGAGAATAATCCTTCCAAAACGACAAAAGCCCTACCTCTCTTTTGTCCTTGCGGCTCCGTGACCGCGCCAGTGTGAATCGGAATGCTATGTTCGAATTTAGTCTCATAAAAAGGAAGAGTCATGCAAGAAAACGTAAGATTTTGTGTCCAAAATACCGATAATAAATAAAAAGTAACCAATCGGCCTGACATCTTCTTGATGGGGATGTATATACACGAAAACAAATATTACTTTATTATATCACGGAATATATAGTAATGCAAGTAGAATATAAGCAGCAGGGTAAGGCTGGAAATGGGGGAACAGATGAATATCTACGGGGTGTTTTTGAAGAAGCAGATCAGAAATTATTTTTTTGGCTCCGTGATTGGTGTGCTGGCCGTGGGAAGCCTGTTGCTGCTCTCTTCGCTGGAGATAAGTGCGGTGGAGTATTCCCGCCTGTTAATCGTATTGCTGATCTCTTTTTTAATTATGGCAATCACGGAAGTCAGTGTGTTCATGAATCAACTCAAACCGATACGGACTGCAATGAAAGAACAGCAGCCTACGCTGGCCATGCTGGAAGAAGTTTATCTCTATACCCACCGAATGCCCAGAAATGCAGTACAGCGGATTCTAGGCCCGCATCTTCTCGGGTTATCCTTGCCGGCGGCCCTAATGACCTTCTGGATGATCCAGACCGGATTAATCAACCTCCCTTATTTTTATCTGCTGCTGGCCATGGTCGGGGCGACTCTGGTGGCGTGCATGCATGCGCTGATCGAATTTTTCCTGACCTGCTCGGCCATTATTCCGCTAATCAAAGAATTCAGAAACCGCGCTTTGGATATGTATAATGTGGACTTTTCGCTGGAAGGACATGTTTTTGTAGCCATCCGCCCAAAATTTCTGATCAGCTGCATGCTGATCGGGACATTCCCGCTGTTTCTTTTTATCATGGCAACACATATCCGCATGGACAGCCTCAACAGCAGTTCGCTTGCCGGATTGCAGAGCTATTGGGCTTGGGCAGGGATGGTGCTGATGGTCGGCACATTATTCTCCTCCATTGCCGCCTGGCTCCTGACTAACAGCGTTCAACACCCGATCAATGAACTATACAAGGCGATGAATAACGTCAAGGACGGGCGCCTCTTGCAGGTGCAGGATGAATATTCGGATGAATTCTCCAAGCTGGTGGCCGGGTTTAATATGATGGTGCGGGGGCTTCAGGCCCGGGAACAGCAGAATAGACAGCTTCTGGACAGTTATTTCACCACTCTTGCCGTGGCTCTGGATGCGCGTGATTCCTATACCGCGGGACACTCACTACGGGTGGCGGAGTACTCGGTCATTATTGGACAATTGGCGGGGCTGACGGGTCAAAGGCTCGATGATCTGCGGAAATCAGCTCTGCTGCATGATATCGGCAAAATCGGTGTGCCCGACAATGTCCTGTTTAAAGAGGGAAATCTTACGGATGAGGAATTCGATCAGATTAAGAGCCATCCGGTGCTTGGGGAAAATATTCTGCGGCAGATTGAGCCTGTGGAGAAGATGGCGCCTTACATAAGTGGAGTCCGCTCACATCATGAGCGTTACGACGGCAAGGGTTATCCGGATGGCCTTGTCGGAAGGTCCATCCCGCTGCATGGCAGAATCATTGCCGTAGCCGATGCCTACGACGCCATGACATCGGACCGCCCCTACCGGAAAGGGATGGATCATGAGCGGGCGCTGGCTATTCTGGAACAGGGCAGAGGAAGCCAGTGGGATCCTGAATTCGCCGGGTTATTCCTGGCATACTTCGGGAAGACGGCAAGTTCAGAAGAAGCGGAAGTTCCCGGAAGGGCGGGGTGAAACGGGCAAGCAGGGGGTTGCTTGCTGTTTATCCTAATATTTCTTGCGGAAGCGGATACCATCCAATTTATGGGGGTATCCGCTTCTCGTTGAGTGCCTATTTTGTGAACTGGTCTTTAAAACCGACAATTAACGACTACATTCATTGAAGGATTGAGGGTAGACCGTTATAATTATTAAGTCTGGATTTTAATTAAAAAATAAGGGAGAATTTTATGAAACGCGCAGATGTGCTGCTGGTTTCCATCGTGCTCATTGCCGCTCTCGCTTTTCTTGCACCGAGGTGGTTTTCAGACGATAAAGGCGGCCCGGGGAAAAATCTTGTGGCCAATATAATGGTGGACGGCAAGCTGTTCAAGACGGTTCAGCTTACAGAGGAAGAACAAACGGTAGAAGTCCGTACCGATCGCGGGTATAACCTTTTAAAAGTGCATGATTATGGTATTGAAATGTATGACGCTGACTGTCCCGACAAGGTTTGTCTTGGTTTTGGGTTTATTACCTTGCCCAAGCAGACGATCGTCTGTTTGCCGCACAGGGTATTAGTAGAAATTGCAGGCGCGTCGGGAGGAGATGATATAGATGCCTATGTCCAGTAGTGAGTCTTCAACAGCCCTGAAAAGAACGGTGATTGTAGCGCTCTTTGCCGCGGTGGCGGTTGTGCTGAGTATTGTGGAAGCTCAGATTCCACTCGCAGGGATGGGGCTGATGCCCGGTGCCAAGCTGGGATTTGCCAACATTATGATTTTGACCTGCATCTATTTTTTGCGCGCACGTGACGCATTTGTACTGGTAATCCTCAAGACCTTGCTTACCGCATTTTTGCTGGGTACCTTTTCAAGTCTGCTGTTCAGCTTGTTCGGCTCGTTGTTCAGCTTTGTAGTCATGTACCTGCTCGTCCGGTTTGGCGGGAAAAGACTCAGTGTCATTGGGATCAGTATTGCCGGCGGACTGGCTCACAACACAGGGCAGCTGCTCGCCGCTTCCATAGTGTTGAAATCATCGAGCACGTTCTACTACTTTCCGATGCTGCTGATTACCGGAGTGGTCACGGGGATTGTCGTCGGTTTCGCGGTGCGGTATGTGGTAGCCTCGTTATCCAAAATATCGCTGTTTGAAGAGTTCTTGGGCGGAACGGGTCACTAGCTGGGAAGGATGACTAACATGAATGAATTTAATAATGAGCTGGAAGCTGGAACGGAACCGCCAGTGATCTCACTGGCAGGCGTATCGTTTGGATATGACCCCGAGCACCCGATCCTCCAGAATATCACACTGTCTATCCGGCAGGGTGAGTGGGTAAGCATCGTGGGACCGAACGGCTGCGGCAAATCAACGCTGGTCAAGCTGCTGAATGCCCTGCTGCCTAAAAGTGGCGGAGATATCTTCATCTGCGGCCATAAGCTGCAGGAAGAGAATATTGGAACGATCCGTCAGTGCATTGGCATGGTGTTCCAGAACCCTGACAACCAGTTTATCGGGGCAACGGTAGAGGAAGACATCGTATTCGGCCTGGAGGGGCTGTGTTTACCCCACGCGGAGATGGAGGAACGGCTGAAATCCTATGCCATGAAACTGGGGATCGGCCATCTGCTGGCCAAGCATCCCGGCGAGCTGTCGGGCGGCCAGAAGCAGCGGGTCGCCATTGCCTCCATTCTAGCCATGAAGCCAGGCATCGTCATCTTTGACGAGGCCTCTTCTATGTTGGACGAAGGAAGCCGGAACGAGTTGATGGGCATTTTGCAGGATATGCGCGCGGAAGGGAACTATACCCTGCTCATGATTACACATGATGCTGATGAAATCCTGGCCTCGGATCGTGTGCTGGCCCTGCACGGGGGCGGACTGGCCGCAGATGTAACCCCTGCGGAATTGTTCCGGAATGAAGAGCTTCTGGAGAAGTGCCACCTGCGGGAGCCGTATCCTTGGCAGCTTGCCCGTGAACTGCAGAACCTGGGGATCAAGGTGGATGTTCCCGCCAGTGAAAAGGAGCTTATAGACACATTATGGCCATACAACTACAACAAGTAAGCTACACCTACGCGGACCGGAGCCTTTGGAGGCAGACAGCGCTGGACGGGATTAATCTTAACATCCCCAGTGGATCGATGGTGGGCATTGCCGGGGCAACCGGCTCGGGGAAATCGACACTTCTGCAGCTGTTCAACGGAATTCTGAAGCCGACGGAGGGGACGGTCAGTGTCCTTGATGTGACTATCCGCGCCGGCGAGAAATCTCCGAAGCTGCTGCCGCTGCGCCGCCGGGTCGGTCTGGTTTTTCAGTTTCCCGAGCAGCAGATGTTCGAGGAGACGGTAGAGAAGGATCTGTGCTTCGGCCCGCTTAACTTTGGCATGAGTCTTGAAGAAGCCAAAGAGCGCACGCGCAAGGCGATGACGGACATGGGGCTCGATCTTGGACTGCTGGAGCGCAATCCGTTCCGTCTAAGCGGTGGACAGATGCGCAAGGCGGCCATCGCTTCGGTGCTGGCCATGGACCCGGATATCGTTGTGCTGGATGAACCGACAGCGACACTCGACCCGATCAGCCGGGCGGAGCTGATCGGGCTGCTGGAGCGGCTCTGCCGTGAGCAGGGCCGGACAATTATCATCGTGACGCACCGGATGGATGAGCTGCTTCCCTATGCCGACCGCTGGGTGCTGCTTAAGGAAGGCGAGCTGGCTTTTCAAGGCAGTAGCCAGGAGCTTGCTGCCGATTCGGATATTCTGGAACGCTGCGGCCTGACGGTGCCGCAGTCGCTCCGTTACTGGCGGGCGGTTGCCGACCGCTTCGGTCTTGCGGGGGAGAAGCCGCGGTTGACCGCGGGCAGCCTCGCCGAGCTGATTGCTTCGCTGCCTGGAGCAGCGGAGGGCCCGGGCCTTGCAGGAAAGAGGGATAGCTATGAATGATCGGCTGCTGCTCGGGCGCAGCATTGAGACCGGCTCCTGGGTGCACAAGCTGGATGCCCGGGCCAAGATCATCGGGATGATCTTATATTTAGTTGTTATTTTACTGTCGCATTCCTGGATGGCGATGGCGCTGCTGGCCGTATTTTCGATAGCGGTCATGGCATCAACCCGAATATCGCTTAAATATTTCGTCAAAGCGGCCAAGCCGCTGCGTTATTTAATGTTGTTTATCTTTGTCGTTCAGGCCCTGACTGTTAAGGAGGGCGATGCAGTTTTCTCTATCGGCTCCTTTTCGCTGCATGAAGGCGGGCTGCGGCTGGCCGCGTTTTCCGTCATCCGCATGTTTTTCCTGATCACCTTCACGGCCTTGCTTACCTTCACTACAAATCCTGCGAAGCTGAACCGGGGTCTGGAGGGCATCCTGTCCCCGTTCAAAAAGCTGGGGCTGTCGCCGGAACGGATTACGCTGATGATCAGCATCGCCCTGCGCTTCATTCCGACGATTCTTGACGAATCGCAGATCATCATGAAGGCGCAAGCCTCACGCGGAGCCGACCTGAAGGAGCTGCCGCTTAAGGAAAAAGGGCGGATGCTCGTCTCGCTGCTTGTGCCGGTAATCTCCAGCGCCTTCCGGCGCGCTCAGGATTTGGTCTATTCCATGGAAGCCCGCGGGTTCCGCATGGATGCGCCGCGCAGCCGGTATCACCGCCTCAGGTGGGGCTGGGCCGATACTGTTTTTGTCGCTATGTTCATCATCATGGGAGTTGCAGTAGCATTATTGTAATTTTAGGGGGAAACAAAAATGGCACGTTATTTTAATGGCAAGGAAATCGAACTGCTGGCACCGGCGGGAACGTTTGAAATTTTCAAGGAAGTGGTGCAGTCGGGATGTGACGCCGTCTATTTTGGCGGTCCTGTGCTGAACATGAGAATGATGCGCAAAGGCTACAACCTGTCTCATGAGGAGATTATTGAAGCCCTTGCGATCGCCCACAGCCTGGACAAAAAAGTATATATTACGGTAAACAACCTGTTCAGTGAGGATGATGTGGAGGAAGCCAGAGAATATCTTCGTTTTCTCGACGGAGTTCATCCCGATGCGCTGATCGTTCAAGATATGGCTGTGCTGGAGCTGATCCGCGAGATGGAGCTTACGCTTCCGGTTCACGCCTCGGTGATGATGAATGTGCACAATCTGGAGATGGTTTATGCGCTGCGTGATCTTGGGGTAAGCCGGGTGGTCACCTCGCGTGAGATGGATTTGCAGACGGCAAAGCTGCTGGGGCAGCGGAGCGGCATGGAGCTGGAGTATTTCATTCACGGAGACATGTGCTCTGTGCACGGGGCGAACTGCTATTTCAGCTCCCAGGTCTTCGGCATGAGCAGCAACCGGGGCAAATGCATGAAGCCCTGCCGCTGGGATTACCGGATCAAGAAAGACGGCTATGTCTTCCCGGCTGAATATCCGCTGGCTGTCAAAGACATGTTCATGTATGAGCATCTCCCGGAGCTGATTGAGTCAGGCATTACTTCTTTTAAAATTGAGGGCCGGATGCGCGACAAAGAGTTCATGGTGATGCTCGCGAACAGCTATGGTGAAGCCATTGACCGTTATATTGAGGATCCAATCGGTTTTGACCGTACCGTAGATACCAAGATGCTGCACCAAAACCGGAAACGTGACTTTTCCACCGCGTATGCTTTTGGCAAGCCGGGACTGGCGAACATCAACCGCCGCTATGAAGGTACAGGCAAATTTTACAGTACAGGCAAGGTATTCAGTACACCTACTGCAGAGCGGGAGCTATCGGTGGACCGGGTAATGCAGCTGCGCGAGCGGCTTGCGGAAGGCAGACGCAGTGAGCAAAGTAAACCGGAGCTTGCGGTACGCGTGAATAATATGGAGCAGGCCCGTTTGGTGCTTGAGCTGGGTGTTGATCATTTATATCTGCCAGGTGATGTATTCGAGCCGGACCGTCCGTTTACGAAGCAGGACATTAAGGAACTTGGCGCCTTAAAAGGAAAGACTAAGCTCTACCTCGGGATGCCGCGGATGATGACGGAGCTGCATTTTGATCAATACGATCATCTGCTGAGCGGGGAACGCCTGCCGATTGACGGGCTGCTGATTACGAACCTTGGAGCGATTCGCCGTTTCGCCCAGACGGGATACCCGATGATCGGGGACGCCAATCTGAATGTATACAACCATCTTTCTGCCGGGCTGTATGCCGGACTGGGACTGGCTAAGCTAACGGTTTCACCGGAAATGACGATGGAGCATTTTGCATCCTTTACCTCCGGCTGCGAGCTGCCGCTCGAAGTTGTCGTTCACGGCACACCGGCGCTGATGTATATGGAGCATGATCTGTTCGAGAATACCGAGGTAATGGAGCCGATTGGTGAAGAAGACAACCTGTTTGTAAGCAATGAGGTACTTGTGCTGAAGACGGATAAAGGTGAGAATCCGGTGTATCGTGACCAATATGGCCGCTGCCACCTGCTGTTCTCCAAGGAGCTTTGCTATCTGCCTATGGTGGAGGAGATGAAGGGCCTTGGCATTGCCAGCTTGCGGATTGAAGGAGCGACCTATAGTGTGGAAGAGCTGCGCGGTATTATTAAGGCCTATCAGGCAGCAATCAACGGTTCTTTGGAAAAGCAAGAGCTGCTCGGCGGTTTGAAGCCGGTGTATGCAGGTTATACCCTGGGTTCGCTACAGTTTAATTGATAGTTGAATTTTTAAGTGTTTCTGGATAGCAATTTTAACAGTATATGCTAGAGTGATAAGTTATTTTTTTCACAAACTATTGCACTGATTTATTTTCCATATTAAGAGAGTTATAGATGAGCAGCAGAAGGGGAGGGACCATAGATGGAACAACAGCAATTCATTGGAAGAGATGGGGTAGCCGCTAAAAGAAAGCAGTATTTCTATCCCTGCACCGCACACTTTTACCGTGATGCGCCGCAATTGGTGCGCGGAAGCATGCAGTTTGTCTATGATGAGAACGGCAAGCAATATACGGACTTTTTCGCCGGGGTATCTGTCGTGGCCTGTGGGCACTGCAACCCGGCGATTACAGCCCGCACGATCGAGCAGCTTCAGCAGCTCCAGCACACATCCACGGTCTACCTTACACAGCCGGGTGTGGACTTGGCGGAACGGCTCGAACAGCTGCTGCCGGGCAGCTTGCGCCGGACCTTCTTCGTCAACAGCGGCTCAGAGGCCAATGAAGGGGCTTTGCTACTGGCCCGAATGCATACCAGACGCAAGGGATTCATTGCCCTGGAAAGCGGGCTGCACGGACGGACTAATCTTACGATGAGCGTCACTGGTCTCCAAATGTGGAGAACCGACAAGTATCTGGATGAGGATGTAACGTTCATTGCACGCCCGTATGATCCTGAACTTACGCTGGAAGAGGCCGGGGCGCGGTCGCTCCAGAACCTCGAACATGTGCTGCAGGAGAAAGGGGAACACATTGCTGCGATGATCGTCGAACCGATTCAGGGCAATGGCGGCATGATTATGCCGGTCTCCTGGTATTTCCGCGAAGTCAAGGCGCTGCTGGACCAATACGGTGTGCTGCTGATTGATGATGAGATTCAGACCGGCTACGGCCGCACCGGAGTCATGTTCGCCATGGAGCATTTCGGTGTGGTTCCCGACATCATCAGCATGGCCAAGGCGCTGGGCAACGGGGTTCCGGTGGCTGCCTTCGCGACTACGGATGAAATTGCCGCCTCGTTGAACCGGCCTTCAGCCTCCACCTTCGGAGGCAATCCTGTCTCAGCGGCTACGGCACTGGCCGTATTGGATTATATTGAGGGTGAACGGCTGGCGGAGCGGGCGGCAGAGCTTGGGGAGCTGCTGAAGCGCGGTCTGCAGCAGCTGCAGGAGTGTTATCCGGCACTGATCTCCGATGTGCGGGGTACCGGCTTGATGCTGGGGGCGGAGCTGGCAGGCAGCGACGCCATTCCTGCGGCAGAGCTGACGGACGATGTGCTGGAAGAGATGAAGGACCGTGGCTATTTGATCGGCAAAAACGGTGTGAACCGTAATGTTCTCGCCTTTCAACCGCCGCTGATCGTTACAGCGGAAGATATTGATGGTATGATAAAAGCACTAAATGAAGTGCTGCTTCAAGCCTCACAGCGGCACGGGAAATGAAGATGAAGGAAGAATGATATGGTTATATTGAATGCTTTCAAAACCACCGCGCTCAAGCTGAAAATGTTCAGCGAACTGGTTATGTTCTCGCATACGCTCTTTTCGCTGCCGTTTGCGATCATCTCGATGGTATGGGCTGCCGGGGGATGGCCCTCCGGCCATATGATGCTGTGGGGGCTTATTGCGTTAATCGGAGCACGCAACGGCGCGAACGCCTTTAACCGGCTGGTGGACCGCACCTTTGACAAACAGAACCCGCGCACGGCGCACCGCCATCTGCCGCAGCGGCTGCTTGAGGAGAAGGAAGTCATCCTGTTCATTGTCATCAACTATGCTCTGTTTATAGTCGCTGCCGGTATGCTGAACTTGCTTTGTCTGCTGCTGTCGCCAGTGGCTATTGTCCTGATCTCTACTTACTCCTACACGAAACGGTTTACCTTTCTCAGCCATCTGTACCTAGGCTTTGTCATTGCCTCGGCACCGATCGGTGCCTGGTTCGCCGTGACAGGAAATATCGCTTTTACGCCGTTTGTGATTGGTACAGTCGTGATGCTCTGGATTGCCGGCTTTGACATCATTTACGGCACTCAGGATATCGACTTTGACCGGCGGCACGGGTTGTGGTCGATTCCCAGCTTCTTCGGGCTCGAAAATGCACTGCGGATCTCCAAAGGCCTGCATTTCATTATGATCCTGCTGCTGCTGTTCCTCTATCTCTGGCGTGATCTGGGCTGGATGTATCTTGTGGGCATCGGTATTGCCACGCTGCTTCTGATGGCAGAGCATAAGATCATCAAGCCGTCGAACCGGAAGCTGATGAAGGTGGCTTCTTATAATTTGAATCAGGTGATCAGTATGGTGATATTGCTGTGTACGCTGATTGATTATTTTTACGTTAACTAGGTGGTGGGGCGGTTAGGAGCTGCACTACGCGGAATATTTGGACTTCCGATCGCTGTTAACCTCGGATTCCCTGATTGGAACCACTTATCGCGGTAGGAATCCGAGGTTAAAGGCGAACGCTGACGCTTCTCCAGTTCCAAAATTCCGCTCCGTTCCGTCCTAACCTTTCCGGCAGTTAACTTCAAAAAAGACAACATGCCTACCCAGCGGGGGGGGGGGGCAGAAGAGCGCGGAAAGCTTAGGCTGACGCGCTTTTTTTGCGTGGGCAAGAAGGATTCAAAGCAGACAGCTTTCCTTTACTCCTGTTTCGGACTAGGGAGACGCTATTCACCTGATCTTAGCTCATTTCCTTTGCACGCGGACTGGAGAGACCTTATTCCTGCAGAAAGCAGCAAGATGGGCTTCGAAAATGCAAAGTAACTGCACTACGGTCCGATAGAGCGCGGATATTGAGTTAATTCTCGAAATAACTTCGCTGGAGTCCGATAGTTAATCACAGCACCAAGAAGAATAGCATGACAGTTGAATACATACAAAAGAGAGCCCGCTGTGAGGCTCTCTTTTGTATGTGGACATAGTATTTAGGGAATTGGCTTGCTCTATTCAGCATCCATTGGATCTCTAAGCCGGAGTTCAGCGGTCACGTCCCGCAAAATACTGCAGCAGCGTCTCCAGGTCGGCATTAGCCGGATAACCGGAAAGTTGCTGCACTATGGCTGAGGCCTGATCCAGGTAATTCTGGCTGACGTCCTCTGTGCGGGACAAGGCATCGCTGCGGTTGATCAGCTCCAGTACCTCGGCGACTTCCTTCCCGGATGAGCCGGGGCCGATCCTGCGGATGAGAGGGGCCAGCTCCGGGTCCTGCAGTGCAAAGAGGGTGGGCAGGGTTACCTGACCGTTGCGCAGGTCGCTTCCGGCCGGTTTACCAAGCACCTCGGCAGATTGGGTGAAGTCTAAGAGATCATCCTGGATCTGGAACGACATTCCGAGCGCTTCACCGAAGGCATAGAGAAGATTCGCCACTTCTTCAGTGCTTTCAGCGGACAGTGCGCCTACCCTGAGGCAGGTAGCCATCAGCAGCGCTGTTTTATTGCGCGATTTCTCCAGGTACTGCTCAAACGTCAGCTCATAATCGTAGGCATGCTCCATTTGCTGGTATTCACCCAGGCATAATTGAGCGGTGGCTACGGAGGATAGATCATGGACGTAGCGGTTTTTGTCACCTGTGTATTTGCTTAAGAGCTCAATGACGCGGGCGGACATATAGTTTCCGATATGCACAGCGGATAATACACCGGTTTTGGTATGAAGCGCTGCCCCGCCCCGCCGAAGCTCTGCATCGTCAATGATATCATCATGAATTAAAGAGGCCGCGTGAATAAACTCGGCAGCAGCGGATAATTGCAGCGCTCTGCGGCCTGGGAACTTGCGTCCGAACCGGCTGCCCACAATGACCATCAGCGGACGCAGGCGTTTCCCGCCTGAGCCGATCAGCTCAAGAATACTCTGGGCCAGCTGTGACTTTTTGGGCACATCCCGGTCACGGGCTACAAGATTTTCAATTTCGCGGTTAATTTCATTAATGTCTATATTCAAGGCTTCATGCAGCTTCATAGTAAGATTCCCACCTGTCAAATGGCTTTGCTTGTGCGGTTCTGCTGCCTTTGCTCTTGGAGAAGGAATTCTTCAATTCCCGCAGCCGGATTTTGATCCGTGAAGTCTCCATTTGCACGCCGTATCTGCATTTTTTTGATTGAGGGAGCCAAATATGCAACCAGATCCAGCTCGCGGCATTTCACCGCAAACTGAAGGTAGAAGCTGTATAAGTAGTCTCCATCCAAAATGTTGCGGGTCAGGTCGGGATGATGTGGGACACATTCCATATGGCGCCTTGCCGCCATGGTAAGAATCGTGTAAATACCTAGCAAATGGACTTTGCGGTTATATTCCAGATCATGGCGGTCCAGTACCGGGAGCAGCTGCTCACATTCTGCCGGAGAGAGATGCAATTGAATTCCGGCAATCGGTGACATTTCAGTCTGCAATAGCCGGAAGGTATCTTCAATGAGTTGTTTGTTCACCATATTCTCTCCTTCTTGTCGGTTTTGCCGGAAGAAACCATAGCCTTGATTATCCCTACAAAACCATTGTTTAAAACAAAGACAGGCGTTTGCTTGAATCATTGCCTGCTTGCTGGAAATACAAATTAGGACGTGAAAGATACTTTCACCTGTGTAAATAAGGAGAGTAATGTGTCCTAGGGACACATTACTCTTATGAACATCATATTCAACTGCAGCGGTATTTCATTCCTGCCTAACGTCAGTCGGTATACAGATACCATCGCCGGACGAGAGGTATCCTTTTCCACTGTTTTTTGAGCCAAGGAAGAACGTAGTAATCCAGACCGAAGATGCTGCCGGATCCGCCGATTGTGGCGATTGCCGCACCAACATACCAGAGCATTTCCGTCGACGCCATCTTCGTAGACCAGATCATGACGGCCATACCGATGGTAGCGATCGAAGCAATTGCTGTGAACAGACCTACGATAAGCATAATACCAAAGACGATTTCGGCACAAACCATACCGATTTGGAACCATTTAGCCAGGAACGTATAAGTTCCGTCATTGTTGTAGAACATTAGATCCATGAACCAGTTCGTAATATCATATACGAAGCCTGGAACCGGCAAAGCTTCAACCGCTTCTTTGGCTGTCGTAACTGCAGAAGCAGCTGACTGTGCATCTACTGTATCTTTTACAGCATCAACGGCAACGCTGGCCGATGATGCGGCATCTGTAGCGAATGGTGCTGCAGGGATCAAGAAAATCTTATCCGGATCTTCCCATATCTTCTTCATCTTGTCGATACCTTCATACAGCCACATGCCCCCGAGAAGCATGCGGAGCGGAACGAGCCAGAAGTTCGGCGAACGTTTGGAGAAGTGGCCGCCGAGGAAGCTCTTGCGGTTTTCCACATGGAAGAACTCATGCATCATATAAGTCCAGACTTTGTTGAAACCAACAACCTGGGACAGGTAGAACATATTGATAAAGTGTTTGGAGAGCATAGCCATAAAGCCGGTAAGCATAAACAGCTTGCCTGGGAGGCCGACGTTGGCCACACCGTAGCGGCTGCCTATGGAAACCATTGTACCGTGGAAACCTGGTTTGTAAGCTTTCTTGGCAGTTCCTTTGATGTCGGCGGTAATGTTGCCGGCAATGACTGGAGCTGCTTGTTCGGCGTTCTCAACCATTTGTGGTACAGGACGTGTTTCGCCTTCAGGGATGAAGAAGATGTTATCCCCTACAACGTATACGTTCTTGTGGTCTACACTTTCAAGGTTTTCATTCGTTACAATCCGCTTGCGTCCTTGTTGCTGAACTTCAAGGTTGCCAACGATTTCCGAGCCTTCAACACCGGCTGTCCAGACGATGGTCTGTGCATCCACGATGTTTTTCTCACCGAGAGCTACACTGCCTTTGCCTACCTCGGTGATCTTGGCGCCTGTAACGATTTCTACATTCATCTTGCGAAGGCGGGCTTCTGCTTTCTGGATCAGCTTATCCGGCAGGATAGGCAGGATCTTAGGAGCCATATCGGCTACAATCAGCCGCACTTCAGATGGGTCGATGTAGAACTCTTTGCACAATTCTTCGCGTTGTTCGGCCATTTCCCCAACCAGCTCGACACCCGTAAAGCCGGCGCCGATAATAACGAAGGTCAGCATGGAACGGCGTACAGCCGCATTTTTTTCTTGAGCCGCTTTGGTATACATGTCGCGGATTTGACGTTTGAGCGCAACCGCGTCGTCATAGGACCAGAAGGAGAAGGTATTCTCTTCAGCTCCCGGTATCCCGAAGAAAGTAGGTTTGCTGCCTGTGCCGATTACCAGGTAATCATAAGCATAGGTAGCTTTGTCGGATTTAAGCTTCTTGTTCTTGAAATCAATGTTGCTGATCTCATCAAGAACTACATCTACTTTAAGACCTGCAAAGATTTTCTTCAGATCAATCTTAATTGAATCCTCGGGCGCGCGGTTCGCTGAAACCTCATGCAGCTCAGTCAATAGAGTGTGATAGGGATTCCGGTCGATCAGTTTAATTTCTACATCTTTGTCGTTCTTAAATTTCTTTGCCAGTTTCTTAGCCGTGAGTACGCCGCCGTAGCCGCCGCCCAAAATGACTATTTTCTTCAAGAGAAACTCACCTCATTCGTCTGATTAGCTGCAAGAGGAGTGCGAATTATTATTTCGCGCCTTCGAGTGCTTTTTCTGCCAGTGTAAAGTATTCGCCTACGTGGATAGATACGCCGGAAATGGCATCTGTTTTACCTTCGGCATCCAAAGTAGGAGCAGCACCTTTGTTTTCAAGGAAATACTTTTCAGCCAATGCGATTTCTTCATGCCATTCAGCAGAAGCACCGCCGGCTTTCATGCCGTATTTGCCGTCTACAGAGAATTGTTTCTTATCGTCGCCAGCAGCATTCAAACCGCTGAATTTAACAGCAACAACATTTCCGTTTGCAACAGTCAGGTCAACTGTGGATTTCCAGCCGGATTCTTTATCCATTTCGCCTTCTGCATGATATCCGCCATCTTTGTAAGCACCAGCTTCGGCAGGACCGGCAGCAAGTGCAGCTTGAGCAGCAGCGACAAAGTCATTTACATGTACGGATACACCGGAGATTGCATCTGTATGTCCTTCAGCATCAACAGTGATTGCTGCAGGATCTTGTTTTTCGATCAGGTAAGCTTCGGCTTTAACTGCTTGCTCATGCCATTCGGATTGAGCGCCGCCCTTTTCAACCAAACCATATTTACCATCTTCAGAAACTTTTTTCTTCAGATCGCCTGCATTTTTAACGTTAAAAGCATTCCAATCCGCTTTGGTGATTTTTCCGCCTTCTACAGTCAACAGGGCGTAAGTTTGCCAGCCGGTTTCTGCATCAGCTTCAATAGTTCCGAAGTAAGTACCGTCCTTGTATTTTCCAGTCTCTGTTCCAGCAGTGTTGCTGCCGGAGTTGGTAGCTGGTGCAGTAGATTCTACAGGAGCATTAGTTGGTGCAGCGTTGTTAGCATCATTGTTGTTGCCACAACCTGCGAGCAGAGTACCGAGTACAAGAGCGCTCGACAAGATTACAGAAGCTTTTTTCATTTGATATGACCTCCAAAAATAGTTTAAAATATATATATTAAAATGTAAAACATTTTAATAGTCGTTGGAAGTGACAAAAATCACTTTATAAATGACATATGTCACGTGTACCCAAGGCTTTAGACCCTAATTGTAGCATTACCTTGACATATATCGGTCAGCATTATAAAAAAATTTAGACATCTTGTTTCTACTTCGATGGCATTTTAGCACAAGGGAAGGGAAAATCATGTGAAAATAATCACTTAATGAACAAAAAATTAATTTACATCTGGATTATATCAATTTTAATAATATATTGATACCTATTTTAAAAGACTATTATGTGACAAAATACGACTTCATTCCGCAGACTGTCCAGATTCATATCCGGGGAGCACGGTTAAGTATTTACTAGACATGAGCTTCTAAATGATACCTAAATAAGGCTAAGGAGATGACATGTAATGGATAACAATGTGGTTAAAGGAAAATGGCTGCAGCTTAAAGGTGAAGCCAAAAAGCAATGGGGCAAGCTTACTGACGATGATCTTGACGTAATTGACGGAGAGAAGGATAAATTGGTCGGTAAATTGCAGGAACGTTACGGACATACCAAGGATGCCGCAGAGGCGGAATATAACAGCTGGGAGAAGTCGTTCCGCAGCTAGCAGACAATCAGGCCTCATGAAAGGGTAGTCCATATTCATGAAGAGGCGGTGTCTTATGGACAAATCCGGATGCAGAGATGTGGACACAAGCCCGAATATGACCTGGAAGAGCCTACTATAGAGCTGGAAGACAGGAGCGCAAATCGCATTTGATTTGCGCTCCTGTTCATTTGCGGTCTTCTTTAATTGTAAGAAACTAGCTTGTGCGCACTGTCCGGATATACAGTAATAGAGCTGTAGTTTCATGAATTCAATCCACCACTGTGATAGTATAGATAAGATGTTTGCTATTACGTAAATGATGTAGGAGTGAAGCCATGGAGTATTTGAAAATATTTTTTATGAACACAGCCCTTCTCATAACATTGGCTTATCTGGCGAATTTAATATATAAACACACAATTACATATGCTCCGGAACGGGTTAAAAAGGTTAGTTGGGTGCTGCTGGCTATCTTTGCCGGCTGGATCAGTTCCTTCTTCGGGTACAGACTGGAAGAGCACGTTATCTTTGATTTGCGTTTTGTGCCGCTCATTATTTCTACTCTGGCTTACCCGCATCCCTTCATCCTTATTATTATTGGTGTAGGAACCGGGCTCACGAGGTTAACCTTCGGCATTAATGAAGCAGCAGTGGTAGGAGTGCTGAATTTATCTATCCTGGGTTTCGTCTGCGCGGGCCTGGGCTTCTGGATACGGCGTACCACTACTTCCATGATGAACAAAGGGTTAGTCACTATTATCGTAGTTAACCTAATGAACGTAATCAATATCACCATTTTTGGAGTTATACCTGCCCGGGAATACATAACGGATATCATGCCGGTTACGTTGCCCGCCGGGCTGGGTCTAAGCATACTTTTCGCGCTAATTATCCGTGACTTCCAATTAGAGCTGATGCGTAACGGACAGGTTGTCAGAGCGAATGAGCTGCTCTCTGCCCAGACGGAGGAGCTGCATAAGAATAAGATCGTATTGGAGAAGAGAGCTGAGCAGCTGATGATGGCCTCCCAGTACAAGTCTGAGTTTCTGGCTAATATGTCGCATGAGCTTAGAACACCGCTGAACAGTATCATTAATCTTTCGCAATTAATAGAAGAAAATGAGGCATCGCTGACTCCGGAGGAAATGGCCGAATATGCCGGGATCATTCACCGTTCGGGGGAGGATTTGCTGACGCTGATCAATGATATTCTGGACATGTCGAAGGTAGAGGCAGGCAAGCTTGATATTCTTAAGGAAGATTTGAATGTCAGTGAAATTCCTGAACTGCTGGCTATGCAGTTTAGTGTATCAGCCAGACAAAAGGGGCTGGAGTTCAATATCGCACTGCATGATGACGTGCCTCTGGTCATTCATTCAGACCCCCAGCGGGTGCAGCAGATTCTCCGTAACCTGCTCTCCAATGCCATTAAGTTCACAGTGTCAGGGCATGTCTCCTTAAACATCCGTACACTGGAGCGTAAGGAGGGGGCGCTCGAACGGCGCTGGATTGTTTTTGATGTGGAAGACAGCGGCATCGGAATAGCCGCAGAGAAGCATGATATCATCTTCGAAGCCTTTCAGCAGGCGGATCAGACCATTGGACGGAAGTATGGCGGAACAGGGCTGGGACTGTCCATCAGCAATGATCTGGCCAGGCTGCTTGGCGGATTCATCACTTTACAGAGCCAGGAGGATAAGGGTAGTCAATTCTCCCTTTATTTGCCCTTGTAAGGCTCAGCGCTGCGGTGGATTTCTGCTCCAATTTAATTTGTGATTTTGGTGTATTGACAGGACGATGATGCGGAGTAGAATGAAGCAAACGCCGCATCTAAGGAGTGTTAATACCCCCCATGAACATCATGAGAAACAGGCTGCCCGGTATTCGCCCAAAGCGTATCCGCAAAGCCTCGGTACAACGCAAGAATCTGCAGATTGCTACATTCGAGGGGATACCGTCTACTATCTTCCAGGTGCTGCTGCAAGGTCAGTTTCTGACCGGCTTTCTATTATATTTAGGAGCCACTTCCAGCCAGATTGGTTTTGTGCTGGCGCTTACTACCCTGGTCAATGTTGCACAAATCGGTGTAGCCTTTCTGATTCAGAAGCTGCCAAGCCGCAAGTGGGCTATGGTAACTTTTATCGGCTTGCACAGACTGCTGTGGGGTTCAACGGGACTTGTACCGTTCATATTTCCTAAAGAGCATTGGGTTATTGCATTTATAGTGTTATATACAATCGCTTTCATTGCTAACACGGCGGGTGGTGTGCTGTGGAGCTCAGTCATCAGCGATCTCGTCCCTGCCCGTGTGAGAGGCCGGTATTTTGGCATCCGCAACACCTTCCTGAACGCTTTGGGGAGCCTTGTGATGTATGGCGGCGGGATTGTTCTTGACCGGTATCCCGGCGGGCATGGCTTCCTTATTTTATATATCGTGGTATGGATATTCTCTATTTCGAACATCATCGTGTTCTTCTTCTATCCGGATGTGCCTTTTGAGAAATCAGAGGAGAAGGACTTTCTGCCGATGTTCAGGAAACCGCTACATGATACGCTGTTTATGAAATCAACCTTATTTCTTTCCGCCTGGCTGCTGCTGCAGAACCTTACGGTTCCGCTTTATTCCTATGTGATGCTGCAGCTTCTCCATATCAATTATGAGACCTTGTCGCTGCTCAATGTGTCGCAGACCCTCTTTATGATGGCCAGCTTTTACGTGTGGGGCAATTTGAATGCAAAATACAGCAATAAGCGCCTGCTGCTCTGGACGCTGCCGATTATCGCGGCATCCTCGCTGCTGTGGGGAATGCTCTCCGTTCTCCCGATGCTGCCGGTTCTGTTTGCGGCCCATATCGTATTCGGCATGGGGGTAGGCGGCTTCAACCAGCTGGCCTTTAACTTCATTATCGGGGATACGCCGAAAAAGGAACGGCCAATGTATATGGCAATGTATGCGGCGCTTACAGGTCTGGCTGCTTTTTTCGGGCCGTTGATCGGGGGCAGAATTTACGAATGGATCGCACAGTGGCCCCGCTGGACGCAGGTCTATGGCATGCAGCTCGTTGTCGGGGTGCTGATGATCGCCCTGGCGCTGCTGCTGGGACGCCGTATTCTCAGAGATGAATAGACTTATCATATATACATTTGCAGTGCTAGAGCAAAGGAGGGATTACGTGACTAGAATAGCCGTAGTGCTGGGAGCGACCGGTTTGGTAGGCAAGGCAGTTACCGAGGAACTGCTAACCGGGGATTGGGATGAGGTCCGGGTGCTGGTCCGCCGTCCGCTAGAGCTGCAGCATCCCAAGCTGAAGCAAACCAGTATTGACTGGGAAAAGCTTGGGCAATATAAGGAACAATTCAGCGGAGCCTATGCTGTCTTCTGCTGCCTGGGCACCACGATTAAAAAAGCAGGCTCACAGGAGCAATTTGAACGTGTGGATTTGCAGTATCCGCTTGCGGCCGCTGCACTTGCCAAAGAATGCGGTGTGAGGCAGTTTCTGGCGGTTTCCTCCATGGGGGCCAGCGCCAAATCCCGCAATTTCTACAGCCGTACCAAGGGCCGGACGGAAGAGGGGTTAATCGTCGCCGGGTTTCATGGCCTGCACCTGTTCAGGCCCTCGCTGCTGCTGGGAGAACGTCAGGAATTCAGGCTGGGAGAACGTGCTGCTGCCGTGCTGATGAAGGCACTTGATTTTGCGATGGTCGGCAAAGCAGCGAAGTACCGGGCTATCCCCGGTGCCAAAGTGGCGAAAGCAATGGTGAATATTGCACTTGCCAACACAGGCGGCGTACATGTTTATCCCAATGATGTGATACATGTTATTGGTCGCCGCTAGAAGGGAAGTTTGCATTAAACAGAGTGCAGCACGTACAATGGGACATAAATTCATATGTACATCATGACATTAATGTCGTGTACCCACAGGAGGAGCGTATCATGAGTAAAAAACAGGTTGCTACAACCAAAGCCCCAGGAGCCATCGGGCCATATAGTCAGGCGATTGTAGCCGGAAACTGGGTATATACTTCAGGACAGCTGGGTCTGAATCCGGAAACAGGAGAACTTGCGGAAAGTGTACAGGAGCAGGCACGCCAGTCGCTAAGCAACGTTCAGGCCATTCTGGAAGAGGCCGGCGCAACGCTGGATCATGTCGTGAAGACGACCGTGTATCTCAAGGATATGAATGACTTTGCAGCTGTGAATGAAGTGTACAGCAGTTTCTTTACAGAACCTTATCCTGCCCGCAGTGCGGTTGAAGTTGCCCGACTGCCGAAGGATGGTCTTGTGGAGATTGAAGCGGTAGCGCGCAAGAAATAATGGGCCTTATAGTTGTTAATTACGATAGCTAACTGAACGAAATCAAATGAATTTAACAACCCGTTGCCGGTACGAGCAGGCAACGGGTTTTTTTTTGACCAGTGAATGGGCTGTAAACAGTCTGTTGTTGAAACTCCGGGAACCACACGTCAATATCTGCTCCGGCGGCGCGAAGTAAACATCAGCCAAATGCTGTAGAGCATCAGGAGTCCTGCCGCCGCTGAAGCGGTCACGAATACATTTCCGGTGTCTCTGTGCTCAAGGGCAATCGCGATAAACGCCCAGACGAAGACCGGTGGATAAATGCTGTCCCGGTGAGGGAAACTGACCATTACAGCAAGCAGTACGCCTACGCAGAGCATGATAACTGCCCAGGCGGGAGCACTGAGTCCGAATCCGTCCCAGTTGTTCTTCTCCAGCACGACACTGACATTTACAATTGTGGCAACCGAGATCCAGCCGAGATAAATACTGAAGGGCAGCTTGATCAGCCATTTTTCCCCTGCAGCCGGATCGGTGACGCTGCGGGTTTTACGATAGATGACGATTAGTGTAATCAGCATGAGCACCATGACAACCAGCGACAGCTCGATGTAAAGATAATGCCAGAGGAACAGCCAGCCCATATTAAAGACGCAGCTCAGCACAAACCAAATGCCCAAAGAGTTAACCGAATCCCGTGACCCGGTGCTCCCGCGGAATTGATATACGATAAAACCGGCAAGCAGGAGATAGATCAGCGACCAGATGGAAAAAGCATAACCGGCCGGTGTGAAATAGGTAGGATACTTAAGTAAATTGTATAACGGTGAAGTCTGAGTCTACATAGAATATACCCGCTTTATCAGCGGTTAAGACTATATTACCCAAAAAAATGACCTGCAGGTCATAAAGCTGCGGATAGCCGTCCGCACAAGCGGGGTAATAGAAGTAGAATAGGAAATTCTAACAAGGCGGCAACAGCCGGAGGGGGATAAGAGGCGATGGAGAGCAGCGAAGCAATACGTCCCGAAAAAATGGGTCCACTTGTTATGAAGGAAACCTGGAATACCCCTGGGAGCATTGAATCCTGGGAACGTTCAGAGAATATTTATATCGTCCGCGGGGAGCGCGGCGGGATTGTATTTGTCTTTTTGAATGATGAAATGTTCCGGATGAAGGTGTTTCGCAGCAGCGTTCCGGATCTGACAACATCTGCGGCAGTGCTGGCGGAGAGCTGTGTGCCGCATTTGTTCCCGGTGGAGGAGACAGAGGATGCACTGATCTTCACTACCAGCGCGATTCGGCTGATCCTTGAGAAAACCTCTTTTCTTCTCCGTGTGGAAAATATTGAGGGCAAGGTCATCATGCAGCAGAACCTGACAAGCTGGAATCCGCGCGGGGCCAGTCATGCCGAGTATGATATGCAGCCGGATTCGCATTTTTACGGGCTGGGGGAGAAATCCAGCTTTCTAGACAAACGCGGGGAGCGTTATACGAACTGGAACACCGATGTATTTGCGCCACATTTGCCGGAGATAGAAGCCCTGTATGAGTCCATTCCACTGATTATTCATATGCATGGCGACCTCTCCTACGGATTATTTCTCGACAATACGGGCCGGAGCGATTTTGATATGCGGTCCCATGGGGTTGCTTTTACGATCGGCTGCTCCACTGGAGCTTATGATATCTACTTTATCAATGGTCCCGAAATGAAGGATGTTGTAACAAGATACACTTCGCTGACCGGACGGATTGCGCTTCCGCCTAAATGGGCGATCGGCTATCACCAGTCGCGTTATAGCTATATGAACCAGCAGGAGGTGCTGCAGCTCGCCCGGACCTTCCGTGAGAAGAAGATTCCCTGCGACGTCATTTATCTGGATATTCATTATATGGATGAATACCGTGTCTTCACCTTTGATCCTGTTAACTTTCCCGAGCCGGAAAAGATGATATCGGAGCTGAAGGAGCTCGGTGTGCGGATCGTACCGATTGTTGATCCCGGCGTCAAGAAAGACCCCAATTACGAGGTGTACAAGCAGGGGGTTCTCGAAAAGCATTTCTGCCGCAGGCTGGAAGGCGATATATTCTTCGGCGAGGTGTGGCCGGGCATCAGTGCCTTCCCTGATTTCAGCGACAGCCGGACGGCTGAATGGTGGGGCGATCTGCATAAATACTATACCGACCTCGGCATTGACGGAATCTGGAATGATATGAACGAGCCGGCGGTGTTTAATGAGAGCAAAACGATGGATCTGGATGTGATGCATTTCAACAACGGGCATCCGATCACACATGAGGAATACCATAACCTGTATGGGATGATGATGTCCAAGGCAACCTATGAAGGCTTGGCGGAGCATATGGGGGGAGAGCGCCCCTTTGTGCTGACCCGGGCCGGTTATGCCGGGATACAGCGTTACGCCGCGGTATGGACGGGGGATAACCGCAGCTTCTGGGAGCATATGGCGATGGCGATACCTATGGTGCTCAATATGGGACTCTCGGGGCTGGCCTTCTCCGGGCCGGATATCGGCGGCTTCGCCCACCATACCTCCGCACAGCTTCTGGTGCGCTGGACACAGATGGGTGTTTTCTTCCCCTATTGCCGCAACCATTCCTCCATCGGTACCCTGCGCCAGGAGCCATGGTCGTTCGGTGAGGAGGTCGAAGGGATTCTCCGCGAATTCATCGGCCTGCGCTACCGCTGGATGCCTCATATCTACAACCTTTTTCATGAGGCGGAAACCTGTGGGCTTCCTGTGATCCGGCCGCTGATTCTGGAGTATCCGCGCGACCCCTATGTGACCAACCTGTGCGATCAATTTTTGCTCGGGGAAAATGTGCTGATCGCCCCTGTCTACCGCCCGGATACGGAGCATCGCTCGGTGTATCTGCCTGAAGGGTGCTGGCTGGATTATTGGGATGGTGAAGTTCATGAGGGCGGACGCCATATCCTCGCCGATGCACCGCTAAACATTATGCCGATGTATGTGAAGGCCGGAAGTTTTGTCGCCGAAGGTCCGCTCAAACAATACGCACTCGAAGAAACAGAGGAAACGGTAGTGTTTCACCTGTACGGTGCGGAAGCCAAGGAAGGATTCTCGGCTGCCTTTACCCTGTATGAAGATGACGGGCACAGCTTCGGGTACAGAGGAGGGCAATATTCGCAAATCAACGTGCAGGCCGCCGGAGGAGCAGGGATATTGCGGATAGGCTGGTCTTATGAAGTCCGTGAATTTATGCCCCGCAGGGAGATGCTGCGCTTCGCGCTCTGTTATCCGTTTTTCTTCACCCGATCGGTGGAAGGACTCTCCGAAATCAGTCTGGAGCAGCTTAAGGAAGGACGGCGGGGCTGGGCACGCAATGGCAAGAGCGGTGCGGTAATTATTCAAGTGGACGATGACCCGGAAGGCGGGGAGCTGCGGATGGAGGTAGCGGAGCAGAAAACGGAACACTTTAGAACCCTTTGATACGACTTGAACCCGCCTGCTGGCGGGTTTTTTTCAATTACGGACGGTGCCGGAATATAAAATCTGCAGAAAATATACAGAAACGTTTTTAAATCAGGACTTTTTCGTATAAGATGAAGGGATGAAGAAAAAAACTTCTGGAATAATGGGGATTATGTTTCTCGTTAGGGTTCACATCTGTTGATTCAGCTTAAAAATATATTTCTCGCGGAGAAGGATTCAGCCTTCTGCAAGGTTAGAAACGGATTCCGTCCTTTAGGGCGGCGAAGCCGTTTCTTCTGGCGGAACCGGCTGACGCTTTCTGTTTGCATAAAAAGACAGGAGATCACCAATGATTAAGCATCTGTATGCAATATGGTTAGGGGACGTATTATTCTGCTTCTCTGGCGAAACTTCAGAGCCGAAAGTTGACGCATGGACACGTGTGGTCAAACGGCTGGAGCTTCGGGGAGGAGGACGTCCTTTTGCGGGTGCTGCGCTGCGGCTGGCGGAAGTGAAGTATCCGGCTGCTGCCTCTGCGGAAGGGAGGACATCGCGGCGATTGCCTGGACGCACGCTGGAAGGGCTTGCCCTGGCCCCGAAGGACGCCTTTGAGCTGCTGCTGGCCTGGGACGAGGAAATGTGCCGTGCACAGGGAGTGGAGCCTGGCGGAGAACTGCGCTATTGGGCGGCTGCGGCCCGTTTTGCCCTTGAACTGATGGGCACAGGCGGGATTGTGCCCGGTGCAATGCCGCCAAGGCCTATAGGCTCGCGCCGCCGCGGGGGAGAACAAGCCGCTGCGGCCTGCTGGTCTCCGGCCTTTCGGCAGGAGTCAGACAAGGATTTCTTTCTGCAGATGGCAGCTTCCATGCCGGTGCTGGCACTGGGAACCCATGTTGCGGAGGAGGGGGACTTGTCGTCGCGTGAAGAAGCGGGAGCTTATGTGCTGTATTCTTTTCTGCAGGCTGTAATGACCGCCGAGATCAAAAAGGTTATTGCGGGAATGGAAAGCGAGCTGGGGCCATTCAAAGCGAATTATCGCCGTGGTTATTCACCGCTGACCGAGCTGTGGTGGAACAGCCTGCTCACCGGCAGCCGTGATATCCCGGTGCAGGGGACTCCGGCCGAGGTGGCGGACCTCCTTGCTGCTGTAAACGGTACGGCTGAGAATGAGATTCCGAACTCCGGGGCGGAGGAGGTCCACAGCGGCCAGCTTAGTCTGGGTCTGCGCCTGGAGCCGCCTGCGAACGAAGGCGATGCCTGGAATTTAACCTTCTGGGCGGAGAACCGGGAGGAAGGAGAATTCTGGATTCCTGCGGCGGCGATCTGGAGCAGCAGGGAACGGGAGTTCACTTTATGGGGCAAGCGCTACCGCAATATTCAGCAGCAGCTGCTGGCTGCACTCGGCCGGGCCGCGAAAATATCACCAGATATTGAGCGTGCGCTAGCCGGACCGGCTCCGGATGGAGTTCAACTGGAGCCGGACCGCGTCTATTTCTTTCTGAAGGAGAGCGTGCAGCAGCTGCGGGAGCGGGGAATTACGGTGCAGATGCCATCCCGCTGGAGCCGTGAAGGCCGGCGGCGGATCGGAATGAAGATGAAGATGCAGCCGCCCGGCGGCAGCATAGATGGTTCAACCCAGCCTTCCCTTGGCATGGAAGAGCTGATTTCCTTCCGCATTGAGGCCTCGCTGGGCGATAATACGATCAGCGAGGAAGAGCTGAATGCGCTGGTGGAGGCCGGAGTGCCTTTTGTACGCTTCCGGGGAGAATGGATTGAAGTCGATCCGAAGGAGATCCGTCAGGTTCTGAGATATATGAAGCGCAACGAAAGCGGAGAAATGTCGGCGGCGGACTGGATGCGTCTGGAGGCCGAGGATGGTGACGAGCGGCTCTGGAAGGGAATGTCGGTGACCGGCATGGAAACCTCCGGCATGCTCGCTTCGCTCATGCATGGCGATGTTCTGCGGGGCCTTCCGCTGCGTTCTGTGCCACAGGGTCTTCATGGAACGCTTAGACCTTATCAGGAGCGCGGCTTTCAATGGCTGGCTGCGCTTAGCGGTCTCGGCTTTGGTGTGTGCCTTGCCGATGACATGGGCCTCGGGAAGACGGTGCAGGTCATCACCTGTCTGCTAGACCGTGCCCTGACTGCTCCGCCGGAGGAGAAGCGTGAGCCGGTGCTGATTCTCTGCCCGACCTCGCTGCTTGGCAACTGGCAGCGGGAGCTGCAGCGTTTCGCACCATCTCTGAGTGTGCATATTCACCACGGGGGAAGACGGGTTCGCGGGGAAGGCTTCATCGACTTGGCCACCAGCCATGAAATCGTGCTGACCACTTATCATCTCGCAGGCCGGGACAGCGAGGATCTCGCTGGAGTCCGTTGGTCGACCGTTGTGCTGGATGAAGCGCAGTATATCAAGAATCACCGCACCAAGCAGGCACAGAGTGTGATGAAGCTGTCAGCACCGCATCGAATTGCGATGACAGGCACACCAGTAGAGAACCGGCTTGGCGAGCTGTGGTCCATTTTTCACTTTTTGAATCCGGGGTATCTGGGGACTTATCATTCGTTCCGCCAGCGGTATGTATCCGGTGAAGGCGGAGAGCGGCTGCGGGAGCTGCACCGCCTCGTCTCGCCTTTCCTGCTGCGGCGGCTCAAGAGTGATCCGGACATTTCCAAGGATCTGCCGGAGAAGCTGGAGCTGAAGTCTTATTGTCCGCTTACAGAAACGCAGGCGGCGCTGTATCAGGGTGTAGTGGATGAAATGCTCGGTGTCATCGGGGAACGCTCCGGCATGGCCCGCCGGGGGCTGGTATTGTCTTCATTGACCAAGCTGAAGCAAATATGCGACCATCCACAGCTGTACCGCAAGGAGGAGGGCCGGACCCAACGCAGTGAGCATTCCGGCAAAATGGATGTGATGTTCGAGGTGCTGGACAGCATTGCCGAACTTGGGGAATCCGCACTTATTTTCACCCAATATGTGGCGATGGGCGAGCTGCTGGTCAGCAGGCTGGCGAAACGTTACGGCTCGCCGCCGCTGTTCCTGCATGGCGGCATCCCCAAACGGGAACGCGATGAGATGGTGCATGCCTTTCAGGAGGGGGAAGGGCCGGCGTTTTTCGTACTATCACTCAAAGCCGGCGGTGTGGGTCTGAACCTCACACGGGCCAACCATGTCATACATTATGACCGCTGGTGGAATCCGGCGGTGGAGAATCAGGCGACCGACCGGGCGTTCCGGATCGGCCAGCATAAGAATGTGCAGGTTCATAAGCTGATCTGCCAGGGAACACTGGAAGAACGGATTGATGAACTGATCGAGCGTAAAAAAAGCCTGTCGGAGCAGGTTGTCGGTTCCGGAGAAAACTGGTTGACAGAGATGTCCAATCATGAGCTCAAGGAGCTTATCGAGCTTCAGGGGCAGGACTGGATGTAGTGGAATAAGCTTGGCATAAAGGAGGAATGGGCAATGAGTGAACTGCTGGAACTGCGGCTGGAAATTGAGCCCGGGGTGGTTAAGGCGACGGGAACACAGCTCTCGGCCAAAGCGCCGGGGGTGAAAACCAAGCGAAACGCCGCTGCTGCTGTTGCCCAAGGGCAAGCGCCAACGACGGTTCTCTCTTTGGAAATTCCGCGCTGGTCTGATGAAGTGAAACAGGAAGTGCTGGTCCGGCTCGCGGAGCACCCGGGTGAGCTGTATAACCTGCTGCAAGGCAACCTGAGTGGAGGCCTGGCGGCGATGAAGCTTCTGCCCGGCGATGAAGAACTGGCGTTGGCCGGACAGAAGCTTTCAGGGCCGGAACAGATGGCCCTGCTGGGATTGGTCAAAAAGCAGCTGGAAGAGGAACCGCTGCTGGCGTTTGAACTGCGCGGTTTGGACAAAGAGACGCTGCTGGCCGGAGTTTTTGCCCTTTGGGCGGAAGAGGAAGCGGAGGACAGCGAGGATGCCGGCCCGTCCCCGTCCGGCCTGCTTGCAGCCGAACTGGCCCGGCTGGAGCGGAAAGGGCCGGCTGTCCCGACGGGAGAATGGCTGGCCGAAGCGGCTGCTGAAGGCTCGCTCCACCAGCCGGGTCCCATGTTTCATGAAATCGCAGCCCGGCCGTTTCCGGCTTCACCGGTGGTTGCGAAGCCGACCGAAAACTGGGGTGCCCTGCTCGACAAGACACCCCGTGCCGGTGAGGGGCTTGTGCTCATCATGCAGCGCGTTGCAGAAGCCGCAGCCCGCAGGGCGGCAGGGCTGGGTAAGCTGTAAGGCTGCTCTAGTTGCTCTTAATTAACAATATTTTCACTGCGGAATGAACTGATCGTAACCTAATGTTCCTGCTGGGGTCTTATGATAACAGGACAAACAGGAAATGAGGGAGAGCTTAACTTGAGAGTTTATAAAATTCTGGCTTCTCTGTTCATAGCAGGTACGCTTCTAATTTCTGCCTCAACCATCGGGGCGACACCGGCGCAAAGCTCCAGCATCACCTTGAAGGGATATCCGGACAATTTCCAAATGACAGGCGTGAAAGAGGGCTGGGGAATCACGCTGGGCGGAGTGTGGCATACAGCGGACGGTGCGTTAAGCTGGAAGCATCCGCTCAGCAATACGGTGCCCATGCCCGGTAATGATGTCCAGCTTGGCAAACTGGCGCATTACTTTACGGGTGACAATGAGGCGTGGATTCTAAGCGCCTATGGCCCGCACAAGCCTACAGCCCTTTTTCATACGCTAGACAAGGGAAAGTCCTGGAAGACTATTCGCCTTCCGGTGAAGAAAAGCTGGGAGCAAGGATACGCCAGCGGGTTTATGCATTTTCCCGATAAGCAGGGCGGGTATATTCTGCTATGTTCCGAACCGGCACTTGGCATGATGGAGAAGTCGTTATACCGCACGGTGGATGGAGGGACAAGCTGGAGCAGAGTGGGCGATCTTACCGCAAGCATTGCTGCCTATCCAACGGGCATAACCTTCCGGGACAGCGATAACGGCTGGATAACCTCCAGTAATCACGGACAGAAGTCCATTCTTACCTTTAGAACTGCTGATGGGGGCAAGAGCTGGAAGCCGGAGAAACTCATCTCCCCGTCAGCGCTTTCGGGGTATGCGTATAGCAACAGCTACCCTCCTGTCTTTTCCGGCAAGGATAAGAAGGATGGGGTGCTGCCGCTGGAAATTGTCCTGAACGGTGTTAAAAGCATGGTCTTTTACACCAGCAATAATGGCGGAGAGACTTGGAAGCATGGCCCCGGCATTCAAGGGGTTGAAGCGTCAAGGACAGCTTGGCTGAATGCCCGTTCTGGCTGGGCGCTGCAGGCAGGCGGCAGGCTGCTTGCTACAGGCGATGGCGGAGGTAGCTGGAAACAGGCTGCCAAAGGTTCAGCGTTCGATAAGGCAACGGAGATACAGTTCTCTACATCTCGAACCGGCTGGATTTCCGGGCCGGAAATCCTTTGGAGCACGGCAGACGGGGGCCACACTTGGAGAAACCTGCTGATTCCTTCTTGAGAATAATAGAAAGGCAGTGCCGCAACAGCTCAGCTGTAGGGCACTGCCTTCTTTTATTACCTTTTCAGCCACGTTCCATAAACAGAAATGGCATTACTCCCCGGACGGGGGTTCACCCGCACTGCTTCCCTCGGACAACTCAAGAATCTCCCGGCGCAGGCGGAGCATTTTTTGATCCAGCTCATCGGCGGCACGTGCCGCTTCTTTCAGTTCCTCGGCGACATGCGACGGAAGCTGTTTATCGAATTTGTAGTAGAGGATATGCTCCATACTGGCCCAGAAATCCATGGCAAGTGTACGCAGCTGGATTTCCGCTTTTACCCAGTGGGTTCCTTCCAGCAGCACAAGCGGTATCGACACAATCAGATGCAGACTTTGATAGCCGTTAGGTTTGGGATGTGCAATATAGTCTTTGATCTCCAGCACACGGATGTCCTCCCGCGCACATAGATGATCGACCAGACGATAGATATCCTTCACAAAAGCACAGACAATCCGCATGCCTGCAATATCATGAATGTGCTGCTCCATATTTTCCAGGGTAAACTCATGCCCTTTGCGTTCCATCTTTTGCAGAATGCTCTTCGGCTCTTTGATCCGCGACTTGACATGCTCAATCGGACTGAAGCCGTCGCGCACCTGCCATTCCGTTTTGATCACATCAATTTTATTCTCAAGCTCATTCAGGGCATGGCGGTACAGCGCCGGCAAAGCTTTGAAATCCTCGATTTGTTTGGCGAAATCCCCATTAACCTGCCACTTCTTCAGATCCTTGACATGCACCTGCAGCTGATTCAGTGTAACCTGTGTACTATCATATTCTTCCACTGAGACTCTCCCAAGTTTAGTTATTTGTGACTGGATAAAATGAACCCATGAGTAAAGATATGTTATATATTCCGGGACCAGTCTATATTCCTATTTTAACCGATGTACTGCCCCAGAAGCAAAAAAAACCAGACCTCCCTGTAGTGCTGAAGAGTCCAGGCGGTTTGCAACTATAATCCGGCCAACCCAAAATAGCGCAACATTCTTCCCGCAGCAGCGTATTAGCACACATAAGGGATAGAAAGTACGGCGCTTACGTTGATTATTTGTTCGTAGGTGAGCCTCCGTCATAACCTTTATCGTGATACCCGGTATTTTCCAGTTTGGGGAGTATACCCAGCTGCTTAATGGTCTGCTGCGTCTCTATGCTGCCAAAACGGTGCAGGGTCTGGTACAGTCTGACGGTCTCATCGTCAAATTGCCGGGCAGCTTCATCGTGATCGGCAGACTTATAAGGCACAAAGGCGCGCCGGAAGGCGTAATCATCCCCGCGTTCGAGTTCGTTCAGGAGATCCTGGAGAAGGGTAAGCTCTTCAGCGTTAAGCAGCACTTCAAATTCATTGGAGTCATTGCGCACGTCCTGAATAAGGCTGTGGTTTACGGATACGAAATAGCGTTTTTTCTCTTCGTCCGGCAAGATTAATCCCTCCATTGTCGGTAAGCTTGTCCATGGTTATTTTTTACTATTATACACAGAACGACAAATAATGAATCTAATCGAGACATTTGGTATGATAGAAGCACGTTACCGCTATTGAACGGAGCGTTAAGGGTTTATTTGGAATAATATTTGGCTGCAAATCGGCCCTGTTCTCACTCTGGAGAAGGAGGAACTACAATGAATTTTCTGCAACGCATTAAAGACGGTGCCAGCCGGGTGAGTGAAAAAGCGCAAAGCTCGGTGGAGATCGGCAAGCTTAACGGGCATATTTCCGATATCGAACATGAGATGGAAATTGAATTTATGAAAATGGGAAAGCTGTTCTACGACGGATATCGTTCGAAGGATTTGTCCCTGGCCGAAGGCAAGATGGTGGAGCATTCCCGGGCCTGCCTGAAGCTTCAGGAACAGATTGAGGAGCTGCGCTTCCGGATTGCCGAGCTGAAGAATGAAAAGCTCTGCACCTGCGGGAATGTTGTAGCTCTGGACGCCAATTTCTGTCCGAAATGCGGACGTAAGCTGGAGGAACCGGCTTCAAGAAAAGAAGCGGTGCCCGTCACAGTGCACAGCATTCATGAGGATGAAGAGGAAGATCAATATTATGGCGAGGAGGAGCTGACGGAAGCGGAGAAAGAGCTGGCGATGAGATCGGAGCAGCGTACGGTGTATACCGAAGTGCTTCCGGTAGACCATGAACTGCCGCAGGAGGAATATGGCGGAGCGGTGCAGGATACCGAACGCAGCCGCCGTGAAGCCGATGAGCTCGAACGGGAGCGGGAAAGACAGCTTGAGCTTGACCGGCGTATCCGTGACTGGAAAGCCGGTGAGCCTGCGGAAGAAGCTGCATCCAGTGAAGGCGGCGTGCGGGATATCGTCAAATGTCAGATCTGCAGGGCGGATTTACCCAAGGGTTCCATGTGGTGCCCGCGTTGCGGATCAGAACAAATCTAGTCAGCATTTACAGTCAGCTTAGGGGGACAACATAGATGGAACAGTTGCTGCTGCATCTGCGAAATTTGGGTTTCACAGAGATGGAATCCAAAATTATGGTCGAGCTGGCCAGCAAAGGCCAGGCTTCGGGTTATGAAGTGGCAAAGCAGCTCGGAGTATCAAGATCCAACGTATATGCGGCGCTTCAGCGTCTGACTCAGCAAGGTTATGTAAGATGCGGTGAAGGGGAACCGGCGCGTTACAGTGTGCTGGACCCGGAAGAGCTCGCGACCATGATCTCCGGACGGGTATCGGCTTCACTGGCTTATATGGAAAGTGAAATGCCGCGCGGCGGCCCGGTCAATCCCTCTTTCTACAATGTGGAGGGTGACCGGAATGTGATGGAGGAACTGATCCGCCAATTGAATCTTGCTGAGCAGGAAATCGTAGTAGATGTATGGCGTGAGGAGGCTTCGCTGCTGCGCAATGAGCTGGAGCAGGCAGAGCTGCGGGGAGTGAAGCTGTTGTGGGCCTTTGACGGCGGCAACGAGGTTCCCGCACCTTATCCGGTATGGCCGCCGCTGGGCGGCAAGCCGCGCCGGAGCGGCGGGCGGAAGTTTTCCTTTGTGATCGACAGGAACTGGTGCATGCTCGGCATGCGGTATGAGGACGGAACGGCACAGGCGGTCGTAACCGAACATCAGGTGCTGGTGGAACTGCTGCTGAACCACTTTACGCAGGAGATGGTGCTCTTCGAGCTGGAAGAGGATATGGGCCCCGAGCTAACAAAAAGGTACGGGGAACGCTACAGCCACATTTACGGTAAATATGTACTGCATGACCAGGAGTATGAACAACTGGGCGAACAGGAGCAACCGGACGAACAAGAGGAACATGAAGAATTGGAAGACTCGGGAGAGCAGCAAGAACAGCAAGAGCCAGGACATTAGGAAACGTGTTTGGGTAAGGGTCAAGCTGCTCGCAAGCCGAAATTAAGCTGGGGAGGTGAAAGCGTGGAGTGTATTATTCATTTTGATGTGCAGCATCCGGAAGGGATCAAGTCACTCAGAGGTCTCTTGTTTCTGGAAGCCGGTAAAGTCCCCGGAGAAAATGAACTGATTGGCATGTTCAAGGACATGAAGTTCAATGTTCGGCTGGAAGACCGTGAGAAGCTGGTTTTTAAACCTGTGAATCCGGGAGAGAAGTACTCGGAAATCCGCATCACGAGCTTTGACAGCGGCAAGGCGAATAGCAAAGAGGACAACGAACTGAAGTCGATTGTCGGCAATTTGCTGCCGCAGAAGCCGTCTGGCCTGTAAAAACTAAGACAGGGTCCATTTGAGATGGAGAGGAAGGAGCACAGAATGGAGTTATTGAGACAGAAGGTTATCAATGAAGGTATTGTTCTCGGTCAAGGTGTGCTCAAGGTCGATTCTTTTCTGAATCACCAGATGGACCCGTTTCTGATGCGTGAGGTCGGCCGCGAGTTTACCCGCCGTTTTGCCGGAGAAAAGGTGACGAAGGTGCTGACCATCGAATCCTCGGGGATCGCTCCCGGCATTATGACGGCGCTGGAGCTTGAGGTTCCGCTCATTTTTGCACGCAAGCAGAAATCGTTGACCCTGACCGAAGATATTTATGTGGAGAAGGTCTACTCTTTTACGAAAAAAGAAAGCAATGATATCACAGTTTCCAAAAAGTTCATTGCTCCCGGTGAACGCGTGCTGATCGTCGATGATTTCCTTGCCAACGGTGAAGCGGCCTTCGGGCTGGCCCGGATCGTGGAACAGGCGGGAGGCAGCGTAGCCGGAATCGGAATCGTGATCGAAAAAGCCTTCCAGCCCGGCAACAAGCTGCTGAAGGAAGCCGGCTACCGTGTGGAATCGCTGGTACGGATTGCTTCGCTTGACGATGGCTTGATCTCCTTCGTGGAGGAAGCCGGCGGCCTGCCGGGCTGACCCCGCAGTATTATAGCTCATGAAGACCCCATGCTCCAGCTTTGCGGAGTATGGGGTCTTTATGCTGTGGCTATAGGGAGTACTGCGCAGTAATTGTAATTTGTACAACTAAATGTTCCTTATTTGCCCGGCGTACCGTTTTAGTTGTATTTTGTACAGTAGATATCCGTCTTAATGCCGAAAATGGACCGGAAACCAGAATTTAGATGTACAGAGTGCAGTTAAGTGCTGAACGGAAGCGGAACCAGCCCGTTTAGTTGTACAAACTGCAATTATCCCCTTCAAACTCAAAGGGCAGCAGCATACCCCGCAACTGGAAGGCTAAGTAAAAGCAGAGTAGAGCTGCGCTTGCGGGCTGGCCGCCGGCCGCCAAAGCGTGGCCACCGCAGGCCATTCATTCGCAAGCGCGATGGAACTCGCGCTGCGGGTACCTCAGCCGCCGCGTCCTACATGACGCTGACTGTGTGCGGGCCAGCCGCCGGCCGCCGAAGCGTGGCCACCGCAGGCCATTCATTCGCAAGCGCGATGGAACTCGCGCTGCGGGTATCCCAGCCGCTACGTCCTACATGACGCTGACTGTGTGCGGGCCAGCCGCCGGCCGCCGAAGCGTGGCCACCGCAGGCCATTCATTCGCAAGCGCGATGGAACTCGCGCTGCGGGTACCCCAGCCGCCGCGTCCTACATGACGCTGACTGTGTGCGGTCCAGCCGCGTCCTACACGCTTGCCTGGCAAGGGCCAGCTGCGCCCTGTTCGCGGGCCGCCGCCAGCGGCGAGAGCACGCGCAGCGCGCCCGGCTCGCAGCGCACGGCCAGCGGCGCCGTGCCGAGGGGCTCGCCGTCGCCGATGGCATGGCGGGCCTGCGCGAAGCGGACAGCTACGCTGTGCCCGCGCAGCATCGTCACGAAGGGCAGCGCAACATGCGTGCCCTTCAGCAGCGTCGGGAACAGCCGCAGCACCTGCATGCGGCTGCAGCCGTGCACGACGCAGACGTCGAGCAGGCCGTCATCGGCCTCCGCCTGCGGGCAGATCAGCAGCCCGCCGCCATAGCTTGGCAGGTTGCAGACCGAGACGAGCCAGGCTTTCTCGAAAGCCTGCTCCTTCCCGTCGCAGGTGACGCTCACCCGGCAGGGCTTAAAGGTCATCAGCGTATGCAGAATGCCGATGATATAGGCCAGCTGTCCGGCACCGATGGCGTTGCACAGCCGTTTGTAGAAGCTGTTGTTCACATTTACGGCTACCTGTGCATCGAAGCCGCTGGCTACGGCGGTCAGGGTGAGGCCGCCCGCTCCCGAGAGCAGATCGGCTTCGAGGCAACGGTCCTGCAGCGCAGTCTCCAGCGCGGCCTCTGTGGACAGCGGGATGCCGAAGCCGCGTGCCGTGTCATTGCCGGAGCCGGCGGGGATGACGGCGAGCGGTACACCTCTGCGCCGCAGCGCGCCCAGCACGCTGTGGATCGTGCCGTCGCCGCCGATGACGATGGCGGCGCGCCAGTCGTCGCGCCGGGCGAGCGCCCCAAGCACCTGGGTTTCGGCGCGGTCAGCGTTTTGCGTGAACAAGGGCTCATGAGGGATGCCGCGTGAATGCAGCATCCCTTCGACCGCTTGCCATGTCCGCTGGCCTGCTCCGCCGCCGGAACGGGGATTTATGATCAATAAGTACATGTATGTTCCTCCAGCCTGTCGATTCCTCTATGTCCTGATTCCATTGTACGGAGTGGACGTTCAAAAGGGAATCTTAAAAATAAGGATAATAGCAGGAGGCAGGCTACAACTGACGGAGCTGGCTTTCGGCGATCTCCCCTGCCCAGGGAAGCTTATACCATCTTCCGCCCAAAGCATGGTAGATCATGAGAAGCCATACGGCGAAGCTGCAAAGGGAAATTAAAGCGGCGACGAGAGCGCCGAGCAGCGGAATGAATCCGCTGAGGACATGGACAATCATCAGTGTCCCGAAGGCGATCAGCGACTGCAACGCATGAAAGAGCACGAAGCGGCTGCGTTTCTCCAGGGCCAGAAAAACGATGCCCCCAATAAAGGGGAAGAAGTAGCATAGGGCGGCGGCAATATGGTCAGGCAGTCCGGTGGAGGATCTGAAAGGGGACAAAAGGCTCACTCTCCTTGTACTTGGGAGAAGAAGGCGGCTAACCCGGTTCCCTCTTCTCTATGAGCCTATGATTTGTCCCGGCAAAGTATGTGGACCGGGAAGGGTTTCAAGTAAAAAAGCATTCTTCCTTTCCGTTAGACATGCTAAAGCTCCATAGCCGGTATAATGTATTGTTCAACCAGTCTGCGGGGGTGCTTCCACCGGCTGACCGCGCTCTCGGCGGTGAATATAACGGCGGCGTCCAGCTTCGGCAGCAGCAATAGCTGCTGGCCCCCGTGTCCATGGGCCAGCACGTAGGGCTGGCTGCTCATTATGCCGTTCCAGAATTGATACCCGTAATTACCGTAGGCCGGATATCCAGGGGTCTGGGCTATGAACGCCTCTTCCAGCCAATGTTGCGGGATCATCTGCTGCCCTTTGTAAAGGCCGCCGCCCAGCAGGACCATACCGACCTTAGCCAGATCACGCGAGGTCAGGTATAAGCCGATATGGCCCATGCTGTGCCCTTCAGGACTGGGCAGCCAGGCGGTATGGTGAATGTCCAGCGGTCCAAACAGATGCTCTCTGGCATAGCTGTAAGCGTCCAGCCCTGAGAATTCGCTCAGCATAACCGATATTAGATGCGAGTCGCTGCTGCGGTATTGAAATTGCCCAATATTTTCATGATCAATGGGCAAGCTAAGTGCGTACGAAGTCCAGCGGCGGCTGCGCTGCAGATTACGCACGAGCGGTTCTCCGAGCCTCTTGCCGGTAATCCACCTGAAGCCGGAGGTCATGGTCAGCAGGTGGCACAGCGTAATTTCCGATAGCTGCGGAGAGCAGCGGGGCGGCAAATACCTCTGAAGCGCTTCGGCTACAAAGGTGTGGACTCCCGGAATATGGCCTTTGCCGATAGCAATGCCGATAAGAAGAGAGAGGAAGCTTTTGGTGGCCGAACGAAGATCATTCAGCATTCCGGCATGATATCCCCCGTAATACCGTTCAAATATCAGTTGCCCGTGGCGGACGACAAGCATACTATGCATTTTGGGATATTCTTTCGTAACTGCCTGATGGGCCTTCTCCAGTTGAAGAGGGCAGGTTCCGGTGTCATCCGGACGGGCTGTTGCTATATCGGGTGCCGGGTTGTTAGGTGTGTTTAGTAAAGACAGCTGCTTGCTCATAGCAATCCCCTTTCCACGCTGCCTGCCGGAGTCTAGGATGCGGCGGCGGATATGTTATTTTAACCAAAAGTCTGCAAGACTCACCTGCTGCGGTAGAGAAGAGTAAAAAAATATTTTACGTACGTAAATTTTACAAGGAAAGGTGGAAGTTGGACTGGAATATGATACAATATAACGATAAGGCCCGAAAGGAGTGATTCAGCAAGTGGCTCTTCGGGTAAGTAAAGTGTCAAGGTGTTCCGCATTTGGTGCATCTTACTCTCAGCCCAAATCACGACGAACCTGCTTCACCGGCAAGGCGGACCTCCATATTTATGGAATGAACGTTTAGGCGGATAATGCAAGCCACGTATGTGTTACGGTTTCTTGACTTGCATTTCGAGGTTACGGCGGACTTTTCATCATGCATTCTCTACAACGGAGCATTCATTTTCAATGTTTTGGGAGGGAACTGATCATGGCAAGTAAAGGTCATAACGAAGTGAAGGAAAGTCTACGGGAAATGACACGCATTTTCCGGCCCAAAGATCCCAAGAAATTTGTGAAGGAGTATGTCCGGAAGTATCGGATCACGGGAGGCTATGAAGAAGAGCTGACTATGGTCGTGGAGCATGAGTTGGGAAGAATAAACTCATCCGTCTCCTAATTTACAGACAGGAATACTTCCTGCTATTTGACGACATCAAATTTGGAATTACATCCATGAGGATTCTCATAAACCGTGCCCGGGCGGCTTGCCGCCGCAGGAAGCGGTTTTTTTTGTGCGCATATTTATTGCATGATCATAAACCATGAAATAGTCAAATGAATTAATAGACACAAATAGATATGTATGCGCTTTAAAGAAAAAATGATAAAAGATTCATTTTTTGTAAGCGCTCTTAAATACAGTAAGGACAAGCTTTTGCTGTTTAAAAAAATGCTTTGTGAACTTGCTGTGAACGATTGACAAAAGACCCCCATAAACTTATATTAATAGTGATTGTTATAATTGACAGGAAAATCCTCTAATCTACGAAATCGGGAAAAGCGGGGTAGATCAATGATGAAAACGTGGCAGGCTGGTAAACGGCTTCTTCCCATGACAGCAACGCTTGGACTCATTCTCGCAGGATGCGGGCGGCAGGACTTGTCGGTGCTCAGACCGCAGGGACCTGCAGCGGAGAGCTCGTTCGGACTCATGAAGCTGTCGATTACCATCATGATTGTCGTGCTGTTGATCGTCTTTGCCATTGCGGCCTATGTGCTTATCCGTTACCGCAGGAAGCCGGGCCAGCATGAGATCCCTGAACAGGTGGAAGGCAGCTTCAAGCTTGAAGTGCTGTGGACGGTCATCCCGCTGATCCTTGTAATTGTGCTGGCGGTTCCGACCGTACAGGCGGTGTTTGCCGCAGGAGATGATCATTCGGATGATAAGAATGCAGTTAAGGTCAAGGTGACCGGTCACCAATACTGGTGGGAATTCGAATACCCCGATTACGGTGTGACAACGGCGCAGGACTTGGTGATTCCTGCAGGCGTGGATATCGCCTTTGAGCTGACTACAAAGGATGTGCTGCACTCATTCTGGGTACCTTCTCTCTCCGGCAAAATAGACACCAACCCGGACGGGTCAACGAACCATTTCAGCTTCAGTGCGCCAAATGAAGGCGTTTACCGCGGCAAATGCGCGGAGCTGTGCGGTCCTTCCCACGGTTTTATGGAATTTAAAGTGAAGTCGGTCAGCAAGGATGCGTTCACGGCATGGATTGCTTCCATGAAAGCCCCGGCAGTGATGCCTGAAGATCCGGCGCTTGCGGAAAAGTTCAAATCCGCGTGCCTGACCTGCCACGCAGTGGGTGATATGGTAGGCAGCAACGGTCCATCCCTCACCGGGGTCGGGTCCCGCGAGTCGGTGGCTGGTATCCTGCTGAACGACGATACAGGTGTCGACGGAGCGCCGATCCTGGAGAATCTTAAGACCTGGCTGCATGATCCGCAAAGCGTCAAGCCGGGCAACCGGATGCCTGACCCCAAGGAACTGGGACTCAGTGATGAAGAGATTGACGGAATTGCCGAATATCTGGCCGGCTACACGCTGGAATAAAGCCTATTGCCCAAAGCAGAAGCAGCATATTTGAAAAGGGGGTACGTACCTTGGCTCAAGCAGCGCAATCCTTGAATCCTTCCCAGCCCTTGAGGCATGGCCACAGCGTCAAACGGCATACCGGGATCATGGACTGGATTACCACCGTCGATCATAAGAAGATTGCCATTTTGTACCTCTGGGCCGGTGGGATCTTTTTTGGCATCGGCGGGCTGGAGGCCATTCTGATCCGCATCCAGCTGATCAAGCCGATGAATACCTTTCTGGATGCCCAGACCTTTAACGAACTGATTACGATGCACGGGACAACGATGATTTTTCTCGGGGTCATGCCGGTCATTTTTGCGTTGATGAATGCGGTCATCCCGCTGCAGATCGGTGCGCGCGACGTAGCTTTTCCTTTTCTGAATGCGCTTGGCTTCTGGACGTTTCTGTTCGGCGGCATTCTGCTCAATCTCAGCTGGATTATGGGTGGAGCGCCCGATGCCGGCTGGACCGCTTATACCCCACTGTCCTCCAGCTCCTACAGCACCACCCACGGGGTGGATTTCTACACGATCGGCTTGCAGATTGCGGGACTAGGCACACTAATCGGCGGCATTAACTTCCTGGCTACGATCATTACGATGCGGGCTCCGGGAATGTCATTTATGCGGATGCCGATGTTCGCCTGGGCTACCTTCATCACTTCCGCTATTATCCTGTTCGCTTTTCCCGCAGTTACAGTAGGACTTGTATTGCTCACCTTCGACCGGATTCTCGGCGCCAATTTCTTCGAGACCAGCGGCGGAGGAAATCCGGTGCTCTGGCAGCATATTTTTTGGATCTTTGGTCATCCCGAAGTGTATATTCTGATTCTTCCGGCCTTCGGCATTATCTCCGAGGTCATCCCGACGTTCTCGCGTAAGCGCCTGTTCGGGTACAGCTCCATGGTCTTCGCCACGATCCTGATCGCTTTCCTTGGCTTCATGGTCTGGGCGCATCATATGTTCACCACAGGCCTCGGTCCGGTAGCGAACGCCTTGTTCTCTGTATCCACGATGCTGATCGCCGTTCCGACAGGAATCAAAATTTTCAACTGGCTGTTCACGATGTGGGGCGGGCAAGTACGCTTTACCACCCCGAATTTATTCGCGGTCGGCTTTATTCCAACCTTCACCATGGGCGGGGTTACGGGTGTCATGCTGGCTTCTGCTCCTGCCGATTTCCAGTTTCATGACACGTATTTTGTCGTTGCCCATTTTCATTATGTGATTGTCGGCGGCCTGGTGCTCGGCTTGTTCGCGGGCCTGCATTATTGGTGGCCTAAAATGTTCGGAAGAATGCTGAGCGAACACCTGGGCAAATGGACCTTCTGGACCTTTATCATCGGGTTTCACATGACCTTTTTTGTACAGCATTTCCTGGGGCTTATGGGGATGCAGCGCCGCGTATTTACGTATTTGCCGAATCAGCAATTCGACCTGCTCAATTTGATCAGTACGATCGGGGCAGGGCTTATGGGTGTGGGGATGCTGTTTTTCCTGGCCAATGTCTTCATCACTTCCAGAAAGCCGGCAGATGCGGCGGATGATCCGTGGGAAGACGGGCGGACGCTGGAATGGACCATTTCCTCACCGCCTCCGGAATACAATTTCAAGCAAACGCCGCTGGTGCGCGGCCTGGATGCTTTCTGGAAGGAAAAAACAGCCGGGCACAAGGGCATGACGCCATCCGAACCGGTAGGCTCCATTCATATGCCTTCAGCGACGGTGCACCCGTTCCTGATGTCGGTGGGTATCTTTATTGCCGGGCTTGGCTTTATGTTCAGCCGTGATGATTTTGGCAACAGCTTTATGAGTTTTCTCTTTAATAACTATATCGTTACTGCGCTTGGTCTTCTGATAACCTTCGGATCGATGCTGATGCGCTCGCTATTTGACGATCATGGCTGGCATATCGAACCTGAAGAGCTGGAAGGAAGGTGAACCGACATGACAACGGCACATGCTGAAGCTGCAAAAGGTACTCTTCCGCACGAACTGGAGAAAGCAACGGCGGAAGGCCGCAACAAAGTCCTAGCCTTCTGGTTGTTCCTTGGTGGAGAAGCGGTGCTTTTCGGCACCTTGTTCGCTACGTTCCTGGCGCTGCGAAACCAGACGAATGACGGTCCGTCTGCGAACGAATTGTTCCATCTGCCGCTGGTTGCCGCTGCAACCTTCCTGCTGCTGGTGAGCAGCCTGACGAGCGTATTTGCCATTCAGGCGATGCACCGGAACCAGCCCGCCTTGCTGCGGAACTGGCTGCTGGTTACTGTAGTGCTCGGCGCGGCCTTTCTCGGGCTGGAAATCTACGAATTCAGCGAGTATATAAGACACGAGAAGTTCGGGATGACCACCAGTGCATTCAGCTCGGCGTTCTATACGCTGGTCGGGTTCCACGGGGCTCACGTTGCCTTCGGCATTGTGTGGATCGCCGTGTTGATCGGGCAGCTGAGCTATAAAGGGCTGACGGTGGTCACGGCACCAAAGATTTATGTGTCCGCGATGTATTGGCATTTTATTGATGTGGTATGGGTGTTTATCTTCACGGTTGTTTACCTGCTCGGAAAGGTGGGTTAGCTATGGCGACAGAACAGCATTCTCCGGATAGCCCGGTGAAGCACCGCCACCGGCAGGAAGGGCCGCAGCGGCATATCGTGGTGTTTATCTTCTCTGTTATTCTGACGCTGATTGCCTTCGCAGCTGTTGCGGCCGGAGGAGTCAACGCGACCTTTGCTGTGATTCTGCTGCTGGTCATGGCTGTTCTGCAGGTTTTTCTGCAGATGGGCTTCTGGATGCATCTGAAGGACAAGGGACACTTGATACCGATTCTATTTATGCTGGGCGGATTTTTTATCGCCGGAACCAGCATTATCATGGCACTGTATTGGGTTTGGTGGGATTAAGGAGGCTTCTGATCATGCTGGGATTACAGTATTTCAGCTTTGAGGATTTGTGGAGTCCGCTTTTTCTGGCGGTCCTGCTGCTGCTGACGGCTGGATATTTCGTATGGATCGGTCCGCTTGCCAGTCGGTTCTCCGGTGCTTCTGCAGTTCCTGTATGGCGCAGGGGGCTGTTTCTTAGCGGAATGCTGGCTCTTTACCTCGCGCAGGGCGGGCCGGTCAGCCTGCTGGGTCATATCTTCTTTTCCTTCCATATGGTCAGTATGGCTCTGTCCTATCTGGTAGCAGTGCCGCTGATTATGCTCGGGATTCCGGCCTGGGTCTGGCGTGCCTTTCTTAAGGTGAACCCGCTGCGGCGTTTTGCTTTTCTGGCACAGCCGGTGGTGGCGGCCCTTCTGTTCAACGGACTGTTCTCGCTCTACCATATTCCAGTGGTTCATGATTACGTGATGCTGCATTTTACAGTTCACCGGCTCTATTACGGCCTGCTTTTTCTGACCTCTGTGCTCATGTGGTGGAATCTGATAAATCCTCTGCCAGAGTGCCGGAAACTTGGCGGCCTGGGCCAGGTGGGCTTTATTTTCCTGAATATGGTGCTGCTGACACCGGCCTGCGGGCTGATTATTTTTGCGGGGACTCCACTATATTCCACGTACAGTGATCCCGACACCTGGGCGCGGGCGATGGGCTACTGTGTATCGGGAAATCCGGCTTCATTGCTGCAGACGTTCGGCGGTCCGGCGTTCTTCGGGTGGCTGTCGCCCAAGGTCGATCAGCAGGTGGGGGGCATCGCTATGAAGTTCATTCAGGAATTTATTTTTGCCTCGATGCTTGCTTATGTGTTCTATCATTGGTATAAAAAAGAGAACGGGCAAGACGATGCGGAGGTATCCGCGCCATCCGCCGAACCGGGGGGTGGCTATTTGAAATATAAGGAAGGTTGAGTCCCACACCGGAATTATCCTTGTATTTCTAAAGCAACGGATACCTGAGAGCGATATAGAGTATTGCTGGCATCGGAAGCTACGTTCTGCAAAGAACAATGTAGCGGCTTCTTCTTGCTCGTGCATAGCTGGCGAGCGCCGAGGGGGATAATCATGGATATATTCACATTGTTTCCAACGATCAGCACATCTTTCATCGTAATCAGTGCGCTATTGGTGGCGGTTGGCTGGAGACAAATCATTAAGGGCAAGCGTGAAGCACACAAGAAGACAATGATTGCCGCTGCTGTTGCTGCCATCTTGTTTTTCATTGTGTACGTGTCCAGAACGGCATTCGTAGGCAATACATCCTGGGGCGGACCGGCCGATTTGTCGACGCTCTACCACATCTTTCTGATTTTCCATATCGTGCTGGCGACGGTAGCCGCCGTATTCGGCATCACTACGCTGACGCTGGGCTTCAAGGCTCAATTTGCCAAACACCGGAAATGGGGAAGAGTGACTGCGGTCATCTGGTTTATTACCGCCATTACGGGTGTGGCTGTGTATGTGCTGCTGTACATCTTTTATCCGGGCGGGCACACAAAGCCGGTCTGGGACATCATATTGAACGCGTAGCTGAAATTGGAATAAGCCTGTGCATCTGCAACCTTTCTGTGGGGAGCGGACAGCACAGGCTTTTTCTAAATATTAGAGTTTATATGCTTCACGCTTGATTATTGCAATCTCCAGGGCATCCCGGCCATGGCTGTGTTCTCATTAAGGTCAGAATTGCACGCTGAAGCGGCCAAACCGGTGAATCCCCGTCCCGAAATGATCCAGTTCATGTTCCCGCAGAAACTTAACCGCCAGCTTCACTTCCTCCAGAATCTCCGCTTCTAGACCCAGTGTATTATGTGAACCGTAAACTTTGTTGATTCCTTCTAATGCAGCCATTCTCTCCAGGGAATTGACCAAATCGGCAGGACTTGTTGAAGGATAAAAAGCATACACAGGCGTCTCATCATACAGCAGATCACCCGAAAACAAATAACCGCGGTCTTTATCGACAAAGCATACATGACCCGGAGAATGCCCGGGAGTGTGGTACACCTTAAGTGTTCTGCCGCCCAAAGAGATGAGGTCCCCGTCGTTTAATAAGCCGGCGGGCTCGCCCTGAAAAGGCTTGTAAGCGTCGGGGTCAAAGCCCTCCGGCACAGGCCGGGTCAGATCTCTGCCGATGTCCCTGCGGATTTGCTCGATAGACAAACCCTGAATGCCATGGACCAGCCAGTCCTTATCCGCTTCATGGACATAAATACTGCTGAATAGTCCATGGCCGCCGATATGATCCGTATGTACATGAGTGGTGAGCACTTCAATCGGCAAGCGGGTCAGCTGATCCGTTATTTCTTTGATATTGCCGATGCCAAGACCGGTATCAATCAGTGCAGCTTTTTCCTCCCCCAGCAGCAGAAAGGAATGCACCTTCTCCCAATGCCCGTATTCGCTGATTGCGAATGTGGCTTCATCCATTTGCTGAACAGTAAACCATGGGTCACTAATCATATGAACCTCCCGATCCTGAGTGTTTTCTCTCGGTAGCCTACAAATCTCCGCTGATTCCTACTTTATAGCCGATTGAATTTTATTACAAATGATTCTTGACAATGGAAAATACAGGTCATATACTGTGTATATAGATATATACAGTAAGCACAGAGAGATACACACTGAACCGTGTCTATCCGCTGCAGCCTACCGCAGGAGAAACAACAAAGCGAGGTTAAAGGTAATGACAATATTTAGAGACGCCTGGGTGCTGGTCCGTGCAGATTTCCGCGGTGACAAGCTGAACATAGTGAGGGCCCTGCTGTTTTCCATTATCTTTATGGGTTATATGGCCGCTATGACTGGAATGGTCACGGAAGACGCGCTGAGCGGAAGTGACGGAAGGCTGATGTCCGACTTCCTGCTGATTTCTATGATTCCCATGCTGGGCTTCACGCTCTCGCGGCGTACCATGAAATATTTAAGTGAAGACTCCTATACCCGGATGTTGGCCTATATGCGGAGTTTGCCTGTTCCGGCTGCGGTGATCCTGTGCAAAAGAAAGCTGGATGCAATGTTCTCATTTTGTCTGAATGGCGTATTGTTCTTCGGTTTAATGTACGCGATTAGTGACGATATACGCAGCCAGCTGCCAGGGACTTCATACGTTGCGTTTGCATTTACCTGGATCGGTTATGGCCTGATAATGACTGGCATCTATATTGTTGTGGAGTTTCTGGTTAGCGGCAAAGTGTACTTTTGGATCACCCTGGCCCTGATGACGCTGTCCTTCGGGGTTGCACTGCTGATTCAATGGGCGGATGGAAATTTGTTTCTGTACAGCGTCTCCTGCTCGAAGGAATGGGGGCTGTTATCTCCGCTGATGTGGGGAACGCTGCTGCTGGGCACGGTATCCGTGCAATTATTTTCCAAATTGACGATACACCGGCTTAAAAGCCGCGATCTCGTATGAGAGGGCGGAGGTAACTTATGTGGATACCGATACAGATTAACGAGAACAGTGCCGAGCCGCTGTACCATCAGATCGAAACCCAGCTCCGGTCGCTGATCATCAGCGGAGGCATCACCGAAGGGACACTGCTTCCCTCCATACGTGAATTTGCCGGAGATCTGAAATGCAGCGTAATCACCGTCCGCCGGGTCTATCAGGATCTGGAGAATGAGGGGCTGCTGCGGACAAGACAGGGAACCGGAACCTTTGTCTCCCATGTGGGTGACGGGGCGATGGAAGAATACAAACGGGATGCCGTCCGTAAAGCTCTGGAAAGTGCGGTGGATGTTGGCCTGTCGGTCCAATGCAGTGAAGAGGAACTGACGGGAATATTTGTGGAGATTGTAAAAGACAAATACAACAAACAGGAATGAAGGGTGGGTTCATCTCATGGTACAGCAGGCTATAGAGCTGCGGAATGTAAGCAAGAAGCGGCGCAGCAGGACGATAGGGCCACTTAATCTGAATCTCCCGCAAGGCTATATTACCGCACTGGTGGGCCAGAACGGCTCCGGCAAAAGCACGTTACTTCATATGCTGCTGCAGCTGACCTTTCCGGAGGAAGGCGAGATCCTCTGGTTTGAACAGCAGCACAAGGCAGGTCTGCCGCTTGAACTGCGCCAGAGCATTGCTTATGTGCCGGAAACCTCGCTAACGGAGGAGAATTACTGGACCTCAGATGAGGCTGCCGAATTCCGCCGGCATTGGTACCCTTCCTGGGATCATGACTATTTTCAGGAGCTGCAGGATAAATTTGAAGTGCCGAGGGGAGCCAAGCTGGGCAAGATGTCCAAGGGTGAACGCCGTAAATTCGAGATTGCCGCTGCGCTGGCTTCCCGGCCCCGGCTGCTGCTGCTGGATGAGCCCTCCTCGGGTCTCGACCCCTTCGCCTGGAAGAGTATGATTGAGTCGATCCGCAAGTATATGGATGAGAGCGATGCGACCGTTGTTATCTCCACCCATATCGTCGAGGAGGTTCGGCGGCTGGCTGATTTTATTGTGCTGATGCATCGGGGACAGCTGCTTGGAATGGCGGAGAAGGACAGCCTGTTTGGTTCATGGAGCGAGGTGTGGGTGGGCGTGCAGGATGAGGAAGAGCTTAGGGAGCTGGCGGCTGAATTGCCGGGGGCTCAGCAGTTAGCACTGGAGACACCGGGAGTCGCTTCATTTATAACCCAGCAATTTAATCAGAATGAGAAACGCATTCAGGACTTGGGCGTAAAGGTTATCAAGAGCCGCAGTCTGGAGCTGGATGAGATTTTAAGCTTATGGACACAAGGACATCGTCCGATCCTGATCGACCAGAAGAGAGGGGACTAACGAATGGAAGCTTTGAAGCTTGAACAGGTAGTAAAGCAGTACGGAGACAAAACCGCAGTAAACAAAATCAGTCTAAAAGTAGAGCAAGGTGAGATTTACGGTCTGCTCGGAGCCAATGGCGCCGGCAAAACAACAACAATGCGCATGGTGCTTGGCCTGATCTATCCCGACGAGGGCAAGATTCTTTACAACGGCAAGTCCTATAGCAATGAACTGCAGCATCTGATGGGCTATCTGCCGGAAGAACGCGGACTGTACCCGAAGGTGAAGGTGAGCGACCAGATTATTTATCTGGGCCGCCTGCGCGGCATGGCAGCAGCCGATGCGGACAAGAGCCTGCGTTATTGGCTGGACCGCTTTGAAGTCCCGGAGTATTACAATAAGAAGATTGAAGAGCTCTCCAAGGGAAATCAGCAGAAAATGGGCTTTATCGCCGCGGTTGTTCATAAACCGCAAATTCTGATTCTCGATGAAGCCTTCAGCGGGCTTGATCCCGTCAATGTGGAACTGCTGAAGGATACCGTCCGCGAAATGCGGGATCAGGGCACCAGTATCCTGTTCTCTACACACCGGATGGAGCATGTTGAGGAATTATGCCGTAACATTACTATTCTTGACCGTTCCAATACAGTGGTCCAGGGAGATATCCGCGAGATTAAGAAAGGCTACCCGCGCGAGGAGGTTATACTCCGCACAACGGGCGAAGTGGCTGGCCTGGAAAGTATCGCCGGTGTAACTGCCGTCCAGCGGCAGGAACGGGGATATGTTCTTTCGATCCGCGAGATCGGTGCGGCCCAGCGCATTTTACAGCATGCTGTTGCACAGGGTGAGGTAGAGCATTTTGAGATCAAGGAACCGACGCTAAACCAAATCTTTATTAGAGCGGTAGGTGAATCCAATGAATAAGATGGGGACGATTATCGGTTTTACATTCAAGAATAAAGTAAGAACCAAGGCATTTCTGATTACTACGCTGATTCTGGTGGTTCTGCTGAGCATCGGGATGAATATTCCGTATATGGTGAAGCTGTTCCAGGGAGACGACGGGTCCGCAAAGAACCAAGTGCAGATCGGAGTCGTGGCAGAGGATGGCAACCGAGTAGCTGAGCTCCTCCAGGCTTATAGTCCGCCAGAGGGCGTGGCACCGGTAACGATCAGTCCATATGCTACTGCTGACGATGCAGCGCTCAAGAAAGGTCTGGATGAGGAAAACATTGAGGGCTATATCACATTGGGTGCACAGAGCGGTGAAGGCATTCCCGCGGTTACCTACTATAGCAAGAACGGTGAGATTGATTCGGATGTGCAGAGCTATCTGCAGAATGCACTGCAGCAAGCCAATACTCAGCTGATCGTAGGTGATAAGCTGACTGCGGAACAGGTAGCTGCGATGTACACCCCGGTATCCATCGGTACCCAGCAGATCAGCTCAGAAGGTGCCGGAAATGAAGGTGCGGCAAAGGAATCACCGCCAATTATCAACTACGTGATTGTATATGCCCTGCTTATGCTGTTCTTTATGTCGATTATGATGACAGGCAATATGATCTCCGCCGAAATCACTTCGGAGAAAAGCTCACGTATCATGGAGATCCTGATTACGAGCGCTGCACCGCTGACGCAAATGTTCGGCAAGGTAATCGGCATCTTCCTGGTCGGCATCCTGCAAATTGCGGTTATCTCCGCAAGCGTAGCTGCGAACCTTATGCTTCCGCATAATGCCAGTATCCTGACCGATTTTGATCTTGACCTGGGGCAGCTGGATATCAGCATTCTTTTATACGGACTGATATTCTATATTCTGGGATACTTCCTGTACGCCATGATGTACGCAGCTGTAGGTTCCATTGTCAGCCGTACCGAGGACCTGGGTCAGGCGATCATGCCGATTCTTATGCTGGGCTTCGTCAATTTATATCTTCCAATGTTCAGCATCTCTGTCCCGGATACCCTGCTGGTTAAAGTAGCAAGCTTTGTTCCGTTCACTTCTCCGCTCAGCATGCTGCTGCGCATTGGTGTTGGCGAGGTAGCGACCTGGGAGATTCTGGTCTCGCTTCTCATCTTACTGGCAACCACCTTACTGTTCGGCTGGCTTGCCGCCAAGATCTACCGCACGGGAGTGCTGATGTACGGCAAACGCCCAAGCATCAAGGAGATCAGAAAAGCAATGAAGGCCTACAAAATTTAATTGGAATCATCAATATATACCTTTTGAGGAGTGGCAAGGATGAATAAAAAGCATGAACAAACATTCGGGTTGCTGTTTGCAGTTTCTTCGTTAATCGTACTGGTCGCCAGGTTAATGCCGTCCAATGGATCGAATCTGCTTGATTTCATTCAAGGGCTTATGACAGGAATGGGCATTGCCGGTATGATTGCGTCATTAATCATTTTTGGCAGACATTCTAAACGCGCACACTAAGAAGTGATCATAGGTTTTACTGAGGAAGCCGCGGTTCGGAAACCGCGGCTTTTTTGCGGCTCCCGGGGGAGTTCAGAGCCAAACTGGATCAGTGAAGGCTTATGGTGTATGTTATTGAATAAGGAGTGGTAATCTTGAAAAAAAACAATCAAATCCCCGCGATACTCGCAGCTTCAATGCTGCTGATTCTGCTCAGCAGCATGCTTAAGCCGGAGGGCTCTACCCTGCTGGGTGTGCTGCAGACGTTAATGCTCGGAGTGGGCTTGCTGGGCTGCTGTACAGCGGCCTGGAGATTCGCCAAAGGCGGCAAGGGCAAGAGCTGAGTATAAATAGAAAAGGCCGCGGCATTATGCTGCGGCTTTTTCATGCGCTTCGACAAGTTGCCCATTACATCAGCGGAGATAAGAGAGGGGCCCACAGTGCTTCTTTAATCTATGTGAGCAGCTATACAACAAATAAATTTGCTTCAGGCCGCAATGTTTCTAACCGGCACATTTGCTCGCGCACATGTCTCAGCCGGGTTTTCAGCACCGGCACGCTTTGCTCAAGAATGGTGCTGATTGCAGGCAGGGGCAGCAGCATGCCGTACCATAACACCTGGACAATCTGATCCTCCCAGGCTAATCCATTGGAAACAAAGAGGCTGCACTCCTCCGCAGCCCGGGAGCACTGCTGAATGCACTCCCGGTAGGCAACCAGCGAGAAAGGCTGCGGTATGAAATCATCATGAAGGTACCGGGTGTAAAGCTCAGTGAAGGTCTTCATCGCAGTCTTTTCCGCAACGGCACCCTCTCCCAGCAGCAGACTGGTGAGTGCATAAATATTTCCGGTGTTCTTTTGGACATATTCCGCAAACTCGCTGGCAGCTGTCCATTCCGGGGATAATGGGTCTGGCATGTCTTCACGTTCCTTTCTGAATAAGAAATTATAAGAGGGAGAAATAAGCGATGGATCTGTCCATTAGCTCGGCTATGTCCGGTTCCTGCCAGCTGCCTTTATGCAGCAGGGAACTTGAAGGTTTATAGTACATCCGTCTGAAGGGGGGCGTACCGCCGGCCCCGGCTGTACGGGAATAGGGGACCATTTGCAGATGTGACGTGACGACCTTGCCTTGCAGCTTGGCTTTTAAATCCAGCAGGGCCGTTTGCACGATTTCTTGCTGACCCGGCTCCCACTGCGCACCTAGCTGCTGTACAATTTCTATGGCTTCTTCCAGCCTGTGATTGCGTATACTTCTCAGGAAGCTGCTCCATTTAATGACGTCAAAATGATCGCCTTCCGCAGACAGTATCCCCGCTCCCCAGCTGCACCCAGCCTTGCACGTAAGCTTCAGCACACCATATCGGCATTTGCCGGATGACTCCGTGGCCTGATGGAATGGCCAGGGGGCATCGAATACAAACACTTCTATACGTAACAGCCTGCGCTGGTTCATTTCGTTTTCCCTCCTACCCATTTATAAGCTGCAGCCTCAGCACAAAAAACCGCAGCAGAGGAGGACCTCTGCTGCGGTTTTGGTACAGGCTTAAATACACCTGGCGCAAAAACGTGGCGGATCAAGGTTCTCTCTAGTCGCTTACGGGGTTAGCTGTCGGATTCGGACGGTGAGAGTCGCCCTACCTAATGAGACCACAGTCTCCTTCGGATTCACCCCAAGAAAGATTCTTATCTTCCAGGTAAGGCCCCTGCGGGCCTGATGGTTCCCCCGTTTCCCGCATTGCGGGAATTCAGCGTTTATATCGCATTTCGTGCATTGGATTCAAACCGAATCATACTCTTTTCGCATGAGCTTTGTAAAAAGGAAAAAACATTCTTCTGAGCCGAATTTCAGGGAATTCTGGCAAAGGAAACGGTAGGATGTGCTAAAAGGGTGTTTATCAACGGTTTTCGGCTTTTTATCTCGTTCATACGACTGCTTTTGATTTAGGGTGATCAGAGCATAAAAGGCAATTTGCTCAACATCGGGTGAATATAATCACAATACTGAATGCTTTTTCGCAAATCGCTGATAAGCCGAGTAAATAAGAGGAATGATGAGATCGAGGCTTAAGTAAGCGCTACCTGATCTGGTTTGGGTTTACTAAATGCATTATTTTGGCAGGTTTGGCGGTTTACAAGGTCGTGATCGCCAGAGTATGATTACTTCTGTTTACTACACAATCGAATACGCAGTCCGCTTAATTTCCGTTATGGAAAGCGGGGGAACCAACAATCGGCAGCCGATGTGAGAGTCGGAGCCGGTTATGGGGTGAATCCTGTGAAAGTGCGAGAGAATGCTCGCATGGATACAGGTAGGGCGACTCTCACTGCCCGAATCCGACAGCTAACCTCGTAAGCGTATTAGAGAGGATGAGCACAATGTGACCGTTAATTGGACCACAGAGGGAATTCCTTTGTGGTTTTTTGCTGTGTTCGTATGGCAAATGAATGGAAGTCCTAAGCCGGAGGAGAGGAAGATATGGCGAATTCGGAAGAATATGTACTCATTAACGCTCCGACTAAAGCGGGGGAGCATTTTATCAAAATCTTAAAGTTTAGAGGCTATAAGATCGCAGGAATCGCCAACAATGCGGCGGAGAAGCGGCGTCTGGAGGAGCTGGGAATCGAGGTCAATCTCGTGGTGGATACACATCATCAGAATACATGGTTCCGCCCCTCTTTTCCGGTAGGCAGAGTATTTCTGTTCGAGAGCAGTGTGACCTTATGCTGCCGGTATATCCAGATGTGCCGGACCTGGACGACAAAGCCAATATACGTAATTACGACTTCGATGAATCCCAGACTGGTCTATAAAGGGCTTGGAGCGGATTCCGTCATCTATTCCCACAGCGGAAATGTCTCTTTTCTGGCGGATGTCTCAACGAATCCAGGATAAGGCCAAATAAAAGGGCAAATAAAAGGCATCCCCTGGACAGAGGTCCAAGGGGATGCCTTTTTCAAAATATAAGTATTCATATGCTTCATGCTATAAATTATTCAGCGGTTGCTCCAATAAGCTCCTTAAGCTCGGAAACATTGAAGCCCTTGACTGCGCGGCCTTCGTACACGGTAACAGGCACACCCATGAAGCCCAGCTTCTCGACTTCTTCCTGATACACTGTACTTGTCATAACATCACGCACCTCGAAGCTAACGTCTTGCTCGGTCAGCCACTGCTTCACTTGATTGCAGTCGCTGCACCCTGTGGTGGAATAGACAATTACCGGCTGGCTCATTGGCTCACAGCTGCCTTGATGGCGTCCCGGGTGATTTTCCAATGGGAGGTGTTCCAGCGGACTTCGCCGTCTTCCAGGAGGAAGATCTGCGGAGATTCATGTTTGATCCCGAAATCTTCGGCAATCTGATTGGACAACGGACGGTCTTCAATCACATGGACAATGGCAGCTGGAGTCTCGGAGCCTTGCGCATAGGCTGTGAATTCCTCGTTGGCCTTGGCGCTGATCGGGCAGGTAGTGCTATGCTTGAAAAGCAGTTTTTTACCTGGTTGCGCAACATATTGCTGCAGTTCTTCCAGAGTATGAAGTTGTTGGATAGACATCGGTATCTCACCTTCCTATAAGTACTTGTAACTACGATTGTAACATAGTTCAAAATTAAATCAAAAAGGAAGTTAGAGCACCCCTTTCAGCGGAATTACAGTCCCATGAAGGACGTTGAAAAAACGTGACTGCCATGCTAATGTGAGAGAGATGCCGCGTGTATCCTGAAGAATCGTAAAGGGTGTGTCCATAATCATGAAAAGGGTTGCTTTTGTTACCGGTGCTGACCGTGGTTTAGGTTTTTTTCTGGCAAGCTGGCTTCTAGAGAACAAATATTCCGTATTTGCCGGTCAGTATATGAAGGAGTCGGAATCGCTGGACGCACTGAAAAAGCAGTACCCGGACCGATTAACTCTGATCCCGCTGGATATCGGCGACCGTGAGAGTGTCAAGCAAGCGGCACGTAGTATTTCGGGCAGTACCGCTCATGTTGATATGATTATCAATAATGCCGGTATTATTCATAGAGCCGATGATGCCACGATGCTTGTTGATATGGACGATGAAGCCATGGCTCACATTTATAATGTAAACACGCTTGGTTCTTTGAGGGTCAGTAATGAACTGATGGGCCTGTTGATGCAGAGCAAGCAGAAATTGATTGTTAATATCTCCTCAGAAGCCGGAAGCATTGGCCGGAACAAACGGATTAATATGTACGGATACTGTATGTCCAAAGCAGCGCTTAATATGCAGTCCTCCCTGCTGCACAACCATTTGAAGGTGATGGGCGGGCAGGTTATGGTCTTTCACCCCGGCTGGCTGCAATCCTATATGAATGGTGAGAAGGCTCTGGAGGCACCTATTCCTCCTGAAGAGTCGGCGCGTAAGATTATGAATATCGTGCAGGGGCACAAGAAGTATTTGGGTGAGGAGCCGGCTTATCTCGACCTGGACGGAAATGCCTGGCCCTGGTAACTATACACTAAGAGAAGCAGGAAGAGAGGCGGGAAGAACATGTCTGAATGGAAAGCACTAGCACTTGGCAGCTACAGTGAGGTGAAATACCATCCTTTTACCGGTGTGGATCACGAGATTAAGCGCATTCTGTCACCTGATCTGCAGGTGGAGGCTTCCGAAGATTACAGTCTCCTGAGCAAAGACAACCTTGAGGGCTTGAAGCTGGTTATCGCCTATACCGAATTTTCCGAACAGAAAATAGCCCCGGAGCAAAGTGCCGCTTTGCTGTCTTATGTAGCGGGGGGCGGAGGTCTGCTCGTTGTACATAACGGAATCTCCCTGCAGCGGAATCAGGAGCTGGGCGCTATGCTAGGCGCGCATTTCACCCACCATCCGGAATACACCTCCCTGCATATGAAAATACCGGCACACGGGCATCCCATTATGCAGGGGATTAGCGAGTTCGTCATTGAGGACGAGCCGTACTACTTTGAAATGCATCCTTATTTTGAGACGACTGTGCTGGCAGAGTACCTTCATGAAGGGGCCATGCGTCAGGCAGCCTGGTGCCATGCGTTCGGACTTGGCCGTGTAGTTTATCTGATGCCGGGGCATCATCTGCCTTCCTTCTCGGTAGAGCCGTTCCGCCAAATGATCCGCCAAGGCGGAATGTGGGCAGCGGGTCTGCTGTAACTCCTACCTTTGAATCGTTTTCGCACATCATAACAGCTGCACGTTCCCCAAGAGGAGCATGCAGCTGTTTTTTTTGATGTATGAATGTTCCAGCTTCGGTCAAAATAGGGTTACGAATAAAAAGGGGGGCGCATGGAATGTGGAAGATGCTATGGGATCTTGTGCCCGGCTGGAAGGTGCTGTTTCAAGGTTTTGTCATCTTCATCGTTCCGGTTGTCTTAACCCGCCTAATGATCTGGCTCCGAATGAAAGAGGGCAAGGCGAGCACCCGGGGAATGCGGGCTGAAGGCAAAAAAGGCGGGGGGGTTCCAAGTTCCGAAGATACTGGGGAGGCGGATCAGACCAGCATCGCTGTGCAGAATAAAAAATCCGCCGCACCCGCACCCCCTGCTCAAAACAACGCTTTACAGGCCACTCCTTCCCTGACCTATACCGGAGAGTTCCAACATGATGTTCAGTCCTTCAGGGAGATAAGTACCGATATGTCCGACGTTAATGTCAGAGAGCTGCGCATCGGAAGTCTGGAAATCAAGGCAGCGCTGTTTTTTGTGGATGGACTTACGGACAAAGAAGGCATGGATCAGAACATCCTGATGCCCTTGATGAACACGGTGAGGCCCTTTGAAGGCATGAATGCAGCCCCGCCAGCAGAGATATTGAAAGGGATTATCGTGCACCAGGTAGTACAGGTCTCGGAAATTGAATTTACCGACCAGTTGAGACTCTCGCTGCAAAAGGTATTGTTCGGCTCTGCGGTATTGTTAATTGACGGAATGTCGGAGGTTTTTATACTAGGTACCCCGAAAGGCAACACAAGAAGCGTGGAGGAGCCGATATCGGAGGCGCTTCTGCGCGGTCCGCGGCTGGGCTTCAATGAAACGCTCAGTGATAACACAGCGATGCTGCGCAGACACGGGCAGAGCACGGAGCTGGCCATGATTTCTTTTACGGTGGGAGAGCGAATTGAGAAGGAACTGGTGCTGACCTATTTGAAAGGCGTCGCCAACGATGAGCTGATTAAGGAAATCACCCGGAGAATCAAGACGATCAATATAGATGATGTGCAGGAATCGGGATATTTGGAACAACTCATGGAAGACAACTACCTCAGCCCCTTTCAGCAGATCCAGAACACAGAACGGCCGGACCGGGTCATGGCGGCGCTGCTGGAGGGAAGGGCGGCCATTCTTCTGGATGGCACACCGTTTGCGCTGATAATGCCGACTACCTTCGGAATGCTGCTGCAGTCACCGGAGGATTATTATGACCGCTGGTTTTCGGGTTCACTATTGCGGCTCCTGCGTTTTTTCAGCGCATCAGTTGCGCTGTTTGCTCCGGCGCTCTACATCTCTTTTCTCTCGTTTCATCCCGGACTGATTCCTACCAAACTGGCGATTTCAATCATCAGCTCCCGGCAGGGCGTCCCCTTTGCTACATTAATTGAAGCGCTGATTATGGAAATCTCTATCGAAATATTACGTGAGGCCGGCCTGCGCCTGCCCAAACCCATTGGACCGGCCATGGGCATTGTCGGAGGTCTGATTATCGGCCAGGCGGCGGTAGAGGCGGGGATTGTCAGTCCGATTCTAGTCATTGTCGTTGCGGTTACAGCGATCTCCTCTTTCTCGATTCCCATGTATAGTGCGGGGATTACCTTGCGCTTTCTCCGTTTCATAGCGATGTTTTTCGCAGCTGTATTCGGGCTTTACGGTGTTGTTATGTTTTTCCTCCTGCTCAGCAGCCATTTGATTAAATTGAAGAGCTTTGGGGTTCCCTACTTAAGCATGGTTACTCCCTACAGGATGAGCGATTTGCGCGATTTCATTATCCGCATCCCCCTGCAATTGATGAAGCGCCGTCCGGCACTGCTGCAGCCCAAGGATCCAATTCGTAAAAAATAAACTTGAATTCAGGAGACTGAGGTGAGAATCATGAATGCAAAAGTACAGGATAGCATCACGACGAGCCAAGCGACCATTATTATGGTCAATTACATCCTCGTAGCAGGCGTATTCACCCTTCCCCGGACAACTGTACAGGCCGCCGGTACTCCTGATGTATGGATATCACTTATTGTAAGCGCCCTGTTATCCATGGTGGCCGGGATGGTAATTGTGCTGCTTAGCCAGCGGTTTCCGGGCAAAACCGTTTATCAATACAGCAGGAGTATTATCGGCAAGCCGCTTGCGGCGATTCTGGGAGTGGTCATCGCCGCATTTTTTCTATGTATTTCCGGATATGAGCTGCGTTCGATGCAGGAGGTCACCGGATTCTTTCTGCTGGAGGGGACGCCCTATTGGGCGGTATCCTCTGTATTCCTATGGATTGCGCTTTATTTATGCAGAGGGGGAATCAATGCGCTGTCCCGGTTGTGCAGGCTGATTGCCCCTATGGCCGGGGCGATTTTTTTCGGTGTCTGTCTGCTTAGCCTGAAAATATTTGATATAGACAATCTCCGCCCTGTGCTCGGGGAAGGGCTGGGTCCGGTATGGAGAGGCGTTAAGCCGACAGCGCTGACTTATACGGCAGGTGAAGCACTGCTGTTCCTGGTAGCCTTTATGGAAAAACCAAAAAAAGCAGGGCGGGTGCTTGTTGCAGGGACATTGATCTCTATGATCTTTTATATTGTTGCTGTTGTCATGACGATAGGAGCATTCTCTGTAGAGGGTGTAGTCACCCGCACATGGCCCTTCATCGATCTGATACGCAGCTTTGAGGTAAACCTGCTGTTTGAACGTTTCGAATCTCTGCTCCTGGTCATCTGGATTATGCAAATTTTTTGTACCTTCTGCATTTCCTTCTATGGGGCAGCGCTGGGAATATCGCAAATCTTCAACAAAAAGCTCGACCATTGTCTATTCGCCTTGCTTCCGCTTGTTTTTTTTATTACGGAAACTCCTCCGAATATCAATGGCCTGTTCGCATTTGGTACCAGCCTTGGCAATTGGGCCATTCTGCTGTTCGGATTACTGCCGCTGCCGCTGCTGCTTATTGCTCATTTCAGGAGAGCCGGATCATGAAGCGAATTGTACTGCTTGCCGTGCTTCTAATTCAAAGCATAGGGTTATCCGGCTGCTGGAGCAGCACGCCCATTGAGAACCTAAATATGGAAGTGGCCGTTGCGCTCGACATAGCGGATGAAACACCAATTGAAGAGGATTTTGAGCAGAGGGGCGGGGGGTATCCGAAGAAAAAACGAATGTCCTGCACCTATCAGTTTATCGTACCCCAAGGTTCAGTGGGTTCAAAAAAAGAAGGCGCATCCTCCAGAAATTTCTATAATATGACTGAAACTGGAGACTCCGTTTTCGAAGCGATCCGTGAATTGTCGCTGCGTACAAACAATCCTCCCATTGGACATCATCTGAAGATCATCGTGATCGGCGAGCAGCTGGCACGTTCTACCAAGCTTTCAGAGCTGATCGATTTTTTCAGCCGGGATAATGATATCCGCCCTAGTGTGCTGCTTCTCGTCAGCAAGGGAAAGGCCAGTGATGTGCTGAACAACGTGCTGCCGGGCCAGACACCGGCGTTTGTGCTGGAGGGGATATTTGACAACCGGGACCGGAACCTGCGGATCTGGGATCCAGTGTCTATCGCCAAGGCTGCAGGTCCCCTGCATGGAAAAACCACCTTTATGTTGCAGAATGTAATTGCTGCTAAGAATGAGATGAAATTTGCCGGAGCCGGTGTGATCAAGGGGGAGACGGGCAAGCTGCAAGGCTTCTTAAACGAAGAGGAGCTGGAAGGTGTGGTCTGGCTTACGGGAAAAGGAAAGGGCGGCGTACTTAAGACCAATGAGGATGGCAGCGGCAGGCTGATTACTTATGAGATTAAGTCCATGGACAGCAAAATTAAAGCCAAGGTCGAGGAGGGCAATATCTCTTTCGCCGTGAAGATCGAGTCTACAGGCAGATATGCCGAGACTTTTGCGCGTGGAGGAGAAAAGCTGGACGCTGTTTATATGAAGCAGGATGAACTGGTGCTGCAGGATAAGGTAAAGGAAATGGTCGGAGCCTCTATGGAGACAATGCAGCAAAAGCTGCATGCTGACGCCGCAGGATTCGGCAAAATCCTGCGTATTCAGCATCCTACCGTATGGAGAAAGGTGAAGGAGAATTGGGATGATACCTTCAGCCGGGTTCCGATAACCATTGATGTCAAGCTGCATATAGAGGAATACGGAGCTTCCGGGACCTCCACCGAATAAAGCAAGGTTATTCAAGAAAGTCCTTGACCCTTACACTGGTGTCAGGGTTTATACTTGGAATAGAAGTTCTCATGAACCCCGGGGAGAATGAATGCTATGAAAATAGGTGAACTTGCAGCACAGACGGGCGTCAGTGTCCGATCACTGCGTTATTATGAGCGTCAGGGACTTATCGCTCCCCTCCGCCAGGCGAATGGATACCGGGAGTATTCAGCGCTTGCTGTCGAGACGGTGGAGACGATTAAGCTCTATTTAAATTTGGGCTTGTCCACGGAAGAGATTTCCGGTTTTCTGCACTGCGTGCTGAAGAATAAAGAAGCGTTCTGCGCGGAAGTGATGCCCCTATACCGCAGCAAGCTGGAGGAGATTGAGCGCCAGATTGTGCAGCTCAGCCAAATTAAGCTGAACCTGCAGCAGCGGATGGCTTCCATCCACCAGGAACGGCTGGAAGCGGAGGCACCCGATAACGTGCTGTCTGAATGAAGACGGGCCAAAGAATGCACTTTTGTATTATTCAAGATATATGGGAGGAACTAACGATGGCTATTATCAATGCAGAGAAAACTGAGGATCTGAGAGCCAAGCTAAGCGGCAGCGGGACTGTACTGGTTGATTACGGAGCACCGTGGTGCGCGCCCTGCAAGATGCTGCTGCCTGTTCTGGAGGAGCTGAATGACGAGTATGGAGACAGTGTGGCTATCGTTAAGGTGAACTGTGATGAACTGCCGGAGCTGGCGGGGGAGGCCGGAGTCATGGGCTTGCCTACGGTGATTGTGTATAGTGGAGGTCAACCAGTGGAGAAGCTGGTCGGCCTGCGTCCTAAATCGGCCTACCAGGGTGTATTGAACAAGTATGCGGCTGTAAACAACAGATAAGAGAATAAGAGGCAGGGAGCGGCATGCCTAGCATGCGCTTCCTGCCTCTTCCTATGTCTTATTATGAATTCAAAGTGACTTGGCTTTCTCTGTAAAGGGAACAACCTCATTATGATGCAATGCCTCCAGCACTTCGGTCCGAAGAGCATCTGTGAACTCATTCCACGTCTTTTTGCCAACACCCAGCTCATCGCGTCCGATAGAATTCAGTGTTTCCAGCCACACGTGTTTGTCATTAATTTCGCCAAGCTGCTCCTGGATCTGTCTGTAAATCTCCTCATGGGCATGGAATTTCTGGCTGAGTGCGAATGCGGCCGCATTGGCTGTATAGCGCAGCTCCTTGGCGGCGATCCGCAGCTCATGCAGTGCGTCGAAGGCTTCCTTGGATTCTGCCTCGGCACCTTTGAATAGGGTTTTGCATGTTTTTTTCTTCTGCTCAAAAGCTACTTCAAGTTCGCGCATGACGACGTTTACATCTCTTTTTGCTGCCAGCGGCTCAAGCGTGCTGCTCCTAAAAGCTTCCCATAACCCGTCCAATTCCTTGCCGGCCAGCTTTGGGAGCTCCGCCTCCAGCTTCTTGCGGTATTCTTTCCGCTTATCCTTCTGGTGTTTGATGACCGCCTTCAGCAGTTCGGCAGTTTTCGCCTCGCCGGCTTCCTTGGCGCTCTTGCGTCTTTCCTTGAAAGATTCAATAAGAACATCTGCATCCCTGACCTTGCCCAGCCTTTTCTGGGCCTGCTTGAATACGTTGTACAGCTCGGCTGCTGCGGAATGATCCGGATCGAGAATGGACAGCAGGGTCAGCAGCTTGCGGCTGTTGACTCTGGCTTGATGAATATCCTCGTCATCAAAGTTTTTGAGCGCGTCTTTGCTGTAGTCTCTAAAGTTGATATACAGCTTGTGCATCGCCTGTTCCCATTGCCTGGTCTTGCTTAACTGCCTGTCCTTCGCAAGTTGTTCGACTGTCATGCGGCATCACTCCTCAAGGTTGTGTATAGCATGAGCTTCAGCGCTTAATCTTGCCGCTGATTGAAACTTGTTATGGTATTAGGATAACGGTATCCAGCAACTATTTCAAATGCTGAACCCACGCTTTGCCTTCGCGCCAGGCTGCGGATCGGTTACAATATGACTATTGGTTCGGACAGTGGTTAACATTCAATAGGTACTCGGGGGATGAATGATGATTAATAAAGGAATTAACATAGTAGAACCGGGCGCGGAGCGCGCTCTTCCGAATGTAATGGTGTTGTTTGAGCATTTGTCAGATGATGACGGGAAGGCAGCAAAATATGGCGGAAGTGGGGCTGCTGAAGGTGGAGTGGTGGCGGAGCATGCTGTGATTGCCAGAGAAGCAGGAGAAGCGGAACATGTTACATTGGCAGGAGATGCCGGGAAGACGGAACATGCTGTGATGGCAGGAGATGCTGGAGAGGCGGGAGGCATGCTGGTTCCCTTTGCATTTGAGGAGACGCTGTGCCGGGACATTGGAGCGGGACTGGCCCCTCCAGCCCTGCATCTCTGGAGTCATCCCGCAGGTGTTGCGCTGGGCTTGCGGGACAGCAAACTGCCCCGCGCAGATGAGGCGATGGCCGGGCTTGAGCGGCGCGGGTTTCGTACAGCGGTCCGTCACTCCGGGGGGGCTGCCGTGCCGCTGGATGCCGGGATCGTCAATGTGGCGCTGGTCCTTCCCAAAACTCCGGGCAAGCTGGATTTTCATGACGATTTCCGGCTGCTGGCTTCCCTGATTCAGGAAGCTGTAGCGGTAAGCCATCCGCAGGCTGCGGCGTTGATCCAGGCCGGAGAAATCACCGGTTCCTATTGTCCCGGTGATTTCGATCTGGCTATCGGCGGCCGCAAGTTCTGCGGCATTGCCCAGCGGCGGCAGAGCAGCGCGTATTTCGTTCACGCGTTCGTTGTGGTCTCCGGCTCCGGGCAGGAGCGCGGGGAGCTGATCCGCGGATTCTATGAGACTGCGTCCGGCGGGGACGAGTCTTTGGCTTATCCGCGGGTCCGCCCGGAGACCATCGCCGCGTTAAGCGAACTCGGCGGGCCGGCTTCGGCGGCGGTGTTCGTCTCAAGCATCCGGCAGGCGATATCCGGGCGCGGAGTGCAGCTTAAACCGGCTGCCCTCTTAAGGGAGGAGACAAGTTATGACCTGCAGTATGCGGATCAGCGTGTGCTGGAAGCAGCACGGGTGCTGCGGGAACGGTATGCCCGCTGAGATTTGTGCGTCTGCAGGGGTTGAGCTGGATTCTGAGCTAAAGCTTGAGTTTGAGTTGGAACTGGGGTTTGAGTTTGGGGTTTGGGTTGGGCGATTCCGGCTAAATCCCACAAAAGGTGCTGCAAGACAGCTGCTTTAAGCAGCTGCGGCAGCATCTTTTGTTATGAGGTGATAAGGAACCGCAATTTTACGGATATATGCAGAGCTGAACGCAAGTTTGCAACTAATCCCGTGCCCATGTTAACCCGCACAGTGTCCACGATAATAAGAGGCACTGCTAAGCGGATAGCTGCACTCCATACAACTAAAACCTGGCCTTTTAGGCCCTGCAAGGAGATAACTGCACTCTGTACACTTAAAAAGTGTCGAACCGGCCCAAACATAGCTTTCCGGCATTTTTAATTGCAGAAAATACACTTATTCCCAAGAAATCTCCATTTTGGACCTAATTAGTTGCAGTAAATACATCTATATGGTGCGGTGTAATGAGTATATGGTGCGGTGTAATGAGACCGCTGTTTTGTTCAAACTATATAGTTTTTGTTTCGGCTTTTCTGCAGGCAGCGGCTACGTATACAGCTCTGGCCGTCTGTCTGAGAAGATCGGAATCTGCTGTCTTACCTCCCGTACCTTCTGCAAATCAATAACGCCGCTCAGGATTTCCTCGCTTTCTCCGGCCTCACATATAATGTCGCCCCACGGATCAATGATCATGGAATGCCCTGCGAAAATGTTCGCCGGATCAGCCCCGGCGCGGTTGCAGGCAACGACGTAGCATTGGTTTTCGATTGCCCGGCTGATCAGCAGGGCACGCCAGTGGGACAGCCGGGGCAACGGCCATTCTGCGCTGATGAACAGCACCTCCGCCCCGAGTGCCGTATGGGCACGCACCCACTCCGGGAAGCGGATGTCATAGCAGATCAATCCGGCGCATAACGCGCTGTCCAGGCTGAACAGCCCCTTGGCTTCTCCTGGCTGAAGATACAGGTGTTCATCCATCAGGCGGAACAGATGCAGCTTGCTGTATTCCCCGGCAAGCCCGCCATTACGGCCAAAGACGAACATGCTGTTGGTGATCCCGCCAGCCTGCTTGTTGGCTACGGAACCGGCAACGATGTTGATGCCATATTCGCGGGCAAGGCCGGAAATAAAGTCCTTCGTAATCTGCCCCTCTGGATCGGCAATTTCATCAAGCCGCGTTAGATCGTATCCGGTCGTCCATAATTCGGGGAGAACGAGGCAGTCAGGACGAGTTGCCGCGGCCTGGCGTATTTTGTGTTCAGCCGCTACATAATTTGCCTTTGGTTTGCCAAATGCTATATCGAGCTGAATCAGGGAAATTTTCATATTTCCAGCCTCCTCTTTCATAATTATTGATAAATTAGTTGACGGGTCAAACATATCGGTGTAAACTACTTTTTATCAAAAGGATTTTGCGCAATATATTTGCGTTAGTGTATTCTTTTTAAATCTAGTCTTGTACAAAGCAATCCACAGTAGTGTAGCTTATAAAACTTTAAGGGGGTTAATTTTGACTGAACATCTGCCTGAGGAAGAAGAGCGAATATTAGAACTGCTGCAGGCGCTGAACAAGGGAATCAGCCCCAAGTTTGAACGTTGTGCAGGCATCAGCCCTACGCGGCTCCGCCTGCTTCACGAGCTGTTTCAGGTTGCAGAAATTAGCCAGATTTCGCTGCAAAAGGAAGTCGACATTGATGCTGCAGCTGTCACCCGCCATTTGAAGGGGCTGGAGGAGAACGGCATGATCTCCCGCCGCAACAATCCTGCTGATAACAGGGTGACTTTGGTCTCGCTCACTGAACAAGGACGGGAGAAAATTCTCTCCTACAAGGAGGAGAAGATCCGGTTCCTCCGCTCATTGCTCACCGGATTTGAAGGGCAGGAGCTCAAAGTGCTTATAGATATGCTTACCCGGCTGCAGCAAAACATCGATTTACTGTAGCCTGACTTATATACCAATTATAAAGGAGATTATTACAAATGAATGCTACCAGAACCAACGATTTCAATTCTATTATTACAGGCCGCCGCTCGGTCCGCAAATATGATACCTCCGTCAAAATCAGCAAAGAGGAAATGACCGAGATTCTAACTGAGGCTACACTGGCTCCTTCCTCGGTCAACATGCAGCCTTGGCGCTTCCTCGTGATCGAAAGTGCGGAAGGCAAAGCCAAGTTGGCTCCTATCGCCCGCTTCAATCAGCTGCAGGTAGAAACCTCCGCAGCAGTTATTGCCGTATTCGGCGACTTGAACAATTTTGATTATGCTGAACAGATTTACAGTACGGCTGTTGAGCGCGGACTTATGCCTCAGGATGTCAAAGAGAATCAATTAACCCGTCTGGCCAGCCATTTCGCGACACTGCCAGCAGATGTGAACAGAGAGACTGTGATGATTGACGGTGCATTGGCTTCCATGCAGCTGATGCTGGCTGCCCGTGCCCACGGCTATGACACCAACCCTATCGGCGGATTCGAAAAGGACCAAATTGCTGAAGTCTTCGGTATGGACAAAGACCGTTACATCCCGGTTATGCTGATTTCGATCGGCAAAGCGGATGGAGAAGGATACGCATCCGTCCGCCTGCCGATTGACACTATCGCCGAGTGGAAATAAGAGCGTAAGCTCCCAATTTCAGAGTTATGAAGTTCATTCTGACAAAACCATTAGGAGGAACAAAATTATGATCATTATCCACGTTTTAATGCAAGTGAACCCTGAACGCGAGGAGCAGTTCCTGGCTGAAGCCAAGACGCTGCTTGCAGCAACTCATGAGGAAGAAGGCAACCTCTCCTATGAGCTGTACAAGCATGCCGCGCAAGAGAATGTATATATTATGGTTGAAACCTGGCGCGATGCAGCTGCTGTAGGCAGCCATAACACAAGCCCGCATTTAACGGGGTTTGCCGCTAAGGCAGGCGAGTTTCTGACTGCGCCGCTGGATATGAAGGTATATAACGGCGAGCTGTTGCAGCAGTAAGGGCAATGTAACAAGTGGGGAGGGATAGGGAATCGTTCATGCAAAAGATGTTCTGGCCAATCAGTTACTAGCCAATGCTAATGATCCAAGCTGGTATTCTCCGTTCGCGCAGGCGGTTGAGGGTTTAACAGAGGAAGAAGCCTTTTGGAAGCCTGACGGGAACAGCAACAGTATCGCTGAAATTACGCAGCATCTGCTGTATTGGAACAATGCCTGGCAAACCAGATACCATCTGGGCCGGGTAGATGCTGTTCCTCCGGTTGAGGATAACAACAGCAGTTTTGTTATACCGGAGGGCACAGCCTTTGATCAGTTAAGAACGAAGCTGCTGGAGGTGCTGCTTGGTTGGCAGCCGCTGCTGCAGGAAGACAGACTTGAGGCTAAAGCGGCAGGGTTTCCTGTGCCGGCGGAATGGTGGGAGATTATCAGCAACGCGGCAATGCACAATGCCTATCACATTGGTCAAATCGTATTTATCCGAAAGTTTATTGGCAGCAGGGAATAACTGTATCCAGGAAGAAAAGAGCACTCCACCAGGACATTGTCTACCAGGAGGCTCTTTTTTTTGTATTATAATATGAATGACGATTACAGCAAGTAACCTCTGAGGAAAGGGTGACCATTGCCAGTGAATATTTTTGAGCCTTCCGATGTGTTGAATGCTTTGCCCAAGCAGTTCTTCGCCGCGCTGGTTGCCAAGGCTGGCCTTGTCGCCGCCGCAGGACATGATGTGATCCATCTTGGACAGGGGAATCCTGATATGCCTACACCGGCCCACATTGTAGAAGCACTGCAGGCGGCAGCGGTTAACCCGCTGAACCACAGGTATCCGCCGTTTCGCGGCCACAGCTATCTCAAGGAAGCTGCAGCCAGCTTTTATAAGCGGGAGTACGGAGTGGAGCTGGATCCGCAGCAGGAGATCGCCATTCTGTTCAGCGGGAAAACCGGGCTGGTTGAAGTGGTGCAGTGTCTCCTCAATCCGGGGGATACAGCACTTGTGCCGGATCCCGGATATCCTGATTACTGGTCAGGCATCGAACTGGCCCGGGCGGTCATGGAGATGATGCCGTTGACTGCGGAACATGGATTTCTGCCAGCCTATGGGGACATCAGCCCGGAGCTAGCCGCCAAGGCTAAGCTGATGGGTTTTGGTGCTTATGGCGAAGGTTATGTGCGGGTTGGGCTGGTAAGCGATGAAGCGCGGCTTGCAGAAGCGGTGGAACGGATAGCGGGACTGAAGCTTTTTTGATCCGGTGCAACCATAACGATTTGACGGATGAAATAAGGCGATTTTGTATGAGGCATTTGCGTGTGCGGGTAGCGGCTGTTTATAAGTAAATCCTGAGGGGTATCTAACCTTAGCCCGATCAGAGACCTATGTGCACCTGAGAGGAAGGCAGTGGAATGGAGGACTTACATATGAACAACAAACTTCCGCAAGCGGAATGGGATAACAGGGTAGAGCAGGATATCATAAATGTTGTGAATTATTATTTATCCGGTGGCTCCCTGAAGGCTGCAAAGGAAATGGACAAGGCCCAGGAGCTGCTTGCCGATGTATTGAATGGCCGGGAGGCGCGTGCGCACCGGCAGGCTCTCGGCGGAGTGATTACAGAGATTCGCCAGTTGTCCGGCATACCGGGTATTAGCGGGGAGCTGCTTGAACGGCTTGCGCTTGAAGTCAGCGGACTGGACTCAGATAAGCTTCGAATATTGGCTCCGCAGACGACACGTCATAACCGGGTAGACCCTTATGTGAACGGACCGCAGTGCCTGGAAATGATCCTTGAGGAAATCGGGAAGGCGCGCCGTTATATTCATCTGTCCATAATGCTATTCTTTAACGACCATTCGGGAAATCTGATTGGGGCAGCGCTGCTGCAGGCACTAAAACGGGGTGTCGAAGTCCGCATCATGGTGAATTATACGGTTACCGCACTTGGCTATGGGAAGAATCTCGAGGTGGGTAAGTTCTCCAAGATCTCCACAATGCTGGAGAATGCAGGGGCCAGGCTGCTCGATACGTTCAACTCCTATTATTCTGCGGCAGAATGGAGTGAGAAACGGGCCGAGCTGAAGTCCCGTGGGGTATCCGAAAGTATTCTCTTCCTGCAGGATAAAGTACAGGAGGATGTGGAGATTACAGGACTCAATGTCATTGACCACCGGAAATTCATGGTCATTGACGGGATTACTTCGATTGTCGGCAGCCTGAACTTCGGGGATCAATATACGTATCAGACACCGATAGAGGCCTCTTCACCGGTAGAAGTAGACGGCCGGCCGCTGGGTATTCCAAGCGGTGAGGAGGAGTGGCATGATGGCTGCTTCCGGATTCAGGGCGCGGCGGCGTTGCCGCTGAATGCTGTTTTTCAATCAAGATGGCTGTTGCTTGGGGGCGATCATTTTGATCCGGAAGATGACTTCTACCATCCTGATATAAATTATGCATTCGGTGAGGAGGAGTGCACGCTCTTCGTGAGTTTTCCGGGCAACCCTGTTAATCTGATCCAGCAATATTATTTGGATTTAATTACTTATGCAGCCGAGGAGACGGTGATCGTGAACCCCTATCTGATTGATCAGGCCTTCTGGGACCGGCTGGGTGAGCTTGGCCCGGACTGTTCCTGCCATCTGGCCATATGCAATCCGCTGGAAGTCAATGACCACCCGACGAACCGGGCGGCTGTACGCAGCAATATGTATGAGCCTTTTCTTAACGGTGTTTCTTTTTATGACTACAGCTTTACGGGGCGCTTCTCCCACTGGAAAATCACCTATGACCACAGGTCGCGGGCCGTTTTTCACGGCTCCTATAATATCAATGAAAGAAGCGCCTGCCATGACTTTGAGCTGGGACTGCTGGTCAAGGGAGTAGGATTCGCGAAGAAAATTAAATCCATGATTGATTATGACCTTGGCGTTTCGAAAAAGATCAGCGACAAGAAAGAGTTCTTCAAGCATCCGTGGATGCATCCCAGCACTTATCTAAATAAGGCAACCCAGAACTACACCTGATCGTTAATGGGGTCACTATCCTGTATAATAAACGGTAACACTATGATGATGGAGCGGAAGAGATGAACATTACAATATTACGGAACGGCCCCCGTAAGAACGAAGTGTATTTTGCTGCGGAGTATGGCGAAGGCAAGGGGATATGGAATGGTAATCCTGTGAAAGCGGGTGAGGAGCTTGAGGTCGAATTTGAGCTCTCCCCGCTATTTATGCGCTGGGTGGATATTGTGCCTGTAAGCGGCGTGGAATACGGCATCCGAATGGATGGGGATAAGATGATCTTAACCGGGGTGCTGGAGAATATTGAGGCAGACGGAACAGGTTATCTGCGGATTGCCGGCGACCTGATCATGTTCGAATGCCTGGGTGAGCCGATGGCGCTGGGCGGCTATGTGGAGATCCGGACCGGAGAGCTGGGGATGTATCCCGTATTCTTGTAAGCGGGGCGGGGTGCTGCAGCCGTATACGGCATGCAATTTACTGCCGGCATAGCCACTGCACAAGAAATGAGCTAAGATAACAATAGATTTGAAGTAAAGCTATGAGGAGCAGAAGTCCAATGAACAGCGATATTCAGCAATTTAAGACAGAATTTTTCAAGGCGCTGGCTCATCCGATGCGGATCCGCATCCTGGAGCTGCTGAGCGAAGGCGAGAAGAATGTGAACGAACTGCAGGCGATTCTCGGCTCGGAAGGCTCCGCCGTATCCCAGCAGCTTGCTGTACTCCGCGCCAAGAATGTAGTAGCCAGTGTAAAAGAAGGAACCACCGTCATTTATTCTCTGCGCGACCCCCTGATTAAAGACCTGCTGGCGGTGGCCAGACAGATATTCGATAACCATCTCGTGAATGCCATTTCACTCCTGGAGGGCATCCGCAGCGAATAACCCCGGACCATCCGGGGGCGGATTTCCCGTTGACAAGAGCGGCAGGCAGGAGTAATGTTGCTCTTATATTCAAATAATCAGATATTCAAAGAAAAGAAGGTTAGATGATGACAGGGTGGGGCCGCTTTAAAGGCTACAGCATTGCTTCTCTGCGTAAGGATATCATTTCAGGGACGATCGTCGGCGTTATTGCCATCCCGCTTGGGATGGCTTTTGCTATTGCCTCGGGCGTGAAGCCGGAGTACGGGATTTATACAACCATTGTCGCAGGTATACTAATCTCCTTATTCGGAGGTTCGAAATTTCAGATTGGCGGACCTACGGGAGCCTTTATACCCATTTTGTTCGCGATCGCCATGGAGTACGGGTACGAGAACCTGCTGATTGCAGGAATGATGGCCGGAGTCATCCTCGTCGTTATGGGGCTGCTGAGGCTGGGAGTTCTGATCAAGTTTATCCCGAAGCCGGTAACCATCGGCTTTACGGCAGGGATTGCCGTCATTATCTTCAGCGGGCAGATTGCCAATTTCCTCGGCCTGAAGGATATGGAGCGGCATGAGAGCTTCGTGGACAACATGCAAGAGATCGGCCAGCATATCTCAACGGTCAATCTGTACAGTGTTCTGACAGCAGTCATTTGTCTGGCGGTTGTCGTGCTTGGCATGCGTTTTGCACCCAAGGTGCCGGGATCGCTGATCGGGTTGCTGTTCGCAACGTTAGTTGCGGTGCTGTTCTTCAGCGGCAAGGTGACTACGATCGGCTCTGCATACGGCGATATTCCAAACACGCTGCCGAGTTTTCACTTTCCGGTGATCACCTGGGAGCGGATCAGGCAGCTGCTTCGTCCGGCGTTTATCATCGCCATGCTGGGGGCGATTGAGTCGCTGCTGTCGGCGGTGGTAGCCGACGGGATGACTGGCAGCCGCCATGACAGCAACCGTGAGCTGATCGGCCAGGGTATCGCGAATATAGCCGCACCTATGTTTGGCGGCATCCCGGCCACAGGTGCAATTGCCAGAACCGCCACCAACATTCGCAGCGGGGCCGCATCCCCGCTGTCGGGAGTGATTCACGGTGTCGTAGTGTTCCTTATTCTTCTGCTGTTTGCGCCTTATGCTTCCAGCATTCCGCTTGCAGCCATGGCGCCGATCCTGATGGTGGTCGCCTGGAATATGAGCGAACGCAAGGAATTTCTGCACCTGCTGAAGCTCAAAACCGGGGATTCCCTGGTGTTGTTCCTTACCTTCCTCTTAACGATATTTGCGGATTTAACGATTGCGGTAGAGGCCGGGCTGGTGCTTGCCGTAGTCCTGTTTGTGAAACGGATGGGTGAAGGGCATCTGGTATCTAAGGTGTTGCCCGACCCCTCGTCGGTCAAGGTAGAGGCGCATATGGTAACGGAGAGCCATGACTGCCCGCAAATCGGAATTTATAATGTGGAAGGCCCGCTGTTTTTTGGAGCAGCCTATAGATTCGAGTCAACGATGCCGGAGCTTGGACCGGACCTTGCAAAAATTATATTGCTGCGTATGGGCAAGGTGCCGTTTATGGATACCACCGGGGAGGCCAATCTGTCTGGACTGGTGAAGCAGCTGCAGGCAGACGGAGGAAGGCTAATGATCTCCGGTATTCAGCCGCAGCCGCTTGATCTGCTGAAGAAGACGGGACTGTACGATAGAATTGGGGCTGCGCAGTTTTTTGACCATACTGGAGAAGCGATCAATGAAGCGCTGGAACTGATCAATCCGGTCCGCTGCGCCGGCTGCCGGCATGGGGCGTTTCGGGAATGCAGCGCGTTGTGCGGCCTTGAAGAATCGCCGGGCCGCAGCGTCTTTAGAGCCCGCAAACCGGCAGTGGCGGGTAAACTGGGCAGCGAAGTTTAAGCACGCACTGCCGAACCAGCGGGAACAGCATGGGCCCATCCCTGTGTTGCTGAATTTCACCATAATATAACAGCCCGGGTGCATTTTGCCCGGGCTGTTATATTATAATGGACTAATGACTGCCAGATTTGTACAATTAACGTAATGAATCTGTTCTATACTGGAACAGATCTCACTACGATTGATAAGGAGACCGCAACCTAATGAAGGAATTGAATTATCCTAAAGTATTCATGCTTTTGGCAGGACTGTCACTGGCGACGCTGGCTGTCTACCGTGTGGTCTCGCTGCGGACCGATACGTTTTTTGACTTTTTGCTCTGGAACTTCTTTCTGGCCTGGATTCCCTTTTTATTCTCCATGGCCGCTTACGGCCTGGATAAGCGTAAGGTTTCCGGGCTGCTGCTGCTGCCGCTTGGCATAGCATGGCTGCTGTTTTTTCCGAATGCGCCCTACCTGATGACCGACCTGCTGCATTTGACGATCAGAAAAAACATATATTTCGTAGACGGAGTTGTTCAGAGCCGGTATTGGTACGATTTAATTACCTTGCTGCTGTTCACCTGGAGTGGCTGGCTGACCGGTTTTTTCTCCCTGTACCAATTTCAAAGCGTCATCTTCCGCAGAAGCAATCTGCTGCTTTCCTGGATTTTTGTCCTCGCAGCCTGTGCGCTGGGCGGATATGGCGTATTGCTCGGCCGGGTATACCGGCTCAACAGCTGGGATGTTCTGACCGACCGGCATCAGCTCTACCAGCTGGTGGTTGACAGCCTGAACCGGCAATCGCTCTTCTTCAGCCTGTTCGTCGCAGCTGTTCTGCTGGTCATCTATGCCACGCTGTATTTCCTGCTGAATGGTCTGGGCTCAGGGAGTGTGCAGGCTTATTCCAAAGGCGGAAAAAGATAATCGTCCTGCTCCGGATGGAACTGAAACAACTCCAGGTCGATCACGCCATCATCATCAAAAAGAACGCCTTCTCCCAGCAGATACAATCTTTGTGTAGAGACTGCCTCATCTTCGGCAAGTGCAATTTTGCCCTGGGAATTAACAACTCTATGCCAAGGCAGCTTGTATTTGCGGCTCATGGAATGGAGAATGCGCACGACCTGCCGGGCCGCCCTGGGGCTTCCTGCTGCACGGGCGATCCCGCCATAGGTCATAACCTTCCCCTCGGGGATGGATTGAATAATACAAATAACCTTCTCTGTAAATGGTGTCATAACGGCTCCTTAAGCTTACGTAGGCAGTAGTATCTTCAGATCATTACAATGAATTATAACAGAGGGGGCATGTGGTTTGGGAACATTGATACCCGATAAACGCGGGATGAAGCTGATGTCCAATGAGCCGAAGGGGATTGGCGGCTGGCTGGTGCTTGTGCAGATTGGACTTTTTCTTACTATTTTTACTTTGATTTTATCTGTAATTCATTTTTTCTTCACAACGCTTGGCGGAGAGGTATGGGATATACTTACTTCACCGGATTCTAACGTTTATGACCCGCTATGGAAGCCGACATTGATTTTCGAATTGGCAGGCAACGTTGTCTTTCTTTTATTTGCTGCTTTTCTGGTCGTGTTGATGTACCGCAAAAAGGCTTCTTTTCCGCGTTGGATGATCCTTTTTTATGCCGCCAACACGCTGTTTCATATCGTTGATTACGTGCTGCTCACCAATATTCCGCTGCTTGCCGAGTTCGGAGAGGATCCGGACGTGCAAAGTATTGGCAGAAGCATGGTTCTACTCCTGGTATGGATTCCTTACTTTATACGGTCGCGCCGAGTGCGCAACACATTTATCAATTAACTACATAGCACACTCTTCAAGAAGGAGCCGCAGCCGCGGCTTCTTTTTTTGCAAATATAAGAATTTATAGGCTTCACGCTATAAATTATCCTTCTATTTCTCGCTGAAACGGAAACCCTCCTTTTGAGGACGGCGAAGCCGTTTCCACTTGTGAGAGACAAGCTCATAATTTCCTCTACAGCAAAAAGTTGGGGAATAGGAGTTAGAGTGTCGGGGGATAATCAGATCAAAAGAATAGTGACGGGAGTGAATACTGTGAAGAATACAGAGGCTGTGGAAACACGCGACCGTTCTTCCGGCAAAATAGCTTCTTCCCAGCCGCTCAGTCCCTCATTGGATGAGACGGTGGCTCTATTCCGGCGTATCTTCAGCAACGACGGGACACTGAGAGTGCGGATTATTGAGAATACAAATAACACGCGGATCCGCTGTGGTCTGATTTATGTGGATGGGATGACCGACCGGGATTTGATTCAAAATGGAATTACCAAACCGCTGATGACTCATCAATTCCCGGACAAGGATCTGGGAACCCCGGCAGAGCTTATGGAACTAATCCGCCTTCAGATTATTAATATCAGTGACATTATGGTCTCTACAGATTTGGATGAATTAATAGGGGCGATAGTCGGAGGGAAAACGGTATTTCTGCTGGACGGATACGCCGGTGCGCTGAATATTAATGCCCAAGGCTGGCAGACCCGCGCTATTGAAGAACCTACGACCGACAAAGCGGTCCGGGGCCCAAGGGAAGGCTTCAATGAATCGCTGATGACCAACCTGACCCTGATCCGCCGCAGAGTGCAGAATTCCGATTTGAAGTTTGTATTTACCGACATCGGTACCCGGTCTAAAACCCAGGTCTGTATCTGCTATATGGAAAGCCTTGCTTCACCGGATATTCTCAAGGAGCTGCATGTAAGGCTTGCGAGGGTGCAGCTCGACCATTTGCTGGATACCGGCTATCTGGCCGAGCTGATTCGTGATGAACCGTATTCGCCTTTTGAGATGATCGGCAGTACGGAACGGCCGGATTCGGTGGTGGGCAAGATCATGGAGGGCAGAATTGCCCTGCTGATTGAAGGAAGTCCGTTTGCCCTGACGCTGCCCTATGTTTTTGTAGAGAATTTTCAGGCCAGTGAGGATTATTATATCGGTTATATGTTTTCTACGTTCAACCGTTTGCTCAGAGTGATGGGAGCCTTCATGTCCATCAGTATTCCTGCGCTTTATGTCGCACTTGTTACTTACAGCCAGGAGATGGTTCCTACATTGCTGTTGCTAAGCATTGCCACCGCACGATTATCGGTACCCTTTCCCACAATAGTTGAGGCAATTCTTATGCTGACCATCTTTGAGATTCTGCGTGAAGCGGGGGCGCGGATTCCCAATTCCATTGGCCAGGCGGTTAGCATTGTAGGCGCGCTGGTGCTGGGCCAGGCTGCGGTGGATGCGCGGATCGTCAGTGCCCCGATGGTCATTGTTGTGGGCCTTACCGGGATTACCACCCTGCTGAATCCCCGGCTCACCGGACCGTTAATCGTAGTCCGGGTCCTTTTGCTGCTGATGAGTTTCCTTTTTGGAATCTACGGCTATTTCTTCGGTTTGCTCGGTTTGGTCATCCATTTGATGAGCCTGCGCTCCTTCGGAGTTCCCTATATGCTCGGGGTGGGCTCGATCCGGCCGCAGGATATCAAGGACACCGCCATCCGTGCACCCTGGTGGGACATGTATTTGCGTCCGGCGATCATCGGGGCGCGCAACATGAAGCGGAAGCCACCCAAGAAACCGGTTAAGCGTTTATGAACAGGGGACAAAAAATGCTGTTGGCGCTGCTCTCTGCAATGCTCCTGCTTATCATGCCGGGCTGCTGGAATTATACCGAAATTGATGATATGTCCATCGTAGCCGGTGTTGCCATCGACAGGAACAAGGCGGACGGCAAGCTGCAGATGACAGTGGAAATGGTGGACACTCAGGGTGGGCTTCAGCAGAATCAGACAGGCTTCAAGACGCTTAGTTTCACAGGAAATACTATATTTGAAATTGCCCGCGATATGATATCGACGACTGGCAAGAAGCTGTTATGGAGTCACGCCAAGGTGATTATTTTCAGTGAAGAGGTTGCGCGGGAAGGCTTGATCAAAGCGATAGACTGGTACAGCAGGGATACAGAGACCCGGTCCGATGTTTTTATTTTTGTATCCGAACAGATAAATGCACGGGAGATAATTAACCTGAACAGTACAACAGAGGCCATTATGTCCTTTGAACTGGCACAGATGATGCGTGATGAAAAGTATCTCGGCAGCGCTCCGGTTGTGGAAATCTGGGATTTCATCGACAAGCTGGAGACCTCAGGTTATAGTGCCGTCGCACCGCTGGTGTATATCAATGAGAAGAACGGGAAGAAAAATGAGCGTGTAGATGGAGCAGCAGTATTTGTAAAGGATATAATGGTCGGGAAATTGAACGGGAAAGAGGCAAAAAGCATGCTTTTCGCCAAAAATGATATAAAAGGTGGTGTACTGGAGGTGAATAATATGCAGGGGACACCGGCTTATTCCCTTGAAATTTTATCAAGCAGGACGAAAGTCAGGCCTACAATGATAGATGGTAAAGTTCATATACAGATCAATACAGTGACGCATACCGGGCTGGATGAGGTGATGACTGCAGAGGGTTTATCCGGCAACGAAAGCATAGCGGCCATTGAAAAACGTGCAGGCGAGAATTTGCAAAAGGAGATACTCTCGGTAATTCATAAGGCGCAGCAGAAATACCATGCCGATATCTTTGGCTTTGGCGAAGCTGTTCATGAGCATCTGCCTAAGACTTGGACTAAGCTTCGCAAGCAATGGCCGGATGAATTTGTCAATCTGGATGTCGACGTCAGCTCCAAGGTGATCATTCAGAGCACTGCCAAAACAACACGGGCGATTAAGCTGGGGGATTAGCATGGTCATTTATGTAGTGCTTATGTATGCTGTTGTCGTGCTGGTTGACCCCTATGGTCTGCTCAAGCAAGGGAAGAGGCGGGATTTGTACGTTTGCTCCGCGCTGTGCCTGATCTCCTTCTCCCTTGCTTTTGCCTTGTCGATGCATTGGGAAATTCCCAGTCCCTCAGAGCCGATCGTTTATTTGATTAAAAAGCTGTTCTAGAATGCACTCCTGAAAGGAGGGGGAAGACATGAGCAAGGAAATCGTACCGGCGGGACAGTCGATCAGCATAGCGATCCTGTTTATTATCGGCAGTTCGCTGTTCATGGGAGTCTCGGGGCAATCCGGCAACAGCAGTTGGATCGGGCTGATTTTTGCCATTGTGCTGGCGGTCCCGCTTATGCTTCTCTACGCGAGGCTCCATAAACTTTTCCCGGGCAAGGATCTGTATGACATGCTGCATGCGGTGTTCGGCTCTATATTCGGGAGGTTGTTTTCCTGCCTGTATATCTGGTATTCCTTGCATTTGGGATCGCTTGTGCTGCGGAATTTCGGGGAATTCAGCAAGACGGTAGCCTTAACCTCGACACCAATGTTAGCACCGATGCTGATCATCGTCCTCCTCTGCATTTGGGTGGTGAACGCGGGACTTGAGGTGCTTGGGAGAAGCGCCAAATTTCTGCTGCTGTTTACAATAATGGCGACTGCCTTAGCACAGCTGCTTTCCATTCCCAAGTATGAGTTCCATTATTTGAAACCGCTGCTGGAAAGCGGCTGGGGACCTGTCTTTACAGATGCAATAGGCTCTTTTACCTTTCCGTTTGGCGAAATTGTTATTTTTCTCGGCGCGTTTAGTGTGCTCCCGAAGAAAGGTTCAGCGTTTCGCGTGCTGCTCAGCAGCCTGCTGATTGCAGGAATCATTATGCTCTTCGTTACTTTGCGGAATTTGCTGGTGCTGGGTCCCGAGATTTTATCCAGCCTGTATTTCCCCTCTTATGTCGCGGTGAGCAGAATTAATGTGGGGGATTTTCTCACCAGAATCGAAGGCTCCTCCTCCATTACTTTTGTAACTGCGCTGTTCATTAAAACGAGTTTGTGTCTGTATGTAGCCAGTAATGGGGTAGCTAAAGTTTTTAAGCTGAAGAGCTACCGTTCCGTTGTGATGCAGATGGGCCTGATCATGGTCTATATGTCTGTCTTTATCTACAAGGATATTCTTCAAATGCAATACTTTGCCTACCATATTTACAAAATTTATGCCCTGCCGTTTCAGGTGGTCATTCCGCTGCTCTTATGGATTGTTGCCGAGTTTATGTCCAGAAAAGCGAGCCGCAAGCAGACAGCCCCGCAGCCGTAGTGCCGGATCTGAAAAGCTTGAAATCCACCTCCTCCCGGGCCGGGTTTTTTTTGTGATTTCCCAGCTGCAGGGAAGATAGCTATAATGATAGTCATAGAGAATAGGATGTTTGCGACCGTAAAGGTGGAAGGGGCTGTTAGCTTAACGATGAATACATATGTACTTGTATATAACAGCTTTGTTCAGTTTGAGGTAGTTTTGGCTGCTTATTTTATGAAGACACAGAGCGAGGTCCACACCTTGGGGCTGAACAGTATGCCCGTTATTTCCTGTGAGGGCTTCTCTATTAACCCGTCAGCGGTACTCGGGAATATGGATGTGAACGCTATAGATCTGCTGGTTATCCCTGGGGGTGAAGTGGGAGAGCTTGCTGCGAATGAGAGTCTGCTTGCCTTGATCCGCAGCATGAACGCTTCAGGTAAAACGGTCGCGGGTATTTGCGGCGGGGTTACGGTGCTGAAAGCTGCCGGGGTTCTGGAAGGCAGATCCTATGTGGACAATCAGGAGGGCAGGGAAGCTGCGGAGAATGCCAAAGGATTGCCGGACGCGGAAACATCAGACGAGGTCAATGTAATCAGGGACGGGAATATTCTTACGGCTAAGCCCAACGGGTATGTTGATTTTGCGCTTGAACTCGGCAGGATGATGGACATTTATCAGGACGAGGCTGATCTGCAGGAAACGATTGATTTCTTTAAATATTTCAAATCCGTTTAGAACGGCTGATGACGGATAACGGGAAGGAGAAGGCATTATGAGTGTATCACGTATCGTTATGTCCTCACATTGGGGCAGGGAAGTCAGACATAAATATGTGGCCCAAGGCGAAGCGAAGGCACTGGCTGTCGTCTTTCCGGGGAAGGATTATTCCGTGGAGCGCTCCCTGCTCGATTATGCGGCCAAGGTGGCCCGGGAACATGGCTGTGATCTGCTGCTGTTGGAGTACGGCTATCAGAGTGCACGGGCGGACTTTAAGCGCGAAGACATGGATATCGTTATAGAGGAATGCAAGGCGGCGATTGCTGCGCTTCCTGCACTTCCCGAATATGAACAGCTGCTGTTCATCAGTAAAAGCATGGGTACCGTCATAGCCGGAAGAGTGGCGGCTGAAATGGGTGTCCAGCAGAAAACCTCCCATCTTTATTTGACACCGCTTGTAGACTCCATTCCCTGGATAAAGCAGAGCCGGGGCAGCATGATCTACGGCGGCAGCGATCCGCTGTTCAATGAACAGCATTCCGCTGAGATCACCGGACTGCAGAACATCAGGGTATACAGGATCGACGATGCCAATCATGCGCTGGAGGTAGGCAGCGTCAATGAGTCACTGGCGGTGCTTCTGGTGATTATTAATTTCTATCATGAATTTTTCCGCGATGCATTGTAGCATTGAATAGCCATCTAATCTATCTCAAGGAGTGGATCGAATGATACTAGAAGCGGCAATGCTTCAGGTGAAACCGGGAATGACAAGTCAATTTGAAGCAAGCTTTAAGGAGGCGTCTCCGTTAATTGCTTCTATAGAAGGCTATTTGGGGCATGAGCTGCAGCACCGTCTGGAGGATGACCACAAATATCTGCTGCTGGTCAAATGGCGCAAGCTTGAGGACCACACCGTCGGCTTCAGGGAATCCGGGCAATATCAGCAATGGAAGGCGCTGCTGCACCATTATTACAGCCCATTCCCGGCCGTAGAGCATTTTGAACGTATCCATTTGGAATAAACGGGAGGCGTAACATAAGATGCAGGGGAAGCAGGTTGGAAAAGGGCGCACGGCAGAGGTGTGGGAGCATGGCGAAGGAAGAATCATTAAACTCTACAACGGGGACATCCCGGAGCCGTATGTGGAACGGGAATATTTGGTCAGTAAATATGTATTTGAACAGGGTTTCTGCACTCCTGAGCCGCTGGAGCTTGTCGGGATTGACGGACGTAAAGGAATCGTATTTCAGCAAATTCAGGGCCGTTCCCTGCTGGGGATGATCAGCGGACAGCCCTGGCAGCTTGGCAAATATGCCAAGCAGATGGCTAGACTGCATAATAACCTGCATCAGTTGGAGGGAACAGAAGACTTTGGCCGGCAAAAGGCGGAGCTGAGAAAAAGCATTATTGCAGCACCCATGCTCACCATGGAGGAGAAGTCGGCAGTGCTGGACCACCTGGAAGGACTTCCAGAGGGGAATAAGCTGTGCCATGGAGACTTTCACCCCGACAATGTGCTTATCAATGAACAAGTCTGGATCATCGACTGGATGACCGGTATCATGGGGAATCCTGCCGGTGATGCGGCGCGTTCGGTGCTTCTCTTTAGTATGGGCGCTATGCCACCAGGAGCCTCCCAGATGGCTAAATTCGTTATAGGTTTTATGAGACAAAGGCTTACCAAAGGATATATCCGGGAATACCTCGCATTGTCGGGGCAATCCTATGCCGCAATAGACGGTTGGATTCTGCCCGTAGCGGCGGCGCGCCTTGTTGAGGGTGTTCCTGTGCAGGAGAAGGAGCAGCTTGTCCGGGAAATCCGCAAACGTCTGAGCAAGAGTTCGGCCATTTGAATTACCTATGGAAGAGGTGTGCTATGACTACATATATTGCGCTGCTGCGCGGCATTAATGTCGGCGGCAACAAAATCATTAAAATGCAGGATTTGAAAAGCATGTTCCAGGCACTGCACTTTGAGCATGTCCGCACCTATATCCAGAGCGGCAATGTTGTATTTGAAAGCGCGGAGGGGTCAGGCCACCAGCTTGCTGCAGTGATCGGAGAGCAGATCCGGGAGACCTTTGGTTTTGACGTATCCGTAATTATCCGCAGTCTGGAAGAGCTGGAAGCAGCGATTGCGGGCAACCCATTTCAGCTTACGGAAGCTGACGAGTTCAAGCGGCTGTATGTCTCCTTTCTGGCTGATGAACCTACGGCAGAGGCACTGGAGAAGCTGCGTCCCTACGAGGATGGAGCGGATAAGGTGCGGGTAACAGGCAAGGAGATGTACACGCTGTATGAGGTGAGTGTGAGCCAATCGCCGCTGTTTAAGGTTCAGCTGGACAAGCTTCTCGGGACGCCTATTACTGCCCGCAATTGGAATACGGTAAACAAGCTGGCTGCATTAGGACGTTCGGTTTAGAATACAAATCACGTAATTATGGTTTTGCGGTTTATGCAATCTGCTGCATTTATGTACATAGCAGTCTTTAGACGAAGCCCTGGATTCCGGGGCTTTTTTTGTATTACTCGCAGAAAAGAATCCTTCGGCGCGATACCAAGTACAGCCAGCACCCGGAAGCCTGCGTTATTAGGAAGGCTATGCCGCTCTCCTGGCTTTCAGCAAACATTCAGCCACATTTCATTATGAGTTAAGGTACGGATGCAATAATACAGCTAATCAAAGATTGGGCCGGGGGGCAGAGCACTGCCGGAATGATTGAGTTATAGAGGAATGGGAGTGGAGAAAGATGAGACTGCTTAAGAAGCTGGATTCAGATGTTGTGCTGCTGTGCATCTTGCTGCTTGCAGCGTTTCTGTACGGCTATGGAATCTGGAATGATCAATATGTAAATACGTACTATACCACTGCGGTGGGCAGCATGATGCAGAGCTTTCACAATTTCTTCTTCGCATCGCTTGACTCAGCAGGTTCAGTAACGGTGGATAAGCCGCCGGTTACATTCTGGATTCAGACGGTCAGCGCCCTGATCTTCGGGCTGCATGGCTGGAGCGTCATCCTGCCTCAGGCACTTGGCGGTGTAGGGTCAGTGCTTCTCGTATACCTGATGGTCAAGCCAACCTTCGGCAGAACCGCAGCACGGTTGGCGGCACTGGCCATGGCTTCCACGCCGGTAGCCGCTGCTGTCAGCCGGACGAACAATATTGATGCCATGCTGGTGTTCACGCTGCTGCTGGCAGCATGGTTTTTGTTCAAAGGAACAAAGACGAATAGAATCGGCAGTCTTCTCGCTGCATTTGGGCTAATTGGAGTTGCCTTCAATGAGAAGATGCTGCAGGCATATATGGTTTTACCGGCATTTTATCTCTTTTATATTCTGGCCGGCAAAGTGAACTGGAAGAAAAAAACCGGGGTTTTGGCAGCCTGCACCGCAGTACTTCTGGCGGTTTCACTCTCCTGGGCCGTCATTGTCGATTCCATTCCAGCGAGTAAACGGCCCTATATGGGCAGCAGCGGTACCAACTCTGTATTAAATCTGGCCTTTGGATATAACGGGGTATCCCGTTTAACCGGCGACCGCAGTACTGGCGGCGGAATGTTCGGCAGTGGCGGTGAGATGCCGGCAATGAACGGTGGGATGCCTGGGATGAACGGTGAGATGCCGGCAATGAACGGTGGGATGCCGGCGTTAAATGGTGAGATGCCGGCGATGAATGGAGCTGACGGCGAACAAATTGACGGCCGGGGAACAGCTCCGGGCCAAACCGACGGCTCAGCCACCGGAGGCCAATCCTCCGAGGATGGAGGAATGCCAGGGCAGGCACCGGGAAGTCGAACGGATGATGGAGGACGGCAGTTCGGCGGCGACGGGGACCAAGGCAATCGCGGCGGCATGAACGGCGGAGGTGGCGGAATGTTCAATACGGGGACAGCTGGTCCCCTGCGGCTGTTCCAGTCCGCTCTGTCTGGTCAAGCCAGTTGGCTACTGCCATTCGTATTGTTCGGGTGCATCGGTATCTTTGCCAGCCTGCGCAGAACAAACTTCACGCAGAAGCATAGGGAAGCACTGTTCTGGCTGGCTTGGCTGGTGCCGGTCATGGGATTCTTTAGCATCGCCGGATTCTTCCATCAATATTACCTGATTATGATGGCACCGCCGATTGCTACGCTGGCTGGAGCAGGCTGGTCCCAGCTGTGGAGCTATTACAAGGAACGTTCAACCTGGCTTTCCTGGCTGCTGCCGCCGGCAGTTCTCACAACAGCGGTTTTTGAATGGTACATTATTCATCCTTATGACGACACCATCGGCAAGGGCTGGGCGATTGGGGTTCTGGCAGCAGGAATGATTGCCGCCCTTCTGCTCTTGATTCTTCGAATAGTTAAAGATAACAGAAGGCCATTTGCCCAAGCTGCAGCCATCGCCGGTCTGCTCGTACTGTTGATCGGTCCGCTTTATTGGGCATTTACACCGATCACCTATGGCTTGAACAGCATGACCCCGGCAGCAGGACCTGACAGCAGTGAAAGCCGCGGAGGCATGGGCCCAGGTGGAGCTGGAGCTGGAGGCGGCAGAAACAGTACCGCCGGTGTGAACGAGACTCTGCTGACCTACCTGAAGGAGCATAATACCGGCGAGGAGTATTTGTTCGCCGCTATGGATTACGGAACGGCAGGCCCTTACATTATCGACGAAGGTGAATCGGTTGTGATCCTGAACGGGTTCAACAGTTCGGATGTGCCTTATACGACCGACACCCTGAAGGCCCTGGTAGAGAGCGGCAAAGTGAAATACTTCCTCGTTACCAGCGGCGGTATGGGCGGCGGACGCGGCGGCAATTCCGATATCACTAGATGGATTACCGAGAACGGTACAGAGGTGCCGTCAGCCGATTGGCAAGGTACAGTAACAGGCAGCAATGGCGGAACCTTGTACGAGATCACCCTGAACTAGTTCTGTTTGCCGGATATACGTGAAGCGCGCCGCATTATTTGTCCGGCGCGCTTCATCACTACAATTTGAGGAGGAGCTGCTCATGGGCTACAACGTGCGCTATTCCATAATTATACCGATGTTTAATGAAGAGGCAGTGATTCAGGAGACATACCGCCGGATCAAAAAAGTGATGGGAACGACAGGTGAGCCGTATGAACTGCTCTTCGTCAATGACGGCAGTACTGACAACTGTGCGCAAATGATTGAAGAATACAGCTACTGGGATGAAAGTGTGAAGCTGATCGACCTTTCGCGGAATTTCGGGCATCAGATCGCGATAACCGCGGGTATGGATTATGCACTGGGCGATGCGGTGGTCATTATCGACGCCGATTTGCAGGACCCGCCGGAGCTGATTCTGGACATGATCACAGAATGGAAGCAAGGTTATGAGGTTGTATACGCCAAGCGCATCAAACGCCGCGGCGAGTCCTTGTTCAAAAAGTGGACGGCAAGCGCCTTTTACAGAGTGCTGCGCTACTCAACGGACATCTCGATCCCGGTGGATACCGGAGATTTCCGGCTCATTGACCGCAAGGTCTGCGATGAGCTGAAACGTCTGCCGGAGAAAAACCGTTTTGTACGCGGCCTCGTCAGCTGGGTGGGCTTTCGTCAAAAGGCGATCGAATATGAACGCGATGAACGGCTGGCGGGAGAAACCAAATATCCCCTCAAGCGGATGCTCAAGCTGTCTCTGGACGGCATCACATCCTTTTCCTACAAACCGCTGAAGCTGGCGGGATACTTGGGAGCGTTGCTGTCCGCTTCCGGGTTTCTCTACCTTATGTATGTGCTGTACCTGGTGCTCTTTACGGACGAGGCCGTTAAGGGCTGGGCGTCGATGATCGGGATTACTTTGACCTTTAACGGATTCGTTCTTATTATGCTGGGCATTCTCGGTGAATATGTCGGCCGGATTTATGATGAGTCCAAGGGCCGTCCACTCTATATCGTCCAGGAGTTCTATGGCGGCAAAAAGCAGCAGGATGTGCGGGAGCGCAGAATGGCTCCACTTAACAAATAACGAAGGGAGCGATCCAACGTGAAAATCAGAAAAGCTGTGATACCCGCGGCCGGTCTGGGCACGCGCTTCCTGCCGGCTACCAAGGCCCAGCCGAAGGAAATGCTGCCCATTGTGGATAAGCCGGCGATTCAATACATCGTAGAGGAAGCGGTCCGCTCCGGTATTGAGAGTATTATTATCGTAACCGGCCGTAACAAAAAATCGATTGAGGATCATTTTGACAAATCGGTGGAGCTGGAGCAGACCTTGCTGGAGAAAGGAAAACTGGACCTGCTCCGCGAGGTGCAGGGAATCAGCGAGCTGGCAAGCATTCATTACATCCGGCAAAAAGAACCGCTGGGGCTGGGTCATGCCATTCATTGTGCAGAGCAATTTATCGGAGATGAGCCGTTCGCGGTGCTGCTCGGTGATGACATTATGGTGTCCGAGCCCCCGGCACTCTCGCAGATGATGAAGCTGTATGAGCAGGCGGAGAAGACGATTGTCGGTGTTCAGCGGGTGCCAAGGCAGGAAGTCAGCAAATACGGGATCATTGCTTCAGGAGGTTCCATAGACGGTGTGCATGCCGTAAGCGGACTGGTGGAGAAGCCTGTGCCGCAGGCCGCGCCTTCGGAATATGCGATTATGGGCCGGTACATTTTGCAGCCTTCGATCTTTTCGGTGCTGGCTAGACTTGAGCGCGGAGCTGGCGGTGAATATCAACTGACGGATGCTTTGCATGAAGTGTGCCGGAATGAAGGGCTGTTAGCCTTAGATCTGCAGGGCAAACGTTATGATATTGGCGACAAGTTCGGGTACATTCAGGCCACCATGGAAATAGGGCTGCAGCGTGAAGAGTTGCGGCCGCAGCTTTTGCCGTATTTACGAAAGCTGCTCGGCAGCCTGGAGAGCAGTGAGGAAGCTCAGGCTGTATTGGGGAGTAAGGCAGCAGGCAGAAGCAGCCGCATCCTTTGATGCTGAAGCCGGGGCAAATATCAGGCAGACCTCGTGTAAACTTAATAGGCTGTTCCGGATAATGATTGGCGTACAGCCATCCCTAATTTGGAGCAGCCTTTTGTGCAGGCCCGCCAATCGAAACTGTACATATTACAAATTTAGAGTTGTCACGTGCGCCCTTTGCTGCTAAAGAGCATCCCTTAAATTTGCTTTCAAAAGTGGGTTGTTCCCCCCGCTATCACGCCGCAGTGCAGAGAACGTGCAGGTGATCCGCATGGAGATAATTATTTGAACGCTTGAATTGAACGTAGTTGTATTTACTACAGCTATTTGGTGCGTTAAGGGCCGATTCTAGAGTATAAGTGTATTGAGTACAATTAAAAATTGTGAACCGTGGCGGTTCAGTGGAATTTCGTGAAAATAAATGTACAGAGTGCAACTACCTCTTCGTAGGCCGCTAAAAGTGGAGAAATAGCTGTACAAACTGCAATTATCGGATGAAAAAGGCCAACCGCAATCGCGGCTGGCCTCAATTCAGCTAAGAGAGGGACTCTTGAAGCGAAGTATCCGCCCGGAGTCCCTCTCGTATGAATATAATTATGCCTTCAGCAGATCGTGATCGACATATCTTGCACCGTTCAATTCGCTTATGACATTAATGGCGACCTTCGCGCCGTCACCTGCGGTAATAATAGCGTGCACGCTTACTCCGGCAACGGTTCCGGCGGCCCAGATGCCTTCGACATTTGTTTTACCTTCGGCGTTGACGGCTACCACAGTCTTGATTCTTGGCTCCGTGCCATCCTTGGTTTCCACACCGGCTTTAGCAGCCAAATCGGTCAGGACGCCTGTAGCCAGAATCACATGTTTCGCTTCATAAGTGGCACCACTCTCGCTTTCAATGACAAAACCTTCACTGCCCGTGGTAAGACCCACAGCTTGATCAGCTACTAATTCCGCCCCGAATTTGACGGCTTGCTTGTGTCCGGTTTCCACGAGGTCGGGACCGCCGATTTCGGAGATTCCATAAAAATTCTCATACCACCCTCTGCGGGTCATTCCTTTGTCATTGTCAATCAGCAGCGTTTTTTTGCCCGCTTTGGCGGCGAACAGGGCTGCACTGGCACCGGCTGGTCCGGCTCCGATCACGGCGATTTCGTACATGAATTCGACCTCCTAAAAGTTTTATAAGCATAACATCCTTGAATCGACTTCGTACAAAACTCACTTCGAAAGCATAAACTTACTTCGAAAGCATAACTTAAGTTTTGTGAGCATAGCATACTTTTCACACACTATTATAACGTTGATTACACTACATAAGCTAATCCAGCAAGCATGGAAGAGAGACTTTAAAGACAGTGCCTCCACCGGGAGTACTCTCCACGCTGATGTTCCCGTTATGTGCATCCACAATAGACTTTGTAATGGACAATCCAAGGCCCGAACCGCCGTATTTGCGCGTGCGCGAGGAATCGCTGCGGTAGAACCGGTCGAACACATGGGGGAGATGATTAGCAGAGATGCCGGAGCCGTTGTCCCTGACAGTCAGCGTTGCTCCGGTGTCCCGGGCGTGCAGGGCGATATGGATCGTCCCCTGGTCTGCATCCGTATGCTGCACGGCATTGTGGAACAAGTTGAGAATGACCTGTTTGATTTTGTCGGGATCATACATGCCGCGGATGCCGTAAGAAATGTCGAAGTTGACCTTGCGGTTCGCGGCCAGCACCAGGAGCTGCGGCTGCATCTCATCGATGACTTTACCCAGCAGCAGGTTCTTGACCCTTAGCTGAGGCGCGCCGTCCATACGGGCCAGCAGGAGCAAGTCTTCGACCAGCTTATTAATCCGTTTGGATTCACCGTGCATGCTGTTCAGGGCGCCGTAAAGCTGGTCTTTATTATCCGCAGCTCCCCGCAGCAGCACCTCCAGGAAGCCGTGAATCGAAGTGAGGGGAGTCCGCAGCTCATGGGAAGCATCGGCGGCGAAACGCCGCATCTGTTCCTTGGCTTCACGTTCATTATGGAACGAAATTTCCAGACGCTCCAGCATCCCGTTGAAGGACTGGGACAGCTTGTCGATTTCTGTCTGTCCCTGGTTGACGGGGAAACGTACGTCCAAATTGCCTGCGTCGATGATTTGCGCGGCTTCGCCCATATTGGATAAGGGAACCAGTGTTTTGCGCAGTGCAGGCAAATACAGGAACAGCCCGGCCAGCAAAGCAATTACCGCCAAGCCGGCGAAGATCATCAGCTGCTGCATGATTACATCTCTCAGCGGGCCGGTGGCTACGCTCATTTGCAGCAGCATTTTGGGTGCACCCGGCTTGCGCAGATTCATGAACACGGCCAGGTGTTCACTGCCATCCTCAGCGGTTATCAGCCGGTATTTTCCCGTTTGTTTGTCCGCAGTATGTTTGAGCAGCTCATCATACTCTTTGTTCGTCATTCTTGGAGCGGCAGAATCGGAAAGCGTATCCTCCTGGAAGTCCCTGAAGGTGCCGTCCGGGCTATAGATGGCGATAGTTGTATGGGCATCCAGCAGGAGAGGACGCCTGTCACCGCCCATCCGCTGCCCGTCCGGGCTGGTGTTCTGGTTCTCCCCGGGTGCTGCGTAACCGCCGCTCGTGGCGGGGCTGGTACCAGGCAGTTCCGGCTTCCCGGAATTAAGAAACGTAAAATAGAACTCACGCGGCACGGACCGCAGCTGCGTTTCCATGGATTCCGCCCGGTTGGTGTAGATGAAGTTCCGCATCAGCACATACTGCAGCACACCGATCAGCAGCAGCAGCACGGACAAAATGATGAGCGAGATGGCCAGCAGCTGCTTGCGCAGGGAACGTGGAGACGGAAGCCTGCTGATGAAGCCCGAGAGGCGGGCAATCATACCAGGTCCACGCGGTATCCCGCGCCGCGCAGCGTGCGGATAATCTTATGCTCTTTATCGCCAAGCTTCTCGCGGAGGGAACGGATATAGACCTCCACGATATTTTCCTCTCCGCCAAAATCATATCCCCATACCTTGTCCAGAATCATCGGCTTGCTCAGTACCAGGCCATGATTGATGACCAGGTATTGCAGCAGCTCATATTCGGTAGGGGACAGCTCCAGAACCTCTTCCTTGTGGCGGATTTCCTTGCGGCGGCCGTCAATCCGGAAGGGGCCGCAGCGCACTTCCCCAAGCAATCCCGGGAACTGATTGCGCAGCCGGGCCTGAATCCGGGCCAGCAGCTCGTCGAAGCTGAACGGCTTGACCATATAGTCGTCAGCCCCGATGGAGAGGCCCTTGACCCGGTCGTCCACTTCGTCTTTTGCAGTCAGCATGATGACCGCAATCTCCGCTTCTTCTGAACGCAGGTAACGGCAGACCTCAAAGCCGTCCATGCCCGGCATCATCACATCCAGAATGGCCACATGCGGTTTGAAATCGGCAGCCATTGCGATCGCGCTGACACCGTCAGGTGCAGTCATTACTTCAAATCCTTCGTTCATCAGACCCAGTTCCAGAAACTGCAGGATATGAGGCTCGTCATCTACGAGCAGTAGTCGCACGCCTTGGGCAGCTTTCATGAGTAGTACCTCCGTTTACAGTAAAAGATAGTTCATTATGACCCATTACGTTGAATGTTTGCTGAAAGAAGCGTCTCCTTAAGTTCAATATCAGATTAGAATTTTTAGTTCATGGTTAATCATTCTGGTTAATCTAATTATAAGAAATATAAGTGTTATTAATAAGGAATATAATTACAATCTAAGGTTTTTGGAATTCAATAAAGGGTTTTGACGGCGACTCTAGAACACTTTACAATAAGGATACAAACCCGGTTTTTGGAGAGCTTTTCTCATGAATCCGGCAACTTGTCCCGATATCAGGTGTCCCCCCGTTTGTTAACCTTATCCAAATTTCCTATCAAGCACATTTCTTTCATTTTACTTCTTGCTGGTTCACTTCTTTTTGAATTCTATCTTGGGTCTATTTCGCACCACCAAACTTCATTCAACCTTATTTATTACATGTTTTACTACCCATATGTCAAGGAGGCTCTTCCATGAAGAAAAAAGAAATGGTAGCCATGCTATTGGCGGGAGGCCAAGGGAAAAGGTTGAAGGGATTGACCAAAACGCTTGCCAAGCCCGCTGTTTATTTTGGGGGAACTTACAGAATCATCGACTTCCCCTTAAGCAATTGCTCCAATTCAGGTATTGATACAGTTGGTGTGCTCACTCAATATGAGCCGCTTGTACTGCATTCATACATTGGGGTAGGCAGTGACTGGGATTTGAACCGTAAGGATGGCGGTGTATTTGTATTGCCGCCGCATGAACGGGAGAATGGAAGCAGCTGGTACCGGGGAACGGCTGATGCAATTTACCGCAATCTGAAATTTGTTGATCAATTTGATCCGGAACATGTGCTTATACTTTCCGGCGACCATATTTACAAAATGGATTACAATGCTATGCTGCAATATCACAAATCTAGAAATGCTGACTGCACCATCTCGGTCATTGATGTTCCGCTCGAGGAGGCCAGCCGCTTTGGCATTCTTAACACAGATGAAGATTTGAAGATTTATGAGTTTGACGAGAAGCCGGTGAAGCCGAAGAGCACGCTGGCGTCGATGGGCGTTTATATTTTTAAATGGGAGGTCCTCCGCAAGCATCTGCTGGAAGACGGGGAGAATGCAGACTCCTCCCATGATTTCGGCAAAGATATTATTCCTCTGATGCTGGAGGACGATAAATCCCTTTTTGCCTATCCATTTGAAGGCTACTGGAGAGATGTAGGTACAGTGGCCAGCCTGTGGGAGGCCAATATGGATTTGTTAAGTGATCATCCGCCGCTGAATCTGAATGATCCCAATTGGCGCATTTTCACCCGCAATCCGAATCAGCCGGCACAATATGTAGCTCCAGGAGCAAAGGTATCGAGCTGCATTATTAATGAGGGCTGCATCGTGTACGGAGAGGTGAAGCATTCGGTGCTCTTTTACGGCGTGGAAGTGGGAGAAGGCAGCGTCATTACCGACTCCGTCATTATGCCCAAGGTTAAGATCGGCAAGAATGTACGGATCCATAAGGCTATCATCAGCGAAAATACGGTAATCGAGGATTATATGGAGATCGGAGTCGATCGGGAGAATGAGGACGAAATCCTGCTGATCGATAATCGGAGCAAGAAACGTAAATCAGTTGCAGCCAAAACCATATAACCATTAGAGGACGGTGAACCGGGATGAAAAAGCTTATGGGTGTAATCAATCTTGATCATGAACTGGATAAATTAAATGAGTTGACCTATTTCCGCTGCGGTGCTGCCGTGCCTTTTGCCAGCCGCTACCGGCTGATCGATTTCGTTCTTTCCAATATGATGCGGGCAGAGCTGGAAAGCGTTGGACTGTTTGTCCGCCGTAAATACCGTTCGCTGATGGATCATCTCGGCGACGGCAAGTCCTGGGATATGAACCGCAAGCATGGAGGACTGTTTATTCTGCCGCCTGACTGGAATGATCCGACAGACACCTCGCTTGGGGATTTACAGCATTATCATAACAATCTGGATTTCTTCAAACGGGCCTCGGCCAAATATATTGTGTTCTCCGGCAGTCAGCATATCAACACTGTGGATTTCCAGGAGGTATTCCAGTACCATCTGGAGAAGGGCGCGGATGTAACACTTGTCTACAAAACGATAGACCAGCTGCAGCCTGAGCATGATCCCTGCCTGCGTGTTGAGGTAGACGAAGAGAATGCGGTTACGAATATTCATCATGAGAAGGACCATCACAATGTGTATCTGGATATCTTCATCATGGAGAAAAAAATGTTCCTGGAGCAGGTAGAACATTGCATCGCCCATGGCGAAAGCTTCTTCTTCCGCGATGTGATCCAGAAGAACCGGCACAAATTCAAAATTTCCGCCTACGAGTACAAAGGTTACCATGCGGTGATCAATTCGCTGGAAAGCTATTACAAAAATAGTCTGGAGCTGCTCCGCCAGGATAATTATTTCAGCCTGTTCAAGGAGAATCCGGTGCAGACCAAGATTAAATATGAAGCGCCAACCCGTTATCTGGACAGCGCAGAGGTTAGCAACTCGCTGGTGGCCAACGGCTGTATCATTGCCGGAACCGTGGAGAACAGCGTGATCTTCCGGGGCGTGCAGATCAAAGAAGGGGCCAGAATCATCAATTCTGTCATCATGCAGAAATGTGTAATTGAAGAAAATGCCGTGATTGAAAATGTCATTATGGATAAAGATGTACACTTAAGCAGAGACCGGATTCTGGTCGGAGATAACAAACGTCCATTTGTTATAGCCAAGAGCAGCAAAATTTAACCTCAGGATCAGTTGAACACCGGGCAGCACCCAGTTCAGCTGATCCTGAGTTTTCATAAATACGCCATTCACAAAATAAGGCTCTGTCAGGAGGAACCCGCTGTTGTTCAACGATAAAGAAACCTTTAAACAAGCGTTCCGCGAGGCACTCATCAGGAAATTGGGCAAGCCGCTTGAAGAAGCTTCGAATGCTGATGTGTATAACATCATCGGCAATATGATCCGTGAGAATGCAGGTAAAAACTGGGCGGATACCAACCAGAAATTTAAGGCTGATAAGGAAAAGCAGGTTTACTATTTTTCCATGGAATTTCTGATTGGCAGGCTTCTGGGCAATAATCTGCTCAACATGGGCGTGCTGGAGGTAGTACGCGAAGGACTTGCAGAACTGGGCTTTTGTCTTCAGGATATTGAAGAGGAAGAAGCAGATGCAGGCCTCGGCAACGGAGGTCTGGGGCGTTTGGCCGCCTGCTTCATGGATTCGCTGGCCTCCCTGCAGTATGCAGGGCATGGCTGCGGCATCCGTTATAAATACGGCCTGTTTGAGCAAAAGATTGTTGACGGATATCAGGTGGAGCTGCCCGATTATTGGCTGCAGAACGATAATGTGTGGGAATTGCGCCGGGAAGACAAGCAGGTGGAAGTACGGTTCTGGGGACATGTGGAGACCCGTGAGGAGAACGGTGAGCTGGCCTTCGAGCATAAGGATTATGAAGCGGTGCGGGCGGTTCCTTATGATATTCCGATTATTGGGGCGGACCGCAAGCATGTGAATACACTGCGGAACTGGAGTGCCGAATCGATCAACCCGTCCTCGAGAATAACCGGCTCCCTGGCTGGAACGGATTATCACAAGTTTCTGGAATACAAACGTTCAGTGGAATCAATTTCTGAATTCCTGTACCCGGATGATTCACAGTATGAAGGCAAGCTGCTCCGTCTGAAGCAGCAGTATTTCTTGTGCAGCGCAGGTCTGCAGAGCATTCTGCGGACGTACAGCAAGACGGGCCTGCCGATTGAACTGCTCCCGGACAAAGTGGCTCTGCACATCAATGATACGCATCCAACACTGGTTATCCCCGAATTGATGCGGATTCTGATGGATGAACACAGCATCGGCTGGAATCAGGCCTGGAGCATGACGACCCGGATGGTGTCCTATACCAACCATACCATTCTCAGCGAGGCACTGGAGAAATGGCCGATGGGGATGGTCCGGGAGCTGCTGCCGCGTATTTTCCTCATTATTGAGGAAATCAATGCCCGGTTCTGCGGTGAGCTGATGAGCAAATATCCCGGCGATCAGGACCGGATCAACCAGATGGCAATTATTCATGATGATCAGGTGCGGATGGCCCATCTGGCGATAGTAGCCAGCCATAGCGTGAATGGAGTGGCTGCGCTGCATACAGAGATTTTGCAGAAACGCGAGATGCGGCTGTTCAATGAGATGTATCCGCACCGCTTCAATAATAAGACGAACGGTATCACACACCGCCGCTGGCTGCTGCATGCCAATCCCGAGCTGGCCGGATTGATCAATGATTCCATTGGTACACGCTGGATTCACCATCCGCAGGAGATGATCGGGCTAATTAAATATTGTGAGGATGCTTCATTCCAGGAACAGGTGGCTGGCATCAAACGCCGTAACAAGCAGCGCCTGGCGGAATACATCGGCAAGAAGCATGGGGTGCAGGTAGACCCGGATTCCATCTTCGATGTACAGGTCAAACGGCTGCATGCCTACAAACGCCAGCTGCTGAACATTCTGCATATTATGCATATGTACAATCAGCTTAAAGATAATCCATCTATGGACATGGTGCCGCGCACCTTTATATTCGGGGCCAAGGCTGCACCCAGCTATCATTTGGCCAAACGGATTATTAAACTGATTAATACAGTGGCTGATGTCGTCAACAAGGATCCGGATATCAAAGGCAAGATCCGCATCTTTTTCCTGGAGAATTATTCGGTCTCTTTGGCGGAGAAGATTATTCCCGCAGCTGACGTAAGCGAACAAATCTCTACAGCAAGCAAGGAGGCTTCCGGCACCGGCAACATGAAGTTTATGATGAACGGTGCGCTGACCATCGGCACGATGGACGGGGCCAACGTGGAAATGCACGAAATGCTGGGTGACAACAACATGTTCCTGTTCGGACTGCGGGCAGAGCAGGTGCTTGATTACTACCAGTATGGAGGCTATCATTCCCGTGATATCTATAATGGCGATGGACGAGTCAAGGAAGTGCTGGATCAGCTCATCACACCGGGTCCAATCTGCTGCCATACCCAGGAGTTCGATTCGCTCTATCAGTCATTGCTCGACAATAATGATGAATTTTTTGTGCTTAAGGATTTTGCCAGCTATGTGGAGACTCATGTCAAAATCGATCTCGCCTACCGCAACCAGAAGGAATGGCTGAAAAAGTCGATTATCAATATCGGCCATTCCGGCAAATTTTCCAGTGACAACACGATCAGCCGCTACGCCTCTGAAATCTGGAATATTAGTCCGGTCCGGCAGTAATCGGGCGTTGTCCTCAGCATAAAAACGATCAACAGCAAAAAGGCCGTCACAAACGCAGGTACTCCTGCGAATGTGGCGGCCTTTTACATGCAGCCGGGAAAATTAGATTACGTCCGAAACCATAGCCGCGAACCGCTCCAGGAAGCGGCGTTCCTCATCATCGAAGCGGTGCTTGAGCGGGCTGTCGATATCCAGCACACCCAGCAGCCGGTCCTCCTTAATCAGCGGCACGACGATTTCGCTGTTCGAAGCGGCATCGCAGGCAATATGTCCCGGGAAGGCATGCACATCATCCACGACGAGTGTCCGGCGCTCGCTTGCGGCCGTTCCGCATACTCCGCGGCCCAGTGGAATGCGGATACAGGCAGGCAGTCCCTGAAAGGGTCCAAGCACAAGCTCCTTGCCGTCAAATAAATAGAAACCGGCCCAATTGGTATCCGGTAGAGAGAACTTAAGCAGTGCCGAGGCATTCGCCAGATTGGCAACGGCATTTGGCTCCCCTTCCATCAGCGCTCCCAGCTGGGATAGAACCGCTTCAAAACGCTCGCTGCGCGTTCCGTCGTAGGGCATAGCCTGAAACATGAAGCATCACCTTCCTGTACCTTGAGTCAGTATGAATCCATAACTGTAACTAACAACATAGTACAGCAACGTTCAATACGTCAAGCATTACCGGATTTATGCAGATTGCAGAGCTTACCCCCTTACCGTAACAGTCCCTCGTGTTTCCACAAGCCATCACTAGGGTAATGCTTTTATAAGAATAAGCAGTGATTGAATTTACTAAAACTGGAGGCTTTTGGCCGGAAGGAGTGGAATATGCGCGCCGATGTACAGAACTTGTTCGTAGGGATTCATATGCTTTATTTTGCACATGAGAGGGACCTTACAGTATCAGAAATGCAGCCGGAACTCGAGAATCTGGGATACCGGGTGGCGGAACGTGAAGTGAAGCAGGAACTGGAGCGGCTCTCTCAGGAGAACTTCCTGACTGCCCATGGCGAGGGATTCAGCATTACCGGGACGGGGATTGAAGAATTCAAGGCGATCCAGGAAAAGCTTCAGGTTCTCTGCACCGAGGTGCTTAAGCCGGTCAAGGCAGCAGGGGCCTCAGGTTAATCCTGAAGATTATGCCCATTTCCACTATACAACGGCATGAGCGAACCTTATGCACAAAAACAAACGTCTGCATCAGGGTGGGACCAAGCCGCCCTGATAAAGGCGTTTTTCAAACGGTTTCTCACTGAAACGGTACCGTCCCGGTTAAGGACAGTACCGTTTCTATGTGTGTGAAATTTATGTTTCTATTCAGGACATCCTTACATATGTTGTATACTTATAAGGTTGGAAGGGGACGAGAGCGTTGTACGTGTGCAATGGGATGGTACCGGCTTTGAGCGGAGAAAGAGTGGAATTGCGTGTTATGACCGAAGATCATGCCGCCGCATTATATGACCTCTGGTGTCATCCTGAGGTGGCGCTCTGGCTGGACATGCCCCCTCTGTCTTCGGCTGCTGATGCAGAGCATCTGATTGGATTACTGCGGCAGATGGCGCGGGAAGAAGCGAGTCTGCGCTGGAGCATCATAGGACCGGAGGGTGACGTAATCGGCAGCTGCGGCTATAACTACTGGCAGCTGCCGGGAGCGTACCGGGGGGAAATCGGCTGTGAGCTGTCACCGTCCCATTGGGGGCAGGGATATATGCAGGAAGCGCTGGAGCTTGTAATGGATTTCGGCTTCGGCACCATGGGGCTGAACCGGATTGAAGTATTATGCCATCCGGACAATGTCCGGGCGCAGAGGCTGTTTTCAGCACTGGGCTTCCGGGAGGAAGGGCTGTTGCGGGAATACCGTCATACGTCCTCAGGCTTTCAGGACGTTATTCTGTATGCGCTGCTGCGCAGTGAGGCTAGACGCTAATATATAGTGAGAGGATTTGGATTCATTGAAGTCTCCAGGAGAAACAGAACGCAAGCTTATTTTGATAGGGGTGCTGCTGGCTACATTTTTGGCTGCAATTGAAGGGACAGTAACCGGGCCTGCCGGACCGGCGATTGTTGGGGATTTTCAGGGGATGCAGTGGCTGAGCTGGATATTTACCGCCTATCTGCTGGCCATGGCGGTCACGACCCCGATATTTGGCAAGCTGAGCGATCTGATTGGCCGCAAGCCTGTATTCATCGGTGGAGCTGTGGTATTCTTGCTTGGCTCGCTGCTGTGCGGCATATCGCAGAGCATGGAACAGCTTATTATATTCCGCGGCATCCAAGGAATCGGAGCGGGAGCACTGATTCCGATGACCTTTACGATAATCGGTGACATCTACAGCATTAAAGAACGGGCAAAGACACAGGGGCTGCTGAGTTCGGTATGGGGGATCTCCTCTCTGGTTGGACCGCTGCTCGGCGGCTATGTTGTAGATTACTTAAGCTGGCGCTGGGTGTTTGTGTTTAATCTGCCTTTTGGCCTGTTATCTATTATATTTATTTCCCGCTATCTGAAGGAAGAACGGGTAAGACGCAAGACGAAGATTGATGTAGCCGGTGTGCTGCTGTTCGCGGCAGGGATGGGGGCTCTGCTCTTCGGACTGACGACAGGAGGGCAGAATCTGCCCTGGACGTCTCCGCTCCTGCTGGCGATATTGGGGGCGGCAATTCTGCTGCTGATAGTATTTCTGTTTGTGGAGCGCCGTGCTCCTGAACCGATGCTGCCGCTCACGCTGTTCTCTGTTCGTAATATTGCTGTATCCACCGGGGCCAATCTGCTGGTCAGTACCTTGATCATTGGCTTGTCCACCTATGTACCGCTGTGGGTACAAGGAGTGTTCGGAAAAAGTGCTGCCCTCTCAGGCCTGCTGCTCGCTCCGATGTCTGTAGGCTGGATGCTGGGCTCCATTGCCGGAGGACGGATGATCCTGCGCTCCGGCTCCCGCCGGACGGGCATGCTTGGTCTGGCGCTGATTTCCATAGGGGCCATCGGCCTTGCGTTTATGAACGGGGATTCCTCACAATTGCTGCTTCTATGTCTTATGCTGTTCTGCGGAGTCGGGTTTGGCTATGCCTCTACCGTCTTTACCATTATCGCCCAGTCCTCTGTGGAGCATGAGCAGCGCGGGGCCTCAACGGCACTCAATACGTTTACCCGTTCACTCGGGCAGACGGTTGGGGTGGCAATTTTCGGTTCCTGGCTGAACCTTACGATTGACAGACGGCTGGCGGAGCAGCCCGGCAGTGCAGTTACAGGGGATGACATCAATACACTACTTAATCCGCATGGCGGCAGCACACTGACCGGGGAGGCCTTGAGCAGTCTGCATGGTGCGCTGGAAGGCGGCCTGCATTCACTTTTTATTGTAATGGCGGTATTCGCAGTCTTGTCCCTGATTATTTCTTCAGGTCTGCGGAGTGGCGTTCCTTCCATTGCGGAGGAGAATCCGGCGCTTAAGAAGGCTTAGTGAATAACACTTGTGTCAGAACCCATCTATTGCTGCAACAAACTAGAAACGGCTGAGTCATCCTTAACAGGACGGCTCAGCCGTTTCTACTTGTTCTGGAGCTATTCTAAGAAGTGAATATATTCACAATCTTGTTGACCCGAACCCTATTTGCGCGGGAGCGGGGAGAGTTTCTCAGCCTGGAGACCCATCTTCTTCAAAAGAGTAATCATTTGTTCCTTTTCTTCATCACTCAGGCCACTGAAAGCGAGGTGCAGGCGCTCCGAATACTTCGGATACATTTCGTTCATCAGATGTTCGCCTTCCGAAGTCAGCTCGGCGAAAATAACCCGGCGGTCGTTTGCGCAAGGCTTACGCTGCAGGTAGCCGCGTTCCTCAAGCTTGTCGATCACGTAAGTAACATTGCCGCTCTGTAAGAGCAGTTTGGCACCGATCTGCTGAATGGGTTGCGGCCCCTTATAGTAGAGGACCTCCATAACAGCAAAAGCAGTAGGATTGAAACCTTCAATCTTGCTTCCGGTAACGGCATGCTCGTTGATGCTCTTGAAAGACTTGGCAAAAACCCGGTACAAATGCAATGTCAGTTGAGTATCGCGTTCATAGGATTGTATCATGCTTCTCCACCCTCTATCGTTAATCGTACGGGTTGCCCCGTACGGTACTAAATCACGGCTTGAATTGCACGGTTTAGCTGTGCAATGACTTGATATAGCTTTACAATACGTCAAACAATGGATCAAGAACATGTGATTTGTCACAATGAGCACACTTTTAATTATTAAAAATCAAACAATTTTTTTAGAGCACGCAAAAGGTGCATATTGAATTGGTTTTTTTGGTGTACATCTCCGGTGGGAGGGCATTTTCAGCCTCTGGCGCGGTGGAGATTTACTCCCGGGGATTGATGAACAAACCTTTGGCTTCCCTTACTATAAATTACAAAGAAGCAAAGATTAGCATGGGAAGTGTTGCCTGATCATAGTGCAATCTGGTGCAATCTGGGGGTCTTTCCTTAAGCCGGAGAAGTCTCTTTCTGCACTTCGGGGAAGTAATGTTTGATGATTCTTCCCATTTGTCCGTATAATGGATAAAAAAGAACGGTAAAAGCAGCCGGGACACTTGTGAATTGATACTTAGGAGATGGAAGCCGTATGAAAGAGACAGAGTTTGAAGATGATTCTGCAGAGGGGTTCAAAGCTGAGGGCGAATGGGAAGAGGAAGATATCGTGCTCGATGTTTCCATTGAGGAAGCCGGTTACGAAGCGGGCGACAAACGGATTTCAGATATTTCTTTCCAGGTGCGGCGCGGCCAGCTGCTGGGATTGATCGGACCAAACGGAGCAGGGAAAAGCACTACCATCAAGACGCTGCTCGGCTTGTTGAAATATGCCAAGGCTAAAGTGGTTATCGGCGGAGAGAGTCAATCGTATGCATACGTACCGGAACAGCCGGTATTTTACGAGGACCTGACACTGTGGGAGCATCTCGATTTGGCAGCCGCTGCCTACGGTTTGAGCTACGAGACTTTTGTGGCCACCGCCGAGAAGCTTCTGGTGCAGTTTGGTATGGGAAATGTGCGGGATGACCTGCCTGCAGGCTTCTCCAAAGGTATGAAGCAAAAGATGATGCTGATGCTTGGCTTCCTGGTCCAGCCTGACGTCTACATTGTGGACGAGCCGTTTATCGGGCTTGACCCCCGTGCCACGAAGGATTTCCTGCGTCTCCTGGAGGCCGAGCGGAAGCGCGGTGCGGGCGTTCTGATGTCCACGCATGTACTGGATACTGCGGAGAAAATCTGCGATAGCTTCGTGCTGATCTCCAGCGGGGAAGTAACAGCAACAGGCACTTTGGAGGAAATCCGCGACATTGCCGGATTGCCGGAGGGGTCGTTGTTTGATTGCTTCGACGAATTGACATGAGCAGTCAGGAACAGGCTGTTCTTAACCCTAAAACCTCCGGCAAAAAAGCCGGGTATGCGTTTCCTACGGCTCCGCAGCTGTTCCGGCGGCGCCTGATCTCCCATTGGCGTGAGCAATCGGCGATTATCCGCACGGCGGCCGACTGGACGGTCCTGCTCTACCTAGTTATTCCCGGCGGCCTGCTGGGCGGACGGTTCTATTTCGGGTTCTGGAGCGGGGAAATGCCAACATGGACGACCGCGACCCCCTTTATGCTGCTTCCGCTGCTGCTGGCGGCTCTAATTGCTACCGGAGGTATGGTGCTGCTGCTCCAGGAAGGGGATTCGTTGTTTCTCAGGCAGCGGCAAAACTGGATCAGAAGCATTATGCTGCGGGGGCTTCTGTATAGTCTTACCGTAACTGCCCTCAAGATGGCAGCGGTATTTGCTATTCTGCTGCCCTTCATCGTCCGGGGGTATGGACTCAGCGGGGCAGCTGCCGCATCGCTTCTTGCAATGACCATAACCTGCAGCTGGTGCGTCAAACTGCTGGGACACCTCGTTAAGGTACAACGCCAGGGCTTCCGCCGCTGGCTGTGGCTCATTCCGGCCGTGACCGTCCCCTGTGCCGCTTATGTCAGGGCTGCTATTTATTGGGACAGCCAGCCTCTGTTGCTGCTGGCCGCTGCCGCCGTATATGGTGCTGTGGTTGTATGGGCGATACGCTTCCGCTTACGGCTGCACGCAACCTTTATGAGCGATGTGCGGGAAGACTACAAGCAGCGAATGAGAATTGCCGGTTTATTGCTGCGGGGCGTGCTTGATAAACCGCGTCCCACACGCTATAAACCTTGGATTTTCCGCAAATCCGAGCCGCTCCTGGCTTCGAAGCAGCCGGAGAGCCGCTTCGCGGCGGCTGGCATTAAAGCACTTGTGCGCAATCCGGCACACCTGAAGCTCTATTTTGCGTTCACGGGCGTTTCTATGATAGCTATTTTTATCGTTCCAGGGGTTTTGAAATGGGGGTTGCTCATTATTCTGGCGTTATTAATGGCCTACTGGCTGACTTCTTTCTGGTTATTGTTTGCAGGGGACGACTATATCGGGATCCTGCCCTTTACCAAAGCTCAGAAAGCCGATGCCGGTTCCGCAGCAATACCGATTCTGCTAGTTCCATATACAGCAATCTGTTCTGGTGTGGTGTGCATTCCTTTGTATGGATGGTGGGGGCTGCTGCTGTTTATTCCACTCGGTTATTTAACCGGGGCTTTCATTGCCAGAATGTTCAGCACAATGCGGTTTCAGAGATAGCTGCCGCAGACCCGCTAAATACAAAACAGCGTTACTTGCCGATTTACGCAAGTAACGCTGTTTTTAATTAGAGGGGACGCTATTTGGGCGGGCTTTGTAGTCCTAGACGGTGGATGCCCCCTTGCTTCTAATGCTGTCCAGCTGCATGTTTGCCCGCTGTGTAACCTGTGGAGAAAGCAGCGGTAATATTGTAGCCGCCGGTATAGCCGTGAATATCCAGCACCTCACCGCAGAAATAAAGTCCCTGCATAAGCTTAGACTCCATCGTCTTGGGATCGATTTCCTTCAGATTGACACCTCCGCCGGTAACAAAAGCTTCAGCCAGAGACCGGGTGCCGTGAACATAGACCGGCATCCGTTTCAGAAGGGCGGCCAGCGCTTGCAAGGCGCTTTTGGGAAGATGATAGCCGGTGATGTCTCCGTCCACCCCGGCTTTGGCCAGCAGCAGCGGAATGAGGCGCTCCGGAATCAAACCTTTCAAGGAATTGCGGATGGCCTTCTTAGGCTCCAATTCCAGCTTGTTCTGCAGCTGGGACTCCACCTCCTGCGGGTGATGGTCGGGAAAAAGGTCAATGGACAGCTCAACTGTGTCCGTTCCGGATTTACGCTGGATCTGGCGCAGGAACTGGCTGCACCGCAGCGCAATCGGGCCGGACAGCCCGAAATGAGTGAAGATCATATCTCCCCGGTGGGAGATCACCCTCTTGCCTTTGGGATTCCAGACGCTCAGCGTCACATCCCGCAGGGACAACCCCTGAAGTTCCCCTGACTTGATCCATTCCTCCCTAGAAATAATGGGCACTTCCGTCGGGAACAGCTCCGTAATTGTATGTCCGGCGGTGATCGCCCAAGGATAGCCGTCGCCGGTTGAACCGGTCTGAGGCACTGATTTGCCTCCCGTGGCGATTACGACAGCGCCAGCCGCAACCCCCTTGCCTGATTTCAGGCGGATTCCTTCTACTTTACCGTCTCCGTACAGGACCTCCTGCACCGGGCTATCTGTCATAATCTGCACACCCAGGCTGCGAACTTTGCCGATTAGAGCGGAAACGACGCTGGAGGCCTTGTCCGACACGGGAAACATCCGCCCGTTGTCTTCCTCTTTCAGGGCGATGCCCAAATTTTCAAAGAAATCGACAATATCCCGATTATTAAAATGATCAAATGCGCTGTATAAAAAGCGGCCGTTGCCCGGGATATGGGCAATAAGCTCGGAGGTTTCCTTGACGTTGGTTACATTGCAGCGCCCGCCGCCCGAGATTCCCAGCTTCCGGCCCAGCTTAGCCCCTTTATCAATCAGTAATACGGAGGCGCCGTGCTCCGCAGCGGCCACGCTGGCCATCAGCCCGGAGGGGCCGCCCCCAATGACGATTACATCATAGTTGCTCATGAATCTGCTCCTTTACATGCTTAAGGTATAGCGAATTTCAGCATTTTCGGTATTCTACTAACGGCATCATACCATTCCGGCCGCGGTGTAGCCAGACCTGTGGAACCGGCTTGTGATTATCGTTGTCAGAAAAGCCCGGCTGTGCTTTAATCTAAGTGGAAAGGGTAATTTGTCCAACTTGGGGAGTGATTGCAATTTTAGATGCGGTAAAGGATATTTTATTGCAAATCTTATCTGCCAGTTCCTTTATATTTCTATTTCAATGGTGGCTGGATCAAAGCCACATTATACGCAGAAATCGGCAATTCCCGGATGATCAGGCTTTGCTGATGATTTGCTGTGCCATTAGCATTACCCTTTGCACCATTTTCTCAACAACATTATTCGGGGTTGTTTATTTGAATTTGGCTATATTACCCGCTTATATCGGTATATTATATGGGAATTTCCGCTCCGGGATAAGCCTGGCTGCTTTTTTTATGCTCTGCACGGCTCTGTTTTCGGTATCACATGGAATAGACAAATGGGTAATTAATACTGGGGTTCTTATGTATCCGCTATTGTTTGCCTTTGTCCGGCCGTTTAAGAAAGCAAAGATTGTCCAGAAGATAGGCAGGTTATGGGCTGTTTTAGCCCCCAGCATGCTCTTTATTGTGCTCGTACCCAAAATGTACGGCAAGAATACATATGAAACCCTTTCGGCAGATACCTTGCTGATCACGGTATATCTGTTTATTACTATCATGCTCGGCGGATTATTTATATTTTGTATCGAAACCGCTTGGGATAAGCTTCAATATAAGGAGCAGATGAAGGGGATCTCTGAGAAATTCAAGCTGGAATCAGAGAAGCTTCAGCAGATTACCGATGCAGTACAGCTGAATATTATGTCGATGGATGACAGCGGGTATGTGACAGAACTTAACGAATTTATGCTCAAGCTGATTCATCGCCATTATCCTGAACTGACAAGGGAGACTATAATGTCCCAACCTGCAGGCCAGCTTTTCAGAAAATATATTGACGAGCAGACCTATTCCCGGCTGGAGGACATCGTCCGCAGCAAACAGCGCACCAATGCCAAAATTACATGTGCAACGAGTACATATCAAATTTATACAGAGCCTCTGCTGCAGGATTCCGGAATTCCTGGCGGCGTTGTGATGATCGTTCAGGATCTGACCGAGGAGGCGAAGCTTCGCAGCGAGCTTGATAATGTAGAGCGGCTAACGCTGGTTGGACAGATGGCTGCAGGCATCACGCACGAGATCCGCAATCCCATGGCAGTCGTACGCGGATTTCTCCAGCTTATGAGAGAGAAGAGTCCGGGCGAGCTGGATTCATACTACCAGATCGTGATGGATGAGCTAGACCGGGCCAACGCTATCATCAATGACTTTCTGTCCCTGGCACAGACCCGTGTATCGGATAAAGAAATGGTGCAGCTTCATCTTATAGTAGAAGAGCTGAGTCCTTTGATCTGGGCAGATGCCAATCTCAGGGGCCAGAGCATTGAACTCCGGCTAAACCCGTCATTGCCTCTGCTGATGCTGAATGTCAGGGAGATTAAGCAGCTCGTCCTTAATCTGGCCCGCAACGGGATGGAGGCCATGGACCCGAAGGGGGTGTTGACCTTGGAGACACGTGTGAATGAGGATAGAGTTGAGCTGATGATTAAGGACACTGGAGGCGGAATTTCAACAAGCCAGATTGAGAATTTATTTGTCCCCTTTTTCACAACAAAAAATCATGGAACCGGGCTCGGGTTATCGCTTTGTCTGAGCATTGCCGAGCGGCATAACGGAAAGATCGCGGTTGAATCGCAGGAGGGCGTGGGCACAGTGTTCACCGTATCCTTTCCTTTTGAGAAGGAAGAAAGTGCAGCAACGACTAGGCTGCTGAAGTGAACATCCCTTGATAGAGGCACAAGTCACAGACGATGGGCTCCGCTGCAGCAGCAGGGCCCTCCTTGCTTTCACAGAGTATGCATGTATAATAAAGTTAGTAAGTGCTGCTGTAATGCAGCCTGACCAAACACTTTACAAGGCAAAGGAGAGTGCAGAGGAATGTCCATGTCATTTAATCAATATATGAGAGATTCAATTCAGCCTATGCGTGATGACCTGACAAGTATCGGGTTCCAGGAGTTGTTGACTCCAGAAGAGGTGGAAACCACTCTTCCAACCGCAAAGGGGACGTCGCTCGTTGTCGTCAATTCTGTATGCGGCTGTGCAGCCGGCCAATGCCGTCCTGGTGTAGCCCAAGCTTTGCAGAACGAAATTCTGCCGGATCATCTGTTCACCGTGTTCGCCGGACAGGAGAAGGAAGCCACTGCTAAAGCACGTGAATACTTCGCTCCATATCCTCCTTCTTCACCATCTATCGCTTTGATGAAGGATGGGGAGCTTGTGCATTTTATTGAGCGTCATGGGGTAGAAGACCGTTCAGCTGCCGAAATTGCTGCTGAATTGAAGGAAGTATTCAACCGTTTGTGCCAGTAATAGCGGTTAATTCATAGGATCTCGCGGTGGCCGGCAATCCGGCTGCTGCGGGATTTTTTCAAAACATAAGAATTTATATGCTTCATGCTATAAATTATGTTGAACTTGGGATGAACCATTCAAAGTGATGAAACGGGGTGTGGTTTGTGAGCTTGCAAGAAGAGATTATTGCTGCCCTCGGCGTAAAGCCGGCCATTGATGAAGAGGCAGAGGTACGGAGGCGTGTCGATTTCCTGAAAGCATATGTACGGCAGGCAGGAGCAAAAGGGCTGCTCATTGCGATCAGCGGCGGAGTCGACAGTGCGGTGGCAACAGGCCTGTGCAAACGGGCAACCGATGAGCTGACCGCAGAAGAAGGCAAGGAGTACATCACCCTTGGCGTATTCCAGCCTTACGGTGTTCAGGAGGATATCGAGCACAGCTACGCGGTGGCTGAAGCTTTTGAACTGACACATAAGGTTGAGACCAATATTGAGGAAGCTGTAAATGAGATCGCACTTGAGGTTGAACACAGCCTGAAAGCGCTGGGCCAGCACCGTCACATTACACATCAGGGCAAAGGCAATGTGAAGGCGAGAACCCGCATGGTTATGCAGTACGCACTCTCCTTCGAGAATAATCTGCTGGTAGTGGGAACGGATCATGCTTCCGAGGCCATTACCGGCTTTTACACCAAATGGGGCGATGGCGCAGTCGATATTACACCGCTGAGCTCGCTGAACAAGCGCCAGGTACGCCAGCTTGCAGCCTATCTGGGAGTACCAGCGGATATCGTGACCAAAGCACCGACGGCCGGCCTCTGGCCCGGACAGACGGATGAAACCGAGCTGGGTATTACGTATGATGACAACAGCGACTATCTGGAGGGCAAACAGGTCAGCACTGAGGTTGCCGGGAAACTGGAAGCTTATTACCGGAGAACGGCGCACAAGCGCAATGTAATACCGGGCATCTAGAAGGAGAATTTTATACACAAAACCGCCGGAGAATCTGTGTGCATACTCAGACTTTCCGGCGGTTTTGTGTGTAGTACTATATGATATGGCGGTTATCCGGCCAGTACGCTGCGGATGAATTGGCGGGTAGCGTCGATCGCCTGTTCCAGCTGCGGAGTGGTACCGGCAAAAGGATGAACACTGCCAAAGGTATGATTTCCCTCCGGAATTTGCACCCGCTCTATATCGGGCCGGAGGTTGACCAATTGCTCCGAGCCGCGGCGCAGCCGTTCGCTATCCTGGGTCCCTTGAACAAGGACAACGGGAAAAGCGGCGGTCTTCATTCGCTCCAGAAGATTGTAACGCTCGGCCTGCCGCTCCAGATCTTCAATAATGACGGCATCGAGCGGCATTTGCTGACCCGTGCGGCCATTGAGTACATGAGTCCGGCCGCTTTGTTTCATTTCGCGTTTTTGTTCATCTGTGAATAAATCCAGATCGGTGATTCCGTTCCAGGAGATGACTCCGGCAATCTCCTCCGGGTGGTCCAGTGCGTAAAGCAGACAATCGCCGCCGCCGCGGCTGTGACCCAGCAGGAATAAGGGCAGGCTGCCAAATTTATGATGCTGGCTGAGATAGGAGAGCAGAATCTCCATGTCTTTGATCTCGCGGTTATAGGTATTGCGGGCGAACTTCTCAAGCTCGGTGAAATTCTGCAGATCCTCACCGATTCCCGCATGGGAGAAATTGAAGGAGATCACTTCATGCTCCTGGCTGAGCGCGGCTGCTAGGTAGGGGAACATTCCCCAATCCTTAAAGCCCTTGTACCCGTGGGCAATAACAATCAAACTATTGGCTTTGCCTTGAGCTGGAAAATGTGAGCAGCGCAGGACGGCATCTTCTCCGGCAGGCAACTGAAAATTGCGGTTCATGGTCGATTCCCCTCTCTATAGCTTTCAGAGATTATTATGTCTTCTTAATGTAGAATTGAGATTCTGTGGTTAAGATTCATGATGAGGGAAGCAGCAGAATAGACTTCAGCAGTTTTTTCTTTTAAGATAGCAGAAAGAATCCGGGACAACTATAATCTATATGATTTACGGATAATGTATATGAAGATCATACCATTAACAAAGCTATTAAGGATAGCTATCAGATTGAAGCGGTTTATGACTGCACGTCCATAAGGAGCGTGGGATTTTGATATACGGGATCGGGCATGATGTGCTGGAAATCCAGCGGATTGAAGCATTAATGAATAAAGGATCTGGAGCGAAGTTTATCCGGCGCATCCTTACAGAGGCAGAGCTTGAGCTTCTGGAGCGGCGGGGCGGTAACGCTGCGGAGTTCATAGCCGGGCGGTTCGCGGCCAAGGAGGCGGTTGTGAAAGCGCTGGGCTGCGGCATCGGCCGGGAAGTGGGGTTTCAGGATATTCAGATCCTGCCGGATGTATATGGCAAACCGATCGTTACACTCTCGGAGGAGGCCTGGGAACGGCTCCGGCTGAAAGGCCGGGAGTACCTTATTCATCTTACCATTACCCACAGCCGTGAGCTGGCTTCGACCTTTGCGGTAATGGAACGGACGGTTTGAGCGGCAAGGAAGGCTGGAGCTTATAGTATGGGACTTGAATGAACTGACAGGCCGTAGCTCCACTGATGCCTGTGTGAAGTGAATATAAAGAATCAAGGAGAATAAATGATGACAACGCATGAACAACAGGAGCAGGCGCAGCAAGATACTAAGTTGTTTTTTAGCCGTAATTTGCTGGAATGGTACCATGGGCAGAAACGTGATTTGCCTTGGCGGCGCCATCGCAATCCGTATTATATCTGGATTTCGGAAATTATGCTGCAGCAGACGAGAGTCGATACGGTTATTCCGTATTTCAACCGCTTCATTGAGCGGTTTCCTACGGTGGAATCGCTTGCCGACGCACCGGAGGAGGATGTGCTGAAATGCTGGGAGGGTCTTGGTTACTATTCCCGTGCACGGAATCTTCAGCATGCCGCGCGGCAGGTGAAGGAACAATACGGCGGAATGGTTCCGAATGACCGCGATGCCGTATTCAGCCTTAAAGGGGTTGGCCCCTATACGGCAGGAGCTATTCTCAGCATTGCGTTCAACCGGCCTGAACCTGCGGTAGACGGAAATGTGATGCGGGTATTGTCCCGCTACTTTCTGATGGAGGATGACATCGCTAAGGGGCCGACGCGGGTGAAGATGGAGCGGCTGGCGGCGGAGCTGATCCCGGAGGGGGAGGCTTCGCATTTCAACCAGGCGCTAATGGAGCTCGGGGCGCTCGTCTGCACGCCGAAATCACCGCGGTGTCTGCCTTGCCCGGTGATGGAGCACTGTGCCGCGCGCCTGGCGGGCTGCGAGACGTCGCTGCCCGTCAAGACCAAGGCCAAGCCGCCGCGCCCCGAGGAGCGGCTGGCGGCCCTTGTTACGGGCCGCGGCGAGCACGCGGGCCGGGTGCTGATCCGGCAGCGGCCATCCAGCGGGCTGTTGGCCCGCATGTGGGAGCTGCCGCACTGGCCGGCGCCGCCTGCGGAGGGCTGCGCTTCCGCAGCGCTGCTGCCTGAGGCGGCAGCGCTGGACCGGCTGCGCCGGTCACTACGGCAGGCCGGGATCTTCGCCCGGCCTGAAGAGCACTGGATGGCTGCGGAACATACGTTCAGCCATATCGTGTGGACCCTGCAGGTGTACCGCTGCAGGGAAGAGGACGCCCCGGCGCTGCCGCTGGCGGCGGAGGGACGGGCGGCATACGCGGCTGGGAACGCGGCTGCCGCCGTGCCCACGGCTGGTAGCGAAGGGACCGCAGATGGCACGCAGGCTGGTGCTGCACCTGCTGATGGCCTGCAAGGCGGTGCTGTGTCTGTAAATGGCACACCAGGCACTACTGTGCCCACAGATGGCACACTAGGCGGCGGTGTGCCTGCTGATGGCACACCGAGTAGCGCTGCACCCGCAGATGGCACGCAAGCTGGTGCTGCACTGGCCTCAGGCATGCCGGCAGCCAGTGTTGTGCCCGCCATGGACACGCCAGATGCGTATGTGGTTGATCTCTTCTCCGCCGCGGACAGCCCGGTCGAGCAGTTCGCAGACGGCAGCGGAAATCCGGAGGATGCCGGAGCCGTGCGGTGGATCAACCGCGAGGACATGGCGAACTACGCCTTTCCGAACGTTTTTTTAAAGCTGCTTAACCATTATTTCGATGAGCTGGAAGCACAGAAACTGTAAGACCGGAGGAGATTGGTTTGATGAGGGGAATAGGGCTGAATAGGCTGGCGGAACGGGCGGTACGAAATGGTGTCCAAAGTCCGGGAAAGAATAGAATCTATTGCACGCTGTACAGCAGAATCTAGTGGAAAAGGCGTTTTTGGCGATAAATCCAGAAATCTGTTGTACAAAATACAGCAGAATGTCATTTATTGCTGAGCAATGAGCTCTACTGCAGAAAGTGCATTCACATATAAATGCCTGGCAGGAATCAGACATAAGCGCTACGAATCAAGTTCAGTCTAGATAACGGGCCTATCAATGAAAAACGGCTGCACTATGTCCAATCCGGACACGGCGCAGCCGTTTTCACATCTAGGGATAAGGTGTAAGCTGGACACCACATCCTGCGTACAGCAACGGCCCCGTCCTTAAAAAAGGACGGGGCCGTTTGAGTTATAGATTAGAGTAGGCTGAGCGAGGCGCGGCGATGTCGCCGCAGTTCCTTACTTCGCGCTTTCGTAACGCTTGCCGACTTCTTCCCAGTTTACTACATTCCAGAAGGCTTTGATGTAGTCAGGGCGTTTGTTTTGATAGTTCAGGTAGTAAGCATGCTCCCATACATCGAGGCCGAGGATCGGAGTAGCACCTTCACTGATTGGGTTGTCTTGGTTCGGTGTGCTTGTTACAGCAAGTTTGCCGTCCTTAACCACGAGCCAAGCCCAGCCGCTGCCGAAACGGGTAGTTGCTGCAGTAGCAAAATCTTCTTTGAATTTGTCGAATCCGCCCAGCTCGCTGTCAATCGCAGCTGCCAGTGCACCTGCAGGTGCGCCGCCGGCGTTTGGTCCGATGACTTCCCAGAACAGGGTATGGTTGGCGTGTCCGCCACCATTGTTGCGAACAGCAGTGCGGATGGCTTCAGGTACAGCGTTCAGGTCGGTGAGAAGCTCTTCGATGCTCTTGTTTTGAAGTTCAGGTGCTTTTTCCAGAGCGGCGTTCAGGTTCGTCACATAAGTATTATGGTGCCTGTCATGATGAATCTCCATCGTCAATGCGTCGATGTGCGGTTCAAGAGCGTTGTTCGGATAAGGAAGTGCCGGTAATTGAAATGCCATGGAAAAATCCCTCCTGAGTTTATTAGAATTGTATAGATAAAGAATTTTGGCAGTCTTGACGTCAAAACCCCTTATTTCCAATGCCTCTTATTGGTTATATCCGATAAGATACTTTTATTAAACCGTATCTGGAACAATAATGCAACATTAAACAAACATAAACGTTTAAAAAGTTGCGATCTAACAAACCTGACCGGAAGTGTAAATGCTGTGTTAAACTTATAGAATTCCGTGGAGACTCTACTTTTATACCTTAGAATTTACCTTTATAAAGAAAATATGTAAACATACTTCATGAAAACGCTTGATATTAAGCGCTTTCAAAAGAAAAATGGTGATATAACGGGAAAAGTGTGCTTTAATAGAGTCAAAAGCAGGTATTCCTCGGTTTTTGGAGATTAGAGAAGTTTCCGACTATTTTACATTAGGTTAATACTTCTTTGATCGCACGAAAAGCTGCTTGAAATGATGGATTCGACAACATTCTCGAAATTCATCCATTTTTGCTTTTCTGATGCCTTTTTTCCTCTTTATACTGTTACGGGAACTCCTTCTTTTTGTTAAATTCTAAGCCATAGAAAAGGGAGATTTTAAAGAATGCACGTTCGTTCCTTTCAATTAAGCGACGTTACCCCTGTGACTGAACTGCTGCAGAGCGCATTATCGGAAGAATGTTTTGAAAGCACGATCGAGCCCTTCTCCAGACAGCTTTCTTGGGATTCAGATCTCATTGTAGTTGCTGAGGATGAAGAAGAAATTGTTGGTGCGCTGATAGGTACAATCGAGAAGAACCACGGCTGTTATTTCCGAATTGCCGTCCATCCCGACTACCGCCGCAGAGGAATCGGCAGAAGTCTTGTAACGGCGATGGAACACAGATTTCAGGCGCGCAAGGTCAGCGGTATTTTCGTAGCCGTTGATGAGCACAATTCCTTTGCACTGCCGCTGTATGAAGCTATGGGATATGACGAGAATCAAATCTTCAAATCAGTACGGAAGCTCAGCATCGTTGGATAATGTCCTTTATCTTGGGTGCTGCGTAAGCGGAAACATTTACTAAATAGAGAACTATAGCGACTTGCATAGTCTGATCCATTATACTAAAGCATATCTCCCTGGAGTCCATTGCAAATGGCCGGGAGATATGCTTTTCTATTGTTATAGACTTGATCTACCAATCTGGGCAAGAAGGTGGCATATGGACCAGGAGCTTGAAGGGGAATTTATGCGAAGCCGCAAGCAAAGATACAGATCTGTCACACATCACGGCTCCAAACTGCAGCCGGGAAACAGATGGATTCTAGAACTGCGGGATTGGGTAATCACCGCGGCAATTGTATTTGGGTTCATGTCGCTTTTGAATATATTTATTTTCAACATATCTACTGTGGTCGGCCAGTCCATGCAGCCTACGCTGGTTGAGGGGGAGAAGCTGATCATTAACAAGATCACTTTGAGCTTTGCGAACCCGTCGCGGGGAGATGTTATTGTGCTGCATGATCCCAGCACCGGCCCGGACCGCAAGGAATATCTGGTGAAACGCGTCATTGGGGTACCCGGTGATTTCATAGAGGTACAGGGCCATAAACTGTATGTTAACGGAAAAATGGCCGATGAGCCGTATATTGATACGGAGATTCAGGATCCTGATTTTTCGGGGCTGACTGTTGAAAAGGGAAGCTATTTTGTGATGGGTGATAACCGGCATGCCGGAGCCAGCAAGGACAGCCGTTACTTTGGCACCGTCCCGCAGAAGAGTATTGTCGGCAAGGCAGTTTATATCTGGTGGCCGCTTTCCAAACTGAATTCATTATAAGAGAAGGTGAAGGCGGAAATGAACATTAAAACTCAGTCATCCTATGCTCCGCCGCCTTCCATATGGGAAGATCTCAAGGCGGAGATCAAGGCTGCCGCTCCGGCGCTGGGCATAGATGATATCGGTTTTGCGACAGCGGAGCCGTTTCTATATTTAAAAAACATCCTGCAGGATCACCGGGACAAGGGGTATGAATCCGGTTTTGAAGAGCCTGATTTGGATAAGCGGACTATTCCGGCACTTCCGTCCGGTGAGACGCCGCTATCCATTCTGGCGATTGCGGTGGCCTATCCTTCCAAGATGGAGAATCCGCCCAAATCTGAACCGGGTGCACGCCGGGGCATTCTGGCCCGGGCTTCCTGGGGCCAGGATTACCATCATGTGCTGCGTGAAGCGCTGGGGAAGCTGGAGGCTTTTATCCGTGAGCGTGTGCCGGATGCTGTGCTGGAGAGTATGGTGGATACAGGCGTGCTGGTAGACAGAGCTGTAGCGGAGCGGGCAGGAATCGGCTTCAGTGCCAAGAACTGTGCGATCATCTCTCCCAAGTGGGGGTCATGGATCTATCTTGGGGAAATGGTGACGAATATTCCGTTTCCCCCGGATGAACCCGTGGAGGAAGGCTGCGGAGATTGTACGAAATGTATTGACGCTTGTCCTACCGGGGCACTTGTTGGCCCGGGTCAGCTTAACGCCCAGGCCTGTATTTCCTATTTAACGCAGACCAAAGGGTTCTTAAGCGATGAGTATATGACCAAGATCGGCAACCGGCTGTATGGCTGCGACACCTGCCAGATTGTCTGCCCGATAAATCGCGGGAAGAACTGGAACCACCGTCCGGAGCTGCTGCCTGATCCGGAGATCGTCAAGCCGCTTTTGCTGCCGATTCTTGAGCTCAGCAATCGTGAGTTTAAAGAGAAATTCGGCAGCAGTTCGGCGGCCTGGCGTGGCAAAAAGCCGATCCAGCGCAATGCGATTATCGCGCTTGGCAATTTCAAAGAGGCTGGCGCTGTACCGAAGCTGACCGAAATTGTGCTGCGGGAGTCACGCCCGGAAATGCGCGGGACTGCGGCCTGGGCGCTTGGGCGCATTGGCGGCGGAGAGGCGCTGGCGGCTGTTGAAAAGGCACAGTTGGCTGAAGAGGACAACCAGGTCCGGGAGATGCTTGAACGGGCGCGGGAGAAGCTGCTGAAGCGGGAGGAGACGGAGAGTAATGAGCAAGCTGGCGGGGGGCAGTCTGGGAACTGAAACTGCTGTGTATTATAGTGAAATGGAATCGCCGATTGGCCCGCTGACCTTATGTGCAACAGAGGCGGGATTATGTCTTATAGAATTCGGGACATTTGCCGGGAGCCGGGAGAACCTGGAGAAATGGCTCAAGGTACGGATTGGAACCGTGATATTAATCGAAGATGAGTCCCGGCTGAAGCCGGCTATAGCACAGCTTGAGGCATATTTTACCGGAGGACTGCAGGACTTCACGCTGGCTCTGGATATGCGTGGCACGGCCTTCCAGCTTCAGGTATGGGAGGCGCTGCGCGGTATTCCCTACGGAGAGTCCGCTTCCTATAAGGATATTGCTGTGCGGATCGGCAATCCGCAGGCTGTGCGCGCTGTAGGCGGAGCTAATAACCGCAATCCTGTTCCGGTAATTGTACCGTGTCACCGGGTAATCGGTGCGGGAGGAACGCTGGTCGGCTACGCCGGTGGCCTTGCGATCAAGACCCGGCTGCTGCAGCTCGAAGCAGAGCACGCCCTCCCGGATGGCACCGGAACCTACCTCTTCTGACTCATGGGATTTACCAATTGCTGTCCAGTTCTTGAAATGCTATGATAGATTCGCATGCCCGCAGCGGGCGCTGCAGACAATTGAGTACAAAGGTGGATTCCAGATGGATATTGTATGGCCTATTATTACGCTTGTTGTTGGTCTGATCGGCGGATTCTTTATCGGCGTATATTATCTACGCAGACAAATGACAACGATGCAAAATGATCCGGAAATGCTGCAGAAGGTTGCGAAGCAAATGGGTTACAACCTGAACGGCAAGCAAATGCAGCGTGCACAGCAAATGATGAAGAACAATAATCAGCCTGGACGTGCTCCTGTTGCAAACAAAGGGCAGCGGCGCAAGGGCAAGTAACACGGTCCGGATAGATGAAGGTGTACGCGGGTGCGGAAGGGGGAGGTTTCATGGGGGGCATCAAGGAATACGTAAACGGCAAGGTCACGGTGAACCGCGAGCAGATCGAGTACCATGTTGAGAAGATATTGGAGTTAATCGGAGAGGACACCGGCCGCGAAGGGCTGTTGGAAACACCGGCACGGGTCACGCGGATGTACGAGGAGATATTTGGCGGTTATTCGATAGATCCCCGAGAGGCGCTAGGTGTAACTTTTGATGAATCTCACGAAGAGCTGGTCATTGTAAAGGATATCGTCTATTACAGCCAATGCGAGCATCACATGGCTCCTTTCTTCGGCAAAGTGCATATCGGCTACGTCCCAAGCGGGCGTATTGCCGGACTAAGCAAACTGGCCCGTCTCGTTGAAGCGGTTAGCCGCCGTCTGCAGGTGCAGGAGCGGATCACGACTCAAATTGCCGACATCATGACCGAGGTACTGAATCCTCATGGGGTTATGGTCGTCGTGGAAGGCGAGCATCTGTGCATGTGTGCCCGTGGGGTGAAGAAGCCCGGCAGCAAGACGGTGACCATGGCGACGAGAGGAAGCTTCCGTGAGGATGCTGCCGCACGCGCGGAGTTTTTGGCTTTGATCAAGGAATAAGATGATAGGGGAGATTCTCCCGGATTTGTACACATACAGAGCCCTGCTTTCACTTTAGATGAGAGCAGGGCTCTGTTTATTTATAAGTTGCCGTAACGCAATGGCAGTCCACGGGGCTTAGAACTTATTGGTTTTTTCCCGGAGTGTCAAAAGGGCTGCCAGACCAGCTTGCGGGCGGCGGCATAACGCTGTGAGACATAAGGCCAATTGACGACCTTCCACCAGTCTTGAATATAGGCGGCGCGGTTGTTCTGATGCTTGAGGTAATAGGCATGCTCCCACACATCCAGGGCGAGCAGCGGCACAACATCCCATTGCGACAAATTCTGGTGTTTCTCTGCAGTGAGAATTTCCAGTCTGCGGCTGCGCGGGCTCCAGACAAGAATAGCCCAGCCCCCGCCTTCAACCTTATTCGCTGCTTCGGTGAATTGCGTTTTAAAGGCATCATAGCTGCCGAAGCTGCGTTCAATGGCGTCCAGCAAGGCGCCGGTTGGACGTCCGCCGCCTTGTGGAGACATTACGTTCCAGAAGATGGTGTGAAGATAATGTCCGGCACCATTAAAAGCAAGCTCTCGTTCCCAATGTTTGACGAGATCGAAATCGTTGGTTTTGCGGGCCTCCGCCAGCTTGATTTCTGCTTTGTTCAGTCCGTCTACGTAGCTTTGGTGATGTTTGTCATGATGGATAGTCATGGTCTTCTCGTCGATATACGGTTCAAGCGCATTATAAGCATAAGGGAGCGGAGGCAGCTTATGCCCGCCTATAGGCACAGAACCGGGTTCACGGGTTTGGACTGCCGGGGCTGCAGGCCCAAACCCGTTGCCGCTGCCCTCTGCAGAAGCTACAGACGCATACTCCGCCGGGTCCGCTGCGCTATCCCGCATTAGAACCGAAACCTGTCCGGGCGTGCCCAGTCCCTCCAGAACAGCAAGGAAATACTCGGACTCGCGAATAATATGCAGCAGTACAATAGCCGCCAGCGGCTGGGCTTTCACCGCCTTGCTGCTTTCGCACAGTGCGTATAGCTGGCGGATGAACTCACGTGACTGGGAACAGACAGTCTGCAGCAGCAGCTCTGTTTGGGCAGCGAGCTCACGCTGTCCGGCAAATGCCGGAGTGAGCGAAGTTTCCAGCAGCCGCCGCGCGGCTTGCTCTGTGGCACCAAAGACAACAGCCCATTCATCGAGCAGTTTGACATAAGGCTCTTCCAATTGAGGCACAATTGCTTTGATGACTTCGGTATGCTCTTTCTCCTGGGTTTTCCAAAATACAGTTTCTTCGAGTATTCGTGCTGGCAGCAGCGGTCCGTATACATATAGCATTACATGCAGTCCCCCCGTCCGATTTCTTAAACGGTTCATTATATGAGCGGAAGCAGTGTCTTATGTGGCCTTGCCGGGAGAGAACATCTTTAAAGAGATCATTTGCAAAGCTGCAGACTGCAAAGGGTTGGCTGATTTCATGGGCTTTGCTAAGACGGTAGCAGCTAAATAACAAAAATAGCGTGCAGAGTTGTATTTTATGAATACATTCTGCACGCTATTATTTTTGAAAAAAGATGATACCTTATGAGGTTATTTGCCAGCAATGGAAGTCTGCTCATTCTCCTGGTTCTTAGCCAAATGCACATTGCCCAGAAAAGCGGAAACACGGCGCAGATATTCGCGGGGATGCTCGCGGAACAGCAGCTCATGGTGGCTGTCCTCGACGATCCATGAATCCGAGTACGGGTTGCTCTGGTTGGCCGCAAGCTCTTCGGCAATCGGGTATGGCGCCTTGTCATCCTTCGTGCCGTGCATGAACAGAACGGGAAAAGGATAATCTTCAGCTTTTACCTTGGAATACGGAATTTGATTCAGCCCTGTGCCGTTCAGTACCGGAAAGAGCAGCTCCATAATTTCCAGGGAAGGCTGGCGGGGAAGATCGATATTTTGTTTGATATTATGGTAAAGTGTATCCGGCTCCAGCAAAAAAGTGCTGTCCAGAATCATCGCATCGACGTCCTTGGTAACTAACCCCGCCTGAAGCGCTGTGCCGGCACCCATGGAGAAGCCCCAAACGACGATCTCTCTGGCCCCCCGGTCCTTAGCAAACTGTATGGCGCCTAAGAGCTGCTGGGATTCTTTTTTGCCGCCGGTAGCGATATCCTTGTTGGTCTGGGCAGCGAAGCCGTAGTCGAACATGACGACGTTGAAATTCAGGCTATGGGCATAATGGGCCAGATCATACATCGGTACCCAGGATTCCTCGCGGTTGGCGCCGTAGCCATGACTGAAGACAATGGTTTTGGTAGAGTCCTTGGACGGGATATACCAGCCCTGCATCGTCCGGCTTCCGTCATGCGCCTGAAAGGTCACATCTTCATAGTCCAGCCCCTTGGCCAGTGAAGGGTTGGAGTACAGGGGAGCCACTGTCGGATTAGACAGCACCCAGGCAATATAGCCATGCAGGGCAATGAAGCAGAACACAAAGAAGAAAAATACGGATAACAGCAATGCAACTACAATATGTTTAACGCGAATCATCCCCAGTGAAAGGTTGGGGGCGATGTCTGACTTATCCTCCTTGGTCTTGCGTGAGACCGGTCTGCCGGTACGGTGAGTTGCCAGATCCATAAGATCCACTCCTAAAATCGCAAAGTCAAAATCAAGCTGAACTGCTTCATGTTATGAACTATTTCCATTTGTATCGGCATAATTAATTCATATGTTTAATCGTATGGTGACGCCCTCATAAAGTCAATGAATTCGCCGTTTTTGTAATCTAACTGTAAAGTGCGGCCCAGCCTTTTCCTGTTAGTTAATATACTGGACTTTCCTTGGGCTTTTGCTCTAAGATAGAATTAACTATGTACAATTATGTAACCGGGTTTCATTTAATGAAACAGGTAAGGGGAGATTGCTGTGGAGGATCGTAAACTGACCGTACGTGCTGTAGAGCGGGCGCTGGATATATTGCTGTGTTTTACGAAGGAGAATGATGATTTAAGCTTGACTGAGATTGCTGCCAAAATCGGCCTCCATAAGAGTACTGTGCACCGGCTGCTCACTACCCTGGAGGAGAAGGGTTTTCTGATGCGCAATGAAAGTACCGAGAAATACCGGCTCGGTATGCGGATTTGGGAGCTGTCAACCCATCTGCCGACGCTGGATGAGCCGGCGGCACTGCTGCTTCCGGCGATGGAGCGGCTGCGCGACCGGCTGGGAGAGACGGTCAGCCTCTATCTGCGCGATGGTTTGGAACGTGTGCGCATTCAGGCTGTGCAGAGCCGGCAGGCAATCCGACGGGTGGCGCAGATTGGTGCCCGGCTGCCCTTATCTGTTGGCGCTTCCAGCAAGGTGCTGGCCGCCTATGCGCCGCATGAGGTGCAGATCCGGCTGCTGGCAGATCCGGCTTGGCCGGAAACTGTAGATAGAAGCCTATACTTGGAGCAGCTTAAGGAAGTTACCCGCCGGGGTTATGCGACCAGCTTCGAGGAGCGGGAACCAGGAGCTGCTGCGGTGGCTGTGCCTATTGTCGGCCGCAATGGCAGCGTGGTGGCAGCCCTTTCCCTGTCCGGCCCTGTCAGCCGCTTGTCCCGGGAAACTCTCGAGGAATATGCTGTGGTTCTCTCGGAAAATGCAGCCGAAATGGGATTAATGATGGGTTAATCGGGAAAGTCTGGTTATGTAGTCGAATTATGGGGGTAAATTAAAGAGAAAACTGCCAGGAACAGTAATATTCAATTTGTAACTATAGTAAAAATGAACTATGATTACAAATTATAAGTTTCAGATTTTATAAGTAATTAAACTTTTATTCCGGGGGGGATGGGTGATTCCATTGAGCGCTGCAGTACCCGATTCATTAATGGAAGAGATTCAACAACTTCAAGACACATTCGGTGCTGTTACGAGTCAGGCTCTTGTGCTAACGGATCAGGAAGGAAACCTGATAACCCGTCCAACCATTGCAGGAAGGTTTTATAAGGAAATTATTGATTCCTTGCAGCACATACACCGTCCTTTTGAGCAGACACTGCGCCGCTTGGGGGCCTTGTCATATCCTGCCGTCTTGGACCGGTGGATTCCTGGATTGAAGTATATCATTACCCCGCTGGTTCCGGAGTACGGAGAGATTTACTATCTCTGGTCAGGCCTCTATATGGAGGAAGGTGCGAAGGAACTGGTATTGCAAGCCTTCGAGTCCAAGATGAAGAATCATCCGGAATATGATCAGCTAAGTTCCGAGCTATCTGCCTTACCCGAGAGCAGTAGTGAACGTATATTTGAGATCAGGGACAAGATAGCCGTTCTTGGCAGTATCCTGTGCAAATTAATAGGAGGCTCTGCCCTTAAGCCGGTGACGGAAAGAAACGCTATGATGATTTCGCGGCTTCTGACTCATCTGGAGGAGGATTTCCTGAAGATTGAAGAGGTGCTCCAGCAACTGGCAGGGACTTTTTCAGCCGCTGATTTGTATGCGTTTGCCAAGGAGAACGATGAAGGGCAATTCAAGGTGAATTATGCTGCGGGAAAAGAGGCACATCTTTTGCTGAATGCTGTATTTTCGCAAGGGGACGGTTTTTTTGGACAAGCGGTCCTCGGCAAAGATCCGAGACATTGGACAGACATTGCCAAGGATCCAAGATCTCTTTACTTCACCCGGCGGGGGATGACGCTGCCGGAATGCCTGTCCTGTTATCCGGTTTTGATCAACAACGGCAAAAGATCGCTTATGCTGGCAATCAGCTTTGGAAGAAACGAACAGGTTCAGGGCTACGACCGGCAGGAGCAAATCGTTGCCTCTTTGCTGGGAATATCCGACTGGGGAGAAATGCTGCTGCGCAGGGGAAAACTGCTTGAAGAAGGGACGTTCCTTCTTAAGGAAGCTGCTAGACTGCTGCCGCAAGCGTTGTCGAGGAAAGACCTGGGTATGCAACTGCTGGATGTTGTCATGGCCATGCCTTTTTATCCCCTATCCACGTTGGTTTACTTTCAGGAAATCGTGAGTTCAAACATTACGTATTTTTCCAGGGGCTGGGCCTCAGATGAGGATGCATTGTATGTCAAAGGGCTGGAGTCCCGCTACTCCCGGCAATCCTTTCTCTCGTCTGCTGTCATCTTTGAGGTGGCAGGAGGTTCGGTTCTGCTCGAATGTCCGCTGCTATCCGGGAACGAGTTCAAAGGACTCTTGTCTGTCGGATTCAGGGGGAGAAGTGAAGCAGAGCAATGGCAGACCTTCATCGAATCGGTAGCCTGTCTGGCCACTGCTGCCATTCGTCTTCTTGAGAAGGAAGAAAGGTATCTAGAGCAGGCCGAGGCCTTTTTGACCGAACTGCGCCGTTACCTCCAGAATGTAAACACTGAACTGAGCAGTCTATCGCTGGACGCTTCCAATATGGCGGCAGATTTTGCCCGTTACATAGGCCTGACTGAAGAGGAAGCTGAAAGGGTGGTAAGGGCGGCTCTGCTGTCTCCTTTCCAGATTGACGCGTTAACGGAGTTTGGATATTACCCGGATGAAATCCTGCTGTTGCAGCAGGTAGACGAGTTGGCCTCTCAATTCTTTACTGTGGAGAAGCCTCCCCTGCCTCTATCCGGCCAGGTGCTTGCGCTGATACTGCAGCATACAGGAAGAGGTGCCGATCAGCAACATCTGGGCAGCCTTCCGCACAAATGGATTGATCCATCCAGATACAGCAAGGACTACAATATTGCTTCCTGGATTGAGGATGAACGGATTTCCTCGTTCCAGTCGTTTCTGCTGAGCCGGGAGGATTCGCGGCCTAAGAAGAGAATCGTATCGGCAGCGAGGCTGCTGGATAGCCCGGCATTGACTACACTGAAGGAAGAATGGGGGGTCTCACCCCGGGAAGAAGAAGTACTTGAGCTAATTGTCCATGGGAAGACGAATAAGGAAATTGCCAGCACGCTGTTTATCAGCGAACATACCGTCAAAAATCACCTGAGCCGTATCTTTAACAAGATGAACGTAACCGACCGCTCGCAAATAATTGCACTTATCTATAAGAAGATACTAGATGCTGAACGCATCGAGATTTAGGCCCGATCCGAAGCTGCGGATACCGCTTGGATTGGATCAAGCATAGCCACAGGGTAAGCTAAATAGCCCCCGACAATCTCCCTTACGGGATTGTCGGGGGCTATTTAGTCTGTTCAGCACCGTCAGGATGGAAGGCAAGCCACAGTGGGTTCCACCCATCCTGACCAGCTGTAGTTATTCTACAGGCAGTGCAGTTTCCGAAGCGGCAGCATCAGCCAGCATCTGGCGGAGTACCGTCTGCAGAATGCCGCCATTGCGGTAGTAGTCGATGTCAACGGTGCTGTCTAACCGGGCAATGACCGGGAATTCAAACTGTGTGCCGTCCTCGCGGGTGGCGGTGACGGTGAGTTCCTGGCTTGGGAGCACGTAGTTGTCAAGTCCGGTGATATTGAAGGTCTCGCGTCCGGTCAGCCCCATGCTGCTCCAGCCGTGACCTTCCTGGAATTGCAGCGGCAGAACGCCCATGCCGACCAGATTGCTGCGGTGAATCCGCTCGAAGCTCTCGGCGATGACCGCCTTGACCCCAAGCAGCAGTGTACCTTTGGCGGCCCAGTCACGTGAGCTGCCTGTGCCGTATTCCTTGCCCGCGATAACGATCAGGTTCTGTCCAGCCGACTGGTACAGCATAGACGCATCGTAGATCGACATCACTTCTTCGCTCGGCAGGAAGGTGGTTACTCCGCCTTCCGTACCCGGTGCAACCGCGTTGCGGATCCGGATGTTGGCGAACGTGCCGCGCATCATCACCTCATGGTTCCCGCGGCGTGAGCCGTAGGAGTTGAAGTCGGCGCGTTCCACGCCATGGCTGCGCAGATATTCTCCGGCAGGACCGGAGGTGGAGATATTGCCCGCCGGTGAAATATGGTCAGTAGTGACGGAGTCGGCAAGCAGCGCTAATACCCGCGCGTTGCTGATGTCCTTGATATCTCCGACACCATCCGCCAGATGCTCAAAGAACGGCGGGTTCTGGATGTATGTGGAGTTGTCATCCCATTCATACAGCTCGCCTTCCGGCACAGGGATCGAATTCCAACGTTCGTTGGCAGTAAATACATTCTCGTATTTACGCCGGAACATCTCGGGACTTAGGGAAAGGCTGATTGCTTCACGAATCTCTGCCGAAGTCGGCCAGATATCTGCAAGGAATACAGGCTCACCCTGCGGATCATAACCCAGCGGCTCAGTCTTCAGATCAATGTTCACAGTGCCGGCCAGGGCATAGGCTACAACGAGCGGCGGTGAGGCCAGGTAATTTGCTTTAACCTGGGCATGCACACGGCCTTCGAAATTCCGGTTGCCGGATATTACTGCAGCTACTGTCATATCATGTTCTGAAATGGCCTGGCTGACTTCATCCGGCAGCGGGCCGGAGTTGCCGATACAGGTGGCGCAGCCGTAGCCGGCCAGATAGAAACCCAAAGCCTCAAGCGGCTTCAGGAGATTGGCTTTTTCCAGGTATTCCGTAACCACAAGCGATCCCGGAGTGAGACTGCTCTTCACGTAGCCTGGCTTAGTCAGACCGCGTTCCACGGCTTTTTTGGCCAGCAGCCCGGCTCCAAGCATAACGCTCGGGTTGGAGGTATTCGTACAGCTGGTGATCGCTGCGATTACGACGGCACCGGTGCTGAGCTTGCTGGTGCTGCCGTTCTTGTGCTGCACTTCCACGACTTCAGCAATCTTCTCATCACTGAGGCCGTAGCCTCCCTTGTCTACAGGTGTGCGGATGATGCCTTCGAAGTTCTCTTTCATATGTGTCAGCTCGACACGGTCCTGCGGACGTTTCGGTCCGGCAAGGCTGGGAACAACAGAGGCAAGATCAAGCTCGATGATGTCGCTGAACTGCGGGTCCGGTGTATCCGCGGTGCGGAACATGCCTTGAGCTTTGTAATAGTCACCAACCAGCTCGACCAGCTCATCCGGACGTCCGGTGCTGCGCAGGTAGGCCAGCGTCTCTTCATCAACCGGGAAGAACCCGATGGTCGCTCCGTATTCGGGAGCCATGTTGGCTACGGTCGCACGGTCAGCAAGGCTGATGTTGGCAAGGCCCGGTCCGTAGAACTCTACGAATTTGCCGACAACGCCTTTCTTGCGCAGCATTTGCGTTACTGTCAAGGCCAGGTCGGTTGCCGTAGCACCTTCCATCAGGCTGCCTGTAAGCTTGAAGCCAACCACATCTGGTGTAACAAAATAGAGCGGCTGCCCAAGCATGCCTGCTTCGGCTTCAATACCGCCCACACCCCAACCAACGACTCCAAGACCGTTGATCATAGTGGTATGGGAATCTGTGCCGACCAGGGAATCGGGATAGACTACAGTTTCACCGTCAACGGACTTAGTGGTGGCCACGGACGCCAAATACTCTAGGTTGACCTGATGCACAATTCCTGTTGCCGGCGGAACAGCGCGGAAGTTGTTGAAGGCTGTCTGCGCCCAGCGCAGGAAACGGTAGCGTTCTTCATTGCGTTCAAATTCCACATTCATGTTGTATTCGAGCGCATCGGCGGTGCCAAAGGCATCGACCATGACAGAGTGGTCAATGACAAGGTCAACCGGAACGAGCGGATTGATCTTCTTGGGATCGCCTCCCGCTTTCTTGACGGTATCGCGCATTGCAGCAAGATCGACGACCACGGGCACACCGGTGAAATCCTGCAGGACGATCCGCGCAGGAATAAAAGGAATCTCTTTATTGCGGTCTATGCCACCTGACCAGCCGGCCAGCTGTTTTACATGCTCTTCCGTGATCGCCCGTCCGTCATACTGGCGGACAGCCGCCTCAAGCAGTACTTTGATGGAAAATGGCAGGGATGAAATGCTGCCTGCGCCTTGTTCTTCAAGGGAATTAAGATGATAGTAGCGGTAGGTTTTGCCGCCTGACTCCAGGTTCTTAGCCAGGGAAAAATGGTCCTTGCTTGGCATATATGCGCCTCCTCGTTTCATCTGGTGAAACATCATTTCATATTGTTTGTATGTTAAGTATAACGGTTACAAAGGGGGGAGTAAAGTTTTTTTTGCTGCTTTTTTACCCAGATTTGCCCTGTCCCGTGCGCTTTCTTGCGCTTTGCCTAAAGCTTGGAAATTAGCTTGGCCTGCTTGTCATTCACTGATTCCATCTGTATAGCCGCAGGTATTCCTTCATATACATAGGACAGCAGCCAAACAGGGATGAAGGGGCGGGAAACGGGATGGAATTAGAGTGGAAGAAAAGCTTGTATGTTTATGTGGATCAGTTAAACAAGGCGCGTGTGGCACCGGGGGCCGATCCGCGCCGTACTGCCGTCATGGACCCGCGTTATCTCGTGGCCCAGGGGGAGCGCTCCCGGCGGCTTGCCCAGTGGTATAACCGCCGGGGGATTACTCCTCTGCGTGCGGAGACCGGTGTCAGGACACTGCGCACCGTCCGCCAGAATCCGGGTGAGGTCGTAGCCGATGTAGCGCTGCACAGTGCACTGTATTATGAGAAGGGCGGAATGACGCACCGCGAGGATACGATCGAGACGGAACGTCTGACTTTTGTGCGGGAAGGCAGTTCATGGGAGATAGCCACTGTGGAGCGCAGTGTGCAGGAAAGAAATACGCAGCGCAGAGCACTGGAGGCGGATCCCGCACTGCGGTTGTCCAAATGGGGTGAGGTACTGCCTGCCCCGCAGCCGTCGCAGCCCCTGCTTAACCGGAATGTGCTCCGCGGGATTGCCGGATCAAAGGAGGTCCGTTACCGCCGGGAAGAAGCGGCGGCTTATGCTGACCGCTGGTGGAAGGACGGCAACCCGGAGTTTGAGGTTTTTGATGTGGACTGCACAAATTATGTGTCTCAATGTCTCTTTGCAGGGGGCGCACCTATCAACTATACTGGTAAAAGAGAAACCGGCTGGTGGTACAAAGGCTACAATGGAGCGCAGGAATGGTGGAGCTTCAGCTGGGCTGTGTCGGACAGCCTGCAGCGCTATTTGAGCGGGGAGCGGAACAGCGGACTTCGCGCTGAGGCCGTGGAGCGGCCGGATCAGCTGATGCTTGGCGATGTCATCCTGTACGACTGGGACGGCAACGGCCATTACCAGCACAGCACGATCGTCACTGCTTTTGACGCGGGCGGAATGCCGCTGGTGAATGCAAGAACGGTCAGCAGCCGTCACCGTTTCTGGGATTACCGTGATTCCTATGCATGGACCGACAGAACGGCCTACCGTTTTTTTCATATCAATGACTACTTATAATCCAGAAAGAGGTTAGGGCATGGGGAACACAAAATTAACCGTAGGACTGGTGTACGGCGGCAAATCCGGAGAGCATGAGGTATCGCTGCAGACGGCATTCGCGGTTATGAACGCTTTTGACTACGATAAATATGAGATTATTCCTTTCTATATTTCCAAACAGGGGCTGTGGAAGGTCGGCGAAACACTCACTGCCGCTTACAGCGGAATTGAGCAGTTGAAGCTTGCCGGGGCAGCCGGAGATATGGGCGCAGCATTGAATACGGTATTCAGCGGGCTAGCGGGCGGGGAGAAGAGCATTGATGTGATGTTCCCGCTGCTGCACGGTACCAATGGGGAAGACGGTACGATTCAGGGCCTGTTTGAAATGGCGAATATTCCTTATATCGGCGCAGGTGTGCTGGCTTCATCCGCAGGTATGGATAAGGTCGTGATGAAGAAGCTGTTCGGCGAAGCGGGTCTTGCGCAATGCGATTATTGTTATTTCAACGCTGCCGTATGGAAGCACAAAAGCCATGAGCTGATTATGGGGGTAGAGGATAAGCTGGGTTACCCTGTGTTTGTCAAGCCGGCCAATCTGGGCTCCAGTGTGGGCATTTCCAAAGCCGTAGACAAGGAAAGTCTAATCAAGGCTGTCGATTTTGCTTTCCGCTATGATACCAAGGTCATCATTGAAGAATTTGTTGATGCCCGCGAGGTGGAGGTTGCCGTACTTGGCAATGAGGACCCCGAGGCTTCCGTTCCGGGTGAAATCGTCTCTTCCGGAGAATATTATGACTATGCGGCAAAATATATCGACGGCAAATCGCAGATGCTGATTCCGGCTCCTGTCGATCCTGAGGTGGCGGACCGCCTGCGTGAATCGGCGATTGCTGCCTTCCGGGCGATCGAAGGCAGCGGGATTACCCGTGCCGACTTCTTCGTACGGAAGTCCGACGGCCAAATTCTGATTAATGAAGTGAATACAATGCCGGGCTTTACGCCGTTCAGCATGTACCCGCTGCTGTGGCGCGAGACAGGTGTATCGTATCCTGCTCTGCTGGACCGCATGATCGAGCTGGCGCTGGAACGTTACAAGTATAAACAAGGCCTCAAATACGACAATGAATAAAATCAGGTGAGCGGCGGGGTCCTTCCGGCCGGAAAGGAGAGACAACAGCATGGGGTTTCAATCGGAATTCAATTCGGTCTGCAAGTTCAAGAATGAGCAGGAGCTGTATGAACTGCTCGAGTACGGCCGCACCAAGATGGTGAAGCAGGGGTTTCGCGTGTATCCGACCGGCCAGAAGGTTATTGCCTATACACCGGAGAATGTGGCTGTGGCGATCGTCAAGATCTCCGCTTCGATCGCGGAGATCAACTTCCAGGGCAATGAGGTTACAGCGGTCGAGATGGAGCTGGTACGCAAGCTGAACGAAGAAGAGTCGCGGGTGCAGACGGCGCTTGCCTATGAGATGTTCTTCGGAGAAGAAGGATGATTGTCCGCTTCGGATATGTAGCCATGTCCACTGTCATCCCAGACTGTTCACCATCCAAGACAATGACGATGGCAAGCTTTGCGAAGCTGAACGACCGTGAAGCCGGGCTGCGGCGTCTGGCGACCCTTGCGAAGATGAACCTGCATAATACGCTGCGCCTCCTGAAGCATAATGCCGGCTCAGATATTATGGTGTACCGCATGACTTCCAAGCTGATTCCGCTGGCAACGCATCCTGATCTGCGGGACTGGAACCCGTTGGCCGTACTGGCTGAAGAGTTTGCCGAAGTGGGCAGCTATGTGAAGAAGCACGGGATGAGGGTGTCCTTTCATCCTGATCACTTTACGGTGCTCAGCACGCCCCGTCCTGAGGTGCTGGCGAGTTCTATCCGTGATTTGCAGCATCATACGGATATGCTCGTTGCAATGGGGCTGCCGGCAACAGCCAAGAGCAACATTCATATCGGCGGAGCCTATGGGGACAAGCCTGTGGCGGCAGCGCGGTTCCGGGAGCAGTTTGCAGGGCTTGCGCCTGAACTGCAGGAGCGGATTACGCTCGAGAACGACGATAAGACATTTAACGCGCGGGAGACGCTGGAGGTTGCCCGTAGTCTCGGGCTGCCGATGGTGCTCGATATTCATCACCAGTGGGTGAATAATGAAGGCGAGCTTCCATGGGAGCTGTGGCCGGAGATTCAGAAGACCTGGAAGAGTCCGCTGGCACTGAAGGATGTGCTTCCAGGTGAACTGCTGCCGCCTAAGATCCATGTCTCCAGTCCGCGCAGTCCTTCTGATCCCCGCAGCCATGCCGATGGTGTGGAACCGGCGCCGCTGCTGGCTTTTCTAAAGCGGATTGCAGCCGATACCCCTGCTGTGGATGCCATGATTGAAGCGAAATCGAAGGATGGTGCCTTGTTTGGTCTGATGGAGGCTATGAAGGAGCTGGCGGAGGCCGGCAACGGAATTACGATATTGGACGGGGCGAGTATTAATATTGAGCCGTAACCTGCACCATGCCAGAAGATTTGGGCAGGAAGCCTGGCAGGTTTGACTTGATAAGTAGACTGAAATAAGGTACGTTGAATGAAACTTAAGCAGCAGTGAGCCTGTGTGTAGCAGCAATGTTTCATGGGAGAGCGATTAAGTAAAAGAAAGTGGAGTGAAGATATGAATCCTTTAAATCCTGAGAACCGGAAGGAACGGGAGCCCTATGTAGTTACAAGTAAGGGGCACACGGCGGTAGCGATTAACGCGGCAGCCAAAGCGGGGGAATGGATCAAGAGCAGACAAGGTCAAGTGAAGGAGCTGGGCAGCAAGACATCGGCCCAGGACCTGGTAACGGAAGTTGATAAAGGCGTGGAGCAGATGATCCGCCGGCTGATCCTGACCCATTATCCCGACCATGCTATCCTTGGGGAAGAGGGTGTTCAGCCGGGAACAGATTCGGTTGCCGCCGCTCTGGAAGAGGGACGCCAACACGAATACCTGTGGATTGTCGATCCGATTGACGGCACCACCAATTTTGTGCACGGATTTCCGTTCTACTGTGTTTCCATCGCTCTCGCCGTTAAGGGAGAACTGACTGTTGGTGTTATTTACGACCCTATCCGTGACGAGATGTTCGTCGCCGAGAAGGGTAAAGGAGCTTACATGCACGGCGTGCCTACCTCGGTTTCTGCCGAGACGGTGCCTGGGGACAGTCTTATTGCGATGGGTTTTCCACCGGACCGCACCTTTGCACAGCCGGCAAATATGGCGGGACTGCAGCAGATTCTGCCTCAGGTCCGCGGCATCCGTGCCGGAGGTTCAGCTGCGTTGCATCTGGCCTACGTGGCGGTTGGCCGGGTGGATGGTTACTGGGAGGTCGGCCTGAGTCCTTGGGATTGCGCAGCGGGCGTGCTGCTCGTTAGGGAATCCGGCGGCAAGGTTACCGATACCTTGGGTAATCCTTATGACATCGGCACTCGCCATGTTGTGGCGAGCAACGGTAAAATTCATGATTATCTGGTTTCATCCCTGAAGGAAGCCAAAGCAACGGGATTTTAGCTTTAAGGAGGCAACTGGAACCATGAGCAGTAATGATGATCTGGAGCGCAAGCTCAGTGAGCTTTTGGAAGACGGGGACATGGAGCAGGGCGACAACAAGGACAAAGAAATCCGTCAAATCTCGCCCAAGTATGAAATCCGGATCCAGACTACACTCGATCCTATTGTAGAAGAAACCTTGCGCTACCGTAAAATAGCTTATGAACTGGATGACCGTTATGACAGATATCTGGAGCGTGCAGGGAAGAGCCATGCTCCCCGCAACGCCGAGGGTACAAAGAACAGCACCGGGTCCGGCAGCGGACAGGAATAAGTCACCGGGCCAACAGCAGGAGCGGTTTCCCGAACGGGAAACCGCTCTTCTGCGCAGAGCGGCCGAATGTTAGAATGGAATTATATTACTTTTAGGAGGGGAACGATGCTGAATACATGGAGGAAAATAGCGGCTGCCGGAACAAGCGGTCTGCTGCTGCTCGCCATACTGGTTAGCGCAGGTGCAGGATACGCCAAGGCCGAGGAGGCTGCTGCAGCAACCCAGGGAGCGGAGCAGGATATCTTTCGCATTGTAGCACTGGGAGATTCGATAACTGCCGGATATGAGCCGGGGATGACCGATGTAAACGTGAAACCCTACGGTTACGCAGAAAGACTGCTGGAACAGGGGTATTATCATGGAAGAAGCACACTCGGCAATTACGGTATTCTGGGGCTAACCTCAACAGGGCTGCTTAATTATACCGGAGCGATTAAAGACGGGGCTGTGATTACAGCTGAGGGTATTCAGGCAGGGCTGCCCGATCCGCGGATAGAGCAGTTTGCGGCACTGACTCCGCAGATTCGGACCGAGCTTGCTCAGGCGGATCTAATTACAGTCACGATCGGCGGAAATGATGTCAGCAGCCTATTCCTTCAGTACAAGCAACTGACGGATGAAGATTTCCAGGCTCAGCTGGAGCAGCGTTTGAGCGCCTACAATACGAATGTGAAGACAGCGCTTGAGAACATCCGTGCCGTGAACCCGCAAGCAACCATTCTGCTAGCCGACCAGTATCAGCCGGCTCCCAAATTTGCGGTAAAAGAGGCCTATCCCAAGCTGATGGGCGCAGCGGAGCGGTTGACAGCCATGGCGGACAGTATTGCGGCCAGTTTCGACCAGACCGGAGCACCGGTGCGGGTAGCCCATATTGCCAAACAATTCGTGGGTCTTGAGGGCTCGCTGACACATATCATATCGTTGGATTTTCATCCCACACAGCTGGGGTATGAGAAAATCGCCCGGGTGTTTGCAGAACTGCAGTGGGGAGAATACCGCACACCGTCTGCTCTTGCAACAGCGCCGGGTTCGGCACCGATGTCGATTGTGGTAAAAGGCACAGAGCTTAATACCCCAAATAAGCCAGTCATTAAGAACGGCCAGAACTTTCTCGCACTGCGCGATGTTCTTAATGCTGTGGGTGCCAGTGGAAAGTGGGACAGGAAGACAGCCAGCGCAACAATTGTTTACGGTGACCGGACGGTGGTTATTACCATTGGCTCGAAGTATATTAAGGTCAACGGGGAAGATCAAGCAATTGATACACCGGCGTTTCTGCAAAAGGTCGGCAAAGAGGAGAAAACTTACCTGCCGCTTGCCGCACTTGCTACGGGACTCGGTTTCGACGTGAAATACAGCAGCCAGTTGAAGACTGCTTTCATAAATCCATAAAGCTGCATAAGATAATAGTGTAACGCCTTGAGCAAATACTTATAGGTGCAAGTTGCAATTTATAAATCATCATTATGAATTTAGCCCGCATGGCAAAGGTGGATGAGTGTTGTTGTCTAGTACAAAATATAGTGCAGATTATGTGATCACGATGGATGATATTATACGGGAAGGTCATCCTATTCTCCGCAGTGTAACCGAGCCGGTACAGCTGCCGCTGCAGGATACTGACCGTGAAGCGCTGCAATGCATGATGCAGTTTCTGAAGAACAGCCAGGACCCGGAGGCTTCCGCCAAACATAAGCTGCGTTCCGGCATTGGCTTATCCGCGAACCAGATCGGCCTTCAGAAGCGGATGTTCGTGATGTACCTGAAGGATGACAAGGGCAAGATTGTGGAGCATACCTGGGTGAATCCCAAGATCATCAGCCATTCGCTGGCGATGGTGTATTTGCCGGAGAGCGAGGGCTGCCTGTCTGTGGACCGCCCGGTTCATGGTTTTGTTCCGAGATATGAGACGGTAAAAGTAAAGGGCTATGATCTGAGCGGCAAGGAAGTCGTCCTGAAGTTCAAGGGTTACCAGGCCATTGTGATTCAGCATGAAATGGACCACCTGGACGGGATTATGTTCTATGACCGGATCAACCAGGAGAATCCGTTCAAGCTTCCGCAGGATGTAGAAATCCGCAGCCTATATGATCAGAAAGCAAACTGAAGAGAGTTGTTGATGGCAGAAAGCTGTTGTCCTTAGGGATGACAGCTTTTTGTGCTGTGTATCTGAATTTCTTATAAATGGAAAAAATGATACAATAGAACAATCGTAGATAGGATGTTAACAGATTACACTGAATCCGGGAGGGGAAAGAAATGGGCTGGAGCAGGATGCCACTACGGGGAATACCGAATGATTATAATGATGAGGCCAGAGTAATTGATGAACAGATCTTAAGACTGGTGCAGCAGCGCAAGGCGCTCTCCGGAGGGAGGGGGCTTTTTCCGGAAGAGGAAGCCATGAATCAGCTGGCGGCGGAGTCTGGTCTTGAGGTTTCGGAAATATCGCTGATTCTAAGCAATCTGAACGAAGCCCGGCCCAGACGGCATTTCTGGGATGAGCCCGGGCCGCTGCTGGGGGTGCTGGCAATAATGAAGACTACGCTGGATGGCGATTTTGAATATATGCTGACCCACTCCATGCAGTATGAGAAGTTAAGCATCGTCACCCTGGAAATCAAGTGCTTGAAAGAAACGGTGGAGCGTGTCCATATTAATCCCATGCTTAAGCTTGCTGTTCTAAGTGAGACAAGCTATGAAGTAGAAAATCACGGTGCAAACGGCGGCGGAGCGCATGTTCACATGCAGTTCATGATCTCTCCGCCGCTTCCGGACGATCTCAGCACCACACAGTTTTCTCTGGTGCCCGGAAGCAGCAGATTCCAGCGTCCCGCGTTCGAAGAGGTCAAACTGGACAAGCAGATTGATTTCTATTGATCAGCTGGCTTGATTCTCACACCTGAATCCGGCAATGCAAATGACCCACTGCGGCTTGCCGCAGTGGGTTTGAATTTGTTAATGGAAGCAGGTCTAGTAAGCTTAAGTAATCAGTGTTGCAGCCGGGCAGGTGTTAAAGATTATTTCTCTGCCGACATTGCCTGGAAGGAAGCTTCTGCAGCTTCCAGTGTTGCGTCAATATCGGCATCCGTATGCGCTGTGGTCAAGAACCAGGCCTCATATTTGGACGGGGCAAGGTTGATCCCGCGGTTCAGCATATGGCGGAAGAAGCTGGCGAACATTTCGCCGTCTGTATCTTGGGCTTCCTCATAATTGGTGATCGGATGAGCGCAGAAATGGGTGGAGAACGCCCCGCGGATCCGGTTGATCGTCAGCGGAATGCCGTGACGGTCTGCCGATTGCTGCAGTCCCTCTGTCAGCCGGATGGCGAGCCGTTCCATTTCCTCATACACCCCTTCACCCTGCAGCACCTCAAGACAGGCGATACCTGCTGAGATGGAGGCAGGGTTGCCGGCCATAGTTCCGGCCTGGTATGCCGGACCGAGCGGCGCAACCTGCTCCATCACATGCTTGCGGCCGCCGTAAGCGCCGATCGGAAGACCGCCGCCGATGATTTTGCCGAGCGCGGTCAGGTCAGGTGTAATGTCTTCGTGATTATCAAGGCCTGCATAAGTTTGAGTAGAACCGTAATGGAAACGGAAAGCGGTGATGACCTCGTCATAAATGACAAGCGATCCGTTATCATGGGCCAGCTTGCACAGCCCCTCCAGGAAACCTGGCTCCGGCATAACCATACCGAAGTTGCCGACGATCGGTTCCACCATAACAGCGGCTACGTCAGCACCCCATTTCTCCAGCGCCTCGCGCAGTCCGCCAAGATCGTTGAACGGAACGGTGATGACTTCCTGGGCGATGCTGCCGGGAACTCCGGCGCTGTCAGGAATGCCCAGTGTGGAAGGGCCGGAGCCGGCAGCGACCAGCACTAGGTCGGAGTGGCCATGGTAGCAGCCGGCGAATTTCACGATCTTGCTGCGCTTGGTATAAGCGCGGGCCACCCGGATTGTGGTCATTACGGCCTCCGTGCCGGAGTTGACGAACCGCACTTTATCCATCGAAGGGATTGCTTCCTTGAGCATTTTGGCCAGCTTGATCTCAAGCTGGGTGGGTGTGCCATACAGGATGCCATTCTGTGCGGCTTCCGTAATCGCCGCTGTGATATGTGGATGGGCATGGCCGGTAATAATCGGCCCGTAGGCTGCGAGGTAATCGATGTACTCGTTGCCGTCCTCGTCCCAGAAGCGTGAGCCACCCGCGCGTTTCATAAATACCGGCGCGCCGCCGCCAACAGCCTTGAAGGACCGGGAGGGGCTATTGACGCCTCCGACGATATGCTGAAGGGCTTCCTGATACAACTGTTCTGATGTGGTACGGTTCATGAAAAATCATCCTTTCATATGTCTTGGGGCAAGGGAACGGGCGAACTGGCGGCGGATGCCGCTGTTCGCCCGTCCTGAGGCCAAGCATGGGTTGTTGATTTAATTGTTCTCTGCGCTAGCGGACGGACTGCTGTCCGGGGAAGCCTCAGTCGATGGCGTCGGCTCAGGTGCAGTAATGGTATCCTGCACGAATTGCTTCAGTTTATCTTCACTGCTGATGCCAATAACGGAGGAGCCTCCGCTTGTTGTCTCTTCAGTCAGCAAGTTCATCGGCGGTATTTGCTCACTGCCGCCCATCGAGCCGTCATAACCGACGGTGGCAAGCTTCCACATATCGCTGATTTCCATGTTGGTATCGATGTATGGGATCACCTCAGACAATATGTTAGGCAGTTTAAGAATGGAAGTGGTGCTGATCACCTTGTCCGCAACAGCTTTGAGGAAACCCCGCTGCCGTTCCGTCCGGGTGAAGTCGGATGTCTTATCATGACGGAAACGCACATATTGCAGCGCCATGTTGCCGTCAAGATGCTGAAAGCCTTTCTTCAGATCAATGTCGAATTCCGGCCCGTCAGCTTTTGTCTTATAGACCATGTCTTTTTCAACTTCGTAATCCACCCCGCCGACGGCATCCACCAGTTTGATGAAGCCCTGGAAATCGGTATAGACATAATATTGAATCGGGATGCCCAGCAAGTCGCTTACTGTCTGCATCGCCGTATTGGGTCCGTGTGTAATTGCCGAATTAATACGGTCTTTGCCATGTTCTGGTATAGATACATAGGTATCCCGGAGAATGGAGAAGACATAGAACTTCTTTCGCACCGGATCAAGGGAGGCAACCAGCATCGTATCCGAGCGCGGGACTTCCCCTTTCTTCACACCACGGGCATCCACGCCCATAAGCAGGATATTTACAGGCTCCGTGCCTTCCCATTTAGGAGGCTCAGCTATATCCGCCGAAGGGGAGGGAACAGACGCGAACGGCGATTTATCACCCGTCTTGTGCATATTGTCGAGCTGGTTGTAGACAGAGGAGAAATAGTAGACAATTCCGCCGATCACTAGGAGAAGTATAATTGCCAGAGTCCAGAGCAGCGGTTTCTTCTTCGATTTGCCGGCTTTTACGTGCCGTTTCTTTCTTGGAGGCATTTCGTTCTTCCTTTCACATTTGCATTCTCTACATTATAATTTCTTTTAGGAATACAAGCAATTTCGGATTATTCCCCCAATAACTTTAGGAGTGAAGCATAAATGAAGGAAATCGAAATCGGTGATGAAGTCCCTGACTTCAGCCTTCCCGCCTCCACGGGCCGGAACATCAGCTTAAGCCAATATCGCGGCCGCAAGGTGCTGCTTTATTTTTACCCGAAGAATATGACACCCGCCTGCACACAGGAGGCTTGCGATTTCCGTGACGCCCACGACCGGATTGCTGCGCAGGGTGCCGTGGTACTCGGAATCAGTGCCGACAATCTGGCCTCGCACGCTAAGTTTGCCCTGAAGAACAGCCTGCCTTTTCCGCTCTTGTCCGACGAGGAGCATAGTGTAAGCGAGATATTCGGGGTGTGGCAGCTCAAAAAGCTGTACGGCAAGGAGTTTATGGGCATCGTGCGCTCCACCTTTCTTATAGATGAGCAAGGCAAGCTTGCGGCGGCGTGGAGAAAAATTCGTGTTAAAGGTCATGTGGAGACAGCATTGAGTGAAATCACGAAATAATTAAGTATGCTAGTAGTGAATTGTAAATGTCTGTTACATTTTTAACAGCCTTCCTAATGCGCTCTCATGATATAGTTGCCTCATATTACTTCAAATTTGGAGCAAGGCATGGTGATGGCATGATGATACTGCGTATTGGGCTGGACGTCGGATCAACTACGGCCAAATTGGTTGTTATGGAACGAAGTACAATTATTTATCAGGATTACGTGAGACATTATAGCGATATAAAAAAAGCGGCTCTATCCCTCCTGTCAGACGTACAGCACAGGTTCCCGGATAGAGAGGCAGCATTGACTGTAAGCGGTTCCTCGGGGTTGTCCTTATCAAAGCTTGGCGGAGTACCCTTTGTCCAGGAGGTCATCGCCTGCACCAAAGCGATCAGCGAGCTGATTCCAGGATGCGATACGGCGATTGAGCTTGGCGGGGAGGACGCCAAGATTATTTATTTAAGCGGCGGCATCGAACAGCGCATGAATACCGCCTGCGCCGGCGGCACCGGAGCGTTCATCGACCAGATGGCTTCGCTGCTGCAGACTGACCCTGCCGGACTGAATACGCTGGCAGAGAAGCATGAGCGGATCTACCCGATCGCCTCGCGCTGCGGCGTATTCGCCAAGAGCGATGTACAGCCGCTGCTGAACGAAGGGGCGCGGCGTGAGGATGTCGCGGCTTCGATCTTCCAGAGTATCGTGAACCAGACGATCAGCGGCCTCGCCTGCGGCCGTCCGATTCGCGGGCGGGTGGCTTTCCTGGGCGGACCGCTGACGTTTCTGCCCGCCTTGCGGGAGCGTTTCGCGGAGACGCTGGGGCTGAGGGAAGGGGAGGTGCTCTTCCCGGAACGCTCGCAATATTTTGTGGCGATTGGTTCGGCGCTGTCACAGAGCGATCAGCTCGTGCTGCCGCTATCCGGCTGGCTGGAACGGATTGAAGCGGTGGACTTCAAGGCGGACCGTGCAGAGGATGCTGAACTGGCGCCTCTGTTTGAGACGGCGCAGGATTTAGCCGAGTTCCGGCTCCGCCATGGCAGGGCCTCGGTTGCCCGCGCTGAGCTGGCTTCATACCGCGGACCTTGCTATCTCGGCATTGATGCCGGTTCGACGACAACAAAGCTTGTTATTACCGGCGCCGCCGATGAAATTCTCTATACCTTTTACGGAAGCAACAAAGGCAATCCGCTGCAGTCCGTCACCGATGCACTGAAGGAGATTTACCGGATTCTGCCGGAAGGCTGCTATATTGCCGGCTCCTATGCGACCGGTTATGGCGAAGGATTGGTTAAGGCCGGGCTTCGTACCGACGGCGGTGAAGTGGAGACAGTGGCCCACTATAAGGCTGCGTCCAAGTTCATGCCTGAGGTGGACTTTATTCTGGATATCGGCGGACAGGATATGAAATGCATCAAGATCCGCGGAGGGGCAATTGACAGCCTGATGCTGAATGAGGCCTGCTCGGCGGGCTGCGGCTCTTTTCTTGAGAGCTTCGCCTCCGCGCTGGAGCTCGGTATCGAGGAATTTGCCAAGTCCGCGCTGGAGTCTAGCAAACCGGTGAATCTGGGCTCGCGCTGTACCGTATTTATGAATTCCAAGGTGAAGCAGGTGCAGAAGGAAGGGGCTTCCCTGGCTGATCTGTCCGCAGGACTCGCCTATTCCGTAATCAAGAACGCCCTGCAAAAGGTTATCAAAATCCGCAACCCCGAGGACCTCGGGCGCAATATCATTGTGCAGGGTGGCACCTTCTATAACGAAGCCGTACTGCGGGCCTTTGAGCTGCTGACTGGCCGGACTGTGGTCAGACCTGATATTGCCGGTGTTATGGGAGCCTACGGCTGTGCGATTATTGCCAGAGAACATGCCGGCTTGGACGGCTTCAGCACGATTCTTGGCCCGGAAGAGCTGGAAACCTTCCAATATCAGGTATCGCCGGGCCGCTGCAGCCGCTGCGCCAACAATTGCGCACTGACCATCAGCCGTTTCCCCGATAAGAGCTTTCACGTTACAGGCAACCGCTGCGAACGCGGTGCGGGAGGCAAGAAAGAGAAGAACAACCTGCCGAACCTGATGCAGTATAAATATGAACGGTTCTTTGACTATGAAGGGCTGCCGGAAGAACAGGCAGAGCGGGGCACCGTCGGCATTCCGCGGACCATGAATATGTTCGAGAATTATCCGTTCTGGCACACCTTTTTTACAACACTGCGCTACCGGACAGTGTTGTCGCCGAAGTCCAGCAAGAAGCTGTATGAGAGCGGAATGGATACGATTCCTTCGGAATCGATCTGCTATCCCGCGAAGATGGCCCATGGACATGTGCAGAGCCTGATCGGCAAAGGCGTCGATTTTATCTTTTATCCGGCGGTTGTGTATGAGAAGAAGGAGGACGATGCGGCACAGAATCACTTCAACTGCCCGGTGGTTGCTTCTTATCCTGAGGTTATCCGCAATAATATGGATGGTCTCAAGGAAAGTGGGGTTCCGCTCGTCAGCCCGTTTCTGACCTTCGACGATATTTCGGCCCTGACCAAGAGCCTGATCAAGACCTTTATGGATATTCCGAGAGAAGAGATAGCATCAGCGGTACAGGCTGGAATTGCCGAAGCTGAGCAAGCCAAAAATGATCTGCGTACGAAGGGCGAAGAAACGCTGGCGTTTCTGACCTCCACCGGGACAAAGGGGATTCTGCTCTGCGGCCATCCCTACCATGCCGATCCGGAAATCAATCACGGCATCGCCGATATGATTACCGGAATGGGGCTCGCCGTGCTGACCGAGGATTCGGTCTGCCATCTGGACCGCAGCGAAGGCGATGTGGCTGTGGTGAATCAATGGACGTACCACGCCCGGATGTACCGTGCCGCCCGCCTTGCAGCCGGCAGAAATGATCTGGAGCTGGTGCAGCTCACCTCCTTTGGCTGCGGCATCGACGCGATCACTTGCGATGCCGTGCAGGAGATTATGGAGCGCCACAACAAGGTATACACCCTGATCAAGATTGATGAGATCAGCAATCTCGGCGCTGCGCGTATCCGGCTGCGGTCGCTGCAGGCAGCGATGCGTGAGCGTGAGAAGGGCGATGTGCAGCCGCAGCTCCTCTATAAGACACAGGCCAACGTTCCGTTTACGAAGGAAATGAAGGAGACCTATACCATTCTGGCGCCGCAGATGTCGCCGGTTCACTTTGAATTGTTCGAACGCGTCTTCCGTGACGCCGGGTACCGTCTCAAGGTACTGGAAACCACCGGTCCGCAGGAGACCGAGGAAGGCCTCAGATTCGTCAATAATGATGCATGTTATCCGGCGATTGTCACCATCGGGCAAATCCTCTCGGCTCTGAAGAGCGGGGACTACGATCCTAACCGGACGGCGGTCATCATGTCGCAGACAGGCGGGGGCTGCCGGGCTACCAACTATATCTCGCTGCTGCGCAAGGCGCTGAAGGATTCCGACCTGGGGCAAATTCCGGTCATCTCTCTCAATGCCTCAGGGATGGAGAATCAGCCGGGCTTCCGCATCCACCTCAAGCTGGCGAACCGGCTGATCGCCGCTGCCTGCTATGGTGATCTGATGATGCGGCTGCTACACCGCTTCAGACCCTATGAGCGGATTCCGGGAAGCACGGAAGCCCTCTACCGCAAAGGAATGGAGCGCTGCAAGAGCAGCTTGTCGACGTTCTCCTTCCGGGAGTATAAGCGGGTGATCCGCGAGATCGTCGCCGAGTTCAGCCGCCTGGCGGTCACACCGGCAGTGAAGCCGCGGGTGGGCATTGTCGGCGAAATACTGATTAAGTTCCATCCCGACGCCAACAACCGGATCATTGAGATGATCGAAGCCGAAGGCGGCGAAGCAGTAATGCCGGACTTCCTCGATTTTATCTTTTATTGCGTGTACAATCCGATCTACAAAGCGGAGCAATTCGGCAAAAGCAAGAAGCTGGGATACATCAATCCCATGCTGATCTCGTACCTGGAAATCTACCGCAAGCCGGTTAAAGTGGCGCTGGAGGAAGCGGGACTGGCCAAAGGCCGCGAGAATATTTACGGCCTCGCGGAGAAGGCCAGCCGGCTTGTGTCTGTCGGCAATCAGATGGGCGAAGGCTGGTTCCTGACGGCGGAGATGATGGATTTGCTGGATAACGGTGTGAATAACATTGTCTGCATCCAGCCGTTTGCCTGTCTGCCGAACCATATTACCGGACGCGGCTCTATCAAAGGACTGAAGGAGCTGTATCCCGGGGCCAATATCGCAGCTATTGATTATGATGCCGGGGTCAGTGTAGTGAACCAGGCCAACCGGATCAAACTGATGATGTCGATCGCCTGCGGTCTGGAAAGCGGCAGTAGTTCAACGCCTGCTGAAATCTCAGGACCACAGCGGCCGGTGGTGGTGGGGAGCTTAGGGAGCGGGATATAAGAAAAGTACAATCCATAAAGTGCAATCCACATTAAACAGCGGGTCCGGGGCAATTCTCCCGGGCCCGCTTTAATTTATAAGAAACATTTGAATGATCTTATTTCTGAAGTTTAAGCTTTACGCGCATCGCCTTGTTGAGGTGGATGAAATTATGCCTTGTGGCAGGCATCAGCACCAGACCGGCGATGTTTTTATTTCCCCAGTAGTCAATCAGCCATTGCTCCGTATCTTTTACCGCCTCTTCTTCTGATATTCTTCTGATCCTGGCAGGACTCAGCTTCGCCCTCAATTGCTCGGAACTCAATGAAGATATGATGCTCCGCGTTCTGCCGGCAACCGCTCTCCTGTACTCCAATAAAGACTCGATATGAACCGACGAGCTGAAACCGGAAATTTCCTCATCGGTCATGCCATTGCCTGAATGGATGTAAACTGTCTGTAATTTGTCGGTAAAATTCGCCTCGTGAAGAATCTGCCCGCTGCCGGCGGCAAGAATATTCATTGTGATATCTTCAATTCTCGCACTGTGCCAAAGATGCCACACTATAGAATTTTTACTGCCGGGGGTATGTACCGGATAGCTGCGCAGGGTCGACTCGCGGATATCTTTCAGAAGTTCGTCTTCAAAGGTTGGCTGCTCCGGATGTTCCCCGTTTGACGCGTAAAGAGAGGCATGCAATCTCAGGAATAAAGCAACCGCATTCTCATGCTCCTCCGGCCGCTTCAAGAGTCCCGTTAAAGTTTTATGTCCGTCACTCCAAATTTTTCGCTGTTCAGGATTCATTGCACAATCACCGCTTTCGAGTATTGTCATCCATCTGAATTATATCTAAAATCCCCAAAGCTGGGCACTCTGGAAGGGTGTCTATTCCGGGGCGGCAGAGCATGTTAGTTAAATGAAACAAAGAAAGAGTTTTTCAGAAATTTTCAGTAATTTGATTGACGGATAAATAGGTAAATAGTAAAATAGTTCGTATACGAAGTATTTATTTATCAAACTAACGGGGTGATGGTGTTGGAGGAAAAAGAACAGCAGCTTGATGATATTCTGAGCTCTTTCCGCTGTATCAATCATAATTTCCAGCAGCTTTTGTGGAAGGACGCAGAGGAGCTGCAGATTACCTCCACCCAACTGATGGTGCTGCGCAAATTGGCCATGCACCCGGACATCGGAATTACCGAGCTTGCCGACCTGCTCCATTTAGGGAACAGCGCTGCTAGCGGAGTAGTTGACCGTATGGTAAAGGCAGGACTGATCACCAGACAACGCTCTCAGAGCGACCGGCGTATATTCAATCTTGCGGTGACGGACAAAGGTCAGGAAATCCGGGAACGAAGCAAGCAGTCCATGAGAAAGCATTTGCAGCCGCTGTCCGGCATCCCTCCAGAGGATGTCAAGGAACTGCTGCGGCTTCATGGTGAAATCGTAAAAATTTTGGTACAAGGGAGAGATAAAAAGTAGCCATGAGTACAATAACTGCTAACGCTGCTGCGGAAACTAAGGCTATACGCAAAGGGCCTATCATCGCAGCGCTCTTAATTGGCGCTTTCGTCGCGTTGTTGAATCAAACGCTGATGAATGTGGCGCTTCCGAAAATGATGGAGGATCTTAACATTGTCGCCAATACGGCACAATGGCTGACCACAGGGTTTATGCTTGTGAACGGTGTGCTCATTCCAATCAGTGCTTATCTGGTGGAGAAGTTTACCACCCGCCAATTGTTTACTACAGCAATGATACTATTCTCTATAGGTACGCTTGTCTGCGGTATCGGAACCGGATTTGAAATGATTATGGTCGGCAGAGTAATCCAGGCCGTCGGTGCTGGAATTCTGATGCCGCTGATGAACATTGTGTTCCTGCGTATCTTCCCGATTGAAGAACGCGGTAAAGCCATGGGACTCATGGCGGTAGCGATGATTTTTGCCCCGGCGATCGGACCTACCCTCTCGGGCTGGGTTGTGCAAAACTATTCCTGGCGCGTACTGTTCTTTATCGTACTGCCGCTGGCCATTTTCTCCACACTGCTTGGGATGAAGACCATGCAGAACGTCGGGAAGCTGACTTCTCCGAAGCTGGATAAGACCGGCATCGTGTTCTCGACCCTTGGGTTCGGCGGACTGCTGTACGGCTTCAGTGATGCCGGAACAGACGGCTGGGGCAGCACGACTGTTATTGCCTGTCTGATCCTCGGAACCCTGGCATTGGCCCTGTTTGTATGGCGCGAGCTTACCGCCGACAAACCACTGCTCGAATTCCGCATTTTCCGTTATAACATGTACTCACTTACAACGGTAATCAATATTATTATTACCATGGCCATGTACGCAGGTATGATCCTGCTGCCAATCTATCTTCAGACCATCCGCGGCTTTACACCGATGGAATCCGGGTTGATGCTGCTGCCGGGTGCCATTCTGATGGGGATTATGTCTCCGATCACCGGAATTATCTTTGATAAGATTGGTGCAAGATGGCTGGCGGTTATCGGATTGCTGATTACCACCATTACAACATGGGAATTCAGTCAAATTACGGATTCCACAACCTATACACATCTGATCCTGACGTATACGGCGCGGATGTTCGGGATGTCGATGCTGATGATGCCGATTGTGACAGCCGGACTTAACCAGCTGCCGCAGCGGCTCAGCTCGCACGGTACAGCGATGTCGAACACGCTGCGTACGGTCGGGGGAGCACTTGGGATGGCGCTGTTTGTCAGCCTGATGACCAACCGCACGAAGAGCAATATTACGGAAGCAGTAACCAGCGGCGCTGTCTCACAGACCGATAAGGCGGCGATGCTCAAACTTACACAGGAAGCGACAATCAATGGGATTACCCATGCATTCGCCGTGGCAACCTGGGTGACTGTAGTGGCTCTGGTGCTGGCCTTGTTCATCAAGAAGACTTCACCGCAGCCGGACTTTCTGAAGACGGAAGAAGCCGAGTCTTTACAACCTCAAGCAGTTAAATCTCAACAGGCATAACTTGTGATGTACTAAAGAAGGGACTATCCAGCACCGGCGGGTGTATAGCTAGTCCCTTTTGTTATGGAGAAGACCCCGCTTACTGCACCGCGGCTGCCGTCTTCCAGCGTTTCAGTAAAGGAAGCGTCTCGGCGAGCAGCTTGTGCGCCGCAGCCTCATCCATGCCTTCCTCCACCATGAATCCGGTGCAGAGATCGGTCATACCCTGCAGTGTTATTTCAGGCTGCTTGAATTCTCCGGCTTCGTAACAGTAGATACAATAATCCTCATTCTTAGTGCCATCCTGCTCACTGCCCAGGAGCTCCGCTTCAGGCATTGGCATTCCGCAGCTCTGGCAGAATACGGCCTCATGTTGATGGGGCGAAGTCTTTTCCATATTCATATCAACACACTCCCTTAGATTTCGCGGGACGAGTACCGCCCGCATTCCAGTCCAGTATAAACCATCAAACTAGACAGCATTCAGTCAGGTTTGTTGGAGAGTTGCTATATAGATTGAACTTATAATTCTTCTATTTTGGGACTGGCAGTGACTACAGAGAATGTTTGGACTTCCGGCCGCTGCTAGGTTTGGATTTCCTGAATTTAACTGCGAATCGCCGTAGAAATCCAAACCTTGCCCATGCTTCCGAAGAGAGCCTTCCTACGGAAAGCTCTCAGGCGGACGCTATCGCTCCTACAGTTCCAAAATTCCCCTCCGCACTTTTCCCAAATGTATATTCTCAAGTTCAATCTACATAGCGTTTGGAAATTATTTGTATTTTGCTGCGATGCCTGCAGCGAGCTCGCCCATCCGGAGGCGGATATGTTCCGGCTCCAGCACCTCAACCGAGGTTCCGAATCCCAGCAAAAAGCTGTAAAGCCAGTTATCCTCCGGATAATGAACCCTAACGGTGTACCCGCCGCTGCCGTCCGGCTGAAGTTCAGTAGCATCGAAATAATCTTCGGCTAGATGTTTGCCTGCCGCCGAGAAATGCAGTACCACGGGCAGTGAGTCAGCGGGCCGCATCCATCCTTTAGTCCAGGGGAAATCCTTCAAGGGGATATCTTGACGGACATACACCCGGTCTTCCTTCACCAGCGCTTTCATACGCAGCAGCTTGAACAGGCGGAACTCCCCCTGCTTTGCACACAGGCCGTACAAATACCAGGCTTGCCCTTTGAGCACCAGCGTGTAAGGCTCCACGGAGCGCTTGCTCATCCTGCCGTCGGCGTTCACATATTCGAAGGCGACAGTGACACCTTCCTCCAGCGCTTCCTTGAGCAGGGTTAGCCGCTCTTCCAGGGGTCCATTCAATCCCCAAGGAGAGAAATCGACGATCAACTGGGTTGTTTTGCTCCGGAAGGCAGCGGTTTGGGCAGGGGGGATTACACTGCTGATTTTTTCCATCAGCAGCGTGTGTTCTCCTCCGACATAGGAAGAGACGCTTTGCAAAGCGGTGAAAATATCGGCCAGCTCACGCTCCGTCAGCAGATTGCGGTCCAGGCGGTATCCCTCCATGAGGCCAATCCCGCCGTTTGCACCCTGATAGGTTACGACAGGTATGCCAGCACTGTTAATGCTGTCGATATCGCGGTAGATGGTGCGGACGGAGACCTCGAACATGTCGGCCAGCTCCTTGGCCTGAATGAGCGGGCGGTTCATCAACAGGATGACTATGGAGAGCAAACGATCTATTTTCAAAAGATGAGTCCCTTCTTTCCCGGAGAGTTCAGTCAACCCTCATTCTATAATCTTGGTCAAAGAAAGAAAATAATACATTGTCATAAATATAATATTCGATTACTATCTAATTAGATATATATTTAATTTCGATTGTGAGGGCTCATGAAATGACACAAACCGGAAATGGATTATCTGTTCTGGGCGGGCAGGGGTATTCCAGGCTGTTCGCAGCCGGATTAATCAATGGAATAGGCGACCGGTTCAGCAGTGTGGCCATGCTGGCGCTGGTGCTTCAACTGACCGGATCGGGAATGGCGGTAGGCATATCGCTTGGTGTAAGGGTGCTGCCCTATCTTTTTATGGCTCCGCTCGGCGGGATGCTGGCTGGCAGGCTGCCGCGCAAAACGATTATGATAGCCGTTGATATTATGCGAGTGCCTGTAGCCTTATCCTTTCTTTGGATCAATGGGGAGGACCGGCTGTGGCTGCTGTATGCAGGCAGTTTTATACTGGCAGCGGGAGAGGCGGTTTACAGTCCGGTCCGCAAGTCTTCTATCCCGCTCCTGGCTGCTCCGGGTTCATTGCTCCGCATTAATGGCCTGGAACAGCTGATGAATGGCTCTGTGCTCATTCTAGGGGCCTTTACGGGAGGGCTGGTGTCCCTTTGGTTCGGGCCGGAGACGGCATTCGTCATGAACGCCGCATCTTTTCTGGTTGCAGCTTTATTGCTATGGGGTTTGCAGTTTCCGCATAATGCCGGGAAAGCTGAAGCGGGAACAAAACATGATTCTTCTGCAGAACAGAGCGAACTAAAGCAAGGCGATAAAGGGCGCTTGCGGACGCTTAAATACGTGGCAGGGGGAAGTCTCGTGCTGCAGGTTATTATTGGTTATGAGCTGCTGGTGCCGGTTATCAACGGCTGGGACAATGTGCTGATCAGTGTGTATGCCGTGCAGGTGTTTCATGCCGGCGATGTCGGAGTCGGAGCGTTTTATGCGGCACTTGGCATCGGGCTAAGCCTCAGTTTTTTTGCCGGCCGCCTGGTGAAGAAGAGGCTGCTCGCGGTGGCGCTGGCAGGATTGCTGGCGGAAGGTTTGCTGCTGATGGGGATCAGTGCCAGCAGCCATTTTGCGGCCGCATTTCTCCTGTATATTCTGCTGTCTTTATCGGGTGGAATTGGCAATGCCTGTCTGGACACGCTGGTGATGAGAGAGACGCCGTCTTCCATGCAGCCGGTTATTTTCGGAATGCTGTCGGCGGCGGGCGGTTCACTGATTGGGATATCAATGCTAAGCGCAGGCTGGCTGCTTGACTACGTGAAACCCCGGCAATTAGGGTTTGCCGGAGGTGCCGGCTTTGCCGGAATTGCGCTGCTGCTGGGAGGATATTACCTGGTTCGCAGCAAACGAAAGAGTCTGTCCCGTATTTAAAGTCAGTAAATTCATCTCGAGTTGCATAAGAAAAGCAGCTGTCGATGCTCTTCGAAGGGTTCTTCGAATGATGCGTCAAACGGCTGCTTTTTTAATGTTTCAGGTTGCGTGGCGTCCCCGGAAACTCTCTATATTTTTTGCATTATGCTTAAGATTTAACCTTTGACCTTGCGCCGCAGCAGGCGGGCGGAAATGCCCCGGCGGTAGCGGTAAAGAAGGATCAGGGCTGCGATAGCCAGGATACCGGAGACAATCCATAGGGCATACAGCTCAAACAGGTGGAAGATGCCCATCCACTGCGGCCCGAATAATTTGCCTATGCCCAGAAAAGCCAGTACCCAGAGCAGCGCTCCTCCATAAGCATACAGGGCAAACTTGCGGAAAGGCAAAGCGATAATACCGGCGAAATAGCCGGTGAAATGCCGGACGCCGGGAATAAAATAACCGATCGAGATCAGAAAACTGCCGTAACGCTCGAACCAGCGCTGCGTTTTCTCCAGCTTGGCCGGTGAAAAGAGAAACCATTTGCCGTAGCGCTGGATAAACGGCATCCCTGCCTTGAGCCCGACGAAATAAGTAATGGTCATCCCGCTTGTTGTACCTGCAAAAGCCAGTACTACCAGTGTCATGAAATCAAGCTTGCCGGTATAGGAAAGAAAGCCTGCAAAAGCCATTGTTGTTTCCCCGGGAAAGGGCAGCGCAATAAATTCCAGCAGCAATCCGAAGAAGAGCACACTGTATCCGTAACTGGCGAACAATTCCTGTATCCATCTCAACATTTCCATAATATTGTCACTCTCCAAGGGCCGCATGCCTAATTCTATTTTGAAGCTTGTCTTCATACAATCTACCAAATGGTTCTGGAAGTGAATAGAATGCTGGAGGTAGAGAAGATGAAAGATAGCAAAAGTACCCAGATCCGCCGGATCCTTATCCGCGGGCTGCTTGCTATGGCAATTATATTATTGGTAAAGCCTGATTGGGAAACTGGACAGTCTTCGGCATCGCCGAAAATGTATCCTCTACAGGCTGGTAAAATTGAGCCTGCACTCTCTAAGAATAATCTGCCGGCTGCCCAGACGCAAGATTTGCCTGCCCCGGCTGTGAATTCAGGAGGCTCTGCCTCACCAGCCCCGGTTGTCTCCACGGCAATAACATCGACCCAAAATCTCCAGAATCCAGAAGATTCGGCAGCTATATCAGCGTTAGTCAAATCCAAGGCTGCACCCGCAGCAGCTGTGGTGGCCGCTGCCCCAAAGAAAACACAGAAGACAGTATATCTTACGTTTGACGACGGGCCCAGCAAAGTCACTGCAAAGGTGCTGGAAATACTGCGCCAGCAGGAGGTGAAGGCAACCTTCTTCGTGCTGGGAGAGCGGGCCCGGAGCAGCCCCGAGCTGATTAATGCGATTTGGGAGCAGGGGCATGTCATTGGCAATCATACCTATAATCATAATTATCATGATTTATATAGCGGATTCACAGAATTTTGGACGCAAATCAAGAAAACTGAAGAGATTGTCAGAGAGATTACCGGGGTCCGTCCACAGCTTGTCCGTGCGCCGGGAGGCACCTTCGGACATTTTGATGCAACCTATTTCGACCTGCTGAAGCAAGCGGGCTACTCGGTAATGGACTGGACAGTGGACAGCGGAGATTCCAGACGCAGGGGTGTGCCGGCGTCGGAAATCCTGCAGGGATCGGTGGCGGACATGTCTTCCTCCCAAGTCATCCTGCTGCTGCATGACGGTGCGGGACATGAAGAGAGTGCCAAAGCACTGCCCAAGATTATTGAGCGTTATAAGGCTGCCGGGTATAACTTTGGTCAGCTGGACGCAAGTCAGCAGCCTGTACACTTCAGAGTATCTGCAACTATGGCAGGCGCCAACCGCTCGAAACCTTCACAGGACTGGATTCATTCTAACATTGTGCCGAATGCCGGATTATTTGCCTCCGGCAAGCCGCTGGTCCTGGAGGTGGGCAGGCTGGAGACCAAACTGGACCCGGGAGAATACAGAATCAGCCAAGGGCAATACATGGTTCCCTTGCGCGCGGTCATTGAACGGCTGGGCGGACGGGTTAGCTGGGATAGCGCCAGCCGCAGCGGACTGATTGCCTGGAACGGGCGGAACCTGACAGTGGATGCATTACAGAAGCAGCTAAAACTTGCTTTGCCTGACGGAAGTTTGGAAACAAGCGGGGCAGAGGTGCAAATGATTGGTTCCTCTCTCTGGATATCCCTGCGGGAATTGCTCACAACAGCGGGGCATTTGCCGCAGGAGGCCCGCGCGACGGCAGAGGAGCGCAGAGTTAGAACAACTTAAGCAGCCCTTCGGCATGCCGTCCAAGTACGGGACCAAAGTAACTCCAAGGGTTTGGGCACTCTTGTTCGTGGGAAGAATAGACAGTAATAGGCTCCCGAAAGTACTTCCACGTTGATCGCGGCAGCAGGGCGGAGCTAGTCTATCGCCGAAGGAAGGGTGTCACCTTGTCCTCTTCATCATTAATAGAGCAAGAAAAAAATATGCAGCAGCAGAAGTCTGATTCTCCGGGAGACATGCTCCGGCCTGTCCCGCGAAACCGCAGCGTTTTAGGTGAATGGCTGCGGATGCTGGCTATAACGGCAGTCATCGGTGCTTTATATGCATGGCGCGGAGGTGCGTCTCTGCTGTTCCTCTTGTCGGCAGCCGGAATTCTTATGTTCGGCGGACTCCTGCTGCAGCTCTGCGGTCCACGGAAAGTGCAGATTGTCCGCCGTATATCCCCTTTGCATCCGGCAGCCGGAGATACGTTGACAGTAGAAGTACAGCTTAGCTTCTCTTCACGGATTCCACTCCCGTGGATGATCATTGCCGATTACTGGGGCGGACGGCGGCATCAGGAATTACTGTTTCCCGGGTTCCGGCGCAAATTCACTTATTCTTATGAGCTGCAGGAAGTCCCCCGGGGAACTCATCGGCTTCAGAGCTGCAGCATAAGCTGGGGAGATCTGCCGGGGCTGTTCACAGGCGGAACCAAGCCGGAGTTCAAGGACAGCTTCAAAGTGCTTCCCAGACCGCTCTATGTAGGGGCAGCTGTACCGGGGAGCGGCCTGCTGGCCGGGGATATGATGCTCATGGGCAGGGGAAGAGACAGCGGCAGTGAAGCGGCAGATCTCCGTGAGTATGCCCCGGGTGATCCGCTTAGCCGGATTGACTGGAAGAACAGCGCCCGCAAGGGAACGCTGCAGAGCAGGGTACCGGTGCGTGAACAGGGCAGGATGGCTTGTATCGTTCTTGCCAACAGCCCGGAAAATTATGAGATTCCCTACGGAGCACTCACTCCGCGCGGGCTGCGTGGCACAACAACTCCGGCATTCGAAAAAGCCGTATCTGCAGCAATGGGCCTGATGCTTGCAGCGGAGCGCTCCGGCACATATGTGCAGCTGTTCAGCGGCGGATGGCCGGAAGGTATAGCCAGACATGAGGGACTCGGCAAAATCCCTGCCAGAGTGCAGGATATGCTAACGGAAATTGCTCCCGACGGTACCCGAAGCCTGAGCGGCCTGCTGGAAGATGCTTCACGGAGCTGGATTCCGGGGATGACGGTAACGGTGATCACAGGAAAGCTGGAGGAGGAATCCGCGCGGACGCTTGCCCGGTTCTTGGTACAGGGCGTGCAGGTGGAGATTTATTATGTGTGGGACCTGCCTGCTCCGGTAAATCAGCAGCATTCAACGGAGATGAAAGAATGGCCGGGGAATGGCACACAGCGTAATACCGGGACGGTAAGGGGCAGTCTGGAGCGGCTTGGAGCGCGAATCTACTGTCTGGAGAATTCCTCTCTGTCATACGGGTACAAGGGGGCGGAATTCCATGAATCTCCGGGGAAACGGACAGAACGGTAGATATCGGGGGACTGCCGGAATATCGGCTGATTCTTCCAGCACCTGGAAGGACGAAGGGCCGTTCGGCAAACCGGCAGTGACGGTTAAACCGCAGGCGGTGGATGGACAAGCTGAGAACAGTTATACCGATAACAGGGAGGACATCCCCCTGCATTATCGTTTGCTGTTCTCTTTGGCCATTATGGGTTTGTTTATGGCATGGCTGCTTCCGCTGCACAGATCCACAACTTTGCCCCCTACTGCGGAGTTGCTCGAAATTCTGATGCTCTCTGCTGCGGCACTGCTGCTATGGGGCTGCTTTAGGCTCCCGGGATTGCTGCAGCTCAGTATCCGGTCTATTCTGATTGCTCTGACTTGGCTATACACCTGCGCCAGCAGTGAAGGAATAGCGCAATTTGGCCCTTATGTTGCAGGAATTCCGGAGGACGCGGTCCTGTTGTTCACGGGACAGATTTCGCAGCTAAGTGAACACAGCCGGCTGTTGATTCTGATATTGGGCTGGGGTTTGCTGGTTTCTTCCGTGCAGCAGCTTGCGCTGTACAGAGGAAGCACGGCTCTGTTCGCAGCTGTGACTGTATGTTATCTTCTGATGCTGGATATAGGATTTGGGGTAAAGACAACCGGCGAAGTGCTGGTCTCTGCGGGACTGATTCTGTGGATGCAGGGCATGAGCGGGCTGCTGCGCCTGAAGGAGCGAACCGGCCGGGTTAGTCTTCCCTATGTCCGCTGGGGAGGTTCTGCTCTCGCAGGAGCAATGCTGCTGACGGCAGCATCCTGGATAGGCGGCCAGCTGTATGGAACGCAGCCGGCTGTACCTATTACCCTGAAGCCGGTATTTAACCAATTACAGGAATGGGCGACTGGACAAGTTCAGCGGCAGACGGAGGAGGAAATCCGGCTTGAGGCAGGAACTACAGGTTACGGTTCGGGCAAAGGTGAGCTTGGGGCAGCGCTATCCCCCAGTACAAAAGCCGTATTTACGGTCACATCCAGCCGCACGGCTTACTGGAGAGGAGAAAGCTCAGCTTATTATGATGGCCGCCGCTGGATCAGGGAAGGGACGGCATACATCCCGCTTAGTTTAACGAGCTTGCCTGCCGGGGACTTGCCGGTATTCGCTAATAACGAAGATCAGACATTGGTACAGGAAATCCAGTTTGCCGTGCCTTCCTCCGGCAACCTGCCGCTGTTCAGTGCCGGAACCGTGGTGAACGTGGAACAGGTGAGGCTGGCGGACGGCAGCCGGCTAGGCTATGTGCTGGCGAACCGGGAGAAGAATAGCTTCCGCCTGCCCGAGACGGCAAGCTCTGCGAAGATTGCCGGGTATACAGTGAGCTCTCTGTTGCCGGAGAGTGATCCGGCTGTGCTGCGCGTTCTGGGCAGCGAGGATCCAGAGTCCATTGCCGATAGTTATTTGCAGCTTCCCGCGGCAATGCCGGAGCGGGTCGCCGCATTGGCACAGCGGCTCACAGCTTCTGCCGTAAGCCGCTATGATGCCGTTGCTGCTGTACGCAATTATTTGCAGAGCGGCTACTCTTACAGCCTGCAGACTAGGATTCCGCCGGCCGGCGCCGACTTCGCCGATGATTTCATCTTCACGACGAAGCAGGGCTACTGCGTGCATTTCGCCACGGCGATGACGGTGCTGCTGCGGAGCAGCGGCATTCCGGCCCGTTATGTCCAGGGCTATGGACCGGGGACACCGGAGGCCGATTCCTCGCCGCAGCGTTATGCCGTTACCCAAGGCGATGCCCATGCCTGGGTGGAGGTCTATTTCCCCGGCGCCGGCTGGATCCCGTTTGATCCCACCCCCGGCGCTGCCCTCGCCGCAGCAGGTCCGGCGGCGGCCCCCGCTGCGGCTGCATCTGCGCCGCAGGGAACCCCCGCGTCCGCAGCTGCCGGCGCGGACATCCTGCCCGCCCTGCCGCTGGCGGGCGGGAACCCCGCGCCGCCCGCTGCGGCTGCGGCGCTGGTGCTCGCCGCCGCCTGGCGCTGGCGGCGCAGCCTGGCTCTGCTGCCGGCGGCGCGCCGCGCCGGCAGCGTGAGCCGCGAGCGGCAGCTGCGCGCAGCCGCTCTGGCCTGGCGCGGGCTGGCGGCGCGGTACGGCCCGCCGCTGCCCGGTGTGACGGCCAGGGAGTACGCTGCCTCCCTGAATATAGAGGACGCGGGGCTGCGCACCGCCGTCCGGGGGTTCGTCCGCCAGTGGGAAACCCTGGCGTACAGCGGTACGGCACAGGCTCAGCGTGCCACGCCGCGTCCCGGCCCGGCGCCGCCACCGCCGGATGCAGCCGCTGCGGAGGCCGCAGGCTTTATCAGCCGCTGCCTGCTCATCATTTTTCGCCTGACCTGAGGCTTTCTGGCAGGCACCGGCTGGGCAATAAATCCTTACGGGCCGCATGGAAGCGGATACCTTGACCAAAAGATGCCATAAGTCTTTTCCGCTATCCTCAGATCGTTCAAGCGGCCGGATGAACTGCGCCAAAAGCGTAAGAGATACGTGTCCTCCTTTCCTTGACGATGAGATTTATCCATGAGTATAATGAATCCAATAATCAAGGGAGGCACGTAATGAACAAGCCAAATGAAATGATCGTCGTTCTCGATTTCGGGGGACAGTATAATCAACTTATCGCGCGCAGAATTCGGGACCTGGGGGTATACAGCGAGCTTCTGCCGTACAATACGCCAATTGAGAAGATCAAAGCACTTTCGCCGAAGGGGATCGTATTCTCCGGAGGACCAAGCAGTGTGTATGCTGAGGACGCACCACATCTGGATCCGGCTATTTATGATTTGGGACTGCCAATTTTCGGCATCTGCTACGGCATGCAGCTCATGGCTCACCAGCTCGGCGGCAAGGTGGAACGTGCAGCCAAACGCGAATACGGCAAAGCTGATGTCGATTTCGAAGCGGGAGCTGTGCTTGCAGCAGGGCTTGAGAGCAAACAGATGGTATGGATGAGCCACGGCGACCATGTAGTGGAGCTTCCGTCCGGATTTAATCTGGATGCCGGTACGGAAAGTGCGCCGATTGCCGCAATGAGCCATGCTGCCCGAAAATTCTTCGCTGTTCAGTTCCATCCGGAGGTTCGCCATTCCGTAAGCGGCAATGAGATGATTTCGAACTTCCTGTACGAGATCTGCGGCTGTGAGGGCAAATGGACGATGGAATCGTTCATTGACGATGCCATTAAGGATATCCGTGCTAAAGTCGGGGACAAGAAGGTGCTTTGCGCACTCAGCGGCGGTGTGGATTCCTCCGTTGTGGCCATGCTGATTCACCGGGCCATCGGCGATCAATTGACCTGTATGTTTATTGACCACGGCCTGCTGCGCAAAGGCGAAGCAGAGAGTGTAATGGAGACATTCGTCGGCAAGTTCGATATTCATGTCGTGAAGATCGATGCCCGCGAGCGATTCCTGGGCAAGCTGGCCGGTGTATCTGATCCCGAACAAAAACGTAAAATCATCGGCAACGAGTTTATCTATTGCTTTGACGAAGAATCGGCCAAGCTGGGTGACTTCGCATTCCTCGCCCAAGGTACACTGTACACGGATATTGTGGAGAGCGGAACAGCAACAGCACAGACTATCAAATCGCATCACAATGTCGGCGGATTGCCGGAAGACATGAAGTTCAGCCTGATCGAGCCTTTGAACACGCTGTTCAAGGATGAGGTCCGCAAACTGGGAGAAGAGCTGGGCATGCCGCGTGCCATCGTCTGGCGACAGCCATTCCCGGGTCCTGGACTTGCTATTCGCGTATTGGGCGAAGTGACCGAAGAGAAGCTGACGATTGTCCGCGACTCCGATTACATCCTGCGCGAGGAAATCATCAAGGCCGGTTTGGATCAGGAGATTTGGCAGTATTTCACTGCACTTCCTAACATGAAGAGTGTCGGGGTTATGGGAGACGAGCGCACTTATTCCTACACCGTGGGCATCCGTGCAGTAACTTCCATCGACGGTATGACCGCCGACTGGGCGCGTATCCCGTGGGATGTGCTGGAGAAGATCTCCGTGCGGATCGTCAACGAAGTGGATAACGTGAACCGCATCGTTTATGATATTACCTCGAAACCGCCTGCAACAATTGAATGGGAATAGCAATCAGTTGAATAAGAGTATATCCAGAGCCGGAACACCATTTTAACAGGGTGTTTCCGGCTTTTTTTTGTTTAATGTAAGAAAATGAATTTCGTGTCAGGTGGTAAAATGATAGCATGCAATTGCACGCAGACATTAACGAATGAATGGAGAACGGAGGCGGAGGTCAGAATAGAAGAATGCGATGGGGCAGAATACTCCGGCATTCTCGAATGTCAGGAGTGGTTTCGCGGCTGGCATGATTCAGGGAATAAGGTTCTGCAATGGGATATCCTTGAATCCTTTTTTGATGCCAAGGAGCAAACCGTAAGCAATGTTTGGCGCTTTACTTGTCTTTATGATGGCAAAACCAGCACTTTTGACGGATGCTCCATCATCTCCTGCAGTGAGCCAGAGAAATACCGCCCGTATCCTATGAGTGAGGTTCCAGATTAACCATTCCTGCAGATTTTGTCATGAAAATGTTTGATTTACGAACAATATTAAAAATATAACGCGTATTGTTCGTATTTGCCATTGACAACTTATGTGATGTACACCTAAAATGATAAAGCGTTGAGCAACATAAATATTCGTATAATTTCGGGAATCGGCCCGAAAGTCTCTACAAGGTCACCGTAATGACCTGGCTACGATTAAGAAGAGCGAGTTCCCGGACATCTTTGGCCTTTGCGCTGAAGACAGGCAGGTGAATCCTCTTTTTTCGGGCCGGTGTCTACCAAGATACCGGCTTTTCTGTTGCACGCGAGACACTCACATAGATCTTAGGGGGAGAACAATTTGAATCGCTTTTTCAAGTTGAAAGAAAACGGCACCACAGTACGCACAGAGATTATGGCCGGTCTGACCACATTCATGGCAATGGCTTACATTCTCTCGGTTAATCCCGGGACTTTGACGGCTTTTGGGCGGATTGACATGGGCTGGTATTCCGTGTTTCTGGCTACAGCGCTGGCAGCTGGTATTTTTACAATTGCCATGGGACTTTTCATTAATTTCCCGGTAGCTCTGGCGCCTGGTATGGGCCTTAATGCATATTTCGCATCCGTGGTTTTATCCTCGGCTACAACTGAACATGAATTTACCTGGCAGATGGGTCTGACTGCCGTATTCATTTCCGGTATCATCTTCATCCTGCTGACGGTAACGAGGGTGCGGCAAATATTACTCACAGCCATCCCTGACAATCTGAAGCATGCCATTACCGTGGGGATCGGGATGTTTATTACCATTATCGGATTGAAGAACAGCGGTCTTATGACTATCGGCGTTGAAGCCGGCAGCGACATTGCTGCTAACAAGTTCACTGATGTTTTGTCCTTCGAAACTGTTATTCATATGGGCAGCCTTGAAAATACCAATGTCCAGCTGGTCATCATCGGCTTGCTGCTGATTTCTATTCTGATGGTGCTGCAAGTCCGCGGCGCGATTTTGTTCGGAATTCTGGGAACTACCGTTGTCGCCATCCTCATGGGTGCAGTTGATTTCAGCTCGCTGAACAATCCACAGACGCCTTGGGTTCCTGATTTCACACAGCTGAATTTTTGGGAATTTGACTGGGAAGGCATTATGCACACCGGTATTGTTTCCGCCATTGCCACCTTTACGTTCGTAGAATTGTTTGATACCTTTGGCACGCTTGTCGGTACTGCTGAACGTGCAGGAATTATGAAGGACAAGGAAGATGGCAAGAGACGTGTCGGCAATGCGATGTTTGTTGATGCGGTTGCTGTTGCCGGTGGTGCGATGCTGGGTACTTCCACAACTACTGCTTATGTAGAAAGTGCTGCCGGGGTTGCTGAAGGCGGCCGGACAGGTCTGACTGCTGTAACAACCGGTGTTTGCTTCTTGCTTGCTCTGTTCCTTGCTCCGGTGGTTGCGCTAATTCCTGGTTCCGCTACGGCAGCGGCATTGATTGTGGTCGGCGTGCTTATGGCGCAATCGATTCGCGAGATCGACTTTCAGGATATGGTTTATGCTATTCCAGCCTTCCTGACTTTCGTCATCATGCCATTCACTTACAACATTGCCAACGGCATTTCGTTCGGGATTGTTACCTATGTAATCTTGGCTTGTGTAGCCAATCTGGCCGGCAAGAAAAAATACGATATCCACTGGATGATGTGGGTGCTTGCCGTTCTAATTGTGCTGCGCTACGTGTTGATCGGCAGCCAAGGCTAAGTTTACTTTTAATATAAACCCGAATATTACGGCTCCTTCAGTGATGAAGGGGCCGTTTTGCTATAGCAGAACAAGAATCAATGCACCTGTATCTTACAGTTTCGGCCAGGGACATCAACCGGTCCCGGTCTTTTCTTCAACCGGCATTTAGATTATATTGTTGAAGAGGTGATTAATGTTGTCCGGCATTGTTAATAGAGCGTACAGCTCCTGGAGGAACAACCCTTGGCCATTGCTGATCTTCCTGCTGGGGGCCATCGTGCGGGTGATATACATAGGGAGTATCCCTCCGGGACTTAACCAGGATGAAGCATCCATAGGCTATGATGCTTATGCTATCCTCCATTATGGGATAGACCGGAACGGCGTTCATCTGCCCATTCATCTCATTTCCTGGGGCAGCGGGCAAAATGCACTTTATGCCTATTTATCGCTGCCTTTTCTCCTGCTGTTCGGTCTGACACCACTGTCTGTGCGGGCGGTAAGTATCGTGATGGGGCTGCTGGGCATGCTATTTTTCTATTTAATTATGAGGCAGCTGTTCCCATCAAAAGTGGCGGGTCTTGCCGCCATGTCTTTTATCGCGATTAATCCTTGGCATATTATGATGTCGAGATGGGCACTGGAGTCCAACCTGCTGCCTACCCTGGTATGTATTGCGGTATATTTTGGGCTGAAATCCTTCCGCAGCGCCAAATGGACTTGCGGTTTTACAATCATGCTTGCCCTGTCGCTTTATGCATACGGAACAGCCTACTTTTTTGTACCTTTATTTGCCTTAGGCACCGCACTTCTTCTATTGTATAGTAGAGCGCTAAAATTACGGACATTATTGTGGAACGGGGCACTATTTATCCTGCTGGCCCTTCCCATATTTTTATTTGTAGTTATCAACCGCTATAAACAGCAGGGGATAGCGACTCCATTCTTTTCTATTCCCAAATTAACTATGCCGCGTGTAGAAGAGGTCTCTTCCGTATTCAGCGGACAGCTGCTGCAGACCGCTGCAGACAATTTTAGTGCTTTTGGCAAAATACTACTCAGCGGAAGCGACGGCCTGCCGTGGAATTCAATCTCACCGTATGGCTATGCTTACCCGATCGCTTTGCCTTTTGCTATAGCTGGCCTTCTTGTGATGATTCATGCGCTGCGGACACGCGGCCGCGAAGGTATCCCGCATGCGGTTGTGCTGCTGTGGCTCTCCCTTGCCGTACTCATGAGCTCTATCACGACTGTGAATATCAACCGGATCAACATTATCTTTTATCCGTTGATCCTGCTGGTTGCAGCTGGTTTTACATGGCTATACCAAAAAATAAAAATTGCAGGTATCCTGTCTGCTCTTACTTTCACCATTTTGTTCGGGTCATTCACGAATGCATATTTCCGTGATTTCCCCGGGCGTATCGGTCCGGCGTTTTATGATTCGCTGGGTGAGGCGATACAATATGCATCTGAACACAGTACAGAAGACGTCTACATTACGGACGAAATCAATATGCCTTATATCTTTGTGCTGTTTTACGAAAGAATCAATCCGCATGATTTTCTGGAATCTGTTGTCTATGCCAATCCGGGGGCGGCGTTTCAGCAGGTATCTGCCTTTGGCAGATACAGGTTCGGCAAACCGGATGTTGTGACTGGGAATTCGGCATACCTCTTCAGGAATGGAACCCCCCTCCCTGAAGCCGTGGCAGGAGAGGGGACGGTCAAGCATTTTGCTAATTATAGTGTTCTTCTTGTTAAAGAGTATGCAGACGGGGCAACGCCCCTGGACACAACAGCGGATAAGGAGTTTTCAAACGGTGGTTTTGAAGAGGGGGCCGCAGGCTGGAGTTTTTCAGAGGGAACGGGGGTTGCCAGCAATAACCCGGGTGCCGGAACTTATCTTGCCTATCTTGATGCCGGTGGTGACAAAAGTGTCGTTCAGGCTTTTGCAGCACCAACAGAGCCGGGGGAATACAAGCTGTCAGCCATGGTCAGTGCCGGCGGCGAGGGTGGAAGGATCGGCTTGCGGGTGAACGGTATCGTGCAGGCTGAAGCAGAGCTGACCAAGGGAGATGAATACCATCAGATTACACTGCCGCCTGTTGCTCTAAATCAGGGAGATCGGGCAGAGATTTTCATAACCGGCGGGAACGGCTGGATTAACATTGACGAGGTGAGGTTGGAACGATGATCAAAAATACACGCGCGGCTGCTATCATTGTTTTGATGCTGTTATTGTTTGTGCTTCCGGCAACAAGCATCCATGCAGAAGGAAACTTATTGCAGAATCCAGGCTTTGAAGATGGGGAGGAGGGTGCACCCTCCAGCTGGACCAAGGATGCATGGATATCCGGAGACGGCTCCGGCGTATTGTCGGTCCAGTCTGAGGAGGTTCATTCCGGCAGTAAAGCCGCAGTCATTGAGAATCTTGAACCGAACCATCTGAAATGGGTGCAGAACATAAGCGTTGCTCCAGACAGCTATTACAAGATCTCGGGGTTTGTCAAAATCGCCAGCGCCGCAGGCCAGGGGCTGGGGGCTAATATATTCCCGGTCGGCATCGGCAGCGGGTATCCTGCTACAACGGATACTGCCGGAGACTGGCAGTATCTTGAGTTTATCGGTCAGACCGGGAAAGAGCAGACCGAACTTGGTATAGGTGCAGCCCTTGGCGGATACGCCAATTTGATTCAGGGCAAAGCTTATTTTGATGATTTGGCTGTAGAACAGCTGGATGCCGCCCCCGAGGGAACTGGCGTCATTTCGCTGGATAGCGGCGCCGCCGCCCAGGGAGGTGACAATCCGGCAGAGGAAACACCGCATAAGGTATCACCAGCCAAGCTGCTGCTGATCTCGGCGTTATTCAGTGTGTTCTTCGCTTTTCTATATAATAGAGCCTTCAGGAGCGACAGATTGCTGAAGCAGCCGGATGTGATTTATACAAGATGGCTTTATCTCATCGTTGGAGCTGCTTTAATCCTGCGGGTCTGGATTGGCCTGACTGCGCAGGGCTATCAGAATGACATGAATACCTTTATAGCCTGGGGTCAGCGCATGGTGGATTTGGGTCCGGGCAAGTTCTATGAGGAGGGGTATTTTGCAGACTATCCTCCAGGGTATTTATATATATTGTACCTGTTGGCCTCGATCCGCGGTTTATTCGGCTTGGCGCATGGCTCAGGCGGGGAAACGCTGCTCTTTAAACTGCCGGCGGTCCTTTCCGATCTGGTGCTGGGGTATTTGATTTACAAAGGCGGCCGCAAAAAGCTCGGATCAGGCATGGCAATCGGCTTAACGCTGCTCTTCCTGTTTAATCCGGCGGTGCTGATGGATTCTGCTGCCTGGGGACAGGCAGATTCGTTCTTTTTATTGTTCCTGCTGCTTAGCGTTGCCGGGGCCTCCGATAAGGCCTTTGTGCGTGCAGCGATATTTTTTGCCTTGGCCACGCTGATCAAACCGCAGGCACTTATCTTTACACCAGTCCTGCTGTTTGCCTTCTATCATCACCGGGCCTGGAAGCAGCTTGCGGTGGGAGCTCTTTACGGACTTGGGATCTTTGCCTTGCTGGCGGCACCATTCTTCTGGAATAACGGCGGGTTAGATGCGCTTATTGATCTGTATAAGAGCACGCTGTCTTCCTATCCGTACTCTACGGTTAATGCGTTTAATCTCTATGCACTGACTGACCCGATGTGGTCCCCGCTCGATTTTACATGGCTTGGGATTACATACCGGGTCTGGGGTTATGTCTGCATCCTGGCAGCGGTAGCCGTGGCGGCTTATTATTCCTTCAAGCGGGACCGCAAGGAGCTGTCCAAATCTTTCTTCATCGGCATGGTGCTGATTGTCATTATGTTTGTACTCGGAACCAAAATGCATGAGCGTTACATGTATCCGGTTCTGATTCTTTCGCTGTTCGCTTATATTGAAAGCCGGGACCGCCGTTTTCTGACGTTGTTTCTCGGATTTTCGCTGACGCAATACATTAATGTAGGCTACACGCTTGCCCATCTGAACGCCGGAAATAATCCGCCTTCGGACGGAATAGTTCTGGTTACGTCGATTGCCAATCTCGCTTTGTTGTTATATATGCTGTACATTGGGTATTCGGTGTATATCCGTAACGAAACGAAGCTGCTTCCGCTGCCTTCTGCCCCTGCAGAGAAGTATGAAGCTGATATGAAACTCGCCGGGGAGCTTCGTCCGCTTCCGCAGCCGGGTAAGAAATCCAGGTTCAGACTGCAGCGTAAAGACTGGATCTGGATGCTGGCTATTACTGGCATCTTCGCAGCCCTGGCTCTTTACCACTTGGGCTCATCAAAAGCTCCCGAAACCTTATGGGAACCAGCTGCCAGCGGCGAAAGCTTTTATGTCGACCTGGGCCAGAGCCGCCAGTTGGAGCGTGTCAACGTATTTGGAGGTGTCGGGACCGGTAAATTCAAACTCGAATTCAGCCAGACGCCGGATGCCTGGAGCAGTCCGCTCGATGTGAATGAGGATGTCGGCAATGTATTCATCTGGAAAAGCCAGCCGCTGAACGTTGCGGCAAGATACGTGAAACTTACAGTGACTTCACCGGGTTTTACTTTAAATGAAATGGCCTTCTACGAGCAGGGGGGCGGAAAAACTCCGCTTCCGGTTACAAGTGTCACCCCGGATGCCGGTGCAGCGCCAAAAAGAGGCGTCCCCTCCAACCTGTTTGACGAACAGTCAATCATACCTGAAAATACCGGTTTCATGAACAGCACCTATTTTGATGAGATTTACCATGCACGGACAGCTTATGAATACACGCATGGCATCGTCCCTTATGAGAATACCCACCCGCCGCTCGGCAAGCTTCTGATTGCTATCGGCATGGAGGTATTCGGTGTTAATCCGTTCGGCTGGCGGATTATCGGTACCTTGTTCGGAATCGCTATGTTGCCGCTAATCTATATCATGGCGCTGCGTTTGTTCAAAAAGAGCATTTACGCCGCCCTTGCCGCGGGACTGTTCGCACTGGATTTCATGCATTTCACGCAGACGCGGATTTCTACAATTGATGTATACGGCGTATTCTTCATCATGTTAATGTTCTATTTCATGCAGCGGTATTTCATGATGAATTTCTACCGTGTTCCGCTGCGCAAGACACTCGTCCCGCTGTTCTGGTCCGGATTGTTCTTCGGCATCGGCGTCGCCTCCAAATGGATTGTGCTCTATGGAGGAGCCGGGCTGGCCATTATGCTGGCGCTTGCCTTATTTGAACGCTATAGGGAACATAAGGCCGCTGGGCGTGTGCTGGCAGAAGGCAAATTAAGTGACCAGGAGCTCAAGGACGCCTGCCGGACGGCAGATAGTTCCTTCTGGAAGAACACCATCGTTACGCTGGCCAGCTGTGTTGTATTCTTTGTAGTTATTCCTGCCGTGATCTATAGCCTGTCCTTTATTCCTGTGCTGTCCGTAACAGCCGACGGGTTTACTTTAAAAGGCTTGATCGATGCGCAAAAGAATATGTATAACTACCACAGCCAGCTTGTCGCCACGCATCCGTTTGCTTCCTCCTGGTGGGAATGGCCGTTTATGAAAAGGCCGGTATGGTTCTTCAGCGGCGGCGAAGGATTGCCGGAAGGCAAGGTAAGCAGCATAGTCACCATAGGCAATCCGCTAATCTGGTGGACCGGGATCTTCGCGATGCTGGCTACGGTATGGCTTACCATAAAACGGAAAGACAAAAGCATGTATATGATCTGGATCGGCTTTTTCTCGCAGTATGTCCCTTGGATGCTTGTACCGCGTGAGACGTTCCTATACCATTATTTTGCGATGGTACCGTTCATGATTCTTGCTATTGTATATATCATGAAGCTGCTGGACAGCAAATATCGGGAAGCTAGGTACATCCGGTATGCATACGTGGCTGTCGCTGCCCTGCTTTTTGTACTGTTCTATCCGGTATTGTCGGGAATGGTGGTTGACAAAGAATATGTGACGGATGTGCTGCGCTGGTTCCCTTCCTGGGTATTCTAGGAAGGGAGGCGTAATGCTACAAAACTTTTAGGAGGAACAAAGGTGAAAGCCAGATACAGTGTAATTGTCCCCATGTACAATGAGGAAGAAGTTATTCAATATACGTATGAGCGGCTTAAGAAAGTCATGGACGAATGCGGTGATACCTATGAACTGATCTTCGTCAATGACGGGAGCCGTGATCGCACAGCTGAGATCATGAGTGGAATCAGCAGCAGCGACGAGCATGTTAAGCTGATTGACTTCTCCCGTAACTTCGGTCATCAGGTCGCGATTACGGCCGGAATGGACTATGCGCAAGGCCAGGCTGTCGTGGTGATTGACGCGGATCTTCAAGATCCGCCCGAGGTCATTTTGCAGATGATTGCCAAGTGGAAAGAGGGCTATGAGGTAGTTTACGCCAAACGGCTGAAACGGCATGGGGAGACTATTTTCAAAAAAGTGACCGCCAAGCTCTTTTACCGTCTGCTCAGCAGCATGACCAGTGTGGAGATTCCAACCGATACAGGCGACTTCCGGCTCATCGACCGTAAAGTATGCGATGTGCTGCGCGGTCTCAAAGAGAAAAACCGCTATGTCAGAGGTTTAGTAAGCTGGGTCGGCTTCCGGCAGACGATGGTGGAATATGTGCGGGAGGAACGTTTTGCAGGTGAAACCAAATACCCGTTGAAGAAAATGATCCGGTTTGCGGTTGACGGCATCACCTCATTTTCACATAAGCCGCTGAAGATAGCCTCATATATAGGCTTCTTTCTCTCCTTCTCCAGTTTTGTGTATCTGTTCTTTGTATTGTTCCAGAGAATCTTTTTCACCTCATGGACGGTTCCGGGCTGGGCTTCCATCGTCGGCGTCAATTTGTTGTTTAACGGCATCGTGCTGATGCTGCTTGGCGTAATAGGTGAATATATTGGACGGATATATGATGAATCCAAGGATAGACCGCTGTATATCGTGCGTGAGACCAAGGGTTACCGGGGTAGAGAGCATGAGGAGCGGCAAGAGGACAATGATTATGGCAGATAGGAAGCTGAATGCGGGATTTGTCCAGTTTTTAAAATTCAATGCTGTAGGCTTACTGAATACGCTGATTGATTTCGCCGTATTTACCTTGCTGCATTCTCTGGGTATGATGAATACCCCGGCACAGATTATTTCTTATAGCGCAGGGACAGCGAACAGTTTCTTTTGGAACAAGAAGGTGACCTTTAAGGATAAGAGTCAGACTAGCAAGGACAGTTTTGACCGTATGCAAT